>CAJUOV010000010.1:1156-69639 GCA_910588695.1 uncultured Christensenellaceae bacterium
TGATTAATTAAACGCACGCAAAAATCTTTTACAATTTTTAACCATTCATCCGATTTCATATCTACTATAATGCCATTTATACCCTGATGTATCGCGTTTGAAGCACCACATTGATCCGAAGCAATACATGGCACCCCCATTGCTAAAGATTCAATGATTGCAACGTTAAATGTGTCCCATTTACTCAAAGATAAATGAATATCAGACTCTCGAATAACTCTATAAACCGATTCTTTATCAGACAAATTTCCTTTATATATTATTTTTTCATTAATAAATAATGTTTTTCATAATTAATTTAAATTTTATATATTATTTTTTCATTAAGTTTCAATTCTTCGATTCTACTATTAAATTTTTCATAGGTTTCTTGGCTATCAACTACTCCGTATACGCTCAGTTTCGCATCGATTCCATTTGCCTGCAAATAGTCTACAACTTTTATACAATCAAAGATTCCTTTTCTTTCCCTAACTCCCCCCAACATAAGCAACTTCAACGGCGTTTCAAAACAAACTTTTCTTGTTTCTAATGTTTTATTTTCAATAAAATCGATCCCGTTCAAAACCGTACCAACATTTTTTGTTCTCCCAAAATCAAGTTCTATTCTTTTTCTTAATAAATCAGAAACACATATTAAATTCGGAAACTTTGTAATCAATAATCTTTCTATTTTTGCATATTTATTTGAATATGTTCCATTCATTCTCGATTCAATATAATATAAACCATGCACAGTCAAAAAATATTGATTTTTTTTATCGATGCGTGAAAAAACATATACTAGTTTGGGCAATTTCAATCCGTCAGTATGCACATTTACAATGCAATTCCGTTTTACAAACAAAATTTTTAAAAGACATCTAATTAATGCACTCTTTTTGAAAGATTCGCTTAAACATATAACTTGTACATTTACATTTCTATTTTTTAACGCAGAACTCAGCCCGCGAATGACATTTGCAGGACCCCCCGTTTGATTTTTATAAGTTTTACCGACTATATAAATCTGCTTCATTTTGCACTTTGACTTAACTCTTTTAAAAACTTCGCAGGAACTCCCGCATATACTCCGCTCTTTTCGATATTTTTTGTTACGACCGAGTTTGCTGCAACCACAACATCGTTACAAATATTAACTCCTGCACAAATTGTAACATTCGCACCTATCCAAACATTCGACCCAATATTCACAGGTTTGATCTCATAACCTTGTTCACATATAAGTTTATACGCTTCATCATATTTATGATTATGATCAACAATAACAACATTCGGTCCGAATAAATTATTGTCACCTACTTTGATGGATTTTAATGCCACCAATTTACAATTCGTATTAAAAAAATTATTTTTTCCTATTTCTATTATGCCGCGACACGCTCCGAATAAAGAATATCGTTCAATCCAAGTTTTCTCACCTAAAACTATCTTCCCTTTTTCACTTACATCTATAATACAACCTTTTCCCAAATAAAATCTTTTTCCTCTTAATTTAACTTTTCTCGGTTTTCCTGCACATAAAAAACGCATTCTTAGAAGTCCACAAAAAGCTCTTAAAAAATGTCTCATCCATAACCGTCCTAGTTTCTTTCTTACTTAAATTTTATTTAAAATATTGTAAAAACTGATAAGAATCACAATCTGGCTCTTCTTGCAGTTTCAAACTATAAGTGTACAACAAAGACTTATTATTAAATAGCTTTCGAACTTTCCGGCATATTCCTTCAACACTGATTTCAGAAATTTCACCATTTATGCCATCTTTTAATTGTTCTTGAGCTCCCGCAACATCAGTACATACAATAGGTTTACTCAACATTTTTGCTTCATTCACAGCAATAACACAACCTTCATGCCGAGAAGTTTGTACGTAAATGTCACAGTTTTTAAAATACGGATATGGATTCATTCTAGTTCCTAAAAGAATAAATGTCTTCTCCAATCGATTTTTACTTATCAGTGTCTTCAGTTTTTTATATTCCGAACCTTTACCCAGCACATACCATTTGAAATCATATTGTTCTTCTTTCAGCTTTTTACATGCTTCAATAGCAAGATCATATCCTTTTTGCTCCTCTAATCTTCCGCACGTCAGTAATTTTAATCCACTTGATTGATTTGAAAATTCAGCCGGATAAAACTTTTCTGCTGCTTCCAATATCTCTGACCGATGAATAATATTTTGTGCAACTTCCGTTTTTTGCTTATATTCTGGAAACACAGCAATAAACTCATCACATAACTTTTGAGAAACTCCAAAAAATCTATCATTACAATCTAAATAACCTTTTAACCTATTTATTTCATAACGTGTTGTCGTAAAATCATTATGAATCCAAGAATATTTTTGCTTTGCAATCACTTTTTCACTTAAAAACCGCACTAAAAACGGCGAATGGATATGATAATTTACAGCCACATCGTATTCTTCGGACAAACAACTTATTTTTGAAAAATCCGTGTCCAATTCAGAAAATTCAAATGGATGTAAAAGATGTTTAAAAGCAACGATTCCGGCTTGAAAAAAATGACCCTCCCTTAATTTTGTACGAACAGATATCTTTGTCCCGCCTACAGGAAGATAACGTCTGATTTTTTTTGACAACGGAATTTCTTTAACTGTTACCGCATCAGATATTTTAGATAAAAATTCCCCTTCCCTATTGATAGCATAAACAGTTATATGACAATCTTCTTTAACTAAATCGTTAACAAGCGCCGCCAAAGAATTTTCAACGCCACCGCAATGCATATGTTGAACAAAAAAAGCAATTCTCTTCATCTTAAAAACTCTAAAACTTAAACAAAATTTTTTTGTTTTAAGCCTTTCACAAATTTTCTTTTATTCCTTCTCCACTCAAACCCGCCGACGATATATCTTCTCCATAACCGTCTCGGTTCTTTGAGAAACCTGTACACCCATTCTAAACCAATTTTTCTAATCCACTCAGGAGCTCTTTTAAGAGTTCCTGCATAAAAATCAAATGCTGCGCCGACAGCCATAAATTTTACGTGCGGAATTCGTGCAAGATGGCAGTTAATCCATAAATCTTGTTTTGGTGCACCTAAGCCAACCCAAATATAATCTGCACCACTATTAATCATTGATGCAATTATTTTGCTATCTTCTTCTTTTGTCAACTCCCTATATGGCGGAGCATAACAACCAACAATCTCTATTCCCGAAAATCGTTCATTCAAATTCTTCGTTAACATTTTCAAAACATTGTCTGTTGCACCATAAAAAAAATGCTTTTCATTTTTTTTTACACTTCTTTCCAATACCAACGACATAACATCAGGGCCTGCACATCTTTGACAATCAATACCTACTTTATTAGCAAGATTTACTATAGGTTGACCATCGATGGAAGTAATGGTTGTCTCTTGATACAACTTTAAATATTCAGAATCTTTTTGGCATAAATTTACAATAGGCGCTCCGATAAATGAAATATGCGCAGATGAATCCGATACGTCTAAGTTGTCGATCAAATTAACCATTTGTTCTATTCGACACGCATTAAATTCAACTCCAAGTAAATCAAAATTTTTTTCTGATTTAAATTCGTTTTCGTAAATTTCCACAGTTCTATTCCTGATAAATTCGCATTAAATTTTGATAATTTTTTTCGTTAGATAATTGTGACTTAAACGTATCAAAAGCGTTTTCTTGTAATTGTTTTTGTAACTCCGGATCGTGATACAAATTCAGAACAATCTCAGCCATACTATCAACGCTGTTACGGTCATAAATCATTCCGTTAACCTTATCTTGTACGATATAAGGCAAATTGCCCATATCATTTGCTATGACGGGTACCCCCAACGAAAAACTTTCGGCAATTATCATCGGAAATCCCTCATACCATTTAGAAGGCACTATTACGGCATAACTCCGCTCTAATTCCTTCTTCAATTTTTCAGAATCCAATTTGCCAGCAAATTCTATATTTTCGCATCTGCTCGCCAAACGCTCAAGTTGCTCTCGCTCTTTCCCTTCGCCGCAAATTTTCAGTTTCGGCATTCCATTTCTGGAAAATGCACTAATCAGTAATTCGCAACCTTTAATCTTTTCTAACCTGCCAACAAATAAAAATTGGTTTCTTTTCTCTTTACTATATTCCGGTTCAAACTTCGAACCATTTGCTTTAACGCATATCTTTTCACGCGGTATTATAAAAGACAATTTTTCCTTGTTAAATTCAGTTAAACAAATAAATTTATCTACATATTTATATCCTCTTTTTTTTCTAAATCTTTTTTGCATCTCAACCCACGCAAAAGTTTGAAAAAAAGATTTATGATAACATTTATTTTTTAACGCACATCTTAATCCAACAGTTAAACAATCCTCACATACTTCGCCATCTTTTACAAATTCACCGTTCGCACATAAAAATCTAAAATTATGAATCGTCTGTACGACTTTACAACCTGCCTTTTTGGCATATTGATATACGGAAAAAGAAATCAGCGGAAATGTATTATGGCAATGAACAACTTCAATTTGATTTGATTTGATTATTTCAGTTAACTCTTTTTTGATACTTCTGTTGAAAATCGTTCTTTTAAACAAGCCAATCTTATTAAATCCGCTTATGTCTATATTATCGTTATATTTGAAATAAGTAAAAACTTTATGTCCGTTTTTTCTCAATATTTCGATTTCATTAAAAACAACAGTATCTTCCCCGCCTGACGTTTTATAAAAATTATGAACAATTAAAATATTCATAAAAAAACTTACCTTTCCGCTCTCATCGGGGATTCCAAAAAATCACGGTAAGCAAGCGCGATCCCCTCTTCCAGCTCCGTTTTATATGCCCAACCCAACTCTTTCAATTTTGTAACATCGAGCAGTTTGCGGGGGGTACCGTCGGGTTTGGAAGCGTCCCACCCGATTTTTCCCGTAAACCCGACTACTTTTGCTACCAACTCGGTCAGTTCCTTAATCGTAAGCTCCTTCCCCGTGCCGACGTTGACAGTCTCGTTTCCGCTGTAATGATTCATTAAGAAAACACAAGCATCCGCCAAATCGTCTACATAGAGAAATTCGCGCAACGGCGTTCCCGTCCCCCAACAGACGACCTCCGATGCCCCCGACGTTTTCGCTTCATGAAAACGCCTTATCAAAGCGGGCAAAACATGGCTGTGTTCGGGATGATAATTGTCGTTCGGTCCGTACAAATTGGTGGGCATTACAGAAATAAAATCGGTTCCGTACTGTCGGTTAAGATATTCGCAATATTTCAGTCCCGAAATTTTTGCAAGCGCATAAGCCTCGTTCGTCTCTTCAAGACTGCTTGTCAAAAGGCAGTTCTCTTTCATCGGTTGCGGTGCAAATTTCGGATAAATACACGAAGAACCCAAAAACATCAACTTCTTACAATCATTTTTCCACGCTTCATGAATCACGTTCATTTGAAGCGTCATATTTTCGTACATAAAATCCGCAAGATGACGACTGTTGGCAACTATTCCGCCGACTTTTGCGGCAGCAAGAAAAACATACTCCGGCTTTTCGGCCGAAAAAAACTCTTTTACCGCAACCTGATCCAGCAAATCAAGTTCGTTATGCGTCTTGACGAGAATATTACGATAGCCTTCGCTTTGCAGTTTTCTCACGATTGCGGAACCGACCATACCGCGGTGCCCCGCCACGTAAATTTTTGCGCTTTTTTCCATAAAGTATCCTTGTTTATCTGCTTTGCATGACTTTTTCATGCTTTGCAAGGCCAATGTCATGCAAAGTCATAATTTTTACCAATTCTTCATAACTGGTTTTCTGGGGATTCCAGCCCAAAACCGTTTTAGCTTTCGTCGGGTCTCCCCACAGATTATCGACATCGGTCGGACGGAACCACTGCGGGTTTACGCTTACGAGCATTTTACCCGTTTTAGCGTCATAACCTTTTTCGTCGATCCCCTTTCCCTCCCAGCGGATTTCGATACCCGCATGGCGGAACGCCTTTTCCGTAAAATCGCGCACCGTATGCTGCTCGCCCGTAGCTATCACAAAATCTTCCGGTTTATCGTGCTGCAAGATGAGCCACATGCATTCCACGTAATCTTTTGCATATCCCCAATCTCGTAGAGAATCGAGATTCCCGAGTTCGAGATGATCCTGCAATCCGCAGGCGATCCGCCCCACTGCAAGCGTGATTTTACGGGTAACGAAATTTTCGCCGCGGCGCTCGGATTCGTGATTAAATAAAATTCCGCTCACGGCAAACATACCGTATGCTTCTCTGTACTCTTTGGTGATCCAAAATCCGTATTGTTTTGCTACGGCATACGGCGAATACGGATGAAAAGGCGTTGTCTCCCGTTGCGGAACTTCTTCGACCTTGCCGAACAATTCCGAGGTGGAAGCCTGATATATGCGGCAGGTTTTTGTAAGTCCGAGAATGCGCACCGCTTCCAACACGCGCAACACGCCGAGCGCATCCACATCGCCCGAATATTCGGGCACATCGAAACTGACCTGCACATGGGACTGGGCGGCTAAATTGTAAATCTCGTCCGGTCTCACTTCCGCAACGATGCGGATAATGCTCGACGAATCGGACAAATCCCCTTCGTGCAAAACAATCGCATTTTTACGAATCAAATGCTCGATTCTCTGCGTATTGGGCACGGAAGAGCGCCGAACGATTCCATGAACCTCATATTCTTTTTCCAATAAAAATTCCGCAAGATAACTTCCGTCCTGTCCCGTTATCCCCGTAATAAGAGCTTTTTTCATTGTTTCTCCTTAAATGTTGATTGCTAAAAGACTAAATTCACCGTTGAGCGTAATCTGAGTTCCGCTGGCACAGAACCAAGTATCGCCGAAATTCGTTTCGTAAACGTTGTCACCGTCCGATACGGTACCCTTCCCGCTTAATATAACAAATACCTGAAAACTCGATTCCGTAGACGGCATTTCACAGACCCCGTCTACAAAAAACTTGTTGACCGTAAAATATTTACACTGACCGATCAAAGTCTTTACATAGTCCGAACGTATGATCGCTTCGTATTTTTCATAGATCTGCGGAGTATACGCTTTCATGTTTAACACGTCAAGCGCTTTGTCGATATGAAGTTTGCGCAGATTTCCGAATTTATCTTTTCTCCCGTAATCGTACAGTCTGTACGTCACGTTGGACGATTGCTGAATTTCACAAATCAGACAGCCTGCGCCGATCGCATGAACTGTGCCCGCTTTCAAAAAATACGTTTCGTCTTTTTTGACCGGCACGTGGTTCAGAATCTGCATCAGAGTATTGTCGGCGATCCGTTCGCGGATCTCCTCCGCCGTTACGTCTTTATTGAAACCGATATAAATGCACGCATCTTCGTCGGCGTCGAGAATATGCCACATCTCGTTTTTACCGTACTCGCCCTCTACAGAGAGCGCGTATTCGTCTGCGGGATGAACCTGAATTGACAAATTCTGCCGCGCGTCGATCAGTTTGACCATCAAGGGAAAGCGATCGTAGGTCTGCGCTTTCCAGCCGAGCTTGTCCTTTCCGATCAATTTGATATATTCGGTAAGCGTTTTACCGCCGAATTCGCCGAACGCCACTTTCGACTGACCGTCCGGATGGGCGGAAAGTTCCCAACTCTCGGCAATTACATCCAAATCGTCCACGTCTTTTCCGTAGACGTCGCGGATTTTCGTGCCCCCCCACAGATTATCTTTGAACGCAGGCTGCATTTTTACCAGATATTCCGTCTTTTTTGCCTTTGTCCTGCAATTTTTTACCGTTTTTTGCGTATAGACGAGTTCCAACGCGCACTTTCCGACATTCGTAAGCCGATAGACCGCGTTATCCGTCAAAGTTATGTTTTGGTTTTGTTCATAATCGCTTTCGCGGTTTCCGCTCTCCAAATGCGCTTTTCCGCAAGTTATAAACAAATTAACGATAACATTTTTCTTAGCTTTTAACTCCACCGTCTCATGCGGATAGACGGTCAAAAGTTTAACCGTACAACCGTTTGCGGAACCGATGAGTTCTTCGATCCCCCAACGCTCGTACTTTTTGGGTTGCACGTCGAAATATTGCTTTTTGCTCGAATAATATTTATCCGCAATCCCCTTGACATCCGCTTCTTTGGCTCCGCTGGTGACATAGATCACATCGCGGGTATTGACTACGGCTACGTTTTTCAGACCGTTTACGATAATGAGCTGATCGTCGACCATGTTCACGATTTCAACGTCTTTGCCGTTATTGCAAATTGCGTTTTTGTTATTCTTGATCGCCTTGTCGTAAAGATTGTACAGAGAAGAAATATCGGTGATTCTCGTCCATGAAAAGGTAGCGGGAACCAACTGACAGTTCGTTCCTTTTAACGCCTTTCCCAGACTGACGACGGGAACGTTCGCGCTTCCGGCGGTCACCGTGCGCGAAATAAGCTCCAAAGAACGGCAATTTTCCAATATGTTATCGTTGATCGCATTAAGAAACACTGATACTTTGGCTCCGAGAATCCCGCAATCCCATAAACTGCTCTTTAGGCGTTTTCCTTCGAAAACCACGCGGTTTCCCGCTTTATTCACATAATTATACCCATCGGCAAATTTTGTGGGTTTACAGGTTACCACCGCAACTTTATCGTCTTTCACAACATCTTTGACCTGCGTGATACAGGCGTTGTAATCTCCCTCGATAAAGCAATCGGTCGAAACGATCAACAGTTCGTCGTCCTCGTCGGACTGCAACGCGCATAAAATAACTGCGGGCGCCGTTTTAAGAGAAGTTTCTTCAAACAAAAACTCGTATTCAACGCCCTGAAACACTTGCATCTGCCCGCGCGCCACATTTTCGTATATTTTATTGGTTATAATAACAAACTCGTCACAGAACGGAATATTGCGCAGAACGGTCTCTTGGAACATCGATCTGCCTTCCCGAATTTCCATGAACTGTTTGGGATAATCTTTTCTGGAAAGAGGCCACAGTCTGTCGCTGCTGCCGCCCGCCAAGACGAGACATTTCATAAGTTACTCCGTTTTGGCTAACAAAATAATATTTTCTCTGATCCCCCGAACCCTTTTTTCCGCTTCTTTTCTGTCTGTTCCTTTCACGCCGAAATAAAATTTGATTTTCGGTTCCGTACCGGACGGACGCACGCAACACCAACCGTTGTCTTGCAATTCGTAATATAGTACGTCGCTCTTCGGAAGCAGTATATTCTCCTCCGAGCCGTCCCCCTTTTTACACAACGAAGTTAAATAATCCCGCACGGCAAGCACCTTTAAGCCGCCTAATTGTTCGGGCGGATTGCCGCGCAACCGCTCCATCATCGTCTGAATCTGCTTTGCGCCGTCGGCGCCTTTCAGTGTAATACTTTCTAAATCCTCTAGATAGTATCCGTATTTCCGATAGATATTCTGCATCTGATCCCAGAGGGTGAACCCTTGGGCACGGTAAAACGCCGCCGCCTCGCACAGTTTCATTACGGCAACCACGGCGTCTTTGTCCCGCGCGTGAGTGCCCACGAGACAACCGTAACTCTCTTCATAACCGAATTCATACTCCAACGCACCCTTCGTTGCGTCGAGTTTTCCTCCGTTATTTGTTTTTGCCTCCTCGAACAGCTTGATTTGCTCGCCGATATACTTAAACCCCGTCAGCACTTCTTTCACAGTCAAGCCGTATTCGGATGCAATATCATACGCCATTTTAGAAGAAACAACCGTCGTAACGAGCGCGCCGTTTCGGGGATCGGAGGGCAACAGCCCTTTTTCTCTTCTTTGGGAAAGCTCGTATTCTGCAATCAGAAGTCCGCTCATATTGCCCGTAAAAGGCATATATTCGCCCGTTGCGCCGTCTTTTGCATAAACGCCCAACCTGTCCGCGTCGGGATCGGTTGCAAGCACGAGATCGGCATCCGCTTTTTTTGCAAGAGCGAGAGCATACGAAAATGCTTTCTTATCCTCCGGATTGGGAAATTCAAGCGTAGGAAAATTTCCGTCCGGCGCTTCTTGTTCGGGTACGACGAATACTTGTGCAAACCCCAGTTCTTTCAATACTCTGCGCACGGGAATATTTCCGGATCCGTTCAAAGGCGTATAAACGATTTTGATTTTACCTGCAAACTCTCTGAGCAACTCGCTGTTCAGAACAAGTTTTTTTAATTCCGCAAGATACTTCGCGTCGATTTCCTCGCCGATGAGCCGGAATAAACCTTTCTGCTTTGCCTCTTTCTCACCAATACGTTTGATCGCGGCATAATCTCCGATTGCGTTGACTTCGGAAATAATCAGTTTGTCGTAGGGGGGCACGATCTGTCCGCCGTCCGACCAGTAAACTTTGTACCCGTTGTACTGAGGCGGATTATGACTTGCTGTGATCACGATACCCGCGATTGCCTTTAATTCACGAACCGCAAAAGAAAGTTCGGGCGTGGGACGCAACCCCTCGAACAAATACGCTTTGATTCCGTTCGCCGCCAAAATCAACGCAGAATCAAGCGCAAACTCCTTGGACATTTTGCGGCTGTCGTAAGCAATTACCACACTTCCGTTTTTTGTTTGCTTCTGAATAAAATTCGCAAGTCCCTGCGTGGCTTTTCCGACCGTGTATACGTTCATGCGGTTTGTGCCTGCGCCGATCACACCGCGCAAACCTCCCGTTCCGAATGTCAACTGTTTATAAAACCTGTCTTCGATTTCTTTCTCGTCTGTCAAAGCGAGAAGTTCGGCTTTTGTATTTTGATCGAAAACGGGGCTTTCGCACCATTTCCGAAATTCATCCCTGTAATCCATTACAGCAGTTCCTCTTTTCCTTTGCTTCTCAATTCGTCCACGATCCGCTTAACATCCTGAGCCCTGTCTTTTTTACAGACGAGAACAGCGTCGGGTGTCTCCACAACGATCAAATCTTCCACTCCGATCGCCGCCACCAACCGTCCGCCCGAGTATAAAGTCGAATTGGAGGTGTCAAGCGCTACCGTGTCCCCGACGAAAATATTTCCGTTTTCGTCCTCTCCGTGCAATACATGAAAAGCATCGAGACTTCCCACGTCGCTCCAACCGAATTCGGCAGGCACAACAAGAATATCGCCGCACTTCTCCATAATACCGTAATCGACGGAGACAGACGGAATGGTCGGATAAATCTTCGCAATCCGCTCTTTTTCATCGTCCGCGCCGAATGCATTCGAGATCTGTTCCAGACAGGCGTACACTTCGGGAAGATAGATACGAAACTTATCCAATATCGTAGAAGCGCGCCACACAAACATTCCGCTGTTCCATACGAAATCGCCGCTATTCAGATATTCCTCGGCAGTCTCGCGGTCGGGTTTTTCCACAAAACGCAAAACTTCTTTCGCGGATTTTTCCGACTGTTTATACTGAATATATCCGTAACCGGTTGCGGGATAAACGGGCGTAATGCCGACTGTTACGAGCTTATCCGTCTCTTCCGCCGCAGCAACCGCATTCTTCAATACTTCGGCAAAGACCTCTTCGTTGCGGATATACGCGTCGGAAGGAGTTATCACCATAATCCCGTCACCGTATTTTTCGAGTATCTCCGCCGCCGCATAACCGATACACGCCGCCGTATTACGCGCCGCCGCTTCGGCAAGAACGCGATCCTCTGTCAGTCTTCCGTTCAGCAAACTCAACAGCTTGTCCTTTTGTGCAGCGTTAGTGACAACGAAAATATTTTTATAATCGGCAATACGAGCCAACCGATCGATTGCCTCGTTTACCATTATATCTTTTCCGCTTAAATTAAGCAACTGTTTGGGAGTATCTTTTCTCGAAATCGGCCAAAACCGAGTTCCGCCGCCCCCCGCCATCACGACACCGTATATTTTCATTTTATTATTCTACCGTAACACCCGAAGTTAATTCGAATTATTTTTTCACAACAACGTTACCGTCGTTTTTGTAAATGCTGTTTTGCGGAACAATCCCTCTGACGCATGACAAAGGATAAACATTTGTATTTCTCCCGATCACCGTTCCCGGATTCAACACGGTATTACAGCCGATTTCCGCAAAATCGCCTACCATTGCGCCGCATTTTTTTAATCCCGTCTCAAAAACAGCGTCTGCGCCTTTGATCGTCACAAGTCCTTTATCGCTCTTCACGTTGGAAGTAACCGCGCCTGCGCCCATATGCGCCTTATGCCCCAGAATACTGTCCCCTACATAATTATAATGCGGAACCTGTACTCCGTCGAAAAGAACCGCATTTTTCAGTTCCGTGGAATTCCCGACCACACAGTTTTTTCCGACAATCACGCTTCCGCGGATAAACGCGCAATGCCTTACTTCGGCGTCTGCGCAAATTATGCAGGGAGCGTCGATGTACGCCGAAGCAGCAATCTTCGCCGATTTATGCACCCATACCAAAGGAAAACGTTCGACGTATTCTGATTTATCGAGAGTTGCTCCCAACTCGCCGATATACTTTTTTAAGCCGCCGAGCGCTTCCCACGGATATATAAACCGCTTGAGATAATCTGCGCAAATCGTAAAATCCAAATCAAACAAATCGAGAATTTTCTGCATGCCGCCCCGTTTTCGATTATCGTATCATCCAAAAAAATCAATGTTTTAATTATATCATAAAACAGGGCAAATAACAAGCATTGAAAAGAATTTTTCAAAAATATATTGCAAGCGGCGGGCGGTAAAACGCTGTCCGCACCTCCTTGAATGTATTTATGTTAAAGTTGAATTACCGCACGCCGTAACTGCATGGTGTTATTATAGCACTTTCGGGCGCCATTGCCGCCCCCATATTGTTGACGTCGGTAATTCCGTAATCGACGACCTTCCCCAACGTCGCCGCCGTAATCTTAATCCCGTCGCCTTCGCAGGCAACCAAGGCGCCGCCCGCCCCCGTAACCGTCCACTGCGATTGCGGCGGACGCGTCGTGCCGAGTTCCAACGGATAGCGGTACTGTCGTTCCGCAGACGCAAAATGACTGCCCGTCGCGGCGACCACTCTTCTGCGGTATCCGCCGTCGGTGAACGCAGCTGCAACGGCAAGACTTTCCGCCATCGTCGAACAAGCCCCGTAAACTCCTAAAAACGGAATCGAAAAATCTCTTGCCGCAAAACTTGCCGAGATGATCTGGTTGAGCAAATCGCCCGACACGATCATATCCACGTCTTTGCGTTTGAGACCGGCATTCTTGATCGCTCCGTCGATGACAGTCGAAAGCATTTTGCACTCCGCTTTTTCAAACGTCGATTCGCCGAACATATCGTCGGAAAGCGCCGTCTCGACATACCGACCGATCACTCCCGCGCACTCCTTTGTTCCGGCTATCGTGCTGACCGATACGATTCTCGGTTGATGTTTGAAATAGATAGTTTGATTCCCCATAATATTTTCCCTATCAGTATCGGAAGTTACGGAAAATTTATGTAATTGAAAAAGAAAAAGCAAGCGCATCTGCGCTTGCTTCCGACCGTTTATAATGCTTTCATCAGAAATCCGTGCAAGGCTAGCCAACCCTTTGCAAGCTCATACCATTTTGCGATATGCGGAAAAAACGGCTGCTCGTCATTCGGATTGCTCGTCTCCTGACTGCAAACGCTCAATCCGTGCCCGCCGTGCTCGAACAGGCAAATTTCAAACGGAACCCGCGCTTTTCGGTACGCTTCCGCCAACAAGAGCGCATTCTCGACCGGAACGACGTTGTCCCCCAAAGTGTGCCAGATGTATGCGGGCGGACTGTTTTCAGCGATCCGTTTTTCAATCGAAAGACGCTCCTTTAATTGCGGATCGCCGCCCGTAATTGTCTCGCAAGTTTCTCTGTGCGTTTTCTCCCCTGTCGTAATCACGGCATACGAATAAATCGCCGCATTCAAGTAAGCGCGCGACGTCCGTTCCCCGAGAAACTCAACGATCTCCTTTTCGGAATAACAATTTGCAAGCATCCCCAATAAATGTCCGCCTGCGGAAAATCCGATTCCGGCGATTTTTTCGGGATCCGCATGAAACTTTTCGGCGTTCTCACGAATATAAATCACCGCCAAACATGCTTCCAAAAGCGGAGCGGGATATTTTGTTTTAACGCTGTATTCGAGCACGAACGCACAGTAATCGTCAAGCATAAATTTGAACGCAACCGGCTCACCCTCGCGCTCGGAAACCATCTGATACCCGCCGCCCGGAATTACCAAAACTGCCGGTCTGATCTTCGGACGCAATTCAAACGTGCTATGCGGAACGTAAGTTTGAAGATACCCTCCCTTTTTCTCGCCGCGTTCCAAATTGAAATACCGGTAAAGATCGACTTTTTCGCAAATCATATGTTCCTCTCGTTATAATTCGTCCGTTCGATTTATTTTGAAATTATAAATACACCCAACTGCGCCCTTTACGGGTTCAGTTGGGTAAAATTTTGGCGCAGAGAACAGGATTTGAACCTGCGGACGGCTCACCACCGTCACACGATTTCCAATCGTGCTCCTTAAACCACTCAGACATCTCTGCAAGACAAAAACTATTCTATAACAAACCGAAAAAAAATGCAACTTATTTCCAAGCGTTTATCAAAGATTTTTTCAGTTCCTCTTTCTGCGACGCAGAATATCCCCTTCGTGCAATTCAAACGGACAGACAAATGAATAAATTTCCTGCACCCGTTTGGCATCCGACGACGGATTTCCCGATCCGTCCCGCAAATCGATTGTTTTGACTTCTTTTAAGAACGTGTTCGTCGGGGAGAGGACTTCGAGCAAATCCCCCTCGTAAAATCTGCCCCGCATTTCCGCGTAGACGCGCCCCTCGCGGTATTCCGTAACCACTGCGATAAAATCACATGTCCCGTCCGTTTTATTGTCGTCATACGATACGGTTGACGCATTGCCGCCGAACGCGTAAGCGTTTGTGTAATCGCGATGAGATGCCGCCATAAGCTCGCGCTGCATCAGAGCAACGTTTTCTCCGTCGATCAGTCTGCGGTACGCGTTTACAACGGTCGCAAGATAGTACTCCCCTTTCATTCTCCCCTCGATCTTAAAAGAGCAAACGCCCGCCTCTTCCAATTCCTTTAAGTGCGCGCTCATATTGAGGTCTTTTCCGCTCAGAAGATACGCGCCCCTTCCGTCCTCGGTGATCGGAAACCAATCGCTTTCCTGTTCGCGGGCGCGCAGTTCGAATTGAAATCTGCAAGCCTGTACGCACTCTCCGCGGTTGGAAGGACGGGAAGTCAAATAATCGCTCAGAAGACATCTGCCGCTGTATGAGACGCACATCGCGCCGTGCACAAAGGCTTCGAGTTCAAGCTCGGGGACCGCTTCGTGAATCTCTCTGATCTCCGCAACGGAAAGCTCCCGCGCCAATACCACGCGGCTCGCTCCCAAATCATGCCAGAACTTTGCCGCCTCTTTGTTGAGCGTATTCGCCTGCGTGGAAATGTGTACGCACAGCGAGGGCGCCGATTCCCGCAAAACGCGGAACACCCCCAAATCGGAAACAAGTACGCCGTCCGCTTTGAGCGATTCAAGCATACGGAAATAATCGGGCAACACCTGAAAGTCCTTGTTAACGGCAAAGATATTTGCGCAGACATACACTTTTTTCCCCAGCGCATGCGCGTAGGAAATTCCCTCTTCGAGTTCTTCCCGCGTAAAATTATCGGAAAAAGCGCGCAAAGAAAAAGATTTTCCGCCCAAATATACCGCGTCTGCGCCGTAACGGATCGCTGTTTTCAGTTTTTTTAGATTGCCCGCTGGGGCGAGAAGTTCGCATTTCATCGTCTGTTATTCATCTACCGTATCGTTTACTTTTTTATACTCACGGCGAGACCCTCGCCGTATTCGTAAATTTGCGTCGAAAAATCGGGATCGGATTCGAGAATTTCAAGATATTCCCGCAAATGTTCCGCCAGCATTTTCCGCTTTTTCGGCGGCTCGCCTCGCACCCAGCCGAAGAGCAGCACGTCGTCCGAAAACAGCGCGCCGTTCTTTTTTAACAGCCTTTTACATTCCGTAAAATACCGTTGATACTGCACTTTCGGACCGTCGAGAAAAATTATATCGTAATTCCCCGACAAAAAAGGCAGAATTTCGCCCGCGTCTCCTTCCAAAAGCCGCGCCCGCTTTTCCAAGCCGAACATCGCCGAGTTTTCGCGGAATCGCCGCGCCCGAATCGGATCGAGTTCAATCGCGGTCAGCTCCGCTTCGGTATGCAAAAGAAGAGCGCAGGATGTCAGTCCCTCTCCCGCGCCGATCTCCAATATTTTTTGCGCGCGGTGCGCGTTCGCCCATGCAATCATGAAAGCAACCGTCTCATCCGCCGCCGTAGGATCGCGCACTTCTTTTGCCGCACGGCGTAATTCTTCCAACCGTTCAAAATTCATTTCCGTTTTTTGGGCGCGGGAAGTTCCGCCGCCACGCTCCGCAACAATTCCGCAAGAAACTCTTTATCTTCATTCTCCACGAGATAGCGCGGTTTTGCGCCCGTATAAGGCGGTATTTCGGGCGCGCCGTCGAGCACTTTACGGGAAGCGGGCGTAATTTTTACAAACAGCTTTTCGTCGCAGATGCAACCTACCGACTTATCGTCACAGTATACGATGTATTCGCCCATCATCGGATAAACACGCACGCCGTAAAGATCGAGCCCCGCTAAAAATTGATCGATAAACACGCGAGAAGTCGCCATATCATTCCTCCCAATTTCCGTAAGACGCAGCATTTTCCTCGAAATGTCTGCCCAAAATACGCTTCACAACGGGATAGGGCGAATTGACCGCCGCTTCGGGAAGCGGCGCGTCGTTCTTTGTAAAAAGACGGTTAAAAAGCGCGCCCAGGACTTCGAGCTGAGATTGGTAGAGCGCATATTGCTCGTTATGGATACGGAAATCCTCGTATTCCGCGCGCGCCGCCGGAAAATCCCCTTCGTCGAGCAGAATCAGCGTAAATAAATAAGCGGACTTATATTTGAGACCGCGTTCGCCGCCGTGGCGCAATCGATCGATATACGCTCTTGCAAGCGCGAGGTCGTCGCGTGCGACGGCGTTTTTGAGGGCGACAAGATAAAACGTTTCCCTTACGAACGGAAAGAGCAAATGATTTTTCTGCACGCTTTCAAGCATTTCCCTCTCCTCGTCGTATTTACGGGCGGCAAAAAGTTTTTCGCTTTTGAGACGGAAATTATCCTGCACGACCTCACCCGCCAAACAGAACGAACCGATCAGTGCAAGTACGGCGACGATCACGCCGACCGCATACAGTTTTTCGCAAAAAGCAACGATCGAACCCGCAACCGCTACGGCGGTTGCAACGGCAGTGACCGCATACACCCAAACTTTTCTTTTCACTTTCATCTCCCCCTTCGTAACGTTCAGACTTCGAGAATTACGGGTATAATCATGGGCGATTGTTTGTTCTTTTTGAAAATATAATTTCTGAGAGCGCGTTTTACTATCTCTCCTTTCTCTTTGACGCCCGCAATATCGGGACATCCCGCAATCGCTTTCAAAGTGACTTCTTTGAGCGCCGCGATACTCTCCCGCTCTTCCGCAAAGGAAACTCCTCTGCTCTCGATGACGGGCTCGCCGACGAGATACCCGTCCGAAGTCGAAAAACTTACGATAAGCACGCCCTCGCTCGACATGTGGATGCGGTCTTTGAGCACTTCGCTTCTGCCGTAATCTTCAAATCCCTCACCGTCGATAAGCCGCGCTCCCGCAGGAAAATTTTCGCCGCGGATCAGCGTATCCGAAGTCAGTTCCGCAACCGAGCCGATCTCCGGAATAAATATATGCGACGCCGGCATACCCAATTCCTCCGCAAGCTGCGCATGCAGTTTGAGATGCCTGTATTCGCCATGAACGGGGATAAAAAATTTCGGTTTTAAGAGCTTATGCAGTATCTTATGTTCTTCCTGACAGGCGTGACCGGAAACGTGAATTTTTTCAAGCGTTTCATATACGACGTTTGCGCCCTTCTGATAGAGATTGTTGATCGTGCGGTAAATCATTCGCTCATTCCCCGGAATAGGGCTCGCGGAAATAATGATCGTATCGTTTTCGCCGATCGTTACCTTATTGAATTCGCCCGCCGCCATGCGCGTGAGCGCGCTCATCGGTTCACCCTGAGAACCCGTAGAAACAATCACGATTTCACGGTCGAAATAGTTCTTTGTTTTTTCGACATCGATCAGCGCGCCCTCCGGAATGGTGATCTCTCCGATCTTTGCCGCCGCTTCGACTACGTTGAACATGCTCCGCCCCGAAAGCGCGACCTTTCTGCGGTATTTTACCGCAATATCGATAATTTGCTGTAAACGGTGCACGTTGGAGGCAAACGTCGCAATAATCAACCGTCTATCCGCATTCTCGGCAAAGAGATGTTCGAGAGTAGTTCCCACGACGTTTTCGCTCATCGTGTATCCCGCGCGTTCGATATTAGTCGATTCGCCGAGATAGAGTAACACGCCTTTTTTGCCGTATTCTGCGATCTCGTTAAGATCGATCGGCGCGCCCGCGACGGGCGTTAAGTCGATCTTAAAATCACCGCTGTGAAAAATGATTCCGTAAGGTGTTTCGATTGCGAGAGCAAGCGCGCCTGCGATCGAATGGTTCACGTTAACGAAATTTACGGTAAACACGCCCGCTCTGATTCTGTCTTTCGACGAAACGGTATGCTCGTCCACATTGTTGAGACGGTGTTCCCTGAGTTTATTGTCAACGAGCGCAAGCGTCAGCTTGGTGCCATAAACGGGCGCGGAGACCTCTTTCAGAAGATAGGGAATTCCGCCGATATGATCTTCGTGTCCGTGCGTTAAAAATATTCCGCGAATTCTGTTTTTATGTTTGACGAGATAGGAAATATCCGGAAAAACAAGATCGATCCCCGGCATCTCTTCGGTCGGAAAAATGATGCCCGCATCGATCACAATAATGTCGTTGCCGTATTCGATCGCCGTCATGTTCTTACCGATCTCGCCGACTCCCCCGAAAAAAAGCACGCGGACAGGCTGCTGTCTGTTGCGCTTTTTATTTCTTCCGTCAAATTCCCGATTGTGCGGAGCAAACTGCGCGTTTGCGTCCGTGACCGTTTTGTCGCGGCGGCGTTTTTCCGCATGCTTTGCCTGATTCGATCCGGCAATGTTTCCCGCAGCGGGAATCTTTGTTCCCTTTCCCTTGGCGCGCGACGCGCGCTTGGGCGCATACCCTGCTTCACGCATCGCCTCTTTGGAACGGGATTGTCCGTTCGACGCGCGTTTCTTGGAATCGCGCTCGTAAGCCTCGATCCCGTTGAGAATGGCAAGATCCACCGCGCTCGGTTTTTTGCCCTTTCCCCTTTCTTTTTGATTTTCCAACTTTTGCTCCTTATAACACTTATTAGCAATCGAGAGCCGAAAATATTTCAGCTCTCGTAAAATACCGTATGCAAATTTCCTCAGAAATTAAAGCCCGTCTTTGCCGTCGCCTGCATTTTAATGAGTCCCGCTTCGAGAAGTTCGTCGTCCGTTTTGAATGGATACATTTCGGCATAGTCCACATTCTTCTTCTCGCCTGCGGAAGCGCCCAACTTCTCCATAAGAAGCGGAATCAGCCGAAGCGCGCGTTTGAGCCCGACTTCGCTCTTGATTTTTACCATCATGGGCGTCTTTTCATACATCTTTTTATCGCCCTCGTACTTCTGATGATATACGGAAGTCGAGAACTCTTCGGGATTGAGTGCAATATACATACACAACGACTTGCCGTTGACGCCTATCTTCGCAATGGTTTCTCCCGCATAAGAGAATCTGTCGTTCGACCAGTTTACCTGCGAATTGGTACGGGCATACTGCAAAATCGCATTCTTCAACTTGCTGTAATAAACTTTTGTCTCCTCGTCGCTCTGAATGATCCGCGCGATAAAACTACGCTTGAAACGCGTTGTCTGCTCGTTTTCTTCCTCACCGTCATCCGTGATGGGAGCGGGCTTTGCAGAAGGAGCCTCCGTCCGTTTTACGGGTTTTTCTTTCTTAGAAGCCGAACCGAAAGGAAACTTCGGAGCAGGTTGAGGCTGCTGCGGCGCAGGCTGGGGTTGCTGGGGCGCAGGTTGCGCCGCGTAATTGTAATTGGGTTGCGGCGCATAATTGTACGCCGGCTGAGGCGCGGGTTGCGGCGCATAATTGTATGCGGGCTGAGGCGCGTAACTGTACGCGGGCGCATACGACTGTTGAGGCGCGGAAGCAATCACCGCTTCTTCCTCCGCCGCTTTGATTTCTTTCTCGATTTCGGGCGCAGGAACAGCCTTTTTCAAAAGATCCTCTTTTTTGAGCATCTCAACAACCGTTTCCGCGACCTTGTTGTAATCAATCTCCTCCGAGACGGTGCGCGCGATCTTGGTAATCCCCGATTCGTCTACCGTAACATCGAACTCGTTTTCAAGCATCCGCGCCACACGGTCGGCGATCAGATCGTAATTGATCGAGGGAATGGATCCCGCCACCTTTTCCGCAATCGCGTTCTCGTCTGTCTGAGGAATCGCGGCTGCAACCCTGCTTGCAATCGCCGCTTCGTCTGCCGAACCGACGACGGATGCGACGCGTTCTGCGATCGTATCGTAGTCCACTTCGGGCAGAACCATGGAAACGCGTTCCGCGATCCTGTCGTAATCGACGCCGTCGCTCTCGACTCCCGATTCCAGAGCAGCCTTGACGCGCTCGGAAATCTCGTCGTAATCGACGGTAGGTACTTTCTGCGCAAGCACTTCCGCAAGCAAATCGTAATCGACCGCCATTTCGGGGGCGGGTATGTCGCTCGCCGTGACTTTCATGTGTTCCGCAAGCTCGTCGTAATCGATCACCGTCTTAGTCGAAGCAAATGCAGATACCGTTCTCATACGGGAAGAAATTTCGTCGTAGTCGAAGGCAGGCATCTTTGCGGCGACTTTCTCCGCAAGCAGATCGTAATCGATCTCCGCCGCGGGAACGCTCTCTTCCGCATCATCTTTCTCTTCGTAATCTTCGCTCTCGGACTCCGTATATTTATTCGCTTCGGCGATACGCTGCGCGAGTTCGTCGCAGTCGATCGCAGATACTTTCTGCGCAACCCTGTCTGCGATTTCGTCGTAATCGGTTTCGGGAATTCTTTCCGCCACCTTGTCGGCGAGCATTTCGTAGTCGATCTCCTCGGGCTCGTCGTTACGGACATTCGCAATACGGTCGGCAAGCGTAAAATAATCGACGGAAGGAACTTTGGACGCAAGTTTTTCCGCAAGAACGTCGTAATCGACTTCTTCCCGTTCGGAAGTCTTGATCCTATCCTGTATATCCTCATAATCGCCGCCGAGTACCTTCTCCGCCACTTTGGAGGCAATCAAGTCGTAATCCACAAGCGGGATCGCATCCGCCACCTTATCGGCGATTTCGTCCTCGTCCGTCTGAGGGATCACGGAAGCCACTTTATCGGCAATCGCATTCTCGTCCGCCTGCGGGATCATATTTGCAATACGGTCGGCAAGTTCGTCATAATCCACTTCGGGAATAATAATCGCAATTTTTTCCGCGAGTAAATCATAATCGATTTCAAAGGGTTCATCGTCGCCGCCGGAAACCGTTCTTCTCTGTGCGGAGACCGCTCTATCCGCTGTTGTATTTTCGTTCGCCTGAGGAATCGCGTCCGCAACGCGATCCGCAAGCTCTTCGTAGTCCACTTCGGGCACGAGCGCCGCGATTTTTTCCGCAAGCAAATCATAGTCGATTTCAAAAGGTTCTTCGTCGTTTCCGAACGCCGCCACGCTTGTTTCGGTAGGCTGAACCGCATCCTCTTTCACCGCTGCGGCGGGTTGCTCGGGAAGAAGCTCTTTCACCCGCTTCGCCATAAAATCGTAATCGATCACGGGAACTTTTTGCGCAAGTTTTTCCGCCAGCCAATCATAATTGATCTGGGCATCCGCCGCTTTTGTCTCGGGCGCGGGCGCCGAAACCTTTATTTCTGAAATCGCGCCGAGCATATCCTCTTTCAATCCGCTCATCTGCGCTTGGATGCGTTCGTTCAGATTGTCAGCAATCTCTTCGAGTTTGCCTTCCGAACCGCCGGATACAGGGGTAAACGAATTGCTCGATTTTGCAATCTGCTCCTTGAACGAAGCAAAATCGTTTTTGTCGGGAGCGTTGAACACCGCCATGCCGACCTGCGTGATCGCGCAGAGAAGCTCGTCTTTGAGCGCGCCCATCTGGGTATCGAGATTCGTATTGAGATGATCCACCGCCGACGCGATTTTCTCCGCGCTCTCGCGGGAAACCGCGGTCTGATCCTCTGCGCGGACAGTTGTCTTTGCGGAAGATTTTATTTCGAGCCCCGAAATCGCGTTCAGAATATCGGATTTGAGTCTGCCGATCTCGTTCTGCATACGGGCATTCAAAGAGTCGATCGCTCGATCGAATTGAAGTTCCATCGCCTCGTTTGCATCCTGATTTCTGACGAGTTCCTGTCTGAGCGCCATGAAATCGCTCTTTGAATCGGGAGCGGTCGACACCGCCATGCCGATCTGCGCCATCGCTTCCAGAAGTTCGTTTTTGAGTCCGCCGACTTCGGCAGCCTGCGTATCGATCTTGCGGTTGAGCGAGCCGACCGCTTCTTCGAGTTTTTCGTTGTTCGCGTTCCCCGCGTTCGCTTCGGGAGCGACAGATACGGCGAGCTGCGCCATTGCGTTCATCAACTCGTCTTTGAGGGATTCCATTTCGGAATGCATATTCTCGTTGAGCGTCTGCATTTCCGCACGGAGTTTTTCACCGTAATTTTCCGCCGCTCGCGCGCTGTCCGATTCGGCGTTTGTCTTCGTCTGAGAAGCGTTTGCCGAAGCAAGCTGCGTCATTGCATTGAGCAGGTCCTCTTTCAAAGAGCTCATTTCCTCTTTGATCCCGCCCACTTCGCTCGCCTGCGCGTCAAGTTTTTCGTAGAGGGCGCCCACCGCGTTTTCAAGTCTTTCGTTGACCGCGTTGTCTGCGTTTCCGTCCGGAGTTACCGTTACGGCAAGCTGCGCCATCGCGTTCATCAATTCGTCTTTAAGAACAGTCAGTTCGTCTTTTATACCGACGACTTCATTCGCCTGCGCGTCGAGTTTCTCATGGAACCCGCCCACCGCAGCGTCAAGTTTTTCGCTGCCGGCACTTTCAGCATTTTCGGCGGACGCCGTTGCGGAAACGAGCTGCGTCATTGCGCTCATCAAGTCGTCTTTAAGGGAATTGAGCTCCTCTTTCAAGCCCGTCACTTCGCTCGACTGCGCGTCGAGTTTCTCGTTGAACGCACCGACCGCAGCATTCAGCTTTTCATCCTCTTTTTCCGATTCTTCACCCGAAGTGACCGCCATGGCAAGTTGCGCCATCGCGCCCATCAGATCGTCTTTGAGCGTATCGAACTCGCCTTTTAAGCTGACGACTTCGTTCGTCTGAGAATCGAATTTTTCGCTGAGCGCGCCCACCGCCGCGTCGAAATTATCGGTATTGGCAATTCCCGCGTTTTCTGAAACGCGCGAGGTGGCGAAAGAAGCCATCGCACCCACCAGATCTTCTTTAAGAGAACCGAGCTCGTTTTTCAGCCCGCCCACTTCGCCCGACTGCGTTTCGAGTTTATCATAAAGCGCGCTCATCGCCGCATTAAGTTTTTCGTTGTCCGCGTTCTCGTCGGGCGCAACCGATACGGCAAGCTGCGCCATTGCGCCCATCAATTCGTCTTTGAGAGAATCCAGATCGCCTTTTAAGCCGCCCACTTCACCCGACTGCGCTTCGAGTTTTTCATAAATCGCACTCACCGCGGCGTTAAGTTTTTCGCTGTCCGTGCTTCCCGCGTTCTCGTCGGGAGTTTTCGACATCGCAAGCTGCGCCATCGCGCCCATCAGATCGTCTTTGAGAGAACCGAGCTCGTTTTTCAGTCCGCCCATTTCGCCCGACTGCGCTTCGAGTTTTTCATAAATCGCGCTCACCGCGGCGTTAAGTTTTTCGTTGTCCGTGCTTCCCGCGTTCTCGTCGGGAGCTTTCGACACCGCAAGCTGCGCCATCGCGTCCATCAACTCGTTTTTGAGAGAATCCAGATCGCCTTTCAATCCGCCGACCTCGTTCGACTGCGCTTCGAGTTTTTCATAGAGCGCGCCCATTGCGGCGTTGAGTTTTTCATCGTTTACGCTTCCCGCGTTTTCATCGGGCACAGCCGAAACGGCAAGCTGCGCCATTGCGTCCATCAATTCGTTTTTGAGGGAACCCAACTCGCCCTTTAATCCGCCCACTTCGCCCGACTGCGCTTCGAGCTTCTCATATATCGCGCTTACGGCGGCGTTGAGTTTTTCGTTGTCCGTACTTGTTGCATTGCCCTCGGAAGCGTTTGCCGAAGCAAGCTGCGCCACCGCCCCCATCAAATCGTCTTTGAGGGATCCCAGCTCGCCTTTCAGCGCGCCGACCTCGTTCGACTGCGCTTCGAGCTTTTCATAGAGCGCGCCCACCGCCGCATCGAAATTATCGGCGTTGACGGAATTCGCATTATCCGCAGGCGTTGCCGAAACTGCGAGTTGCGCCATCGCGTCCATCAGTTCGTTTTTCAGCGAACTGAGATCGTTTTTCAATCCGCCGACTTCGCCCGACTGCGCTTCGAGTTTTTCATAGAGCGCGCCCACCGCCGCATCGAAGTTATCGGTGTTTACCCCGTCTGCATTTTCCGCGGGCGTTACCGATACCGCAAGCTGCGCCATCGCGCCCATCAATTCGTTTTTGAGAGATTCTACTTCAAATTGTAACCGGGCGTTGATAGAATCGACCGCCGCTCCGATCTGTTCGCCTTGATTTACGCCGTCTCCTGCGCTCTCTTCGGCCTTTCCCGAAATGGAACCGACGATCCCTCTCAGCTCATCCATCTGAGCACGGAGATTTGCGATCGCTTTTTCGACCGCCTCGCCCGTCGATTTATCGATATCATCTTTCAATGCGTTGATATCTGCCTTGCTGAGGTCGTAGATCGCACTGTTCTGCTGCGTAATGTAACGCACCTCGTTCATCATCGATTCGAGGGTGTCTTTCAGAGAAGCCTCGATCTGAGTGGAATTGATTTCGAGTTCCAGACTCAGTTCCTGCTTGATCTCGTCGATCTTCTCTTCGATCCCGCTGTACATTCCTTCAAGGATTTGTCCGTCGATCATATCAGCCATATTTAACCTCTTTCTGCTTTCTTTGGCAGTTTATAATACTATACGTATCTATTTTACACTATTTTCAAGCGAAAGTAAATACTTTTACATAATATTTTCCGATTGTATCTCTTTTTTATCGTCTAATTTCTCTCAAAAGCGTTTCAAAACGCGCTTTTCGCGGTCGATACGCCTGAAATTATAGATCATGCCCGACGTAAAACAAATCATGATCCAATACAAAAATAAAAAAAACACGATCAATGCGGAGAGCGCGCCGTACAGCTTTGAAGGATCGACAAAATAAAGATAGACACGGAACAAAACAGAAGCGATCAACCAACTGACAGCCGTAAGTGCGCTGCCCGTCGCCATATCTGCGGGAGTCGCACGATATGGACAGGCGTAAGCGTTCAGAATCCATGCGCCGAAGAAACCGAATACCGTAACCACGGAATAGACCGCCAAACGCGAAAACCATACGGAATAGGAACGGGTCAGAAGATTTGCCCCGATTACGACCCCTCCGGTGAGCGCAATCATGAGAATGGCGATCAACGCAAAGAGCACGGCGGAAATCCTGAGCTTCCAACCCCGCTGTCCCTGAGTGATTCCGCAGATGATTTCTCCGCTCCGCCGCAGATGATAAAAAAATCCCGTCCCCGACCAGAACGTTGTAGCAAGAAAGAAAATTCCCGCTCCTGCCCCCGCCTCGGTTGCGTGCGTATCAAGGTAGCCGATCAGCTCTTTCGCCCAATCGAAAAGTTCGAGTTCGAAGAGCTGTTCCGCAGAAATTCTTCCTCCGAAAATGAGCGTGAGAAAAAAGAGAAGAGGAACGAGCGAGAGCACGAGAAAGAACACGAGTGTACCCGCGACGGTCGTGTATTTGTTGTCGGCAAGAACGGCGTAAGCCTCCCGACCTCTCTCCCAAGACCGCACGAATACGTTTCTGCGCTCAGACCTTTCCATAATCATAATTATGTGTAAAAAAAACAGAAGAATGCACGGCATTAAGCCGTGCGTTCACTTAATTTCTTGTTCGAGCTCTCTGAATTCTTTTGTATCGAAGAATTCAATCAAGGAGAAATCATGTTTTGCAGCTCTACTTGGTGGTATTGTTCGCTTTTGCAGCGCGCTTTTTTTGAAAATAAAAAGCACGGCGCAAAGCCGTGCTTTTTGATTTCGTCTTAGATTAGAGAATCTTGGAAACGACGCCGGAACCGACCGTTCTGCCGCCTTCGCGGATCGCGAAGCGGAGTCCCTCTTCGATTGCGACGGGTTTGATGATCTCAACCGTCATCGTGACGTGGTCGCCGGGCATAACCATTTCAACGCCCGCAGGGAGCTCGATGGAACCCGTAACGTCCGTCGTTCTGATGAAGAACTGAGGACGGTAGTGGTTGAAGAACGCCGTGTGACGTCCGCCCTCTTCCTTGGTAAGAACGTAGACCTGAGCCTCGAACTTCTTCGCCGTGGGAACGGTGCCGGGTTTTGCGATAACCTGTCCTTTCTCGATATCCGTTCTGTTGATACCGCGAAGGAGCGCGCCTACGTTGTCGCCCGCCATTGCTTCGTCGAGCTGTTTGTGGAACATTTCAAGACCCGTGATCGTAGTCGTCTTGGGCTTCTCGATCAGTCCTACGATTTCCGCAGGATCACCGACGTGCGCCACACCTCTCTCGACACGACCCGTAGCAACGGTACCACGGCCGGAGATCGTGAATACATCCTCGACGGGAAGAAGGAAAGGCTTCTTGTCGTCGCGCTCGGGCGTAGGAATGTAGCCGTCGATCGTGTTCATGAGTTCGAGAATGCATTGGCATTCGGGAGCTGCAAGAATCTGGTCATTGGGAGCGCCGCTCGTCGCCTTTTCAAGCGCTTTGAGCGCGGAACCTTTGATGATCGGAATGTCGTCGCCGGGGAATTCGTAGGAAGAAAGAAGGTCTCTGACTTCCATTTCGACGAGTTCCAAAAGTTCGGGATCGTCGAGCTGATCGCACTTGTTGAGGAACACGACGATATAGGGCACGCCTACCTGACGGGCAAGCAGAATGTGCTCGCGGGTCTGGGGCATGGGACCGTCGGTCGCAGCGACAACGAGGATCGCGCCGTCCATCTGGGCAGCGCCCGTAATCATGTTCTTAACATAGTCTGCGTGACCGGGGCAGTCAACGTGAGCGTAGTGACGCTTCTCCGTTTCATACTCGACATGAGCGGTGTTGATTGTGATACCGCGCGCCTTTTCTTCGGGCGCCTTGTCGATTTCGTCGTAGCGCATTTTCTGTGCCTGACCTTTGCACGCCATTACCATGGTGATAGCTGCGGTCAAAGTGGTCTTGCCGTGGTCAACGTGTCCGATGGTACCGATGTTGACGTGGGGCTTGCTTCTGTCGAATTTTGCCTTTGCCATTTTGAGTAATCCTCCGATAAAATTTTTATTTTTTTGATAACTTTTCCGACATATTGTGTCGGAGCGCAGCTATCTATCAATCCCTTGATATGAAGCTGATTCCGCTTACCGAATCATATTATAACCGATAACGGAAAATTTTGCAATGTTTTTATTGCATTTTTTTGGGAAAATTTCTAAATTCTCCCGCCAATGCCCGATTATTTGTCCTCTTTCGCCGCGCGGGAAGAAACGATCTTCTCGGAAATGCTCTTAGGCACTTCGTAATAATGATCGAACTGCATTGTGAACTGCCCTCTGCCCTGCGTGCGCGAACGAAGCTCCGTCGCATAACCGAACATTTCGGAGAGCGGAATTTCCGCATCGATGATTTTTGCGCCGTTCCGATCGTCGGTGCCGAGAATGGTGCCGCGGCGACCCGAAACATTGCCCATCAGATCGCCGAAATAATCTTCGGGCGTGATGATCTGCACTTTCATGATGGGTTCGAGAAGAACGGGCTTCGCCTTTTCCATTCCGTTTTTGAACGCCATGGAACCTGCGATCTTAAACGCCATTTCAGACGAGTCGACTTCGTGGAAGCTACCGTCGTAGACCTGAACTTTGAAGTCTACCATTTCGTAGCCCGCAAGATAACCGTTTCTCGCCGCTTCCTGAATCCCCTTGTCGATCGCGGGAATATATTCTTTGGGAATGGAGCCGCCGACCGTCAGATCCTCGAACGCGTAGCCCGCGCCGGGTTCCTGAGGAATAAGGTGGATTTTACAGTGACCGTACTGACCTTTACCGCCCGACTGACGCTTGTACATTCCTTCCGCGTCCACCGCGTTGCGGAACGTCTCGCGATAAGCAACCTGAGGCGCGCCGACGTTCGCTTCGACGTGGAATTCTCTCAGAAGTCTGTCTACGATAATATCGAGGTGCAACTCGCCCATTCCGGCGATGATCGTCTGCCCCGTTTCTTTGTCGGTATAGGTTTTGAACGTGGGATCCTCTTCCGCAAGTTTGATGAGCGCAAGTGTCATCTTCTCCTGTCCCGCTTTCGTCTTGGGTTCGAGCGAAAGCTGGATAACCGGTTCGGGGAACTCCATTTTTTCGAGAATGATCGGGTGCTTCTCGTCGCAGAGCGTATCGCCCGTCGTGGTGTTCTTCAAGCCTACGATCGCGCAGATATCGCCCGAATAGATGCAGTCGATGTCCTTTCTTTCGTTGGAGTGCATCTGCACGAGACGGCCTACGCGCTCCTTCTTCTCTTTGGTGGAGTTGTAAACGTAAGAACCTGCCTCCAACACGCCCGAATAGCAACGGAAATAAGCAAGCGAGCCGACGAAGGGATCGGTTGCGATCTTGAAAGCAAGTCCCGAGAAAGGCTCCTCGTCGGAAGTCTTTCTTTCGAGTTCGGCTCCCGTCTTGGGATCGGTCCCCTTGACATGCGCGACGTCCAAGGGGCTCGGAAGGAAGTTGATGACCGCGTCGAGAAGGAACTGCACGCCCTTATTCTTATAGGAAGATCCGCAGAGCATGGGAATCGCTTCCATTTTAAGGCAGCGCTCGCGAAGTCCCGCAACGATCTCTTCTTCGGAAAGTTCCATCGTATCCAGATACTTTTCCATGAGCTCGTCGTTTGCGGAAGCCGCTTCCTCCACGAGTTTCTCGTGGTACTTTTCGGCGATCTCCTGCATGTCCGCAGGAATAGGTTCCTTTCTGAAATCCTTTCCGAGGTCGTCGTAGTATACTTCTGCTTCCATGCGGATCAGATCGACGATTCCGCGGAAACTGTCTTCTTTGCCAATGGGAAGTTCGATGGGAACGGGGTTCGCGCCCAAACGCTCCTTGATCATCTTCTCCACGCGGAAGAAGTCCGCGCCGTTGATGTCCATTTTATTGACGTAAGCAATGCGGGGAACTTTATAGGTGTCCGCCTGACGCCACACCGTTTCGGACTGGGGCTCGACGCCGCCCTTCGCGCAGAAAGTAGCGACCGCGCCGTCGAGAACGCGGAGCGAACGCTCTACTTCCACCGTAAAGTCAACGTGACCGGGGGTATCGATGATGTTAAAACGGTGTCCTTTCCAGATACAGGTAGTCGCGGCGGAAGTGATCGTAATTCCGCGCTCCTGCTCCTGCACCATCCAGTCCATCGTAGCCGCGCCTTCGTGCGTTTCGCCCATCTTGTGCGTCTTGCCCGTATAGAACAAGATACGCTCGGTCGTGGTCGTTTTGCCCGCGTCGATGTGCGCCATAATGCCGAAGTTACGGGTATGTTTTAAGTCGTATTCTCTGGGCATAATTATTTCTCCTTGACAATCAGAAACGGAAATGCGCGAACGCCTTGTTCGCTTCCGCCATTCTGTGCGTGTCCTCTTTCTTCTTTACGGAACCGCCGGTATTGTTGTACGCGTCCATAAGTTCCGCCGCGAGCTTTTTGCTCATTTCGCGCTCGCTTCTCTTTCTCGTGTTGTTTACGATCCAGCGGATCGCAAGCGTCTGACGGCGCTCGGGTCTGATTTCGATGGGAACCTGATAGTTCGCACCGCCTACGCGCCTTGCCTTGACTTCGACCATAGGCATCACGTTGCTCATCGCTTTCGTGAAGATCTCCATAGGTTCCAAGCCTAATTTTTCTCCCATCATCGTAAACGCGTCGTACACGATCCTCTGGGCAACGCTCTTTTCGCCGTCAAGCATGATCTGATTGATTAGCTTGGTGACGACCTTGCTGTTGTAAATGGGATCGGGAAGCACGTCTCTTTTGGGTACGCCTCCTCTTCTGGGCATTTTGGTATCCTCCGATTAAAATTTTGTTGCGTTACGCCGCCGCGAGGGATGAATTCCCTGTCCTGTTAAGCTATTCCGCTTTTACATTGCGTAACGATGCGGAAAACTTCTCCCCTTTGCGGGAATACTGCCTACCTTCCGGACGAATATTCCGAAATAAAGCAGACTTTTTTCACGAAACGAACGTGAAATTACTTGGGACGTTTTGCGCCGTATTTGCTGCGGGACTGTTTGCGTTTTGCAACGCCGGCAGTATCGAGCGCGCCGCGCACGATATGATAACGCACGCCGGGCAGGTCCTTTACTCTTCCGCCGCGGATCAGCACGGAGCTGTGCTCCTGCAAGTTGTGACCCTCGCCGGGGATGTAAACGGTACCTTCCTGCTTGTTGGTAAGGCGAACCCTCGCGATCTTACGAAGCGCCGAGTTGGGCTTCTTGGGAGAGGTCGTCGTTACCGAAAGGCATACGCCGCGCTTCTGCGGGCACTTGTCTAAGATAGGGCTCTTAGATTTGAACGCTTCGCGTTCTCTGCCTTTCTTGATGAGCTGGTTGATAGTAGGCATCTTTCTTCCTCCTTGTATTATTTCGGAATATTCCAACGGCTTCGATCAGCCGGAAGAAACGTTTTTGTTCCGTCGCGGGCGCGCAAAAAAATATGCCCAATGCACGGACAAAGCCTATTCTACCAAATCATGCTATCTTTGTCAAACGTTTTAACGGAATAAAATTCAAAAAAAGCGCATAAATTACAGCTTGCTTTCTTATATGAAAGTATTGACAAATTATGGGAAAAGAATTATTATATTGTACGGAATTCATTGAAAGGAGAATTTTTTATGAACAAAATGACAGTAAAAGACTTAAAAGACTTAAAGGGCAAGCGCGTTTTGGTGCGCTGCGACTTTAACGTTCCGATGAAAGACGGCGCGATTACCGACGAAAACCGTATCAACGGCGCGCTGCCCACCATCAAATACCTTATGGACAAGGGCGCGAAAGTGGTTCTCTGCTCGCATATGGGCAAACCCCACTCCATCTTCTCGGACGAAGTGAAACTCAACAAAAAGGACAAGAAAAAAGTCGACGCAGGCGAGACCACGGCGGAAGCGATCATTGAAAAAGCGAAAAAGGACGAGCCCAAAAAACTCACCCTTGCGCCCGTCGCAAAACGTTTGAACGAACTGCTCGGCGGAAAAGTCGCCTTTGCCAGCGACGTTGTGGGTCCCGACGCGCAGGCAAAAGTCGCCGCTTGCAAAGAGGGCGAATGCGTGCTTCTCGAAAATCTCCGCTTCCATTGGGAAGAAGAGAAAAAAGACCTCGAATTCTGCAAGAAACTTGCTTCTTTCTGCGATATTTATGTAAACGACGCGTTCGGAACGGCGCACCGCTCCCACGCTTCCACCGCCGCGATCGTGGAATACGGTCTGGTCAAAACCGCCGTCTGCGGTTTTCTCATCGAAAAAGAGCTCACCGTCATGGCGGACTCCCTCGAACATCCCCAGCACCCCTTTGTTGCGATCCTCGGCGGCGCGAAAGTTGCAGACAAACTCAACGTCATCTCCAATCTGCTTGAAAAATGCGACACGCTCATCATCGGCGGCGGAATGGCTTACACCTTTATCAAGGCGCAGGGCGGCAACATCGGCACTTCGCTCGTAGACGAAGAAAAGCTGGACTACTGCAAAGACATGCTGAAAAAAGCGAAAGAGAACGGCAAAGAGATTCTTCTTCCCGTAGACACCGTCGTAGCAAAGTCCTTCCCCGATCCCATCGACGCCCCCGTCGAAATCAAAACGGTTTCCTCCATGGAAATCCCCGCGGATATGATGGGACTCGACATCGGCGAAAAGACGAGAGCGCTCTTTGCGGAAAAGGTCAAAACTGCCAAGACGGTCATCTGGAACGGACCTATGGGCGTCTTCGAGAACCCCACTCTCGCGGCGGGCACGATCGCGGTCGCGGAAGCTCTTGCCGAAGCAAAAGGCACGACGATCGTCGGAGGCGGCGACTCCGCGGCGGCATGCACGCAGTTCGGATTTGCGGATAAGATCACGCACATCTCTACGGGCGGCGGCGCTTCTCTCGAACTGTTTGAAGGAAAAGTTCTTCCCGGAATCGCCTGCTTGAACGAAAAGAAGTAAATTAAACGCGAAAAAACTCCCGTATTAAAAAACGGGAGTTTTTATTTTTTATCCAATAAAAAATTTACGGTGATTCAGATTATAAATATTATACTTGCACAAATTATCATTATTGCATATCTGTAAAACAGATAATGCGAGACATTTTGAATTTTTCAAAATAAAATATCTATATGCAAGATATTGATATGGTGCAAATCGGACGAAGAATCAAAGAACTTCGTCTTTTCAAAAATTGGACGCAAACAGTATTGGCGCAAAAACTCGGCGTAGCGCAAAACACGCTTTCGCAATATGAAAAGGGAACTGCAAAAACCAGCATCGATATTATAGTAAAGCTGGCGCACGAACTGGAAACAACTACCGACTATCTGTTATGCGGAGACCAATAAATTTTATTTCGGATTGACAATTTATTCGTCGATCCCCTCTTCCGTCACTTCTTTCATGAGTTTTACTCCGAATTTCAGCCCCGCCTGAAAGCAGGCTCTTCCCCATTCCGACTGTAAATTCAGATCCGCCTCAATAAGTTGATTCAATTTTTGTGCGCATTCATCCGTTAACATATTATTTAATTCTTTACTGCAATCAGACGCTTCTTTCAAGAGCCGCTTATAGTCTGCTCCGCACTCCGAATCATGAATTTCATCGGTAATCGAAAAATATATTGTATCGATCAATGAATTTTTCATTTTTTCCTCCGTTTATAATTTATTTTTATTATATATCTGCTTGGCAGATATGTCAAGACAATTTCGACTTTTATGAATAAAATATCTGTATGCAAGATATCGACATGGTACAAATCGGTCAACGCATAAAAGAGTTACGAACCGAGCATAAATTATCGCAAGCGGATTTGGCAAAAGAAATCGGCATAGCGCAAAACACGCTTTCGCAATATGAAAACGGCATTGTAAAAGCGGGCATCGAAATCATCGTAAAATTGGCGCAAACATTCAAAACATCAACGGATTATATTTTACTCGGAGACGAAAAATTCTATTAAATCAAACTTTACGCATTACGCAAAATTATCGGTAAACCCGTTGCAATTCCTTTATAATCGTGTTATAATACTCAAAGAAATATTTAACAGGAGAATCAATTTATGAGAACACCCATCATTGCAGGGAACTGGAAAATGAACAACACCGCGAGCGAGGGCGTCGCGCTCGCAAACGCATTAAAGCCGCTGGTCAAAAATGCCGACTGCGAAATCGCGGTCTGCGTTCCCGCGATCGACATTCCCGCCCTGTCCGAAGCGCTGAAAGGCAGCAATATCGCGCTCGGCGCGCAGAATGTGCACTTCGCGGAAAAAGGCGCGTTCACGGGAGAGATTTCCGCGAACATGCTCAAAGAGTACGGCGTGAAATACGTAATCATCGGGCACAGCGAACGCCGTCAATATTTCGGAGAAACAGATGAAACGGTAAACAAGCGCACGCTTACGGCGCTTGCCGCAGGGCTCGTGCCCATCGTATGCGTAGGCGAAAGCCTTGAAGAACGCGAAACGGGCAAGACGGAATCCGTACTCGACAAACAGCTTGCAGACGGTCTGAAAGGAATCGAAAACCTTGCCGACATCGTGATTGCTTACGAACCCGTTTGGGCGATCGGCACCGGCAGAACTGCGACGAGCGAGCAGGCGAACGAAACGATCGGCTATATCCGCAAAAAGCTCGGCGAACTCTTTTGTCCCAAATGCGCGGAGAAAGTGCGCATTCAGTACGGCGGAAGCATGAACGCGGGCAACTGCAAAGACCTCATGGCGATGAGCGAGATCGACGGCGGACTGATCGGCGGCGCTTCTCTCAAAGCGAATGACTTTGCGGCGATCGTAAACTATAACAAATAATCGTGAATTTATCGGCGCGGAAATAACCGCGCCGTCTTTATTGAAAAGAGCATTGCCGCGCGGCAATGCTCTTTTGGCTTATTCTTTTTTGTCGTCTCCGGCGACGGCGACTTCGGGTTCCGCATCCGTCTGCGGTATTTCGGTAGCCTCGGATTTTTCCGGTTTCGCCTGCGGTTTTCTGCTCTTCGGCGCAGGCTTTTTCTGCGGCAACTTTTTGGGCGCAGACTCGTTTTCGACCTTTTCCTGCGGCTTAACCGCCTCAACAGTCTCTTCTTTAACCTCTTCCGCCTGAACCGCACTCTCCTGCGGCTTTACGGCTTCTGCGGGTTCTTTGGGTTTTACTGCCGCGGGTTGCGCCTTTTCCGACGCGATCTCCTCTTTCTCCGCGCCGCGGAACTTAAACGGAGCCTTTTTAACGACTTTGATCAAATTCTTTGAAATCAGGTTATTGGTGGAGACGTAAGGTACCGAATAATCGACCGCCTTGCGCTCGGTCTTAGTAAGCCCGAATTCCGCAAAAACCATATCGATCAACTCCTTGGCGTACTGCATTTTACGCGTACCGTTTACGCGGTACAGGCAAGGCGTTTTATTGTTCTTGTTTCGCTCGCCGAGATTTTCGACCTTATATTTAGTCTTTTTGTACTTTTCGGGATCGGCGGCAAGACAAAGGCACAGCGTTTTTCCGCGCACCATCACGCTCGCAACGCACACCTTTCCGCTGAGGTACGCTTCGCGTTTCCAACTCGACTTGTCAACCACTCCGCTGTAAGACAGCAGGTAGTTTTTGAGCTCGGAATAATCGTTTTTCAGCGCGTCGTTTGCCTGAATGATCTTCGCCGTAAAGCTGCGGTTGTAAGAAATTCCCTTTTTCGCAGCGGCAGCATCCGCATAATCGGGTTCCGCGTCGCCCACGATCTTGATAAGTTTGTTCTTGACCAACACTTCGGTAGATTTATAGGGAAGCGTAAAGTCCTCGTTCTTATAGTCTGCCATGCGCTTCACGCCCATGTCGTCCATAATAAAATCGACGAGTTCTTTGGCGTATCCGACTTTGCGGTCGCTTTTCAGACGGTACATGGTGGGGAACTTGGCGTGTTTGTTCCGCTCGGAAAGATCGTCCACTTTGTACTTGGTTCCCTCAAACAGAGCGGGATCGGCGGCAAGGCACATGCACAACGTTTTCCCGCGGACCATAAAGCTGGCAACGTTCGTTCTGCCTCTGCGGAATACCTCGTGCCGCCAAGTGACGGCGCCCTTGACTCCCGAAAACGAGAGAATGTAATTTTTGAGCTCGGAATAATATCCTTTGAAATCGTTGCTCGCCTGCGTGATCCTTGCCGTAAAACTGCGGTTGTAACGCAGAACTTTACCCGTTTCCTCTTCGACTTCTTCTTCGACTGCGTCGCCCTCGTCTACGAGAATGGCAACCTCTTCCGCCTCGTCCGTCGGCTCCTCTTCCGCCTCGTCTGCGCCGTAGTCGAAATTACCCTCTCGCATGAGTTGGAGTTTGGAAAGCAACGATTCACGCTTTTTCTGCAATTCGAGATCGTGGAGCTTGCGCTCGCCGCGTTTGTGCATAAAGTAAGCAAGCACCACGTCGCCCGCAACGATCAACGCAAGAAGGATCGATACGATCACGATTCCCGCGATCTGGGAGGGAGAAAATATCTGAACCATCAACGAATTCGTAAACATCTTATACTCCCTCCTTAGCGTTCTCGTTCTGTTGCGCTTTTTGCCGTTCGGCTTTTTTCTTTTTGTAGTAGAAGAACCCCTGTACTCCGCCTACGACCGCCGCCGCGCAGACAAGCGCCGACAGCACGCTGATAACCGCAATGAATACGGTATCCGCTCCGACGACGTGCCACTCGAACGAAAGACTTTCCGTCGAGCCGTCCGCCCATTCGTAGTTATCGGTATCGATGAGCGATACGGTGGCAGTAAAGGTTCCGCCGTATCCCGAAGTATTGTTTTCGATCTTCATAATCGATGAATCGAATCCCACGGGATAGTACGCGAGTTCCTGACCGTTGACGATGAGCGTCGCGTCGTTGTGCGTGGGAGCCGCAAGTTTTTTACGGCTGATCGTCCAGCTGAGGAGCGCGTTTCCGCTCTCGTCGAGGGAAGTTCCCTCCGACCAGATATAGTTGTTGCCGTTCACAAGCGTGACCGTTACATAATAAGTTCCCGCATTCGTCGCAATCACTTTGATCAGATTGCCGTTCACGATCATCGTACCCTCTTCGTAACGGATGTACATGAGCGTCGAATCGTAATTTAATACATCCGCCTGCATTGCAACGCCCGTATAGACGTTATTCTGTCCGTACCCTTCGGTGATAATATTGAGCGTCGGAGCGGAAATCGCCTTGGGCGTGATTTCAAACTTCACCGCAGAACTGACGAAACGCTCGTAATCGGAAGTCCCCTCCACGACCGCGCGCACCCAATATTCGCCCGCATCCGAGCCGACGGGCGCAGCCGTCGTATAGCCTTCTTCCCGATCGTTCGAGTACTCAAACGTGACCGTACCGAATTTTGCGTTCGCAGTGGGAAGATTGCTTTCGGAGTAGTCGCCGTAAACCCAGCCCTCGATCTCGATTCCGTCGACGAGCGCGTTGAATCCGCGCGACACCGTATAGGTCAGCGTGCGTACCGCGCCCTCTACCGATTTCCACTTTGTGCTCTCGGGACGTTTGAGCGTAAGTTCGATCGTATAAGCCACGCCCGCGCGGTTCCATTCGCCGATGTAGTCGATTTCGAACATATCGCGTGCAAACGCGTCGTCTTTGATGTAATCGACCTCCGGCTTTTTGATGACCGTATCGAAGTAAACGACCTCCCAAACGATGAGATCCGCATCGAGCACGGTCTGTCTGATGACGAACAAACCGGATACAGGAGTCGCAAGCGCGTAATTGCTGTCGCCGGCAACATACACGGAGACGATATGCTCGCCCGCCGCCGTAGGCACCCCGTCGGAGCCTGCGTAGACAAACAGGAATCCTGCGAGCTCCTCTTCCGTGAGCGCGAGCTTAACCGCACCGTCGTAGACGCCCGTAACAGAAGGCAGCACCGCCGCCGTACCGTATTCGTAACCGCCCCAATCCGCTTCGACCCGAACAGGCAGTTTATTGATCGTATAAACGCCGTTCGTAACGGAGAGCGCATAGTTCGCAAGCTCGGATGCGGAGAGCCTGATTTCATATCTGTCCGCATCGGACGAACTTGTCGCATCGGTCACGAGCATGGTTTTCAGTTCCGCAATCAATGCGGCTTCGTCGTCGCCCTGCACCACGCCGCGAAGAGATACCGTCGCCGCCGAAAGATTCAACTCGCGTTTATACAGCGATTGAGCGTTGTTTCCGATCGTGACGTAAAGTCTCTCCTTATTTACGGTAAACGTTCCCGTCAGCGATTCGATCGTGTAGTTTGTCGCCTCTGCGCTCATGGTGAGCGAATAATTTCTTACCTGCCACAAGCCGCTCTCGGGCGCATCCGTTACCGTATACTCGATATTTTTGAGATCGCGCATGAGCATCTGCTCGGTGTCCCCGTTCACAAGCCCGCGGATAACCGTATAGACGTTCATGGAATAATCCGTTCCGCTGAATGTATCGCCGTAGACCATCGAGCCGCTCGGATCGAGCGTGAGAACCACCTTTGTGATTTCAAACGCACGGTCGACGGTAGCCGTGTTATAGTTCCCTTCCGGCGAGCTGCCCGTCGCACGAACCCAATATTTGCCCGCATTGACGGGAAGTCCCATCGTCCAGCGCGCGTTAGCGTCGGGGTTCGTCTCCCCTTCCGCGCGCGCCGTATAAGCGTATGCCACGTTGATATTGTAGCTGTACTTCTGCGGATTGGCGGCAAGCGAATAATTCTCCGCATAAGCTACCGTAGACAGACTGTCGTTCCACGCCATCGTATTGTCGTCAGCGGGTCTGATTGCCCAGACAAGATCCACGTTATCCGTCGACTTGTCGTCCGCCCATACGTAGTTCGCGGAATCGGTCAACGCGATTCTGATCGCATACTCGCCCTTGCCCGTCGCAAAGAGCTTCATTACGCCGTCCGCAAGGGACGCCTGAACACCCGCGCTCACGATCTGCATTGCCGAGGCAAGGTAATTTTCAATCTCTCCCTCGATGCTTCCCGAGCCGTTTTTCTCCGCGTAAACGTAAGATTCGGCGTCTTTGATCACAGGCTTATTCAACTCTTTCTTTGCGATTTCAAAGTAATAATATACGGGCTCGGCGGCATAGTACACGTCGGGCGAAGTCTGCCCCGCATAGCGGGCGCGAACAAGATATCTGCCCGCGTTGCTCACGACCGCGCTCCACTGCGTATTGTCATACCAGCCGTCGACCGAGGTATACACCCGATCGAGCTGAGTTCCCTCGGGCGCGGTTGCAACCACGTAATCGAACATAACGACCGCGCCGCTCACAAGCGCGCCGCTCGACGTAAGTTTGACTTGCGCCTTGGGCTCTTTCGCGTCTTCGCTGTAAATCCAGCTTCCCATTCCGTCCGTGATAAATTCGATCCGCGTGGTCTGGTTACTTCCGAGCGCAACCGTAAAGCTGGTTACGCGCTGTTCGACGGGCGTCATCGTACCCGTAACGTTTTCAACAAGCTGGTAGTTCCCCGCCGCCGTACTTTTAAGCGCGATCGTAATCGTATAGACCCCGTTGACGCTACCGACTGCGATATTCAGTCCCTCGTTCGTAGCAGAATAATCCGCTTCGCTCACGGCATTGTCGCCCACCGTAAAGGACACAACGTCCATCACGTCGGCAACGAACCCGCCTGTGAGAATGACCGTCTTTACTTCGTTGACGGTATTGCTGTCCCAAAGCAGATTGACCTGCCGTTTTAAGATATTGTAATTCAGTTCGCATGTACGCACTGCGGAATCGGACTCGCTGAACGTATAGTTATATTGCCTGTAACTGTTTGCCGTCAGCGTTACCGTAACCGTATAACCGCCGACTTTAACGGGAGCGGTGCTTGCAGTCTGTCCCAGCGAATCCGCTTTCGTATTGTATGAAAGCGAATAACCGCCTTTGAGTCTGTCTTGACTGTCTACATTCGTAAACGCGATCTGCGCTTCGAGCGGCAAGCCCCACGCACCCCCGTGGTAATTTTCGGTATCCGGCGCAAACGTTCTGTCTTGGGTCGAAGCTCCGATCGGACGGGGCGTGATCGCAAGCGTTGCGTCTACCAGTTTCAAATTATAGTTTTTGAACGTCTCGGTACCCGCGGGAAGTCCGTTGATTGCGATTTGATAGGTCTGCCCTACCTGACTGCCGTATGTCACATATGTTTTTGCGACGTTCGTTTTATCGCTTTCGTCGCCGATCACAAACCTCACGCCGCGACCGTTGGCAAGACTCTCCTGCCCGGCAACCCAACCCGAGTAGCAAACCGTAAAGAGCGACTGCACGGCTTCGTTTCCGTAGACTACGTTTACGGTGGAAGGCGTTCCCGTATAATTTGTCCCCGCGCCCTGCACCTTGGCGATCAGCTCTCTGTGATCGATCTGGTATCTCGGACGGTTCGAATCGGTAATTTCCGCGCCGTTGTAACGGAAACTGATTTCGAAATTGGGATCGACGTCTGCCGCGCTGATCGGATAACGACCCGCTTCGACCGCAGTCGGAATCGTGAGCATCGCTCCCAAATTCCCGATCGTCATACCCGAATTCCCGAACGAGAAGCCGCTTGCAAGTTCAAGATATTTCGTTTTATTGTCTTCGAAATTCTTTTTGAACGCGCCGCTGCCGCCCGCGCCCGCGCTGTGATCGTTTCCGTCGTAAACGTTATGCGCGATATCTCTGTTCGCGCCGTTATCGGCTACGCCGTAAACGTTTACGTTGATCTTGCGCTGAACGACTTCAAGCTCGCCGGCAATGACCGTCACCGTGTAGTTATCCGAAAAAATATTATCGATCGTAACGCCGAACGTCGAAGTTGCCTTGCTCGCCGCGCCGCCTAAACCGTCGCTGTATCTGTTTCCGTCCGCACCGACGTTAAAGCGGAAATTTTCGGGCTTGGTAAAGGCGTTGCCGTTCATATTGCTCTCGATCAATGCAAGCAGCGCGGGATCCGTCTCCGTCGCCTTATCGTTCGTTAAACTGTACGCCACTTTGAAAAGACTGTTCGGCGAAAGAGGAGTTCCGTATTCGATCGTCGCATTCTGAACGACGACGAAAAGACCGGACGATTTGATGATCAGATCGTATTCGTACAAACCTCCGCTCAGGCTGTAATTCTTCATTCCGTCGCCTTCGAGCAACGCTTTGATCCGATAAGTTCCCGCCCTGGTCGCGCTCACCGTCAGCACGTTGCGGTTCGATCCCGCCGACGGCTTGATCACGGAGAATGAGCCGTCCGACTCGCGGTCGTTGACCGTAACGCTGAGCCCGAGCACCTCTTCGCCGACTAAGGGAGCGAACGTAAACGTAACGGTATAGGGATTTCCGTTGTACACGCGTTCGGTGTCGCTCGAAGTGCTGGGCGTCACGCCGAGAGGGCGCGCATTGATATAGATGTCGCCTCCGCCGACGGATAGATCGGCAAAGTTCGAATTGCCGACATCGGGCACAAACGAGACCCGATAAGTACCTACGTTTTTGGGCACGCCGCTGAACGCCGTGTTGCCGAGCTGCGTATAAGCAGGCGTGAACGTAGGGATCAGCGCTTTCAAATCGTCGCGATCGACATTCGTCGTTGCAAAATAATACTTCTCTCTGCCGTCGTAAGTATTGACGTACATGCTCTCCGAACTCGACGCGTACAGCGTATATTTTTCTCCGCCGAATTCCGCCGTACCGTTCGGATCCTTGAAATAAGGACCGCTCCGTTCCGCATGGAGAACCGCTTTTTCTATACTGAATACGCCCCCGAACAGCACGCCGTTATTTTTGACGAGCAAATTTTCGTCGGTGTCTTTGAGTACGCTTTGATCGACGTCGCCGTCAAAGCGATCGTTTCCGATCACGACCGAATAATTACTCTTTGCGATTTCATCTTTATATACGGCATAGATCGCATACTTGCCTACGGCTTTCGTCGTCTTACTATCGATCAGCGCCGTCGTATAAAATTCAAACGGAACCTCGTCTCCGAACAGCGAACCTGCCGTAAGTTTGTAACCGAGCGTTGCCCACGACTCCAGATCATATTTTTTCGTGTCGTCGTGGTAAGTGCCGACAAGCATATAGTGATTTTCAGCGTCTCTGATCGTAATCGTAACTTCGCGCGCCGTAACGCTGAAATCGCTTGTTCCGAAGGTAAATACATAGTTATCCGTCTCGTGTTCGTAAGCATCGCCGTCATAGTTTGCCAACGCGCCGTCGATAAGAACTTTAATTGCATAAGTTCCGAAATTCCAACCCGCCGCGTAAGCTGCCGCCGCACCGTCTTTGACCGTTCCGAAACGGAAGTCTGCGATAATTTGAGCAATATCTTCACGGGCGTCGCCGTATCCGTCAAGCTCCGAACTCTTCTCATAAGTGAATTCGCCCGTAAACGGATCGCCGTAGACCACCGATTTCTCGTCGGGAGTTACCGTGATCGAACGCTTTGCAACCGCAAAATTCCAAACTTCACGGAACGCCTTGTAATTCTGCGAAGCGTTCATTTGATAAGTCACGGTGTAGCTTCCCGCATTAAAAGCAGCCCACTGCGCAAATAATTGCGTAAGCGCAGACTGAATATCTTCCTCCGAAGCGACCGTAATTTCTTTGCTCGTTCCGTTAAACGCAAGCGTGATCTTCAAATCGTTGGCGCGGCTCAGAAGCGCAAACGCTTGCAACCTATGGTCGCCGTCCGCCTTATAGCCGTCGTCCGCAAATTTACCGTAGACCCACGCGGCATTCTTTTCCGCGCTGCCATCTTTCCATGAATCCGCATTATGGAACAACGTGTAGTTCTCCGTCGTGATTCTGTTCTCGGCAGGCGTAATTTCAAACTGCACCGTCGTATATCCGCCCGCAACCAATTCGAAGTCAGAGCCGAAAATGAGCGTAATATCGTATTTACCGACATTGTTCGTTGTATATCCGCCCTCGCCTGAGACGAGCGCCTCGGTATTCACGGTTACAATGTCTGCAACCGCCAGATCGGAAATGTCGATATTCTCCGCGCCGTAAGTGGATTTCTGTTCCGACTTAACGACGGCGACAGGCATAAGCAATCCCGTCGAACCGTACACCGCAGTCAGTGCGCTGTCTGCGGAAATAGTCGCCGAAACAGGCAATGCTTTTACTTCGAGCACGCCGTCTTTGGCTGCAAACGCATAGTTGTCGCTCGAAAGTCCGTCTACGTTCAGCTTGATCGTATAACCGCTGCCGACGCCGCTCACGCCCTTCGTATAATTGACGGAATACGTAAACGAACCCGCAAGCCCCGCAAGCGTTGCAAGCGCGTCTTCGCCCAACAGCCCGTTGTTTTCGTCAATCAGGAAGATTCCGTCCGCATAACCCTGTTTCAGCTTTTCAACCGTGACCGCGCCGCCGTCTTGATAATAACCTGCAACGGCGGGATTCTCTTCGTTGAAAAAGATCGACATATTCGCAAAAAGGGCGAGCGTCGCCTGTTTGATATTCAAACGGAAAGGTTTGCCGCCGTTCGATACGATCAAATCCTCGTGATTTGCCGCAGTGATCTTTACGAAGAAATAATCCGTGCCCACATTCGTACGGGAATGCGTTCCCACAGCATATTCGATCCAAGAAACGCCGTCCGCAGTCGCGCTTTCCGAACCGGCTGTTCCGATCGACCATGTCGGTCTGTTCTCGCCCAGATTCACGCCGGACACGTTGTGCGTATCCGTCAGATAGGTATACGCTTCCGCTTTATAAACGAGGTCTCCGCTTCTGATACCGTTGGGCGTTTCGAATTTCGCTTTTGCAATTTCAAAAGCGAAAGGTTTATTTTCCGCCGCGCTTACCACAACCGTCTCGTGGTTTTTCGCCTCGATCTTCACAAAGAAGTAATATTTGCCCGCATCCTTGCCGAAGTGCTTTTCGTTCTCGTTGTAGGGTTCCCAGCCCGCCGCATCCTTATCGGGCTTTGCGGTCTTCTCTTCCGCCTTGAAAATAAACCACTGCGCATTGTTTGCCGCTGCGGTCAAATCGGCGTTCGTACTGCCCTTGACCTTATGCGTTGTAAGGTAGACATAGGGATTTGCATTGTAAGTCCCGCCCGCATTCTCTGCAACCGTCGGCATAAGCGCAGCGTTGAGGATCTTGTGAACGTAACCTGTTTCGGTTGCCGTCTCGCTCTTTTCGTATTTCGTTCCGAGCACGGTGACTTTATAATTGTTATCCGTCACTTTGATCGTGATCGGATAGCCGACCGCGTTGACCGCGCTGCTTTGCGTAACCGCGGAACGAAGAGCAAAGGGATGATCGCCCGCAATGATCGCGCCGTCAGCCGAACCGTTATGCGTCACCGCAAACCGATAGTCCGTGATCGTGTAATTGCTCGCGTCGGCAAAATACACGCCCGAAAGCGCATTTCCGCTCAACGTCTGCCCCTCTTTTGCGGAAAGCGCGACTTCGATTTCGCGCGCAACGACTTTGAACGTCGCCGTGTCGACAAAAGTCACCCGGTAATTTTTACCCGCTTCCGCGCTGCTCCAAGCCAGCGAGATCGTATAATCGCCGACCGAAGGTTTCTCGAAAGAACTCGCTCCCTGCATGATCGAAAGAACGATACTTTTAATATCTTCGTCGAATCCTTCGGGACGGGGCTTCGAATCGTTCGTTACCGTCCAATCGTCGGGACCGCTCGGAAGCGTGTCGCCGTACACGTGGTCCGCAACGTTTTTACCCGTTGCGGTAAAGGCATATTTCGTAATTTCGAAAGGTACGTCCGCCGTGCTTTCCGTAACCGAACCGTAGCTGTTTTTTGCGCCGTCCGCGGTGAAATTGGCGGCATTGTCGCCCGTGATTTCCGACACATACAGATTGTAATTGCCCGCGTCTTTTGCACTGCCCTCTCTCGCCGCAACAACCGGAGTCGGAAGCGCGATCGCGCCGCCCGAGCGTTCGGGTACGTTTTTCATCGTTACGGTAGCGACCGCCGCCGTGCCGAGTTCGTCCGTTCCGTTATAAATCTTGCTCAGGTTCGACCAATCGAGTTCGAGCGCGCGCGGACTGACCGTTACGGGCAACCGATCCATGTGCAGATTCTGATAGTTCGAATCGCTGAATCGAATATCGAACGTAACCGCGTAATTCCCGACGTTCCAGGGTAATTCGTTTTCAAGATCGGTAACGATTTCTCCGTCCGAATAGAACTTGACGCTTCCTTCCACGAAAGAAATATCCGTCTCATTCCAATCCATTCCCGCAGCCTGCAATTTTTCCAGCGAGCCGTCGGCTTGGAGTTTTAATGCAGCGAAGAAATTCTTCAATATCGTCGTTCCGTTCACAATGCCGTTATCGCCGAAGGTATACGCGATATTTTCAAAATTCAGCGGCAGCTGGGTGCTCGTGATCGCATAGTGCAGACGGATCGCGACCTGTCCCGCGCCGTAGAGCTTTGTGTCGGTGCCGAACACGAACGGCTTTTGACCGTCGGCGGAATCTCCCCAAACGTAATTGCAGATATCCGCGCCGCTCCGAACCGAAACGATCACATAATACTGACCGATCGCATCTGCGGTGTTGCCGCCTTTCACGGCGTCGCTCAGATCTTTTTCATAAACAACAAAACCTTCGCCGGAACGCGTTCCGTACTGCACGGTCACCGCAACGCCGTCGATTTGGCTCGGAACGGCAAGTTTCGTGCCGTCGAAAGTTCCCCATTCCTGCGCGCGGAAATTCCCGAACGCGGGTGCGGTCAGCTCTTGCCGCGCGATCTTCGCAAAATCGTTCCAAGTGTGCGTATATACCGTCGTAGAGAAATCTTCGGCATTCTCTCCCACCCAGCAATAATTTGCACCGTCGCCGATCGTGAAGGTTACATTATAAAATCCCGCATCGATATAGTGGAACTTACCCGTCGCAATATCGAAATAGGTCTGCGTTCCGATCGTCAACGTTTGCTGCGTTTTATCGTCGAACCATTCTGCGGGACGGTATCCCGCAACGGCAGCAGAAAGAAGCGAATGATCGAACGCATTCTGATTGGAATAAAGATTTACGGATTCCGTTCCCGCGCCGAACGTCCCCTCGTAAGCCGCGCCGTTCTGCAACGGCTTTGCGATCGTTTGCTTTCTGACGGTAAAACGGGTATCGGGATTTGTTTTCAGGTCGTAGTTGTCTTTTGCGCTGCCCGAAAGACCCGTCGCATAGACGGAGTAATTCCCCGCGTCCGTCGGAACGGATACGCCGTCTCTGTAACCGATCGCGACAGCAACGTCGTCCGCGCCGAACTTATCCAGCGAATACTTGGGAGCCGCCGCGTTGCCGTAAACGGTGAAGAGCGTATCGGAATCCCACGTTACAGTCAAGCCGAACTGCATGAGAGTAAATTCGAACGAAAATTCTTCGTTCTCGGAATACGAAGTGCCCTCGATATTCCATTTATAATTGGGGGCGGGCGCTACGGTAACGGAATACGCCGTGACCGCATTGCCGACAAGGTACACGTTTTTCACCTTGGGATCGGAACCCGAAGAAAGAACCGTTTCACCCTTTTTGATCGTGATTACAATGCGTTCGCCGTAATTCTGCGCCGCATAGTTCGTGATAAAATTCAGAACAGATTGCTCCGCCCCGTTATATTCGAGTTTATTATCCGCGCCGAACGTGGGAATCACAAGATTCTGCGATTTCACATTGAATGTAAAAGTAAGACCGCCCGCGGGCATAACGTAGTTATCCGCCTCTTCTCCCGCGAAGCCTGTGATCGTATAGGTATAAACGCCGGAAGCGTCTACCTTTTTTCCGACGATCGTCGCATTTGTCGCAACCTGTGCGCCCGATTCGTTCGTTACGGTAAAGATAAAGGAAAGTCCCGTCAATTCTCCGCCCGCCGCAGTGTTCATTTTCGCTTTGGGTATCTCGAACAACGGTTTCGACGCGTCGTTAAAGTCGGTCTCCGCGGTATTGTTCAAAAGCGCAGCCGTCGCCTGTTTCAGAACAAAATCGAATTTCAGCGTTGTGGAAGCGGTGTTGTTTTTCCATTCGTAATTGCTCGCGTCTTTCAAGGTAAACGTAAACGAATAGGTGCCCGCTTTCGTGAGCGCAAAAGTACCGTTTTCCTCGTCGAACGCGCCGACGATCGCCGCTCCGCTCGCGCTCTTGCCCGAAACGGACTGCGTCATCACCGCCTTATCCCAATTCGCAAGCGTTAAAACGTGTTCGGCATGATCGTAAGTAATGTCGTCGGTCGGCTTTACAATCTCGTCGAGCGCTTTTTTTACGATCGTCCATGTTGCGGTCGGATTTCCGCCGCCGCCCGTCCAGACGAAGTTCGTTGTATCCGCAAGCGTAAGCGTGACCGTATATACATCCGCGTTGAGCAAAGATACCGTCGCGCCCTCCGTTCCCAGACTGAAATTGATCGCCGTAAAGTCGGCGCGCGTACCGGAAACCAATCCTTTTCGGACCGCCGACAGATCGGCGTATTTACCCAAACCGCCCGCCGCGAATCCGGTCGCGCCGCTTACGGTAAATTCACGCCCCGCGGGATCGTATTCCACGCTGTTATCCGACAGCGAAACTTTTACGACCTGCGCCTTGTTGATTTTGAAAGTATCGGAGGCGAGCTTTAAGACAAGGCTGTTCTCCTCCTGCGCGTCGGCGCCCGCATAAGTAGGCGTATATTGAACGGTATAGTTCCCGTCGTTTGCATTCCACTCGTCGATTTTCTCTCTCGAAGAGTAAGTTTTTCCCGCGCCCGTATAGGAGATCACGGGTTCGCCCACATAGACGGCGTCTGCGGAATTTTGAAGATTTGCCGAGAACGTCGATCCCGAGCCCGCTCCGTAATAGAAATCGCTCTGATAGACCGAATACTTGATTTCGCGTTTTTTGATCAGGAAATTCGCCGCGTCGGCACGGCAGTCCGACAGATCGTCTACGGTATTCCACTCCTCGGGAATCGCTTTGAACGTATAGTTCTTGTTCCCCAAAGTCAGAACGATTCCGTATCCCGCGTCATCTTTATAATATTTTACAGGGAACGAAACTCCATCGGATTCGGTTACCGTGATATTGAGCGAAGATACCGCAATGCCGCCGACGCTCCCCTTTTTTAGCATATCGGCGCCGTTATAACTCTTCGCCCTGTCGTAGGTTACTTCTTCCACGAAGTCCTGCGCGTTGAGAAGTTTGGGAGAAATCGTAACGTCAAGCACATTGGAAACGGCGGAATTATAAAATTCCGTCTCATGCGAAACCGCTCTCGTTTGATACTTGCCTGCATCTGCGGGAACGGCGGCGCTCCAATTCGAGCCGTCCGCAGAAAATTCGAGATGATATTCAAGATTTACGACATTTCCCGTCGGAATGTTCGACGTAAAACCGAACGTTTCGTTTTCATTTGCGTCGGTGCCCTGCAAATCCCCCTTGACCGTTCCCATCGGAGAAGATTCTCCGTAAACCCAGCTGAAATCCCCGCTGAGCGTAATATCCCAGTTTCCTTTGTTGACCTGTACCGTATACTTGATCGTATATTTATCCACGAGTACCGCGGGAGCCGAAGGAGTATTCCATTGGAAATCTCCGTTTTCGGGCAATTTCACAACGACCGTATACCCGATCCCCGGCTTTTTGAATTCGATATTACAAGCGTCTCCGCCGTCGGTCATCACATAATCGTCCGCGCTGCCGACCGTCTCTACCGTAACTACGGGTTTGGGCGGATCTTTTTCAAACTGCCCGCTGAAATCGAGCCCCGTCACATCGATACTGACGCCGTTATAATAATTGATCAACGACTGCGACGGAAAAGTCGGCGCGATCAAAGGAATTTCTTCGACTTCGACGGTCAAAGCAGTATCGCTTCCGTCATACGACAGAACGGTACCGTCGCTGCACCGATAATCGATATTGATCGTACAATACTTCACGGCGGTCGTCAGATCGTCGACCGTTTCCAACGAAGAATTATAGTAACTAGGCGTAATAAAACCGGTATCTCTGAGTACGTTCAACGGTACGTTATAATTCGCTGCGGTCAATCCGCTTCCGAAACGGAACGTTGCCGCCACATTCCCGTAATCCAATGCGCTGCGGGCATATTGTTTGGGCAACGAGTTGCCGACGATCGCGGTGATTTTCGTAGGATCGGAAAATTCGATATTGTTTACCGTAGCGGTTGTCGAAAATCTTTCGACGCCGAACTGAGCCGCCGCATTCGCGGTAAGGATAATCCCGACCTCTTTGCTGTAAGGTCCCGAAACGGGAAATTGATCGGGGAACAGACTGTAATCGTTAAATTCGTAAGATACGCCCTGTAATTCTTCGCCCGTCGTTCCGTCGTTGTAAGTCCAGTAAACGCGAAAATCGCTCGACGCGTTGAGCTTGCTCGATATGGTAAGAGCGCCCGTGCCGATATACTGAGCGGTGATCCCGCTCAATTTTTGCGCTTCATAAACAACTTCGAGCGTGCCGTCGGCAAGTTCTGCCGAAGCCGTATATCCGTCTCTCGGCGTAACGCTCGCAGTGATCGTATTCGCCGCAAACGAAAAAGTGACCGTCTCGCCCGTTTCGGCGGTGCGAATGCTTCCCCCGCCCGTCAGAACAAGCGTTTCGGTTTTTGTTTCGGGAACCGCCTCCGATCCCTCTTCAAGCACTTCTGCGTATGTAACCGAGACTTCGACAAGATTAAATTTCTGCTCGTCAGTAAGACCCGATGTAAACGCGAAACCGTCTTTCTTCTTTAACGAAATTTCTCTAAGCTCGTATTGCTTCTCCTCAACCGTTCCGCTTCCCTCGTCGCCCGTTGCGAAAACGCCTTTCGGCAGCGCGCCGAGCACAAACAGAATACAACCCAAAACAGCGCACACCGCAACCAATAAATTGCGCAGCCAAGATTGTTTTTTCGCAGTTTTCATTTTTTATACCCCCTGACGGTTACTCTCTTATTGAATCGAAATTAAAAAACTACAATGACCTGCACTATCTCTAATGCAAGTCTTTGCGGCAAAATAATTTATTCTTTTACAATATTATAGCGATAAATGACGGAATTTGTCAATAAAATTCTCAGTTTATTCGCAACCAATTTTCCCATTTTAAGGTAAATTTCTTAATTCCTTCCGTTAAATTACCCCCCCCCGTTCCTACTTTTGACGCAACGCCTCCGAGAGCGCGGAAAGACCGCCGACCGCAAATTACGAAACCCGTTGAAAACTATTCAACGGGTTTGCTTTCCGGCGTATGATCCGCCTCTTTCTCAAAGATTTTTCAGCTCTTCTCTGAGCTTACGCAGATTGTCGCGCTCCACTGCAATCAGCTGTGTAAACACCTTAAAATATTCCACATCGCTCTTCTGCGGTTTTTCGTTGTTGACGAGCGCTTCCAAAAGAGCAGACTGCGAGCGCGTGCGCTTTTTTTCGAGTTCTTCGATCTCCCTCTCGCTTTCCGCTATGGCTTTTTTGATTTCGCTTTTTTTAGACATTCCTATGCCTCCGAATTGATCCGTTAAATTTATTATAACACACATAAACGGAAAAAGCAATTGATTTTATACGATTGTTAATTTTATAACTTTCGGATAATTTCATGATTTTTTTTTGCAAAATGCTTGCGACGCGCTTGCAATATTTACCGAAAGCATTGTATAATGAATTAAAATCGAATTATGACGAGGTAATTGAATGAAAACACCTTACGCAATCATCATCATGGACGGATACGGTCTCAACCCCGAAGAAAAAGGAAACGCCATTTTCATGGACGGCAGTAAAAACGTAAATGAACTGAGAGCGAAATATCCCTCCGCAAGGTTGGGCGCAAGCGGTCTTTCGGTAGGACTTCCCGAAGGACAGATGGGCAACTCCGAAGTCGGACACCTCAATATGGGCGCGGGCAGAATCGTCTATCAGGATCTGACCAAAATCACCAAATCGATTAACGACGGCGATTTCTTCAAAAACGAAGCGCTTATCTCCGCCATGGACGGCGCAAAGAAAAACGGAAAAAAACTGCACCTTTGGGGACTTTTATCCGACGGCGGCGTACACAGTCATCTGACCCATCTCTTCGCCCTTCTCGAAATGGCGAAAAAACGCGGCGTGCCCCAAACTTTCGTACACTGCTTTATGGACGGGCGCGACGTGTCCCCCACTTCCGGCGTGAAATTCGTGAACGAATTACAGGCAAAAATGAACGGACTTAACTACGGCGAGATCGCCTCCGTCTCGGGAAGATATTATTCCATGGACAGGGACAACAACTGGGACCGCGTGGAAAAGAGCTACGATATGCTCACCCTCGGCAACGGATTACAAAAAGAGAACGCCGCAAAGGCACTCGAAGAATCTTACGAAAACGGCGTGACCGATGAATTCGTTCTCCCTACGAATATCGTAAAAAACGGAAAGCCCGTCGCGCTCGTCGAGAAAGGCGATTCCATCATTTTCTTCAACTTCCGCCCCGACCGCGCGCGCGAAATCACGCGGGCGTTCTCTCAAAAAGATTTTACCGTTCCCAAAGGAACGGCGTTTGAGAGAAAGACAGGTTTCCTGGAACCCGATTACGTCTGTTTCACCGCTTACGACGCGGCATTCACGGACGTGAAGATCGCGTTCCCCAAGCAGAGCATGAATAACACGCTCGGAGAGTATCTTGCCAAGCTGAACAAAAAACAGCTCCGCATTGCCGAAACGGAAAAATACGCGCACGTCACCTTCTTCTTTAACGGCGGCGTAGAAGAGCCCAACATGGGCGAAACGCGCGTTTTGATCAACTCTCCCAAAGTCGCAACCTACGATCTGCAGCCCGAAATGTCCGCGCCCGAAGTCACCGACCGCGCGTTGCAAGAACTCAGATCGGGCGAATACGACGTAATGATCCTCAACTTTGCCAACTGCGACATGGTTGGTCATACGGGAGTGATTCCCGCTGCCGTCAAAGCGGTGCACACGGTGGACGAATGCGTGAAGCGCATCGTCGATCAGATTCTTTCCATGGGCGGCAGCGCAATTCTTACTGCGGATCACGGAAATGCGGATAAGATGCTCGACACCGACGAGTCCCCTTTCACCGCGCACACGACCAATCCCGTGCCCGTCGTACTTGTCTCCGAAAAATACAAGAACGTAAGATTGAGAAAGGACGGTGTGCTTGCGGATATCGCCCCCACCTTCCTCGAACTCATGGGACTTCCCGTTCCCCAAGAGATGACGGGCACGAGCCTGATCATTCGGCACAGCTGAAAATATATACTTGCTTGCGCGGGCAGAATACGCCCGCGCTTTTTTGTTGACATTTTATAAAAATTCGGGTATAATAATATTGTAGACGAAAAGGGCCTGTTTCGGATTCGATTGCAAGCGGATTTCGTCGGACGCACGCCGGAGGCTCGGCTCCGTAAAAACGGATCGAATTTAATTGCTGATAATAAAAGCAGAAGAAGCGCAACCCGCAGAGTTTCGGCTCGTCGCGTAGCGCTTGCGGCTTAACTTAGTTAGGCTCCGTCCTCTTCCGATTGCCTACGGTCGGATTCGGGGCGTCAATTCAGTGGGGAACGTTTTAAGCGGAAAAACTTCCGTCTGCATAAAATGAATTCAGGGAAGTATGCCCGAATAAAAGTCGTCTGCGGACTTTTTCAGGGCGAGATTTAACCGCAGACTAAGCGTGTAGTGTCCGCGGAGGAACCTTGTAAGACCGCAGTTCAATTCTGCGCAGGTCCACCAGCTCGTCGCGGCAAAGCGACTTTTGCACATATCGGCGATCCTCGCCGATATATTGCTATTTTCACCTTTCACTCCCCTTCCCACCCCAAAAAAATACTTCGTCTTTTTTGTGGAGCTTCGGATATCATGCGCTTCCTTACTGTATTCCACACGCACTAAGAGCAACAAAAAAAAGTCCGAATGTGAATTCGGACTTTTTTAACGAATCTTCAATCGCCGAAATAGCGATCTGCAATCACAAATGCCTCGCGCGCGGCGGACTCGTCTGCAATCTGAATCTGACCGTTGCTCAACGAGAATGCTTTTAATACCGCCCGCGCCATACCCTGATATTCTTTATTCTGCATCTTCATTTGCGCTCGCATACTCTCCATCGACTTTTTCATGCCGATTACGTCCTGTCTGGTTTCTTCGTCCATCATGCCTTTCCTCTCTTTCATATTGTAGACAGTAAATATGATCGTTATTCCCCCGTCATTCGCTTTTTCAGACTTTTTGCAAATACCGCGCTTACGCTTGACAACCGAAATTTTTTTAATTATAATCATTAAAAACAGACTATGGGGTTATGGCGCAGTTGGTAGCGCGCTTGAATGGCATTCAAGAGGTCACGAGTTCGAACCTCGTTAGCTCCACCAGCAAAAAAGACAGGTAAAATTACCTGTCTTTTTTGCTGCATATGAGTTCTGAGAAGAATTTGTCAAGATAAGCTCTCGCCTATCTGCCATTTGGTAAATTTGGTAAATTTTAGAATTTTTTACTTTAACTGTTTACTTTTTTATAAATTTTTGATATACTGTTCACGCTATACATTTTCATAGCCTCAAACAAGGGGAATACTTTTGGTAAAAATGTATTCTCTTGTCTTTGTTTGAGGAAAATGTATAGCAACATTGAGAGGTGCGTTTTTCGGCGTGTTTCTCAATGGAACACGCTTTTTTTACGGAGGCTAAAATGACTAAAAGAAACAATTTAGTTGAATTGGCGAGATTTCTATTCAGTATTTTAGTTGTCGGCTATCATATTCAAATGACTTTTTTAGGCGACGACATAAATTTTTTTGAGAACGGCGCACTTGCCGTTGAGTTCTTCTTTCTGATTTCGGGTTATTTCCTTGCAAGGTCTATTGAAAAAATAAGCGCAAAGGAAAATTATAACCCTGCGCTTGAAAGTTGCCGTTTTATGGGTAATAAGATTAAAGGAATTTTACCCACGCATTTAACGGCTATTATAGTAATTATTGTCGTATTATTGACTTATAATTTTGCTAATTCTGGCAATATAATTCTGAACGGCTTGCCGAGTATATTTTTAGTGCAAATGGGCGGCGTGTGGACGAACGCCTATGCAAGCGCGCTCATCGTTCCCGAATGGTATTTGTCGTCAATGCTCTTATGTATGCTGTTTATAGTACCCGTTGCATTGCTGTTAAGAAAGAAAATCAAGAAAGGAATTTTAGTAATTCCTATTTTGCTTGGCGTTTTAGGCGTTATAGCTGTTATTTATGGACTTTGTACGAATTGGGCATTTACAACGACTTTTGTCTATGATTTAAGAGCTTGGGGCGAAATGTGCGTAGGTATGTTTACTTATTATCTTTCTACCGTCATAACAAAAAAAGACTTAAAAGCCGCACCGTCGGTAATTTTGAAAGTTGTTGAAATGATTTGTTATTGTGCACCGATAATTCTCGGTTTTATTCCTATAAATAAAAGTTTGGAACCCGTTTGTATGGTTGTCGCCGTAGTATGTATATTTGTTGCAATCTCGATTACGTTTGCAGGCAAGGGCGTAGCTGTTACAAATTCAAAGGTAAATAAAGCGTTCGGTTATCTCGGCAGTTTATCGTTAGCAATATATTTGTTTCACCCCGTAATAATAACTCTGTTGGAATATGTCGGCGGTCTTAAAATATGGGCTATTTATGCAATTGTTTTTGCGGTATCTATTGTTTCAGCCGTTATTTTTAATCTCATTGTTATGCTGTTCAAAGGGCTGATAAAAACAATTAAAAGCCGCAAAGCAGAGAATATTGAAATTGCAAATTAAACTTGATATGATAATAATTACCTATTTTAGTTCTTCGGTTCGATGTAGGTCAACAATTTTTCACCAATGTCGTTAAAGTTTGAACACCTAAAAACGGAATACATTTTCGTGAACGGTGTCGCGGACTTTATCGCATACAACTAAACGAAAAAGCACAAGGTATTTATACCTTGTGCTTTTTCAATGTGTCCATGCTACGGCACTATGATTAACGGTGACAATCAATGCACTATTTTCTATAATATTTTTATGCCTTATCGCAATGACTTGTTACGATACTCCACCCGTAACTCGACATATGTGTTACTTATCCCTAAATTAAAAGACTCCCTCAACGTTTCAGTCGGTAATGTTCCAGATCTCCTCTGCATATTCCATGATCGTTCTGTCGGAGGAAAAAAACGCGGAATTCGCCGTGTTTTTCAGTTGTTTTGTTGCAAACGATTTTTGATCCTTGTAGTCTGTATTGATTTTGAGCAACGCTTCCACATAACTCTGTAAATCGTGCAATACGAAATAATGATCGGGTTTATGCCATGAAGCTCCTACAATCAATGCATCGTATAGATCCTTGAAGCAACCCGTTCCGCCGTCCGAAAAAGTGCCGTCCGTCAACGCAGATACGGCGTAGCGGTGCAATGCGTTTTTCTGCATCAGTTTTGCGGGTTCGTACCCTTCGGTTTTCAGCTTTTCTATCTCATCGACTTCTGCGCCGAAGATATAGTTATTTTCCTTGCCCGCAAGTTCAACGATCTCTATATTCGCGCCGTCCATTGTCCCGCAAGTGACCGCGCCGTTCATCATGAATTTCATATTGCCCGTACCGCTCGCTTCAAGCCCGGCAGTGGAAACCTGCAAAGATACGTCCGTTCCCGCCACGATTTTTTCTGCGTAAGATACGTTATAGTTCTGTACGAACACAACCTTCAAAAATTTGTTCGTCTGTTCGTCCGAATTAAGTTTATCCGCGACCTCGTTGATAAACTTTATGATCGCCTTGGCGCGTTTATAGCTCGGTGCGCTCTTTGCCCCGAACACAAACACGGATGGCTGAAAATCTTTAACCGTTCCGTCCTTCAAACCCTTGTATATTTCAAGGATCGCAAAAGCCGTCATGAGTTGCCGTTTGTATTCGTGCAATCTCTTGACCTGTGAATACACGATAAAATTTTCCGGTATATCGATCCCTTCATGCTTTTTTATATAATCAAAAAGCTGCTTTCTTTTAACCGCTTTCACGCGAACGAACTCGTTCGTGATCTCCGGGATATGCCCGTTCAAACCGCAAAGCAGCGAAATGTCCGAACGCCATTCCTTGCCGATCGTGTTATCTATCAATTCAGACAGTTCGCGGTTGCAAAGCATGAGCCACCTGCGTTGCGTAATGCCGTTGGTCTTATTTTGGAACTTTTCGGGATAATATCGATACGCCGTTCTGAAAAGGCTGTCTTTCAAAATTTCGGTATGTAGTTTTGCAACGCCGTTAACCGTTTTCCCTATATATACCGCAAGATTTGCCATTGAAAATCTGTCCGAAGAATATATCGCCATATCCGACGCTTCCTCTTCCGAACAGTTCAATTTATCGAAATCTTCCTTTTGTTTTAAGTGTAATTTAATAAGCAACGCGTAAATATCGGGCAAGATCTTTTTAACCTGCCCCGCATCCCAGCACTCCAAAGCCTCCGGCATGATCGTATGGTTGGTGTAGGCAAACGTTTTTCTTGCAATTTCAACTGCGTCGGAAAAATTTACCTGATAATCCGCTATCAGTATTCTGATAAATTCAGCGATCGCCAACACGGGATGCGTATCGTTGAGCTGGATTACGTTAAAGTCCGCAAAATTATGGAATTTTCTACCGTAAAGTTTCACATGCTTTTCGATCAGTTCCCCTACCGCCGCCGCAGAGAAGAAATACTCCTGCCGAAGCCTTAACAGTTTCCCCTCTTCCGTATCGTCTGCGGGATAGAGATATTCGCTTATTTTTTGCGCTTCTTCATCACCTTCCGCCTGCCACAGCCGCAAAACATTAATGCGCTTGCCAAATACGGGCATATCGTAAGGCACTGCCGTAACCGTCATATCTGCAAACCGAACCGTGCGTTTCTCGTTTTCCCTTCTGATGCTCCAAGGATCGCCAAACCGCTGCCAATCGTCCGGAAGTTCCACTTGGAAGCCGTTCTCGATTGCCTGTTTAAAAAGCCCGTACCGATATCTGATGCCGTAGCCCTGCAACGGAAGTCCAAGTCCCGCCGCAGAATCAAGAAAACACGCCGCAAGCCTGCCCAAACCGCCGTTTCCGAGCGCCGCATCCTCGATCTCCTCGAATATGTTGATATCAATTCCCTTCTGTGCAAGGATATTTCTTGTTTCATCCAGAACGCCGAGTTCCATGAGGTTATTGAAAAAACTGCGTCCTATCAAAAATTCCATCGAAAGATAATAAGCGTTTTTTACGACGGGTCTTTGCTCCTTGCGCAAACCGAAAATCATAGCAAGCGATGATATCTCGTTATATAACTCTTGCGTGGTTTTCCCTTCCGTTTTCAATTCTTCCAGTTGTTTAATAAACTCCGTTGTTTCCATAACTTAAATAATTTTGATCTCCCTCTCGATTTCCACAATTCCGACGTGCTCAAAATCAGGCAACAAGCAAATATTGCCGTTATATTCCGCCTCTGTTTTCACATAGATGAAACTGTCTCCGACTTTACATTTTAAGTATTTTTCCGTGCCGTAATCAAGCGTTTGCACCGCTTCCGCCGCAATTCCGCTCTCGGCTACCGCGATCTTATCGATACCGCACTCCAATCTCAGATTTGCGGCATACGCATTCTTGATCCCGAGCGCGGTAAATATTTTCTGCGCCGTTTCATCCGCTACACCAAAAAACGCGCCTGCAACCGTCAACCCGAACTGCACGCTCTTCTTCTTTTTCGCCTTTCCGTTGACTTCAACCCTTTCACAAATTTTCTTCTTAATAAATTTACAAGGGAATGCGTTGACCTCAGGCAAGGGCAAAATTTTATTTTCGCCGTCCGCCGTGACCGTTATTTTTTTGAAATCAATCCCCACGCACACCGTTTTCGCATCCACGGGTTCAGACAAAACGGCATACAACCGCTTTCCGCCGAGCGTTAAGGACAGAAGATAAACTCCGTTGATCTCTTCGCAGGAAACGACCTCCGCTTGCAGCTCTCCGTTCAGCGTGACGGCGTCAGTGGGCAAAAGCAGTTCGCCTTTCAGATCTTCCGTATTAACCGATGCGGGCAACCGGATCTCGGCACCGAGGAATTTTATTTTCCCTTTACTGATCTCGCAGTCGAGATAGTTATATTCCGGAACGCGCGGCAACACGGATTCCTCCGTTTTTTTATCGAACAAGTGCACGCGGTTGATATTCAATGCCGCCTCCACTACGTCTCCGGCTTTCAATTCCCGTCCGCTGTTATCCTTAATAATGATCCTCGTCGAACTTTCCACATACCCGTCGCCGTTCGGATTGATGTCTCCGTAAACAAGCGTTTCGCTGCCGAGGTCTTCCTTATGAGAAACAACTACTTTTACAACTGCCTTATTATTCTTGACATCGTCGCTCGCAAGTGATATATCCTCGGGACGAAGCCCAATATATACGACGGAATTACCGTCGAGGTAAGAGGGTTTTGCCTTATAAAGCAAGGAATAAGGTACGGTGATCTCCGCGTCCGTATACTCGAATTTGATCTGTACGTCATCGCCTTTTTTCAAAAGCGTTCCCTCGAAGAAATTCATCTGCGGCGTTCCGATAAAGCCTGCAACGAATTTATTGCCCGGATAATTGTACAGATTTTTAGGGGTATCGATCTGCTGCACGAGCCCGTCTTTCATAACAACGATCCGCGTTCCCATGGTCATTGCCTCCACCTGGTCGTGCGTAACGTAAATAAACGTCGTTTGAAGTTTACTGTGCAGTTTGCCGATTTCCGCTCTCATCTGCGTCCTGAGTTTTGCGTCCAGATTAGACAACGGTTCGTCCAGAAGCATCACTTTGGGTTCGCGTACGATCGCGCGTCCGAGCGCAACGCGCTGTCTTTGTCCGCCGGACATTTCCTTCGGCTTTTTATTGAGATATTCGGTAATACCGAGGATATTCGCCGCTTCGACCACTTTTCTATGGATTTCATCTTTCGGAAGTTTACGAAGCCGTAACCCGAAGGCGATATTTTCATAAACGGTCATGTGCGGATAGAGCGCGTAGTTCTGAAACACCATTGCAATATCCCTGTCTTTCGGCTCCATATCGTTTACGATCAAATCGCCTATTTTCAGTTCCCCTGCCGAAATATCTTCTAGCCCCGCAATCATGCGGAGCGTAGTGGATTTTCCGCAACCGGACGGTCCCACGAATACGATAAACTCCTTATCCTGTATTTGCATATTGAAGTCTTTTACCGCCTTCGTTCCGTTCGGATACACTTTATAAATATGTGTCAATGTAACGTCTGCCATTTTAATCTCCTTAACCTTTTACCGAGCCGCCCGTGATCCCTTCCACATAATACCGCTGCAACCATATAAACAGAGCGGTTATCGGGATGGAAACCACGACCGCAGCCGCACAAAATACCGCAAAATACCCGTCGCTCATCAATGAGGAATTATCAAGCCACGATTTCATTCCCACTGCAACCGTAAATTGATCGGGATCTCCGAGCATGATAAACGACGAGAACATATACTCGCCCCACGGCGCGATAAACGCCGATAAAACCGTGTAAATGATGATGGGCTTTGCAAGCGGCAAAATAATTTTTATGAAAACCGTATGCCTGCTTGCGCCGTCTATCCTTGCGGCTTCGTCGAGCGATTTGGATATCGTATCGAAAAAGCCTTTACAGATATAATACTGCATCGCCGAGCTCGCAGAATAGACCAGGATCAGTCCCAATAAATTTTGCGTCAGGTTGATTTCTTTCAGCACAAAATACACTGCCGTCATCGAAAGGAAGCCGGGGAACATACCAAGAACGAGCATGACGTTCATGAGCGGCTTACGCATTTTGAAACGAAGTCTTGACAAAGCGTAGCTCGTTGCAAGAATTATGATCGTCTGAAAAATCGTAACCGCAACCGAAACGAGCAACGTGTTGCCGTACCATCTTAAAAACTTCGTTTCGGTAAACAGTTTAATATAGTTATCAAACGACCATTGCTTCGGAAAGATATAGTCTGCCGAAGTACCTACCGCCTCCCCGCGGAACGAAAGGATGATCATCAGCAGAAAAGGTATCAGCCAGATGACCGAAATGATGATCAGGATCGCGTGTATTGCGACCAGCGACGCGCGCTCCGCGCCCTTCTTGCTCCTGTATTTCATTTTCATTACATGAATTCCTCCTCGTTTTTAACCGATTTGGAACGGTTGTAAAGAATCAGCGAAAGCACCGCGACGATAACGAACGTGAAAATACCGATAACCGAAGCGACTCCGTACTGACTTTCTGTTACCGTGAGTTTGTAGAGCCAGGTGATCAGCAAATCTGTTTTTCCTGCGCCTGTAGGAACACCCGACATATCCAACGGCGGATTTCCGCCGGACAAGAGAAAGATCACATTAAAGTTATTAAGGTTCCCAATGAACTGCGTGATCAGATAAGGCGCGGTAACGTGAAGCATATAAGGAAGGGTTATTTTCATATACGCCCTGATGGGACCCGCTCCGTCCATTCTTGCCGATTCGTACAAATCCTGAGGAATGTTCATAAGGATTCCCGTGCAGATCAGCATCGTATACGGGATTCCTATCCACATATTGATGATGATGATCATTACCCTTGAAAGCGTTCCGTCCGTTAAAAACGGAATGGGTTTATCGATCCAGCCCCATTTCAGCATCAGGTTATTGAGCAAACCCTGATCTGCAAGCAGTTGCGACATAAACATGAGCGATACGAATTGCGGAATGGCAATCGTCATAACGAGGATCGTCCGCCAAAGTTTCTTGCATCTGACGCCCTTCTTATTGATGAGGATCGCAACGATCATGCCGAGAATATAATTCGAAAAAGTTGCAAAAAACGCCCACACGACCGTCCACAGCAAAACTTCCGTAAACGTAAACGCAAATACTTTGCTGTTTGCCGAAATCCCGCCGCCAAGCACGTTCACAAAATTTTCAAAACCCACCCATTGAAACAGCTCGCTCGGAGGCATATGCGCTTTATCGTAATTAGTAAACGCGATAAATACCATAAAGAAAATGGGTAAAATGGTGAAAATCACAAGCCCGAGCATCGGGATGGAGAGCAACGTTTTATGATAGTTTTCATCCGCATAAGAATGGATATCGTCTTTTACCGAGGGCAAATGCAAACGAGCTTCCTGAAACTGCTGAGAGAGGTAATTCCCTTTTACGTTATGATACCACATATAGACGAACGCCGCTATGACAAACAAAGTCAACAACGAATACAGAAGTATCAAAAGGCTGTTATCGTAATAGGTATAGGTTGTAATTCCCGTTAACGGATCTTTTCCGGTCACAACGGCAACCTCGCCCAGACTGCCCATTTTGGCAAGATACTTCCAACCGAAGAAAACCATATACAGAACGAACAGCACCTCGAAGAACAAATATAAAATTCCGCGAAGAACCTGTTTGCGGCAAATCAACCCGAACCCCATTACCGCAAACGAAGTGCGCGTTTTCCAATCGCCTTCCTTTGCCGCCGCGCCGATATTTACGAAGATTCCCACAAAAGCAAGCCAAAACTTTTTAAGTTTTTTGGGAATCGCCTTGAAGAACGCCGCGAACGCAGACGGCAACCGCTTAAAAAATCCCTTGAAATTATACCAGAACTTTTCCAACGGCGACATTTTCAAATATTCCAGATTCATAGTCTTCTCCGTTTAATTTTTTCGCAACAGAGTTTATCTGTTGGTAATGCTCTCTACCATTTTATCGAGATAATTCGCATAAGTGAATTTTTCACCATTCGTGCCGGTTTCATCGATAAGTTTATCGATAATGTTCAATCCGTAACTCTTCAACGGTTCCCAGAAATTGGAAGGCACGGAAGTCTGCTCTACCGCGAACGCGTTCTGCGCGTTCAGCGCCGCAAAGGTAGGATTGTTTTTGATCTCATTCTGATTAGCGACTTCGTTATTCGTGGGACCTACCAGGTGCTCTTCAAAACGCTGTTTCTGCATAGCGCCGCTTGAAAGGAACGCCGCAAGCCTATGCGCCTCCACAAGATTTTTACTGTGGGGATTTACGCCGAACAGCTTATAACCCTTAAACGAATAGAGCTGTTTCGTTTCTCCGTCTATCGTTACGGTGGGCAGTTTGCAAACGCCGTAATCTTCGCCGAGGTCGTTTTGAATCCTCTTCGCGTTCCAGGTTCCCGAAACGGCAGCCGCCATCTTACGCGTGCTGAAACCCGTTGTGATGATGTTGTTATCCGTCCCCTTTCCCGCAAACGCTTTGCTCGACGTAAGCTTTGCAATCGCCTTGGAAGCCTTGATACCGCCTTCGCTGTTGAAATCGATCGTGATATTCGTTTCGGTGTAGTTTGCCGAATAATCGTATTCAACATTATAGCTGCAACCGAACGAAAAGAAAAAGCCCGCCGTGTACCAAGGCACGTCGATCGCCCAGCCGATCGTTTTATTTTTGCTCTCGCATACCGAAATGATCGATTCAAGCGAGCCCGCCTGTTGTTCGTCGGTTATAACCGACTTATCGTAAAACAAAAAGTATCCGTTATCCGAAGCATACGGATAGCCGTACACCTTTTCCTCCGCCGTGCCCCAGGAAAGGGAACCGGACTTCACGGAGTCAGCGCTGTTATTGGCTTTTACCTCGTCGAGGAACATCCCGCCCAGCTCTGCAAGCCCGCCTGCTCGCAAAAGCGGAATGAGCTGATCGCTTGAATAGGCGTAAACGTCCGCCGCGGCAAAGGCATCTTTGCTGACGTTACTGTACGCCATATCCTCTTCCCCGATACCTATTTTAATGTTGTATTTCTGATCGGGGTTTGAATCTTTGAATTCCTGCACCATCTTTTTAAGCGTTTCCTGCTGTGCCGCAGAACCCCAAACGGTTAGTTTAAGCCCGCTTTCGCAAGCCGTTAAACTTGCAACCGCGCTTGCGGCAAGCGTGCCGCAAACAAGTAACGATACGATTCTTTTTCTCATGATATTTTTCCTCCACAATTTTTTACGGTTTTATTTTTTACAACGACAGCGCCGTTGTTATAAATCTTCTTTCCGTCATAATTCAGCACAAACAGCGTACCCCCCCCCTCGGCATTCAGCGCCTTCGCTTTACCGCAGGTATTGAAATAAGCCGTAACACGCTCGCCCTCCGCCTCTCTGGATATACGCAGAATCCCGTCTTGCGCCGCGATCTCAGCCTCGGCTCCCGATAACGCCGTTTGTTTTTTCAAAGCAAGTATGTTCTTAAAATTATCACGGTACTCTTCGCGCTGACCGCGGAAAGTCCAGTCGAATGTTTTACGGCAATCGGGATCGCCCGTACCGTCCAGCGGCAATTCAGTGCCGTAGAACACGCACGGCATTCCGGGAAACATGACCATTGCGCAGAGCGCGCACAGAAGTTTATCCGTATTCCCTTCCGTCGATCTCAAAAACCGCGGCGTATCGTGATCGTCCAAAAAATTCAGCGCCATTGCGTTTGCCTGCTGCGTATTCGCTAAAAGCAATCCGTTCATTCTGTTTGCGGCGTCTTCCGCTTTTATCGGAACAGCGCCGAAGAAATCGACCAGAATTTTCTGGAACTTATAATTCATCACGCCGTCGAGCTGATCTCCCCTGAGCCACGGCTCGTTCAAATGCCATATCTCGCCGAGGATGAGCGCTTCGGGAAACTGCCGCTTTACCTCGCTGCGCAGCTGCCGCCACATTTCGTGCGATATTTCGTCCGCAACGTCAAGCCGCAAGCCGTCGAACCCCATCCGCAGATATTCGAGCGCAATATCGATCAGATAGCGCCGCACTTCGGAATTGTTGGTGTTCCACTTCGGCATATATTTGCAATCTGCAAAATGCGCATAGTTTCCCTTCTCGGTATCCGGAAAATCCCCGTCTATCATAAACCAATCGTAATACTCGGAATCCCGACCCTTTTCTAAAACGTCCTTGAATATCCCGTGGCTGATATCGCAATGATTGAAAACCGTATCTATGATGATTTTCAGGTTTTTTTCATGCGCCGAGTCCAAAAGGCGTTTGAGCTTTTCATTCGTCCCGAATTGCGGGTCGACGAGCGTGTAATCCGTTACGTTGTACTTATGATTGCTGCCCGAGTAGAATATCGGCGTAAGATACAGAGCGGTAACGCCCAAGTCGCAAAGATACGGGAGCTTGTTTGCGATCCCGTCCAGATCGCCGCCCGCGAAGGAATAACGGTCGATTTTTCCGTTCCAAGCCGTATTGATATAGCGATCGTCTTTTTCATGATCGCCACGGAAAAATCTGTCTACAAAAATCTGATAGAATACCGCGGAGCGCGTCCAATCCACCACACGCATCACGTCTGCGCCGTTGATGAACGGAAATTGAAAGAACGTATAATAGGCAAGCTGAAATAGATACTCTTCCGAAAGACCTTCTTCGGAATAATAGAAAACTTTCTCTTTTTCCGTAATTCTGAAAATATAGGCAAAGCGCGCGTCGGGAAGCGTTATTTCCGCCACATAATAGGCAAAGACTCCGTCCGTAACGCAACGGTCCATCCGGCACGCATAGCGTTTTTTCGTAAAATCGTATTTATTGTTGTAGAGCAGTTCCACGTTATCGAGCTCATCTCGGGCGGAGACCCTGAGTACTACTCTGAGCCGATCGCCCGCCACGGGATACGCGAAGCAGCTTTCGGGTCTGTGGAATACGGCATATCTGTTCATAGTTTGATCTCTTGACTAATGTACGCGCACCGTATGCGAAGTTCCCTGCACGCGCTCGGTAGCCATATTGAAACATTCGAAAATCGCGTCCACCCGAGCCTGTGTGTTGGCGGGAATAACGAGCATCTCCTTTTCAGCCATTCCCCCGATGTTTTTCAGGGAAGAGTGAACGGTCACGATATTTCCTTCGGGCAATTTGCCCAAACCGTCATCGTCCAAAAAGACGATCTTGTCGTATAGCGCGCTTATCTCCTCTTTCAGCGTCCGGTTGTACATATCCACAAGCGCCAACGTAAAATTGTTCTTCCCGTAAGCCTTTTCTCCCTCTTGCAAAACGTATCCGAAATCCTGATAGATCTGATAAAACAATTCGTCGTTGATCTTTCCGTCCACCGAAATCAAAGGTACGAAATTTTCCTGCGCAAGCCTGCGGAACTTCTCTTCTTCCATGCCCACGCAAATGATCGCGTCCGCAACGTCGATCCTCGTATTTTCCAGATGCGTGCGCATGATAAGATTATAGCCAAGCCGTTCGAACGTCTTGCAGAAAATTCTCAAAAAGTCGTAACTTTCCGCTTTCTGCATAATGGACGAATGTTTGTCCGTGAGTACGATGACGTTTCTGCTTTTGCTCAGCGCGAACGACTGCGCAAGGCGCGAAGGATGGAAATTATATAGGTTTACGATCTGCAAAACTTTCCGTTTCGTATCCGGCGTATATCTGTTTTCATGTTTCCCGTTTATGATATAGGAAACGGTGGCAACGGATACGCCCGCAAGGCGCGCAATATCCTTTATCGTTATTTTTTCCATATCAACTTTTGTATACCTGAATTTTATGTTTGCAAGGATCTTCTTCAAATTGAAAAAAGATCCTTGCAAACAAGTTGGGGGACTAAGTTTAATCCATCGGTTGCATATAAACCGTCATGGTTGCGCCCTTATCGTAGAATTTAATATAAATTCTGAAATGGCGCGCCGACAGAGTTTCTTTATAGCGGAGCGCAGTGTCACTGCTCTTTTCTAAATAGTCTTTTGTATCGTTGCCTTCCGCGTCGCTGTTTTCAAGCGTGATCGTAATACTTCCGCCGCTCGCGGATACGGGCGCAAGCTGTGCTTCTTCCGAACCCAAAAGCCCCGCCGTATACACGGAAACCACGTCGCCGGGGTTCAACACGAACCAATCGTTATGAAGCTGAACGGGCGCGCTGTATCCGAGCGTTTCCGCATTTGTAACGTCCGTTCCCCAAACACGCAGAGGAACGGTCTCCGTTTCCTGCGTTTCCGCACGCAAAACGGACATATAATATTTGGGCTGAACCGTTACGGAATCATCCGGTTCAACAGGGTCTTGGGGCTGCGATAAATCGGCGCGCCAGTCTGCGTAGAGATATATCGTTTCCGTAAGTTCGGGCACCGTTTCAAAATAGGTGACGGTCGCATCGACGATCGTCCACCAACCGTTGAACGTATAGGGATTGCCTTCCGCGTCCTTTCTGCTGCTCGCAGGCACGGGAAGCGCTTCTCCCTCGGCAAGCGTGCAACGGTAAACGTTTTCGCTTTTTATTTTGTTGCATTGTTTTTGCGTGAGCGCCTCGGCTCCGGACGGGACCGTATTTTCCGTCTTGACTCCGTCCTCCATATAAGTTCCGGGAACGAAATACAAACTGATTTTATCCGAGTTTTTGCAAGACGAAAACATTGCCGCGCCCGCAAACGCAAATAAACCCGTAAGCATTAAAGCCGTAATTTTCTTCATGACCGTTCCTCCTTATTTTACCTTATATACGAGTATCGAATAAGCCGGTACCCTGTTCGAATTGTTGCCCGTCATTCCGTTTCCGTACAAGAGCGTTGCGCCCGCCGGAACCGAATAATTCGCGAGAGCGGCCGCTTTGGTCGCATTGACGTAGACGAGGACCTCGCTGTTCGCATCCTGCACGGAGTAGCATACGATGCTGCCCGTCGTATAGTGGTTGACCACCTTTCCTCTTGCAAGAACAGGATTTTCCTTCCTGATCCTGATAAACGTCTTATAGGTGTTATAGATCGAATCTGTTTCCTTACTTTGTTCGTTTGCGCCGTGAAGCTGAGCATTGAGCGAATCCCACGTCATAACGTAGTTGTTAAAGCCGATGGGATACTTGCAGTTGTTTTTACTGCCGCCGAGCTCCGTCGTCCACTTCATGGGCTGACGGTACCATCTGTCCTCGTGTCCCGATCCGTCGCCTGCGGGATTATCCGTAAGCGTTCCGAACATTCCGAGCTCGTCTCCGTTATAGATCCAGGTCATGCCGGGAACGGTAAGGCTCATGCCCGCCCAAAGTTTTGCAAGTCTTTCGGACAAGTTCCATGCATCGTCGCCGAGGACGGCATCCCTCGAAACGCCCACGTCCGTAGCGAATAACTTATCGCGGGCGCGCTGAACGTCGTGATTGGACGTGAACACGCCGTCGATGTAGTCACTGCGGAAGAGGGAGAAATCGAATTGCGCCGCGCCGTACTGATTCATGATTTTCTTCGCATTCTCGGAAGCGGCGCTTGAAGAACCCTTTGCGATCCGGGTAAGCGCGTAGGTCGTATCGTAATACCAGTTAAAGTTAAACTGCGAATCCAGCCCTCCGTATAAGCCTGCAAGTTTCGCGGGATCGCCGTTGAAGTTCTCGCCGACGAGAATCGCATTGGGATAGCTTGCTTTGAGCTTCGCGTTGAACTCCATAAAGAAGTGTGCGTCTTTGTTCATGTCGAAGGAGTAATCCCCGTCTTCCACCACCCAGCTCGACTGATCGCGGCTCTCGTTCGCCATGTAGATATGCTTCACGGCGTCGAGGCGGAAACCGTCTAAGCCGAAGCTCATCCAGTAGAGCGCAACTTCCAGAATCGCGTCGCGCGTTGCCTGATTGTCGAAATTGAGTTCGGGCATGGAGGAACCGAAACTCGAATAGAAATAATACCCGTTCGAATCCTTAAACCATTGCTTTTGTTTGTCCTGAGGCAGACTGCTTACGTAGTCCTCGTTCTGCCAGGTGTAGAAATTGCGGTAATCGATTTCTTTCTCGGTACCATCGGGCAGTTTCACCGTTTCCTTCACAAGTCTTTGCGATTTCAAAAACCACGGGTTGGAGGGCGACGTATGGTTGAGAACGAAATCCATAAGGACCTTCATTCCTTTCTCGTGCGCCTTATACACAAGCTCGCGGTAATCGTCGAGCGTACCGAAACGGGGATCTACCGTAAAGTAGTCCATAATATCGTAACCGTGATAGGAGTTAGACTGCTGGAAAGGCGTGAGCCAAAGCGTATCAACGCCCAACTCTTTCAGATAATCGAGTTTTTGGATAACGCCGCGCAGATCTCCCATGCCGTCGCCGTCGCTGTCCGCAAACGAGGCAATGAACACCTGATAACCGACGCTGTTTTCTTCCCAGCCCTGCGCAACGGACTGCTGTTTGTAAACAGTGTTGTTTCCTTTGTTGGAAACTACGTCGTACTTCGTGACAGCCGAGCCCGGTTCGAGTCCCTCGTAAGGATCGTACACTTCCGCGCCCGCAAACACGGGAGAACCGCTCCCCACTTCGCCCTGACGGACAAACCAGTGATAGTCGCCCTTGCTGCGTTTTGCATCCTCTAAAATAACGTATACGTCGCCGCCGTCGTTCACCCAAAAGCCGGAACCGTTTTCGCGGCTATCCTGCGAGAATACCTGAACACCCAAACGGAGCGCTTCGTTGTAGTTGATGATGAGCCCTTTATTATTGAGCGTTGCCTCGTTCCAACCCGCGTCGTTATAGGTAGCCGAAAGGTCGATATCGTACACCGCGCCCGATTCGTCTATCTTCATCGGGAAGAACGCTCTGCCTTCGCTGTTCGTGGGGAAATACTCCCACACCCAAAGTCCCCAGTCGCCGTATACCTTGGAATCTATCTGCGACGAATACGCGGGAGCCGTTGCGGAATTCACTTTCCCCTGCTCGGATTCGGAATGCGAACCGCGAAGATAGTGAATATATAAATGGTTCTTTTCTCCCCAATCAAGATTCTGTTCGTATTTTTGCGCCGCCCCGTCGTCCGGCACATACGGTTTATCCGTCTTTCCGCACGCCGCGAATATGCAGCCGAACAGCATGATGAACACAGCGATAAAACAGACGATACTTTTCTTCCTCATAATTTCCTCCGTTTTCATAAAATCTGCCGAAAAATCGGCTTACTTCCCATTAACCGTTTAACATATATTTTATTATCAGGCTTTTCAGCCTGAATGTTTCATTAACCGTTTAACGATTTTAAAAAATGTGATTTATTTTTAAACTTTTATAATTATTAACATTCTACCATATGATGGTAATCTTGTCAATAGTTATCCGAAAAAAAATTATGAATTTATCCAACAAAAAAACTCTATCCGAAGATAGA
>CAJUOV010000011.1 GCA_910588695.1 uncultured Christensenellaceae bacterium
GGATCGAAGAAGAGAAAGAAGCCGCCCGCCTCGACCGCGAAGCGCAGGCGAGAGCCGATCAACAGCGTCGTGACGAACAAATGAGAGCGGAACAGCAACGCCGCGACGACGAGTTCAGAATGATGTTTGCCGCGATGCAGCAGAATTATCAGCAGCCGCAGATGCAGTACGACGACATGAAGAGTCTGCTTGCGGAGACGGTCGCGGGGTTATTGCCCACGATGCAGCAGCAGATGCAGGCGTTGCCGCCTGCGCAGTCGGAAGCGGACGATCTGCGCGCGATGATGGCGCAGCAGCAGGAAATGCTGAATCAACTGATGCAGAACCAACAGACGCAGCAGGACTATGCGGCGGTAGCGCAGGACGAGTCGGTGAAAACGATATTCGACACGCAGCCGGAGACGGAAGTGGTAACGCTCGAAGAATCCTACGGAAAACTGAGCGACGAGGAGAAGCGTTACTATTACGAGATCGGCGGGTATATCATGAGCAAACCCGAGACGGTGCAGAACGACGGAAAGTATGCGGTGCTGTTCAAATACCGCGGAAGAACGCTGTTCAAGCTGTTCATCAAGAACAATGCGCCAATCCTCGCTTATGCGCTCGATAACGGTTCTTTGGGAGAAGTACAGATTTTTGATAATTCGACCTTAGAAGTGGCGAAAGGAATTATTGACATGCGCATTATGCAGACGGACCGTCAGTAAAAAAATCGAAAAACCCGCTAAATGCGGGTTTTTCTTATGTATTTCGTTTTTTAATCGAGCCAAATTACGACGAAAAAAGCGCAATATATCGGTATTGATTGGATTTCGACATCTTTCTACAAAATAACAATAATTTTGTAAAAAAATATATGAATTTTGTAAATAAAACAGCTTGATTTTTTCATTATTATGTTTTATAATACCCTTACTTAAAAATAGGAAGGGAAATAATATGAAAAAATGTCTTATTTTGGAATCCAATGAAGAATTTGCCGTTCAGTTATCGCGCGCATTGGGAGAAGAGTACGAAGTGGTTGGCGTAACGGATGACGGCGCGGAGGGACTTCGTATTGCGGAACGTGAAAATCCTTCCGTAATCGTCATGAGTCTGCTCATTAAAAATCTTGACGGACTCACCTTGATCGGCGAACTGAAAAAGCGTAAAATCAGATCGGAACTTATTGTTTCGGGTAACGTCTCAGACGATGCCATCATCAACCGCATAATGTCGGCGGGCGCCCGTTACTATTTTGTAAAACCTGTTTCCGCCGAAGTGGTCTGCGAACGGATCCGCGAAATAGTGAGCGGCGGCAGCTCCGATTCGGGAGAAGTCCTCGAACGCAAACGTGCAGGTACGGTTGAAGAAAAAATCAGCAACATTTTTATTTCGATAGGAATTCCTCCGCATATCAAAGGCTATCGGTATCTCAGAGAAGGCATACGCATGGCGGTCGAAGATCCGCACGTGATCAATAACGTGACGAAGGTGCTCTATCCTAAAATCGGTGAAAAATATGCAACGAGCGCAAGCAAAGTCGAAAGGGCGATACGCCATGCAATCGAAGTCGCATGGAACCGCGGACGGATCGACGCGATCAATTCGATTTTCGGCGCGCGCGTCTATCTCGGTACCGAAAAGCCTACGAACAGCGAGTTCATCGCACTGGTTGCGGACAAGCTGATTCTCGACGGAATGAGTTAAATAATTATTCTTTTGAGAAAATAATAACGCCGTTCTTCAATAACGAAGAACGGCGTTTCCTTTTGAATTTTTTTCTTGCGCCCCTATAAAATTGTTGACGGAAGCGCAAGATTATATTATAATATGATGGTGCATAGGGGAGTGGCTCAACGGTAGAGTAGCGGTCTCCAAAACCGTAGGTTGCGTGTTCGAATCGCGTCTCCCCTGCCAGATCCCTTCGATTTCTTTGAAAATCGAGGGGATTATTTTTTTCGGAAGTGATTTATGTTAGAAAAAAAATGTGTAACGCTCTATACTGACGGCGCATGTTCCGGAAATCCCGGAGCGGGCGGCTGGGGCGCAATTCTAATCTATAACGGCATCGAGAGAGAGTTGAGCGGAGGGGAAGCGTATACCACAAACAACCGCATGGAGCTTATGGCGGTAATCATGGGGCTTAAAGCGTTAAAATATCCCTGCGCGGTCGAAGTTTACAGCGATTCAGCCTATACTGTAAACGCGTTCGTAAACGGTTGGATCCTTTCATGGAAAGAGAACGGTTGGAAAAAGTCAGACAACAAAGCGGTGTTGAATACCGATTTATGGCAGGAGCTCATAAAGCTGTCTGAAATGCACGAAGTCACGTTCAAAAAGGTGAAAGGGCATGCGGATAACGAATATAATAATCGTTGCGACGCATTGGCTCGCGGAGCGATTCCCAAAGATTCGAAATAATTTCGCCAATAATCGGATATAATAGTCATAGCGAGCAATCTGTTCGCGAATGGAAGAGCGCTATGACGAAACCTGTTAAAAATACAATTCATATCTGCGGTATGGTTCTCGCGGCGGCTCTTTTCGAGTTGTTTTTTCTTCTGTGTTTGGAACATTTTTACGGACAATGGAAAGTTCCGGTGTATCTTTCCGTTTTGATAATCGGTTCTGTTCTGAATGTCGCAATTCTCATTACGGACATAGTCTGTTGTATTCTCGATAGAGCGATAATTACGCGAAGTTGCATTACTGCATACATTTTGCTCGATTTTTTGGCGATTTTTTTATTTATTCTTGTTCGCACCGGTTTCTTTGAAATTATCCGCGACGAAAAAAGTTTTGAAGAATTTCTTGAACGTTCGGGAAATTGGATGGCGGTACTTTTTGTTGTGCTTCAATTTTTGCAAGTCGTTATTCTTCCTATCCCCAGCACCGTAACCGTCGTGGCGGGTTCGGCATTATTCGGTCCGCTTGCAGGCAGTCTGTTGAGTTTGCTGGGTATTGTGATTGGCTCGCTTGTTGCGTTTCTTGTAGGCAGATATGCGGGGTATCCCGTTGTGGCATGGCTCGTCGGAAAAGATACTCTTGATAAATGGCTCAAAAAAATAAAGGGAAAAGATAAACTTTTGCTCTCTGCAATGTTTATTTTGCCTGTCTTTCCCGATGACGTATTGTGTTTTGTAGCGGGGATTTCTTCAATGTCGCCTCCGCTATTTCTCGGAATCATCACTCTGTCGCGTGTCGCCGCTATTTTTATGACGAGTTATTCGATTACGTTAATTCCGGTAAATACATGGTGGGGGCTCTTGACTTGGGCAATTCTGATTACGCTCGTAATAATTTTGTTTGTATTTCTATATAAAAAATCTGATGTAATTCTCGACTGGTTCTCTAAAAAATTTCATAAAGAATCCCGTATCAAAGAACGCGTTCTCCGCGACGAATTCAAGATTGAAATAGTAACTCCTAACGGTGACTTGTTTGAAAAAGGGATCAAGAAAAAAGAGGACGGAAAGGATCAAAACGAATCGCCTTCCGATAAAAGTTGAAAAATGGGATTATATGCTGACGGATTGCGTGAAAGCGAATCCGTCTTATTTTTTATTGAAAATAATCTATCTATTTTCTTGCATTTTAATCGGAAAGGTTGTATAATGTATTCGTAGAAAATTGGTATTTTTGCAGATAGAATGCAATGAGGTTTGACATGGACAAAATTCAGGAGTTACGCAAAAGAAAAGACATGCTGAAAAACGCATGCAAAGAGGTGCGCAAGGAAATCGAAGCGTTTGTAGACGACGGAAGTTTTGTGGAACTTGCGGCATTGAGTTTTTCACAAAGTGCGCTTTTCGACGCCAAAGCATGCGGAGAGGGCGTTGTTACGGGATTTGCGACAATCGGTGGCTTTCCTTTTTATCTTGTGGCACAGAATTTCGACGTATTTTCGGGCGGACTTACCAAAGCGAACTGTGAAAAAATCGCAAAAACTTTGAATTCTGCCGAAAAAAACAATACTCCCGTCATTTATCTGTTGCATTCGCAAGGAGTTTCGGTAGGAGAAGGCGTAAATGTTCTCGAAGGTATTTCCGAGCTGTTGCTGAAAGCAACGCAACTGAAAGGTACGGTTATGCAGTATGCATACCTGAGCGGAGGAGTTTACGGTTCTGTCGCGGCGCTTGCTTCTGTATGCGACGTTGTTTTTTTTGAGGATAAGAGCGTTTTGTCAATTAATTCGCCGCTTGTGCTTGCGGCAAAAGAAAATAAAAACTTAAAACCCGAAGAAGTGGGGGGGTACGCTGCATTGACGAATGCGGGGCTTCCCGCTGTTAAGGTAAAAAATATCGGAGAAGCCAGCGAGATCATCAGAAAAATTACCGATTTTATTTCCCTTCCGATGACGGACGCGGAACTTAATAAACCGATTGCTGCATTGAATAAAAAAGTCGACGCGGAGACGGTAAAGTCGGTTCTTGAAAACGGAATCGAAATCGGCGCAAACAGTTCGCCCGAAATCAAGACGATCCTTGCGCGGATCGGCGGAATCTCGGTCGCGGCGGTAATATTCGATCATGTGAAACTTAATTTCGGAAACGTAAGAAAAATTAAAAACTTCGCGGAGCTTGCCTGTTGCTACGGTTTGCCTTTTATTACGTTTGTGGATTGCATCGGCGTAGAGCCTTCGATCGCGGTCAACAACAGCGGGGTTTTGAAAGAAATCGCGGAATATTTATCGATACTCGACGCGACGGATACCGCAAAAATAGCGGTTGTTACCGGTAAGGCGGTTGGGCTCGGTTACTCTCTGTTTGCTTCTAAAAGCGTCGGATTCGATTATTCTTTTGCATTGGCGACTTCCCAGATCTCGCTTTTTGAAAATGAAGCGGGCGCCGAAATAGAATATTCCTCCGACAAAAACTTCGACAAGGAAAAATTTTCTAAGATTTATGCGGACGAACATGCCGATCCTGTGAACGCCGCCAAGAACGGATATTTGGACGACGTAGTGGAACCGCAATTTATGAAGCAATATCTGATCGCTGCGTTGCAAACGCTTTTGAACTGAGGTGTTTTATGCTGGATTCTTTGCTTGCGTTTATTAAAATCAACCTTGGAGACGGCGCGTTTTATGCCTTATTCGGTTTCTTATTTGTGTTTGCCGGAATCACATTGCTGGTTGCGATCTTTTCCGTTCTCGGCGTGATTATGAAGAAGGTCAATGCCAGAAAGCCGAAAATCAAAAAGATTAAATCAAAAGTAAAAGATCCGTCTGATTCCGCGGAGAAATCGGACGACGAAGTTTCTCCCGAAACGATTGCGGCGATCATGGCGGCTATTTCGGCAATATATGAGAGTGAGAACGCTACGTGCGATTTTGTAGTAAAAAGAATTAAAAGATTATAATAGGAGATTGATATGCGTAATTTTGTTGTAACTGTCAATGGAAAACAGTATGAAGTTGGCGTAGAAGAAGTCGGCGGAACCGAATCTTCCGCACCCCAAGCGGCTTTATTTTCGGAGTCGGTTGTAAGTGCGCCGAAGAGCGCACCTCAGAACGGCACGAAAGTACTTTCGCCGTTCCCCGGTTTGATTAAATCGCTTGCCGTTGAAAACGGTGCGTCAGTCAAAAAGGATCAGCCGATTCTTGTGCTTGAAGCGATGAAAATGGATAACGATATTACGGCTCCCTGTGACGGAAAGGTGACTTTTCAGGTCGTTAAAGGCGCGAATGTAGAATCGGATGCGGTGCTTGCCGTAATTTCTTAATCGGAGAGATTTATGCAGAGTCTGCTTATCAACTTTTCGGGAATTTTCACCGATTTGTGGGGGCAAATGGGAATATCGCAGGGCGGCTGGCAAAACTATGTTATGCTGCTTGTTTCCTTTATTCTTATGTTCCTTGCGATCGTCAAGAAATACGAGCCGATGCTCCTTCTTCCGATTGCGTTCGGTATGTTCCTTATCAATTTACCGGGGGCGGAGAGAATTCTTTGGGGTATTCATAACGAAATTCCGGATACTTCCTTGAAGCTCGGCATAAACGGTTCTGTGGAAAACGTTGCCGTCTATGTTTTGAATAACGCGGGGGACACCGTAATTTATTTGCGCGAAGGATTTTTAGACGCGGAACGGAATATGGTTTCCTACTATGCTTCGTTTGCCGATTTGCAAAACGGAATCTTAAATTCGATGAAACTTACCGAGTTTAACGGTTTATACGCTTTGCAGGGGTTCGTGCAGGGCTCTGTCGGCGACGGCGTTGCAACCTTTGCAAGCGATAAGCTCGTGCTTTTGAGCGAGTACGAATCGGTTACGAATAGAGGGTTGCTCTGGTATCTTTATTATGGAGTGGACAAAGTTATTTATCCTCCGCTCGTGTTCCTCGGGATCGGCGCGATGACGGACTTCGGACCGCTGATTGCGAATCCCAAAAGTATGTTTATCGGCGCGGGCGCACAGCTTGGAATTTTCGTAGCTCTCTTCGGTGCGTTTCTGCTTGGTTTTGAACCGGCGCAGGCGGCAGCGACTGCTATTATCGGCGGCGCGGACGGACCTACGGCGATCTACGTAGCTAAGATGCTTGCGGAGAGTCTGGTGCCCATGATTGCGATTGCAGCATATTCTTACATGGCGCTCATTCCCGCCATCCAGAAGCCGATTATGAGGCTTCTGACAACGAAGAAAGAGCGTGCTATCCGTATGAAACCGTTGCGTCAAGTTTCCAAAGTGGAGAAAATCATATTCCCCGTAGCGGTTACGCTTGTCGTGGGGTTATTGCTGCCCGATGCGATTCCGCTTCTCGGTATGCTCATGCTCGGGAATCTGTTCCGTGAGTCCGGCGTGGTGGAGCGTCTCTCTTCGCAAGCGCAGAACGGATTGATCAATACGATTACGATCTTCCTCGGCATCTCGGTCGGATGTAAAGCAAAGGGCGAAATTTTCCTGACGGCGGATACGCTCAGTATTCTTGCAATCGGGATAATTGCGTTCTATATCGGAACGATCGGCGGACTTCTCGTCGCCAAATTGATGTGTAAACTCACCAAAGGAAAAATCAATCCGCTTATCGGTTCGGCAGGTGTCTCCGCAGTGCCTATGGCGGCGCGTATTTCGGAGGACGTCGGGCGGGAAACCGATCCGAGCAACCATCTTTTAATGCATGCTATGGGACCCAATGTGGCGGGAGTTATCGGTTCCGCATTGGCAGCGGGTATTCTGCTCGCAATTTTCTGATGTTATCATTCGGGAGTTATTATGGCTAAGAAAATTTTAATTATGGACACAATTTTGCGCGATGCGCATCAATCGCAGGCGGCAACGCGCATGAGAACGGAACAGATGATCCCCGTGCTCGAACAACTTGACGAAATCGGGTATTATTCATTAGAAGGATGGGGCGGCGCGACGTTCGATACTTGTATGCGATACCTCAACGAAGATCCCTGGGAAAGATTGCGCACGCTGAAAAAATATCTGAAAAAGACGCCGATCCAGATGTTACTCCGCGGGCAAAATCTTTTGGGATATCGCAATTATGCGGATGATTTAGTGGAAAAAGTTGTAGAGAAGTCCATTGAAAACGGTATCGGTGTCGTGCGTGTGTTTGACGCGCTTAACGATCCCCGCAATATCGAATCTTCTATGCACGCAATTAAAAAATACGGCGCGAACGGAAAGTGTGTTTGCGAGGCGGCGATCTCCTATACGACGAGCCCCGTGCATACGCTCGATTACTTTGTAAAACTTGCTAAGACTTACGAAGATATGGGCGCCGATAATATCTGCATTAAAGACATGGCGAATCTTTTGCTTCCTTTTGAAGCATTCGAGTTGGTTTCGGCGCTTAAAAAGGAGCTTCGCCCCGAGACGAAACTGCATCTGCATACCCACAATACTACGGGAACGGGAGATATGGTCAATCTCATGGCGATTCAAGCTGGAATCGATATTGTCGATACTGCGCTATCTCCGCTCGGAAACGGCACCGCGCAGCCTGCTACGGAGCCGCTCGTTGCAACCTTGCAGGGAACGGAATATGATACCGGAATCGATTTGAAAAAGCTCATTCCGATTGCCGCGCATTTCAAACAAGTTGCCGCCGATCTTGAAAAAGAAGGGGTTCTCAATCCAAAGGTAAGACAGGTCGACGTAAATACGCTTATCTATCAAGTTCCCGGAGGAATGCTTTCTAATCTGATGAACCAGTTGAAGAAAGCCGGTAAAGAGGAGAAACTTCCCGAAGTGCTCGCGGAAGTGCCCAACGTCAGAAAAGATTGTGGATATCCTCCGCTTGTCACGCCTTCGTCGCAGATCGTAGGAACACAGGCTGTTATGAATGTCGTTATGGGTGAACGCTATAAAATGGTCACGAAAGAAACAAAAGATCTTTTTGCGGGAAAGTACGGTCAGCTTCCGATGCCTGTCGACGAAAAAGTTGCAGAAATAGTGTTAAAAGGCGAAAAGCGCATTACGTACCGTCCGGCAGACGATCTTGCGCCCGAATATGAAAAACTCAAAGAGGAAGTAGTTTCAAAGGGATTTTATACGCAGGAAGAGGACGTTCTCTCCTATGCTTCGTTCCCCGAAGTCGCGGAGAATTTCTTCAAATGGAGAAAGGCAAAGAACGACGGCGTTGACAGCGATATGGCAAAGAGCGGGGTCTATCCCGTATAATATGTTTAATTCGGTTCGGGTAACGGAATGACGGAAGAAAAGAAGTCGGTTATAGTGGTCGGGGGAGGCGCTGCGGGATTGATGGCGGCGTATGCCTGCGCCAAAAACGGAAACGCCGTTACCTTAATCGAAAAAAACGAAAAACTCGGTAAAAAAATTTATATTACGGGGAAGGGCAGATGTAATTTAACCAACGACTGCCCTCCAGAAGATTTCCTCCCGAACGTTGTGCGGGGAGGAAAATTTTTAACAGGCGCTGTTTTTTCTTTTTCTCCGAAAAAGACGATAGATTTTTTCGAAGGACAAGGACTTGCATTGAAAGTCGAACGGGGAAACCGCGTATTTCCCGTCAGCGATCATGCAAGCGACGTTACTAAAACGCTTGAAAAGGTGTGCCGTGACGCGGGAGTCGTTATTCGGCTGAATGAGACGGCGTTGAGTTTAATTGTTGCGGAAAGCTCCGTTAAAGGCATTAAAACGGATATTGGGGAATATGTGTGCGATACGGTCGTAATAGCGACGGGGGGAATTTCTTATCCTGCGACCGGATCGACGGGAGACGGATACCGCTTTGCTCAGGAGGCAGGGCATACATTGATAGAATGCGTTCCGTCGCTCGTTGGTTTGAATCTCAAAAATTGTGCGGTTCAACAGGGTATCTCGTTAAAAAACGTCGTGCTGACGGCAAAGCGGAACGGGAAAGCAATTTTTTCCGAAATAGGCGAACTGCTGTTTACGCATTACGGGATCAGCGGACCGCTTGTCTTATCGCTCAGCGCCAAAGTCAACCGCATTCCGATGAAAGAAGTTTCTCTTTTTCTTGATCTGAAACCCGCATTAGACGAAAAAAAACTTGAAGAACGAATTCTGCGGGATTTTAACGAACGAAAGAATGAAGCGTTGAAAAACGCTTTACGCGGTCTATTACCTGCGGCTCTTGTTCTGCCCGTTCTGCAAGCCGCCGATATTCCGAACCGGAAACAAGTGAATTCCGTAACGAAAGAGGAGAGGAATTCTTTGATCGAAACTCTTAAAAGATTTGTGCTGATCCCGCAGTCGTTACGCGGATTTTCAGAGGCTGTAGTAACTTCCGGAGGGGTTAATCTGAAAGAAATAAATCCGAAAACGATGGAAAGTAAACTTATAAAAGGATTACGCTTTTGCGGCGAGGTTCTCGACGCCGATGCTTATACCGGCGGTTTTAATTTGCAAATTGCATTTTCTACGGGATTTATCTGCGGAAATACAATATAATCATATTTTGCATAGTAGTATGCCTGTCATAATAATAAAGAATTAAATGAATTTGAGAGGAAAACAGAAAAAATGATTGTAATTCGTGGCGCAACGACAATCAATGAAGATTCTCCCGAAGAGATTCGGGGAGCGGTGAAAGAACTTTTGGAACATATCGAACGGGTCAACACCGTATCCCGCGATGAAATGGTAAGCATTGTTTTTTCAAGCACTTCCGACATTCATTCGTACTACCCCGCAAAAGCAGCGCGTGAAGCGGGATTCGAAGGTGCGTCGCTTTTTTCTTCGCAGGAACCCGAAATAGACGGGGGGCTTAAATTATGCATCAGAATCATGTTGTTCGTTGAGAAGAATCTGACGCCGAAACACGTATATCTTCGCGGGGCAAAAGTTTTGAGAAAAGACATTTCGGATAAAATCAACGTTGCGATCGACGGTCCTGCCGGAAGCGGAAAGTCTACGATTGCGAAGTTACTTGCGCGCGACTATAAAATTCTCTATCTTGACACCGGCGCAATGTATCGCGCATGTGCGTTAAAAGCAATTAAGACAGGTTCAGATCTGAAAAACGAATTTGAAATCGAGGAACTCATTCGCAACCTTTCGTTGGAAGTAAAATATAAAGACGGATCGCAGATCACTTTGCTTGACGGGGTAGACGTATCCGATCAGATCCGCGCGCCCGAGATTTCCATGGCGGCGAGCACTGTGTCGCGCTATCCGTTCGTTCGGTTGAAAATGGCGGAAAAACAACGGGAAATCGCTTCCGACATGAGTTGCGTTCTGGACGGCAGAGACATAGGTACCTTTGTATTGCCTTTTGCCGATTTCAAATTTTTTCTTACGGCAAGTCCCGATGTTCGCGCAGAACGCAGAAAAAAAGAATTGGAAGCAAAGGGGTATCAAGTCGATTTCGAGACCTTGAAGGCGGAAATTATCGCCCGCGACAATCAGGATATGGCTCGCGAAATCGCGCCTTTGAAACAGGCGGACGATGCGATTGCGATCGATACTTCCGATATGACGATCGAAGAAGCGTTGCAAACGATCAAGAAAAAAATTCAGGAGAAAATCTGATGTCCGAATCCGTTGACGAAAACAAAGAGAAAACGGAAAAGAAGAAAAAAAAGAAAGAAAAACCGATCCGCTTGTTTCCCGCTAATAAAAAAGGATTTCATGTGATGCATAAAATGAATTTTTTCCGTTTTATGCTCTATCCGTGGAATGCGTTTTTTTATCCGTATAAGTTTTACGGAAACACAAAAGTCGGAAAAGGCGCGTATATTTATATCGGCAACCATTACAGTATGTGGGATATATTTTATCCTGCCCGTACAACCAAAGAAGGAGTTCATTTTGTAGCCAAAAGTTCTATCACGGAAGCGCCTATTCTCAGAATCTGGGCAAAACAACTCGGCGTGATCACGGCGATGCGCGACGGATCGGATATCCGCGCTTTGACTGACGCGATGAAGTGTTTGAAGAACGGCGAAAAAGTTGTTATTTATCCGGAGGGCACCCGCAATAAAATTTCCGACGAAGAATTTCTTCCCTTTCATGGCGGATTTGCGCTGATGGCGATCAGAACAAAAACGCCGATCATTCCTTTTGTAATCTGCAACCGTCCCAAAATTTTCCGTAAAACGCATGTCGTCTTCGGCGAGCCGATTGAACTGACGGAGTATTACGACAGAAAACTGACGAAAGAGGATTATGAAAACGCGGAAAAAAAAGTCGTTGATCAAATGTACGAGCTTCGGGAAAAACACCGCGCATTCCTGCAAGAAAAGAAAGCGAAAAAAGGCAAAAAATGCAAGTCCTGATCGCCGAAAACAGCGGATTTTGTACGGGAGTCAGAAAAGCGGTTGAGACCGCAATGAACGTTCCTCCCGAAAACACTTATGTCTACGGAGAGCTGATCCATAATTCCGAAGTAGTCAAAAAAATTTCCGATCGCGGGCTCGTTACCGTCGAACACGTTGAAGAGGTGCCGGACGGAGCCAATCTTTTGATTCGGTCTCACGGAGCGGAACGCTTTGTCTACGAGGAATGCGTGCGGAGAAAAATCAATTTAATCGATTGCACTTGTGCGTTTGTTAAGAAATCTCGCGACGTCGTAACATGCGCTTCCGGCGCGGGTAAAACTCTTGTAATCACGGGAAGCAGCGATCATCCCGAGATTCGGGGACTGATCGGTTGGGCAGATAGCGAGGTTTTTGTTTTCTCTTCGCCCGAAGAGGATTTTAGTCCGTTGTGCGGAAAAGGAGTCGTTTTGATTTCGCAAACGACCTTTTCGGAGAAAACTTTTTCGAAAATTGCCGAAAATATTCAAAAAGTGCGTCCAAAAACAGTTGAGATTTTTCCGACGATTTGTTATACTACAATATGCAGACAAAGGGAAGCTGAATATCTTTCGCGGATTTGCGACTCGATTCTCGTCATCGGCGGAGAGAACAGCAGCAATACCAACAAGTTGGCGGAAATCGCGTCGGCAAATTGCAAGCGGGTAATCCGATTGCGCGGAGCAGACGATTTCGAATATGAAAATATTAAAGGTTGTAAAACGGTCGGCGTGATAGCGGGCGCGAGTACGCCCGATTGGCAGACCAGGGAGGTTCTTTGTAAGATGGAAGCAAACAATGCGGAAGTACAGAAAATGACGATGCAGAACGTCGTGGAGGATATCGACAAAAACGAGCGGTATCACAAGGGACAGATTATCTCTGCGAAAATCGTTTCGGCAACGGAAGAGGGAGTTTATGTTTCCGCTTCCGGTAAACTCGAAATTCTTCTTCCGAAAGACGAGCTTGATTGCTCGGAATATACCCGCGAAGCATACGCATCCCGCGTTGGCGAGGAACTGCAACTTATGGTTGTAGAACTGACTCCCAAGGTAAAACTCTCCGAAAAATCCGTGAAGAAAATCAGGGAAGAGGAAGCGATTCTGGGCGATGTCGAAGCAGGCAAAGAATTTACCGTGATCTGCACGGGATTCAATAAGGGCGGACTTACCGCAGAACTCGGAACGTTCCCTGTATTCATTCCCGCCAAAGAAATTCGCTCCGGTTACGTCAATGATCTGGAAAAATATAAAGGGAAAAAATTGCGTTTGAGACTTCTCGAAATCAGAAGAGAACGCAGAAAAGAGATTATTGCTTCCCAGCGCGTAATTCTCGAAGAGGAAAAAGCCGCGCGCGAATCTCAGAAAGCCGAAAAAGAAGAAGCGTTTTTCAGTTCGATCGAGGTCGGCGCAATCGTCGAAGGAAAAGTCGAAAGAGTGACTTCTTTCGGAGCATTTGTATCCGTAAACGGTTTCGATTGCCTTGCGCATATTTCCGATCTTTCTTGGACGGGCGTGAAAGAGGTAACGGATGTTCTCGAAATCGGAAAACGTTATCAGTTCAAGGTTCTGAAAGTTGACCGTGAAAATAAGAAAGTTTCGATCGGCTACAAGCAGCTTCAGCCCGAACCTTGGGATCTTGCGGCGGAAAGATATGCCGAAGGCGATATTGTTCACGGAAAGGTTGTAAGAATCGTTCCGTTCGGCGCCTTTGTGGAACTCGAAAAAGGAATCGACGGTCTTGTGCATGTTTCGCAGATTTCTCACGAATGGCTTGAAAATCCCACTTCGGTACTTTCTATCGGCGAAGAAATCGACGCAAAGGTGCTTGCGTTCAATCCTGCGGAAAGAAAGATCACTCTTTCGATCAAAGCATTGCAGCCTCAGCCGGAAATGGAAATGCATTATACGAGGGATAAAGAGCGCGACGAGCGCGATGGCAGGAATAATAACCGTAAATCACGTAAGGGCGGCAACAAAAAGAATTTCTCTGACGATGAAGACGATTACAGAGAATGGAACGAGGGCGGCTTCGGCGGCGTCTCGATTGCCGATTTGCTTCACGGCGACGAGAAATAATATAAAACTATCACATAAAATCCGCTTAACGGCGGATTTTTTTGTTTATAAATGATTGATACGGAATGCAAAGGAGTCTAATAATGGAAAAACAGGGTAACATTCAAATCGCAAGCGAAAATATGATGCCGATTATTAAAAAATGGTTATATTCGGATAAAGATATATTTTTGCGCGAAATCGTAGCGAACGCTTCGGATGCAATCACGAAGCTGAAAAAATTGGAAACGCTTGGAGAAGCGCCGAAAGGCGACGGCTATAAAATCACGATTACGACGGATACAAAAGCCAAAACGCTCACCGTCGAAGACAACGGGATCGGAATGACGCAGGATGAAGTGGAGCGCTATATCACGCAAATTGCTTTTTCGGGCGCTGCCGATTTTGTTGCGAAATATGAGAAAACGAACGGGGACGGTATTATCGGGCACTTCGGACTTGGATTCTATTCCGCGTACATGGTCTCCGAAAATATCGAAATTTTCACTAAGTCTTACCGCGACGGAGAGCAAGCCGTGCATTGGGTTTCAGACGGAAACAGCACATATACGATCGGCGACACGGATAAAAAAACGCGCGGAACGAAAATCGTAATGCATCTTGCGCCCGAAGAAAAGGAATTTACGGACGAAAAAGCGGTTAAAAAACTTCTTTTGAAGTACTGTTCTTTTATGCCTTATCCTATATTCCTCAATCCGAAAGAGGGGGAGAAGGATCCGAAACCCGTCAATACGACGGAACCGCTCTATCTGAAACAACCGGCAGATTGCACGGAAGAGGAATATCAAAATTTTTACCGCGATACGTTCCGCGATTTCAATCCGCCGCTCTTCTGGATTCATTTGAATATGGAATATCCTTTCCGACTCAAAGGTATTCTGTATTTCCCGAAGATTAAAAAGAATGTAGACCTCGAACCCGGTCAGGTGAAACTTTACTGCGAGCAGGTTTTTGTCGCAAATAATATCAAGGAAGTGATTCCCGAATTTTTAATGCTCTTGAACGGCGTGATCGACTGTCCTGAAATACCGTTGAACGTTTCCCGTTCCTTCTTGCAGAACGATGCAAAAGTTCAGAAAATATCTCGCTATATTACAAAAAAAGTTTCAGACAAACTGTCTGAGCTCTATAACAACGATCGCGAAAAGTACGAAAACTGTTGGCAGGATCTTTCCACATTTGTTAAATACGGGTGTTTGAAAGACGATGACTTTTACGAAAAAGTTAAAAATATTATTATTTTCAAAAATATCGAAGGGAAATATCAGCCGTTGATTTCCTGTTTCGGCGAAAGTATCACGGAAGAAGAAGCAAAAAAAGGCGTGGAGCCCAAAGCTGTATATTATGCTTCGGACGAAAATAAGCAGGCTCAATATATTGCGATGTTCCGCGAAGCGGGATTGGACGCGATCGTATGCGACGAATATATTGATCCTCATTTTATCAGTTATATCGAATATCAAAATCCGACCTGTGTAAGGTTTCTCAGAATCGACGCAGATGTTGACGCGGCGCTCAAAGCGGAGGGGGAGAACGGTGAAGATAAAGAACTTGAAACACTCTTTACCGATTGTCTGAAAAATAAGAAAGTGCGCGTTAAAACGGAAAAGCTGAAAAATGCGAACGTACCCGCAATCGTGAATGTTCCGGAATTTTTACGCAGAATGACGGAAATGAACAGTTTCTATCGGATGGGCGACGATATGCACGACGTGACGTTGATCGTAAACACATCGAATGCGGCGGTGAACCTTCTGAAAACTGCGGAAGAGGGTGAGCGTCTGCGGGCGGTCGAGCAAATTTATTATCTGGCTCTGATGAGTTATAAGCCGCTTGAACCCGAAGAATTACAGACCTTTACTGCCAATACTTCGATATTGCTCGAAAAATATTTGCAAAAATAATCAACTTTTTTCTCGGACATTGTTGACAAGCCGTCGCCGTCTTGCTATAATATATAAGGTATCGTTAGAAGATCTGTGCAAGAGCAACTGTTTCGACCGATATCACAGGAGGTAAAATAGTGAACGGAACTGTTAAGTGGTTCAACGACGGAAAGGGCTATGGATTTATTTCCAACGACGAGGGCGGAGACGATATTTTCGTACATTTCTCTGCGATTCAGACGGAAGGCTTCCGCACGTTGAAAGAAGGTCAGAAGGTAACTTTTGAAACCGAACCCGACCCGAAAGACAGCGGCAAACTTCGTGCGATTAACGTAGTGCCGGTATCTTAATTGAGGCGAACAAAAGGGAAACACCGAAAGGTGTTTCTTTTTTTTACTTCGTAAATGTGTTGCGTAAATTTTGCTTACTGCATACGATGAAGTATGATTTCCGAAAATATAATTCCTGGGCGCTGCTACTTTGTCGGTATCGGCGGAGTAAGCATGAGCGCGCTTGCGCTTTTGTTGCACGACAGGGGAATTGCGGTACGGGGAAGCGATAGGGTAAGCAGCGATTTTACCGAGACTCTCGTTCGTCGCGGTATTCCCGTGCATATCGGCGAAAGCGAAGAGATTTTCGAAGAAGCGGTCGTCTATACGGGCGCCGTCGATCATGACAATCCGCAGCTTACAGCCGCGAAGAGGGCGGGAAAACGTCTGATTACGCGGGCGGAACTCCTCGGACTGGTGGCAAATACTTTTCCGCGGGTACTGTCGGTTGCGGGATGTCACGGAAAGACCTCCACGACTTCGATGCTTGCGCATGTTTTTGACAGCGGAAACCGGCGTTATACTTGCCACATTGGCGGAGAGGACTTGAATTTCGGAAATTATAAAAGTATGGGCGAAGAGTTCTTTATAACGGAGGCGTGTGAATTTCAGCGTAGTTTTTTATCTTTGCACGGAGAAATCGCGCTGATTCTGAATACCGACCGCGACCACACCGACTGTTATACCGACGAAAAGGAAGTGCTCGAAGCATATGCTCTTTTTGCGTTGCAGTCGGAAAAAGCGATCGTAAATGCCGATGACAGATATGCGCGGAAAATTCCGCACGCATTGAGTTTCGGGCGTTGTTCCGGTGATATTACGGCGGGTCGCATCTGCTCGGACGGCGAAAAATATCGGTTTACCGTATTTGAAAAGTCAACTCCGATGGTGGATATACGCTTAAAAGTATACGGAGAATTTCAAGTGCAGAATGCGCTCGCCGCATACGCGGCAGCGCGTCTTGCCGGGTGTTCCGCAGCGGAAATCAAGCAGGGAATCGAAAGTTTCGAAGGGGTCGGGAGAAGATTCGAAAAGATCGGTGAATTTACTGGCGTTCCCGTGATCTGCGACTATGCCCATCACCCCAAAGAAATCGAGGCGGCGTTAAAGACCGCAGAACGAATTTGCCGCGGAACGGTGCGGCTTGTGTTTCAACCGCATACATATACGCGCACGCGCGATCTAATGAGCGATTTCGTCCGCGTTCTGAAAAGGGCGGAAAATCCGATCATATACAAAACTTATGCGGCAAGGGAGGAATTCGACCATCGCGGCAGCGCCTATACGCTCGTCAGCCGCATTCCCGAAGCAATATATGTTCAGTCTCCCGAACAGATGCGCCGCCGTCTTGCCGATCGTATCGGTAAAGACGATCTGATTCTCGTACTGGGCGCGGGCGATATTTATTCGGTTGCAAAATCGATTTTAAGCGTTTAATGTAAGTTTTGAGCACATCCCCCGATTGTTCGGGGGTATTTTTATTAAATAGTTTTGGATTTTTTTAGAAAATAAGTGAAAAAATGTAAAATAGCTATTGAAACTCACAACAAAATATAGTATAATAAATACACTTGAAAATCAACATGCTGTAATAGCGGTATGTTTGGGGAGAATATAATGGGGAAAAACGAGAAGATGCAAAACGAGACGGATTTTCCGCTCTACCTTTACCACAACGGAAAGAACGATCGGATCTACGAAATCTTCGGAGCTCATCCCAAGACTGAAAACGGGCAGAGCGGATACGAATTTCGCGTTTGGGCTCCTCATGCCGTATCCGTTTCGGTCGTAGGGGATTTTAACGGTTGGAATCCTTCTGCGCATGTAATGAAACGCATGGTGGACAATGAATCTTTTGAAGTATTCATTGCAGGATTAAAACAGTACGACGTTTATAAATACTGTATCGAAACAACGGATGGCAGAAAGCTGATGAAAGCCGATCCCGTCGCTTTTCATGCGGAGACGGCGCCGCACAACGCTTCAAAGCTTTATAACATGGAAGGTTACGAATGGTCGGATTCGGAATATTTGAAAAAGCGTGAAACGCAGAATGTTTATTCTTCGCCGATGAACATTTACGAAGTCAATCTGCTTTCATGGAAACGCTATCCCGACGGGAACTTTCTTTCATACCGGGCTTTGGCGGAAGAACTTGTTCCGTATGTCAAAGAAATGGGATATACGCATGTCGAATTCATGCCCGTTACGGAATTTCCTTACGATGGTTCATGGGGGTATCAGGTCACGGGTTATTTTGCCGTAACCTCCCGCCTCGGAACTCCGCTCGATTTTATGTATCTCGTCGACGCATTCCATAAAGCGGGAATCGGAGTGATCATCGATTGGGTGCCCGCGCATTTTCCCAAGGACGAGCATGGACTGTATGAGTTTGACGGGCAGCCGCTTTACGAAAGCAGTCAATGGGACAGAATGGAGCATAAGAGTTGGGGAACTCGCAGATTCGATTACGGAAGAAATGAGATTATCTCCTTTCTCATATCGGGAGCCTGTTTCTTTTTCGATAAATTCCACATTGACGGACTTCGTGTGGACGCTGTAGCCTCAATGCTCTATCTTGACTACGATAAGCGCGAAGGGGAGTGGGTTCCCAATATCTACGGAGAAAATAAGAATCTCGAAGCGATTGCATTTTTGCGGAAACTCAACGAAGCGGTGTTCCGCCGTTTCCCGAATATTTTAATGATTGCCGAGGAATCGACGGCTTGGGGGCTGGTCACGAAACCTGGGAGCGTCGGCGGACTCGGGTTCAATTATAAGTGGAATATGGGATGGATGAACGATATGCTTTCTTATGTATCGCTCAATCCTTTTTTCCGCATGAACAATCATAACAATTTGACATTTTCCATGATGTACGCGTTTTCGGAAAATTATGTTCTTCCTATTTCGCACGATGAAGTAGTTTACGGAAAATGTTCGCTCATCAACAAAATGCCGGGAACATACGAAGAGAAATTTGCGGGAGTGAGAGCGTTTCTCGGTTACATGATGGCGCATCCCGGAAAGAAACTCAATTTCATGGGATATGAGTTCGGACAGTTCAAAGAATGGGATTATCACGAGGGATTGGAGTTCTTCTTGCGCGATACTTACGAGAAGCACGGAAAACTTTCCGTCATGGTACGCGATCTCAACGAATATTATAAATCTACGGCACCTTTCTATGAAATCGAAGATTCATGGGACGGATTCGAATGGCTTGCCGCCGACGACCGCGACCGCAATATCGTCTCTTTCATCCGCAGAGATAAAAAGGGTAACGAGGTAATTGCGCTTATCAGTTTTTCGGGGGCAGACGCAAAAGATTATCTTCTCGGCGTAGACAAAAAGAATAAATACCGGATCGTATTCAACACGGACGACGTTAAATACGGCGGCGAAGGAAAAATACGCAAAAAAACGCTTGCCGCAGTTGCGCGCCCGAGTCACGGAAAGAGATATTCTATTCCGATCGATATGCCTGCGCTCACTTGCTTGTATCTTGTACGCGAAAACGAGTCCGCTAAAAAATCGACTCCGACGGCGGAAAAGGCGACGAAAAAAGTCGGAACGGCGAAGAAGCAAAAGCCGCAGAGTTTGCGGTAATATATAAGGGTAATTGCTTACGGGGGTAAAATTATGACAACAAGAAAGAAAAAATGCGTCGCAATGTTGCTTGCGGGCGGGCAGGGGAGCAGGCTCTACGCGCTTACGAATAACATTGCAAAACCTGCGGTTGCGTTCGGCGCGAAATACAGAATAATTGACTTTCCGCTTTCCAACTGCATCAATTCGGGAATCGATACAGTCGGCGTGCTCACGCAATACGAGCCGCTTGAACTCAACGAATATATCGGGAACGGACAACCGTGGGATCTTGACCGCGCGTTCGGAGGCGTTCATATTCTCTCTCCGTATCAAGCGAAAAAGAAATCTTCCTGGTACGAAGGTACGGCGAATGCGATCTATCAAAATTTGAACTTTATGCAAAAGTACAATCCCGATTATGTTTTGATTTTATCGGGCGATCACATTTATAAAATGGATTATTCGAAAATGTTACGCGCTCACCAGCAGACGGGCGCGGACTGTACGATCGCAGCGATCGAAGTACCGCTGAAAGAAGCGTCGCGGTTCGGAATTCTCAATACCAATGCCGACGGATCGATCTATCAGTTTGAGGAAAAGCCCAAAGAACCCAAGAGCAATCTCGCGTCTATGGGAATCTATATTTTTTCTGCGCAAAAACTTTTCAAATATCTCAAAGCGGACGAAGAAAATCCGAATTCGAGCAAAGACTTCGGAAAAGACGTACTTCCCGCCATGCTGAATGCGGGAGAAAAGATGTTTTCGTATCGTTTCAAAGGCTATTGGAAAGATGTTGGAACGATCTCGTCTCTTTGGGAATCGAATATGGATTTACTCGGCGAAAGCCCTGCATTCGACGTAGGAGACGCCGATTGGAAGATTCATTCGCGCAATCCGCTTGCGCCTCCCGAATATATCGGTAAAAATGCCGTCGTTCATAATTCTATGGTCGCGCTCGGCTGCGAGATCGAGGGAACGGTAGAACATTCGGTGCTTGCCTCCGGCGTTGTCGTCGAAGAGGGCGCGATTGTAAAAGACAGCGTAATCATGGCGGAAACAGTTATTAAAAAAGGCGCGCGGGTCATCTATTCGATCCTTGACGAAAAGTGCGTGGTAGAAGAAAACGCTGTTGTCGGACAGGAAAAGAAAGAAAATGCAGGGATTGCCGTTTTAGGCAGAGATGTGACAATTTCAAAGGGCGTCTCCGTCGCGGGCGGAAAAATTCTTGACAAGGATTACAAGGGGGAATAATAACATGGCGAATTCTGCAGTAGGCGTCATTTTTTCAAACATTCACGACGAAAACATTCCGGAGCTTTCGCGCCACAGAACAATGGCGTCTATTCCGTTCGGCGGAAGATACCGTCTGATTGATTTTCCGCTTTCCAACATGGTGAATTCCGGAATCGATACGGTCGGAATCGTAACAAAATACAATTATCAGTCGCTTATAGATCACCTCGGCAGCGGTAAGGATTGGGATCTTGCGCGAAAAGACGGCGGAATTATTCTGCTTCCGCCTTATTCCGATGAAACGGACGCGCCTTACACGAACAGGCTGGAAGCGTTAAAGGGGATCACGGGATTTCTCAATCACAGAAATGAAGAGTATGTCGTTATTTCGGATTGCGACAGCATTGCGCATATCGATATTGCGGCGGTACTCCGCTTTCACGAAGAAAATAAAGCGGATATTACGATGATCTACCATGAAGAAAAAGAACCGATCGATTCTTCATACTTCATGACGATCAGTCCCGACGAAACGGGACGCGTGCGTTCTATTAAAATCAATCCCGTATTTGAAGGAAAAGCAAATCTCTATATCAACATTATGGTAATGCCAAGAGAATTCTTACTCAACACCATTGCGGACGCGATGATGCGGGGACTTACCAGTTTCGGAAGAGATATTTTAACTAAACACGTCGATACCTTAAAAATATTCGGTTATAAATTCGACGGTTATTACGCGGGAGTCAATTCTTTGCAGAAATATTTCAAACACAGTATGGAATTGCTCGATAAAACGAACCGCGATCAATTATTCGGCGCGCGCGATATTTATACGAAAGTGCGCGATTCCGCGCCGTCTAAATACAGCGATACTGCGCTCGTCAGAAACTCGTTGATTTCCGACGGCTGTTCGATCGACGGCACGGTGGAAAACTGCATTCTTTTCCGCGGCGTTAAAGTCGGCAAGGGAAGCGTGATTAAAAATTCCGTTATTATGCAAGATACCGTCATCGGCGAAAACGTAGAACTCGATTGCGTATTGACCGATAAAAACGTAGTGATCCGCGACAGACGTCATCTTTCGGGGTGCGAAGCATTGCCGTACTTCATAGCCAAGGGAAGAATGATTTAAGAAGAGATAGGGGAGAAATATTATGGCAACCGAGAAAAAAACAAACACAAAACAATCTGACAAAACAAAGACGACGGGCTCGGCAAATAAAAAGACGTCAACGCCGGAAACTAAAAAAACCGCTGCTCCGAAGACAGAGGCGAACAAGAACATGAAAGTTGTTCAAAAACCCGTACCGGAAAAAGCAGTGCCGAAAGTCGAAGCTCCAAAATCAGAATCCGCGCTTCCTTTCGAAGTAGTTTCGCATTCGGATAAATTTGTTGCGCAACCTGCCGAGAAAGAAAAAATCGTTGTGACGCCGAAAAAGAAAATTCTTTTCGTGGCATCCGAAGCGGCTCCCTTTATAGCGACCGGCGGACTTGCCGAAGTCGTAGGCTCGCTCTCCAAAGAGCTGGCAACAAACGATAATTACGACGTTCGCGTGATAATCCCGCTCTATCAAGACGTAAAAAAAGAATACCGCAAAGAGTTTCGTTTTATCGGTAATATTTTTGTTCCGCTTTCATGGCGCAATCAATATTGCGGCATTTTCGAATACGTCGCCGACAATGTAACTTACTATTTTGTAGATAACGAGTATTATTTCAAACGTCCGGGATGTTACGGCTACTACGACGACGGAGAACGTTTTGCGTTTTTCTGCCGCGGCGTGATGGAAATTCTCTCGTTCATCAATTTTTATCCGGACGTATTGCATTGTCACGATTGGCAGGCGGCGCTTGCTGCAATCTATCTGAAAACAATATATTGTTTCCGTCCCGAGTACCAGTTTATCCGTTCGGTATTTACGATCCACAATATCGAATATCAGGGACAGTATTCTCTCGATATACTTGAAGACTTGTTCGGTATTTCCAACAACTTCAAGTATTTAGTAGAGTACGATCACTGCATCAACCTGATGAAAGGTGCGATCGAATGCAGCGAGAGATTTTCAACGGTCAGTCCGACGTATGCAGGGGAAATCAAAAATCCGTATTATTCGCACGGACTTGACAGCATTGTCCGCCGTAACGAATTCAAACTTTGCGGAATTCTGAACGGAATCGATCCCGATTATTATAATCCTGCAACGGATAAAGCGTTATTTGCAAATTATTCAGCGGAAAAGCCGCAAAACAAAGCGGTCTGCAAAGAAGAACTGCAAAAGATGCTTAATCTTCCCGTTAAGCCAAACACTCCCGTAATTGCCATGATTTCCAGACTTGTCGGACACAAAGGACTCGATTTGGTGCGCGAGGTCATCGAACAGGTTTTGCGTCAGGATGTGCAATTCGTGTTGCTCGGTACGGGCGACTCCGCTTATGAAAATTATTTCTCCGATCTTGCGCGGCGCTACACGGGAAAAGTTGTTTCGATCATTTCGTTCAACGCCGATCTGTCGCGTAAAATCTATTCGGGAGCCGATCTGTTTCTTATGCCGAGCAAAAGCGAGCCTTGCGGTTTGTCGCAAATGATCGCGTCCCGTTACGGAACCGTTGCGATTGTAAGAGAGACGGGTGGACTGCGCGACAGTATCACGCCTTACGGCGCGGGCGGAAACGGATTTACATTCCGCGACTACAATGCCTACGATATGCTTTACGTTATCAATGAAGCGTTAAACGTGTATCGCGACGGCGTAGAATGGCAAAAATTAGTACGCAACGCCATGACGACCGATTTTACGTGGGCTAAATCAGCCAAAGCATATTTGGGATTATATCAAGGCTTGATCCACTGAAAACAAGATTTTTTAAGTTTTAGGAGTTATAAGAAAGGATGGAAAAACTAACCGAACAAGAAGCACAGGAAATGATTGCCGGAAAGCTGACCCGCTATTTCGGCGTCAATCCGAAAGAGGCGACGAGAGAACAGATTTATAAAGCCGTTGCGATGAGCGTAAAGGATATTATGCTCCAAAAGCGTCAGCAGTTTTATCTGAAAACAAAAAAAGCGAAGGCGAAACGCGTCTATTATCTCTGCATGGAATTTCTCATGGGGAGAACGCTGAAAAACAGTATTTATAATCTCGGAATTGCCGATCCGATTCGGGGCGCTTTGAAAAAATTCAAAGTGACCTTGGATGACTTATACGAAGAAGAGCCGGATGCAGGGCTTGGAAACGGGGGACTCGGTCGGCTTGCCGCTTGCTTTTTGGACGGGCTTGCCACCCAGAATTATCCCGCCATGGGATTCTCGATCTTATATCAATACGGATTGTTCAAACAAAAAATCGTCGACGGCTGGCAGTTAGAGCTTCCCGACGTTTGGTTGCCCGGCGGAGAAGTTTGGCTTACGCAGCGCACAGATCGTCAGTTCATTGTCCGCTTCGACGGCGAAATCGAAGAAAAGTGGACCGATCACGGCATGGAGATCGTATATCATGACGCAAAAGAGATTGAAGCGATTGCTTACGACATGATGGTTTCGGGCGCGAATTCCGAAGCGGTCAGCGTGCTTCGTCTCTGGCGCAGCAGAGCCGTTCAGAATTTTGACATGAAACTGTTTTCGCAAGGAAACTATGACGAGGCAATGCGCGACGAATCCAACGCACAGTTGATCTCAAAAGTTCTTTATCCCTCCGATAATCATACCGAGGGTAAATCGTTACGGTTAAGGCAACAATATTTCTTGGTTTCTGCGTCTTTGCAGTGTATCGTATCCGATCATAAACGTCGTTACGGGTCTCTGGCGTTGCTTCCTCAGATGGCGGCAATCCATATCAACGACACGCACCCTGCGCTTGCAATTCCCGAGTTGATGCGTATTCTGGTGGACGAAAATTATTACGATTGGGACACTGCTTGGAATATCACCACGGCGACCTGCGCTTATACCAATCATACCGTGCTTGCAGAAGCGCTTGAAACGTGGGCAGAAGATTTAGTTTCGCGCAGACTTCCGCGAATACATTCTATTCTCAAAGAGATCAACCGTCGCTTCTGCGACGATCTTTGGAACAGATATCCGGGGGATTGGAATAAAATATCGAGAATGTCCATACTTTCTCACAATTCCGTGCGCATGGCAAATCTTTGCGTTGTCGGATGCCATAGCGTAAACGGGGTTTCCGCGCTCCATAGCGACATTATCAAAAAAAGCGTATTTAAGGACTTTTACGATTATACGCCGGCAAAGTTTACGAACGTCACGAACGGAATCGCGCATCGCAGATGGCTCAACCAATCCAACCCCGAACTTTGCGCTCTTTTGAACGATTGTATTGGCGACGGATATGCGAAAGACGCGTCGCAGCTGGGCGAATTTAAGAAGTATGCAAACGATAAAAGCGTTTTGAAACGTCTTGACGAAATCAAAACGATCAAGAAAAAACAATTCGCAGATTACGCAAAAAAACATCAGGGCATCGAAATTGACCCCAATACGGTGTTTGACGTTCAGGCAAAGCGTATGCACGAGTATAAACGCCAACTCTTAAATGTGTTGCACATCGTCTCGGATTATATTGCTTTGCGCGACAATCCCAATCTCGATCTTTTGCCCAAAACGTATATTTTCGGCGCGAAAGCCGCAGCCGGATACGACAGGGCTAAACAGATCATGCGGCTGATTTGCTATCTTTCCGAAGATATCAATAAGAATCCTTATATCAAAGAAAAATTAAACGTTGTTTACATGGAAAACTATAATGTTACCATGTCGGAAAAACTCATGCCCGCAAGCGAAATCTCGGAACAGATTTCTCTCGCCGGAAAAGAAGCAAGCGGTACGGGTAATATGAAATTTATGATCAACGGCGCTCTTACGGTCGGAACTTTGGACGGAGCAAACGTTGAGATGGCGGAGCTTGCCGGAATTGAAAATATCTTTATTTTCGGATTAAAAGCCGACGAAGTAAACGATATATGGAACAAGGGTTACAATTCTAGTTCGTATTATAATCAAGATATGAATATGCGCAGAGTGATCGAAGCATTGATCGTGGGATTCAACGGAACTTCTTTCGGCGATATTGCGAATTATTTGTTGCGCGCAACACCGGTCGCGGATCCTTATATGTGCCTTGCTGATTTTGAATCGTATTGCGGCACGCAAACGGCGATTTCCGAATTATACCGCAACGACAAGCAAGAGTGGAATAAAAAATCCTTGTACAATATTGCGGCGGCAGGGCATTTTTCGGCAGACAGAAGTATCCGCGAATACGCCAAAAATATTTGGAACCTGAAACAACTCGAAAAATAATACTAATATACCGGCTATGTCTTACTATTATAATCCTTTGGATGAGGCTTGTAAAAGCATTACGGGCGGGATTCCGTGTCAAAGCGAAATCACGCTTCGGATTATCGAAAAAGAAAGCGGAGAAGGAAACTTCTCCGCTCAAACTTGTACGCTCGTTCTGTTCCGCGACGGCGAGACGGAACAAAGATTTTCCTTGCAAGCGCGCAACGGTAATTTTGAAATAACGATCAGGTTCAATCAATGCGGACTTTATTTTTATCGTTTTGAACTCGACGGTAGGGGATTCGGTTGCGGCGAAATGAGGGAAGGGGTTATTTCCAACTATCCTTGTTGCTGGCAGATTACCGTTTTCGAGCCAAATTACAAAACACCCGATTGGCTAAAAGGCGGCATCATGTATCAGATATTCCCGGACCGCTTTTATAAATCGGGAAATATTCCAATTCAGGAGCATAAAATACTCCGTTCCGATTGGGGTGGAACGCCGCGCTATCAGCCGAATGAATACGGCAAAATTTTGAATAACGATTTTTTCGGTGGAAACCTCAACGGAATACGGGAAAAACTTTCATATCTGAAAGAATACGGAGTCAATGCACTCTATTTGAACCCTATTTTTGAGGCGTATTCCAATCACCGCTACGATACGGGCGACTATATGCAGATCGACCCTCTTCTCGGTACAAAAGATGATTTTGACCGGCTTGTCGAAGAAGCAAAAAAATACGGGATCGGTATTATATTAGACGGCGTATTTAACCATACGGGCGATGACAGCCGCTATTTTAACCGTTACGGTCGCTATACCGATTTAGGCGCGTATCAATCAAAACTCTCGCCTTATGCCGATTGGTACAATTTCTATGAATTTCCGGAGGGCTATGACAGTTGGTGGGGAATTGCAGTGCTGCCTGCAATCAACGAGTATTCCGTAAGCTATCAAAATTTTATCTATGGAAAAGACGGTGTATTAAAACATTGGCTCCATCATGGTATTATGGGTTGGCGGCTTGATGTCGCGGATGAAATTCCCGATTTTTTTCTGTCCGCATTGAGAACTTCCGTTAAGGAAGAAAATCCGGAGGCATTGATCATCGGAGAAGTGTGGGAGGATGCTTCCAACAAAATTGCCTACGATGTTCGCAGACGTTATTTGCAGGGAAATGAGCTCGACAGCGTTATGAATTATCCGTTAAAAGACGCTATTATAAATTTTATGCTATCAGGCAATAATACCGAGCTTAGAAAAACGATTTTTCAATTGATCGATAACTATCCCAAACAGACCCTTGATTGTTTAATGAACATATTGGGAACACATGATACTTCAAGAATCATAACCGTACTTGGAGAGCAACATTGCGGATCGCGTGATGAGATGGCAATCGCAAAACTTGACGTCCGACAAAAAGAAAAAGCAAAAAACAGACTTAAAATGGCGGCGCTGCTGCAATTTACTCTTCCGGGTGTTCCATGCATTTATTACGGCGACGAAAACGGAATGGAGGGATACAAAGATCCGTTCTGTCGCAGATGTTACGATTGGGAGCATACGGACGATGAAATACGCAGTTTTTACCGAACATTGGGAATGATTCGGGAGAAATACAAAGAAGTCTTCAAAGACGGCGTTTATCATGAAATATTTGCGGATAAATCCTGCCTCGTATATGAACGGCGTCTCAGTTCAGACGACGATATTATTGTTTTTATAAATAATTCCCGAAATCAATACAATGTGTCGTTGTGCGGACAGTATACTGAATGCTTGACAGAAAAATGTTTTTCCGAACATTTTACAATACAACAATTTTCATTCGGAATTTTGCACAGAGTTAAAGACAAAGTTAAAGACAAAATGTGCCATTATGTCAGGCATATATAATTTTTTCTTTATTAAATGCGTATTAGAATGTGATTTTGCTTGAAAACCAACAAAAACACCTGTAACTATTCTTAAAATTAGTGTTTTGCGAATAGTTTGATGCGTTTCAGTTACATGAATTTTATCCCCTTTTTAGGATTCCGGCGCGGATAATTGACAGCACCGCTATTTTTTGTTAAAATAATATCGCTATGAAATCCGACGAAAATTACTACCGCGAGCGAAATTTGAATAATTTAGAACGGATCGACGGGCTTCTGAATGACCTGCCCTTTTTCGTCGAAGACTTTTTGCGCGGCGTAGAAACACGGACAAGCACATTGACCCGCCTTAATTACTGTTACGATCTCAGAATTTTTTTCTTCTTTCTCTCCGAACGTAAATTTCGCGGAAAAATCGTTAACGACATAACTTTGGAAGATTTAGCAAGCGTTTCAGACACTGATCTTGAAATATTTTTAAGTTGGCTCTCTCATTATCAGTATCACGGACGACGACTTTCATGCGACGAACGGGCCAAGGCACGGAAACTCGCCACCGTGCGTTCCATGTTTAAGTATTTTTTCAATAAGGGACTGATCGACGTAAACAATTCAACAAAGGTTCCCACTCCCAAGCTCCACGATAAAGAAATTATCCGTTTGGAAGGAAATGAAGTTTCCTCTATTCTCGACGTTGCGGAATACGGTAGCGGATTATCCGCGCATGCCGAAGGTTATCACGATAAGACCAAAATTCGCGATCTTGCGATTTTAACGCTTTTTTTAGGTACGGGAATTCGAATTTCGGAGTTGGTGGGTCTGAATGACGAGAGTATAGATTTTACCAACAATTCGTTTATCGTTACAAGAAAAGGCGGAAATCAAGCGATCCTCTATTTTTCGGAGGAAGTCGGCGATGCGCTTGCTGCTTATCTTGCGCAAAAGCAGGAAGATAAACAAATCCCGCCGAACGAGCATGCGCTCTTCCTTTCGTTGCAAAACCGTCGAATCACGGTACGCGCCGTAGAAAATCTTGTAAAAAAATACGCAAAAATCGTCTCCCCTCTTAAAAAAATTACTCCGCATAAACTGCGCTCAACATACGGTACAAACCTTTACAGGGAGACGGGTGATATTTATATCGTTGCAGATGTTTTAGGGCATAAAGACGTAAATACAACGCGTAAACACTATGCTGCAATTACCGAAGATCACCGTCGTTCGGTAGCTAACGCAGTGCGGCTGCATAAAAAGGATGATGAATGAGCGAAAAAGTTTATATAATTCAACCTGTCGAAAATAATAAGTTTCAAATTCTGCATGAAGAAGCGGTCGCATTGATCGACAGCGCAGGCGCAGAATACGTGGGTACGACTTATCAGAATATCCGTGAAATCAATCCCGCAACATACATCGGCAGCGGTAAAACGGAAGAAATTAAAGCTGCTCTCTCTGGAGAAGAAACGATATTATTTAACGGAGACTTGTCCCCTTCTCAGATGATCAATCTTTCCGCCGCGCTCGGCGGTCAAAAAGTGATCGACCGCACAACGCTCATTCTCGATATTTTTGCGCTTCGCGCAGAGAGCGGAGAAGGCAAAATTCAGGTTGAATTGGCGCAACTTAAATATATTTCCCCCCGCCTACGGGGAAAAGGCGCGGCGCTCTCCCGTCTCGGCGGCGGTATCGGCACGCGCGGACCCGGCGAAACCAAACTCGAAACCGACCGCAGACATATTAAAACGAGAATCCGAGCATTAGAAGAAAAACTTGTTCATACAGAAAAAAGACGCTCGCTGACCGTTCAACGCAGAAAAAAAGAGCGCGTCCGTACGATCGCCCTTGTCGGTTATACGAATGTCGGTAAATCCACGCTCATGAATGCTTTGACTGATGCGGGAGTTTTCGTCAAAGACGAGCTGTTTGCAACGCTCGATCCCACTTCGCGTTCTTTTGAAATCGAAGGCGTTCCCTTTTTACTTGTCGATACCGTCGGATTCTTACAAGACTTGCCGCATCATTTGATCGAAGCGTTTAAGTCTACGTTAGAAAGCGCTGTTAACTGCGATCTTGCCCTCATCGTCTGCGATGCCGCGGGAGATTACGAAACGCAACTTTCCACTACTCTCGAAACGCTCGGAAGCCTTGGCTTTGATTCCCCCTATCTCGTCGTGATGAATAAATGCGACACTTTATCAGCCCATGTCCCTATGCCGAAAAATCAAATTCCCGTTTCGGCAAAAACGGGAATCGGTCTGAATGAGTTAAAAATAAAAATTCTCGAAGCATTACAAAACGAATTCTATAATGTAAAACTATTGTTTTCTTATCTTCAGATGAAAGAATACGGCACGCTTCGTAATTTTATTTACGGAGAAAAATCCGTCTACACAGACGACGGTCTTGAAGTAACGGGTAGAATCTCGCGTGAAAACTATTCAAAGTTTAACGCATTTCTTGCAGATATTCCCTGATCAGCGATATTTTTCAGGTACTTTTTCGGGATTGGCATAAATTCTGTCAATCTTAATCGATGCAAAATCCTTATATTCAAGACATTTTCCGCAGTTGTCGCAGATTTTTGACGTATCAAGATCGCAGATTTCGCATTCAAGGCAATTATCGCATTCTTTTGTTTCGTCCAACACGCACATTAGCTTTTTCATATATCACCCTGCTTCTCTATTATACTCTGCTTTGCGATCGGAAGCAAGAAAAAACGACTAAAAAATTATCGAAAATACGGAACATTTGTTTGCATTAATCTTTTCTTTATGTTATAATATCCATAAGGAGAAAAATATCTCATGTTGGATCAGAAAAAATTATTCGCGGTACTTGATTTTATCAACGGTTATTGCGACGAGAACGGATTTCCCCCTACTGTGCGCGATATGTGCAAAGAACTCGGGATTAAGTCTACCGCAACGGCTTATGATTATGTAAATCGTCTGCGCGATCTGGGATATCTGGAAAAAGCAAATAATAAAAAGCGCGCCGTAGCATTAAAGCGGGGCGACACCGTAAACGTTCCCTTGATCGGTACGGTCACGGCAGGTCAGCCAATTTTTGCAACAGAGAATTTTGAAGGATACTATCCCCTTCCGTCGGAAGAATTTAAGGGAGACGATCTCTTTCTTTTACGCGTGCACGGAGAAAGTATGATCAACGCGGGAATCTTTAACGGTGACAAGATCGTGGTCAAAAAGCAACAAACTGCTGAGAACGGGGATATTGTTGTCGCCATGTTCGACGACGGAATTTCCGAGGGCGCTACCGTTAAGCGTTTCTTTCGTCGCGACGGAAAAATAATACTTCACCCCGAAAATGATACCATGACTGATTTTATATTAGACGAAGTCAACTTGCTTGGAAAAGTCGTTGGTTTATTAAGAAGTTTTTAACTTTTAAGAGGGTTTTTATGGAAAACTTAAGCAAAGATATGCATGCATTGTTGAATGTATTCGGTAAAAACGAACTTGACACGCCGAGTCTTATCAAGAATTTTCCACGCTATAAAGAAGCGAAACAGGCGATTTTAACGCTTGCCGAAATTTTATGGGAATCCGATGAAAAAGCAAAAGTCAATATTCTCGAAGAGCTGGGAACGGCACTTTCGTTGCATGTTGAAAGCCCTTTGATCGCGACGGGCGATCTTGAGCGTTTTTCCGACTCTTTAAGCAAAGCTACGCGGATCGAAATTTTTCCTGCGGCGGGCGGAATAGGAATGTGCGTCATTTTTGACGGCGTATTTATAAAGCCTGAAAATTAAAATAAAAAAGAGCGTCGGTAGAGACGCTTTTTTTTTATAAATTTTTCAAATAATAAATTTCTTCCTGCGATAAACGCCTCACTGCACCGCGATCCAATCCCGAAAGCGTTAAATCTCCGATCTTGGTTCGTTTGATAAAATTAACGGTTTTTCCGACAATTTCAAACATCTTGCGAATTTCTCGGTTCTTGCCTTCCGTCAGTACGATCTGCATTTTTGTATATGTTTTATCCGTTTCGAGTACAGTGACTTTGCACTTTTTTGTAACTATGCCGCGCTCGATTTCGACGCCTGCGCGTACACGATTGAGCTGTGAAGCTGTTATTGTTCCCTCTACGCGAACAAGATACGTTTTCGGAATTTCGCTCTTCGGAGAGGTAAGACGGTAAGCCAGATCACCGTCGTTCGTTAAAAGCAGCATGCCCTCCGTATCGTAATCAAGTCTGCCTACGGGAAACACTCGACCTGCATTCTCTGGCAAAAAATTCATTACGGTTTTGCGCCCTTTGTCGTCCGAAACGGTAGAAACGCATCCCTTCGGCTTATTCAACAGATAATATTCGTATTTTACTTTATGGGAAAGTATTTTGCCGTCTATCGTAACAGTATCGCTGGCTAATACATCGTCTCCGAGATTTGCTTTTTTTCCGTTGATTGCGACTCTGCCGGTTTTTATCAGTTCGTCGCTCTCTCGTCTGGAAGCTACGCCCTGCTCCGCAAGAAATTTATTGATTCGCATAATTATTCGGGGAAATCTCCCCTCTCCTACTATCACATCATAAATAAATTCTGCGAAAAAAGCAAGCGATTTTCAAGATAAATTTTCATTGCTCCTGCGATTTCGCCTGACGACTCGAAAGGTATAGTTTCGATCCGTATTTTTTCGGCTTCATGCTGTGCCAGAGGGTAAACAAAACTGTGCAACACGCGATAGCCGCCATATGCGACATCGGACGAACAAATTTGCGTCATTCGGTATTTATCAAATGAATTGCTTAAAAGTTCTTCCGAACGTTCGAACATTTGCGGACTGTTGAGAACGACGGAAACAAGAGTCATGCCATTCCGTTCCGCCGCAGAAACAAGGCAACGCCCCGCGCGAACGGTAAAACCCGTCTTGACTCCGAGAGCTCCTTCAAAATCCCATAACATTTTATTTTTATTTTTCCAAGCTTTCGGTTCGTAATATTTCGTTGAAACAATCTCGCGGAATGTATCGTTTTCCATAGCTGCAGAAGCGATCAAAGCAAGATCGCGCGCCGTCGTATAATGTCCCTCGTCGGGCAGTCCGTGCGGATTGCGGAAACAGCTGTTGACAGCGCCGACGGAAATCGCCTTTTGATTCATTGCATCGGCAAAGCGCCTGACGCTGCCGCTGTGGTGCAGCGCAAGCGTCACGGCGCAATCGTTACCCGAACGCAACATCAGTCCGTATAATAGATCGCGTACCGAAATTTCTTCGCCCGCTTTCAAATATACGCTTGATCCTTCCGTTCCCTCCGCTTCTTTCGGAACAATCACGATCTCATCGAGATTCTCTTCCCCGAGTACTACAAGCGCCGTTAATATTTTCGTCGTGCTAGCCATCGGCAGACGGATATCTGCGTTTCGCTCGTGTAAAAAGCGGCGGGAGGAAATTTCCACAACGCACTCTCCTCTGCTTTCTGTTGCGGCCTTTACTTCTCGCGTGCACGGAACAGAAAAAAAGCAACAGAACGATATTATAAATGTTAATAAAATAAAAAGTTTACGTGGTTTCATCTTCTTTTCTATTTACAATTTTAGCGACCAAATCACTTGCTTTTTCGATCAGTCCGTCTAACGGATCTTCCGTAATTTTGACGATTCTGCATTCTACTCCGTCGTCGATCAAAAATCCGGCAGGTTTTAAGTTGATCACAGTGCCCGCGCCGCCGGCAAACGGAAAGCACTCATCCTCATTGATTGCCTTTACTTCGCCATATTCTCCGCCACCCGACAAATATCCCATTGTCACTTTCGTGAAAGGAATAATCTGCGCTCCGCTTGCGGAGACGATGGGATTGCCGATAACCGTATTTACGTCAATCAGACCGGTCAGGCGTTCCGCTGTTTTTTCCATGATGCTGTCAATTTTTTTGTTCTTATCCAATTTATAATTGCCTCCAATATTTTTTTAACCGCCGCTATGGCGATCACAAGTCCGTTAAATACAACTTCCGACTGCAACGATACTTTCAATTCCGTTCTATGCGATAAAAGGACATTGTTTTTCAGCGAAAGAAACGGATGCTTTGTCTGCATCACCGAAAAGACCGATCCGGCAATCGCAGTGAGCGCCGCTCCCAGCATAATTCCGTAAACGCTGTCCGCACCCCCGGTCTCTATCACCTGATGAAAACTGACAGGTTGAAAACCCTGCGTGATTTCAAATTTCTTACGGGCGTCGGACATGCTTGCATAAGGAAGAAAAATTGCTTTCTTTTTTGTGATATGAAGAGCTATTCCGTCTTTTTCAAGTTGTCCGTATCCTCCGACTATTTTCAGATAACGGTATAACCCCAAAAAAAACCAACACTTATTTTCTCTGACGTCTGCATGTGCTTCGACTCGCACATATACGGGCAGAAGAAACAAAAGCGTTCCCAAAAATGCGGAAACAATAAAAAATTCGCCCATATCTCTAATATGAGCGAATCGGTCTGTAATTATTTATTTTCAGCAAATTTTGATGATATCGGTATCGTCGAGCCCGTGCAGAAAATCCGGAATTTCAAAACCGTTATCGGTTCTGTTTGCGTCCTCTTCTATCCGATCGGTTTTTTCAGACTGTTTTACCGGCTTTGCTTTTTTATCTTCTTCCCCGTCTTCCTTTTCACGATATTCGTCCCGCGCATACAGATAGCTGTCGCGGTCGGCGTCTTTTTTAATCGCTTTCATGAGCACATCATAATCGGGCAAATCGGCAAGCGACTTCAATCGGAATCGTTTTAAGAATTCGTCTGTCGTTGCAAATAATACAGGTCGCCCTACGGCATCTTTTCGTCCGCAAGGCTCGATAAGTTTAAGCTCTAAAAGCGCGTTAACAGCATAATCGCTATTGAGTCCGCGTAAAATCTCGATTTCGGTCCGTGTAATCGGCTGTTTGTATGCGATAATCGCCGCGCATTCAAGAATGGTACGTGTAAGCTCTTTTTCACGGATTGGATTCAAAACGGCTTCAACTTCACTTTTATAGGCAGGATTCGACCCGAGTTGGGCTTTATGATTGAATTCAAGAAGTTGAATTCCGCCTTCTTCGCCGTATTTTTCTTTCAGCTCATTAATTGCTTTCCGTAATTCCCGCGTCGTCAATGAAAGTTTTTCGCAAATATCGGAAAAGGCAACCGCTTTGCCGGAAGCAAACAGAATCGCTTCAATTATATTCGTCAATTTCTCCAAGAGAAACCTCCTTGTCCCTGTCGGGGTTCAAATAGATTTTTATCGTGCCGAAAACAGTGCTCTGTTCAACGCGCAAAAATTGATGTTTCAGTAATTCGAGCATAGCCTGAAAGGTTGTAATGATTTCTGCTTTGGTATAATCTTTTGTAAATAATTCTTCGAATTCGATTTCTTCCCGAGATTCGAGACTCTCCAAAATAAATGTTACTTTCTGCGAAACCGTGTGCTCATCGCGCGGAATTTCACGAACTTCTTTGCTTACCGCTGCACTCTCACGTTTGATAAGAAGCGCAGAAAAAGCGGAAAGCAATCCGTCCAATGTCAGTTTGTCCATCGAAAACACAGTCTTGGTTTCGCCGACATTCTTGTCAGGTTGCTTAAAAAAGTATCCGATCGTTTCAAGTTCTTTGAGTTTTACGACTTCCTCTTTGATCCGCTTATATTCTTCGACCGCCTGTATGATCGCCGCTTTTTCCGCTTCGATTTCCGCTTCGATTTCGGGATCCTGCTGTAGATTCGGTACAAGTGCCTGCGCTTTGATTTTCAGAATACTTGCAACGATATTGAGATATGCGGCTACTTTGTCAACATCAAGATAGGCGAGTCCCTTCATATATCCGAGGAACTGTTCCGTTACCTGAGACACGAATATGTCACGAACTTCGATTTCCTCTTTGTTGATCAAATACAGGAGTAAATCGATCGGACCTTCGAAATTGGAAAGTACGGTCGTGTAGTCGACTTCGGATTCAAACTGTTCTCTGTTTACCACGGTATAATCCTCCACGAAACGCCGATCTTCCATGGAATCAGTCCCCAGAGCGCCGAAATCGGATAACCGAAAATATTCGTCGCAAATTTCATGATCCAACCGAGTATATTCATATAATCCATAACCATCGCTCCTGTCTGACCGATGATTTCCGCACCGAGATAATCTGTGAAAATTCTGCAGATAAAACTTTCTATAATCAGAAACAACAAAATATAATAACCGTATTTACGCAGGAACCGATAAACTTTTCCGTGTTTTTTGCTGCACGCTTCCACGATTCTGAACCCGTCGAGAGGATATAAAGGTAAAAGATTGAATACGCAGAAAGATAAACTGTAGGCAAAAAGGCAGTACGTCAGATTGAACAAAAATTCAGACAGTACGGGAACTTGTACATAGTTCAATACTACAAGAAAAATCGGAAACGTTATGAACGCCATCAGATAATTCATAATAATCCCCGCACTTGCGGTAAAAGCAAGCCCGCGACGATAATGTTTGAAATTGTCCGGATTGATCGGAACGGGTTTTGCCCAACCGAATCCGACGAGCGTGAAGCATATAAGTCCGATCGGATCAAAATGCCGCAACGGATTCAGCGAAAGCCTTCCGTTCCATTTCGGAGTGGGATCGCCCGAGCGATAAGCGGCAAATGCGTGCGCAAACTCGTGAAAGGTCAGCACGACCGTCACGGCGAGAAAACTCGCTACCAGTTCCAAAATTTTGTTCAAATAATCCAATGCAATACCTATGAATGAATTTTATTTTAATGAGTCCGGAATAACGTCGTTCCGAATCAAATCGTAGTAGCTTTGCGGTCTTACAAGATATTCCGCCAATCCGTCTTTTACAAGAATGACCGGCGGAATCAAATTTCGGTTATAATTGCTCGCCATGGAATAATGATATGCTCCCGTTGAAAAAACCGCAATAATATCGCCGATTTTCGCTTTGGGAAGATTAAAGTTTTCTCCGATCAGATCTCCGCTTTCACAGCATTTTCCCGCAATCGAGACAAACTCGGTCGCCTCTTCCCCTGCGCGGTTTGCAATGACTGCTTCATATCTAGAGCCGTACAGACAATATCTGGGACTCTCGAACATACCGCCGTCCACGGCAAGATATTTTTTGATCCCTTTGATTTCTTTAATCGCGCCGACAGTATAGAGCGTAATACCTGCTTCCCCGACGATAGAACGCCCCGGTTCGATGCAGAGATACGGACGCTTCAAAGAATGTTTACTACATTCGTTCTTAACCGATTCGATTAGGGTTTTGACAAAATCCGCATAATCGGAAAAATCCATTTCGGGATCTTGTTTATTATAATGGATACCGTATCCGCCTCCGAGATTTAACACTTTTGTTTCAAAAGAATATTTGTTTTTCAACATTGCAAGGAAAGAAAAACATTTTTGCGCAGCAATAACAAAACTCTGTTTTTCAAATATCTGCGAACCGATATGGCAGTGGAATCCTTTCAGAAACAAATTCGGTTTATTCAATAATGCAACAACCGTCTCTTCGGCAGAGCCGTCCGCCACCGAAAATCCGAATTTCGAATCGGGCGTCGCCGTCTGAACAAAAGCGTGCGTATGCGCTTCTACACCGGGATTAATCCGAAGAAGAATATTCTGCTTTATATTTAGTTTCTCGGCTAACTCATCGAGCATATCCGCTTCCGACAACGAATCGACAACAATATAGCCTACGCCGCTCTCCAATGCAAGAGATAATTCGCTCTTCAGCTTATTATTTCCGTGCATCATAATTTTATCGGCGGGGAATCCCGCCTTTAACGCCGTATACAATTCTCCGCCGGAAACAACGTCAGCCCCCAATCCTTCGCTGTTTGTGATTGCATAAATGCCCATGCAGGAAAACGCTTTTGAAGCATACAGAACGATTCCATTCCCGTCATACTCATTTTCGAGAGTTTCGCGGTACGTCCTCATCATTTTACGGATATAATTTTCGTCGTAGACATAAAGCGGCGTGCCGAACTTTTCTGCAAGCTCTATAGTATCGGCTCCGCCGATTTCAAGCCGTCCTTTTTCGTTGACCTTTTTTACGAACATGTCTGCCTCTTATAAACTATCAAAATTTATTATAACATTTATTCAATCAACCGTCAAGAAAAAAGACGCAACACCTTTGAATTTCAAATGTTACGTCTGACATAATACTATTCTAAACTATATATTTTTAATTTAATTCCAGTTAATAGCCCCTTCGCGGAATGAATCCCACCAACTAATACGTTCTACCGAATCTTTTAATCTCAGCGATGTGCGAGCTATTTCCACGCCGTCCCGATACATGACAGCCTCTCCAATCGCTTCATCCCTTGTTACAGGCGCTTTGATTTCGTTCGGATAACAGTACTCGACATTGATTCCGTCCGTACTTCCTTTTTTCGAAAACACCGACAACATCCCTTCCGAAACGATTTCGGCTTCCTTTACCTTACTTCCGCGAACGGCGACTTTTCCGACCGACTGTCCCGCTTCAAGCACCGTCTTAGTTTCGTAAGCGGAGAAAGCATAATCAAATAACCCGCTCACTGTTTTATTTCTGCTCTTCGAGGTATCTGCTCCGATCACAACGGAAATGAGTCTCGTATCACCCCTCTTGGCCGTTGCAGCCAAGCAGAATCCCGCTTCGTTTGTAAATCCGGTTTTTCCTCCGTCGCATCCCTCATAAGCACGGATAAGTTTATTCGTATTCGTGATCGTCGTCGTTCTTCCGTCCGGATGCACAAATTCTTCCAACCACACTTTGGAAAATTCATAATACTTTTGACGCTTCAAAAGTTCCCGCATCATGAGAGAGACGTCTTTTGCGCAGGAATATTGCGGTTCCTTGGGAAGCCCCGTACAGTTGGCAAACAGCGTATTCTCAGCACCAAGCTCTTTTGCCCTGCTATTCATACGTTCTATAAATGCATTTTCCGAACCCGCCACACGCTCCGCAAGCGCCACGCAGGAATCGTTTGCCGAGCAAACCGCTACCGTCCGCATAAGATCTTCCGCCTTGTACGAGAGACCGGTATCAAGAAATACTTGCGAACCTCCCATACCCGAGGCATTTTCACTGACCGTGATTTGTTCGTCAAAACTCAGCTCACCCCGATCCACCGCTTCAAGCGATAAAAGCAATGTCATGATTTTACACATACTTGCAATCGGAAGCCTCTTCTCTTCATTGTCGCAAAGAACGACGGTCCCGCTTTCATAATCGCAAAGATACGCCGCCTTGCAGGGCAGTTTCTCTTCCGCTTTCGCAACGGTGATCGCTCCCCCGCCCGTAACTGCCATACAACATGCGGCTACAACCGCCGCACCGACTGATAAATATTTTTTCATACTTTCAGTTTGTACAGTTTTGCCAAAAATACTCTTGTTACAAAATATTTCCCACAGAGTGAAAAAGTATGAGAAGCAATATTGTTTCCGCAACGCATACGATTGCGGTAAAAATAAGAAGAATCGCAAAATCTTTGAACAGCAGTCTGAAATCTTTTTTTCCGAAATGAAAACAAAACGCTCGGGAAAACGAAAGAGAGACCGCCGCAAGAAAAATGCAATCAAACATTATATGTACGGGAAAATAAAACGCAATCGCGATAAGCGCACCCGTCATGCGATAAACCGAGAAAAATATCGCAAGACTTCCGCCGAACGTATAAGAGCGAAAAACGATCACGATCGGAGTAATGACCAAACCGACGGGATGAATGCCCGCAACAAGCAGAAGCGCCATTATCAGCGTATGCTCTGCGATCCTTTCGAGAAAAATCAAAAACACGCTGCGATCGGTAAAGCAAACGCTTCCGATAAAACTTTCGCAACGGTTCAGATGATAGTCATATATTGCGGGCGTTTTGATAAACACGATTCCGAGAATCGTTCCTGCCAAAAATAAGACGGTGTAAATAATCAATACGATCTTTTTTTCAAGCGCACGCCCGAAACATTCTTTTACCGGTAAAAGAAGCCTCATATTTTATTATATGTGACTTCTTCCGACAAATTCATTCAATTTTCCAACATTTTTTCAATCCCTATTCCGTATCCCCTTGTAGGATCGTTCAAGAAAACATGCGTCACGGCGCCGATCAGTTTACCGTTTTGCACGATGGGACTTCCGCTCATACCCTGCACAATGCCGCCCGTTTCGTCAATCAAACGTTCATCGGTAATTTTAATCACGAAATTTTTATTGTCTTTTTGATTCGCATCAACTTTTACGATAGAAATTTGATATTCCTGGGGACATATTCCGTCTACGGTAGAGTAAATACACGCTTTCCCGATTTTCGCTTCCGAAACAGGAGCCGCTTCTACCGTCTTAATATGCGAGAAGTCGTAATTTTTATCGAACGTACCGTATAAACCGTCTTCGCATACCTTATCGGCAGACGCAAGCGGTTTATCGTTCATGAACAGCCCGCGTAATTCTCCCGCCCGTCCGCGCGTACCTTTATTCACGCCGACAATACTGCACAAATACACTTTTGAATCAGCTATTCCGAGTTCCGAGAAATTTTCGGTCGATACGGAATGCCCCAATGAGCCGAACCGAAGCGTCTGTTTATTGATATAAGTCACCGTTCCGATTCCCGTTAAAGTATCTCGTATCAGAACTCCTATTTTATATTTCCCCGTTTTTGCATCTTTGACAGGCGTTACTTCCGTTTCGGCAGTCTCGCCGTTTCTTTTGACTGTAAGTTTAATCGGATTCCCTTTGCTCCGCTCCAACGCAGCATTCAGTTCCGATATATCTTTTACGCGGATATCGTCAACAGCCACAATACAGTCGCCCGCCTTTATTCCTGCCTTTTCCGCCGGACGAAACAATCCGTCCTGCGCCGAAACGTCGTTCAGCCCGATGACTTCCGCCCCTCCCTGTGACAGTGTAAATCCCGCAGGCATTCCCCCGAGATAGTATTCGCACCCTGCGGCATCGACCTTCGTACTTGTTCCGCTGCAAAAAAAACATGCCGCAAATAACAATGCCGTAAGAAAAAAATAACGTTTACGCATCCAAACCTCCGATGATACATCAGTTAGATTGCGTAAACGTTTGACGAATATACGTTTCCTTTACAGGGAGTTTTTGTAAACCGCAGCAGTCTGTAACATTTCTTCCGCATGTTTGATAGAAAGCAGACTTTCATCGCCCCCGATCAATCGGGCAATTTCTTTGATCCGATCCCCTTCTTTGACTTCGCTCAAATATGTTTTGGTGGAACCCTCCTCTTCTCTCTTTTCAATCAAGAATTGTTTATCCGCAAACGATGCAATTTGCGCTGAATGCGTAACCGCAATAATTTGTACGTCTTTTGCGATCTTTACAAACTTTTCCCCCATAACGCGCGCGGTTTTTCCGCCGATCCCCGCGTCAATTTCATCAAAAATATAAGTTCCGATACTTCCAACCGCCGAAAGCTGCGTTTTTACCGCAAGCATAAATCGACTCATTTCTCCGCCGCTGATAATTTTCCCGAGTTCCTTAGGAGGCTCTCCTGCGTTAGCGGAAAACAGAAAACGCATTTTATCGAGACCGTTCATCCCTGCATTCTGTACATTTTCCGACGAAAACCCGTCGAATTGCGTCTGAAAACATGCCGAACCGATATTCAAAGTCTTTAATTCATCCGTCACTCGGCGGGTAAAATTTTCGGCGGCTTCTTTTCGCATGGTCGAAAGCCTTAAACAGCTTTGATAAATTTTTTCATTAACGTCTATGAGTTCCCCGCCGAGAATCAAAAGCCTTTCTTCACTTTCGGTCAGTAAAGCATAATCCTCGCATGCTTTTTTATAAAAAGCCTGAACCTCGGCATAGGTCGCGCCGTATTTCTTTTTAAGCGCCTTGTATTCATCGAGACGGGCTTCCGTGCGTTCGAGTTCAATCCTGTCAAAGTCAAGCTCTCCGTCATATTCTTCCGCGACGGCTGACACATCCGAGAGTTCCGCCAAAATATTTTCAAGACGGGCAGATAGTTCTTCGTATTTATTATCGTAGCGTACAATGGAATTGAGCGCACGGCGCGCAGAATGAAGCGCGTCGATACAGCCCCCGTCCGACACAAGCGAATGACGGGCGCAACAAATACCGTCTTTGATCCGTTCCGCATTCATACCGATGTTGCGCAACCGATTCAACTCTTCTTCTTCGCCCTCTTTCAGTTTTGCCCGCTCGATTTCGTCGATCTGATATTTGAGAATATCCGTCCTTCGGTTGCGTTCCGCCTCATCGCCCCCCAAAGAATCGATTTCACCTTGTATCTTCCTGCGTTTTTCAAGCAGCGCCGCCAATTCTCCTTTTTCCAAACGCACTTGCTTCCCCGCAATTGAATCCAAAAGTTTCAGTTGATTGGACTCGTTTATCAAATAAAAATGATCGCTCTGCCCGTGAATATCCACAAGACAAGCGCTGACGCGGCGCAGCATGGCGACGGTTACTGCACATCCGTTTATCCTTAAACTGCTCTTTCCGTCCCGCGTAAATTTTCGGAAGACGATCAAAGTATCGTCTCCTTCCACGCCCATATCTTCCAGTTCCCGCAAAATTTCTTTGTCAATATTTTCAAATTCGGCGCAGACGGAACACTCCTCTTTCCCGAACCGTATCAGCGACTTATCGGCCTTTGCACCCAAAACAAAATCAATGGAATCGAGAATAACGGATTTTCCCGCACCCGTTTCACCCGAAAGCGCATTGAAACCCTCGGCAAATTCCAATTCGGCAAATTCGATTAATGCAATATTTTGTATCGTTATCTTCCGTAACATAATTATTTTCCGACGATCTCGTTCAGGCGATTATGCACCGTCTTAGCTTTTTCGATATTTTCACATAAAGAAAATACGGTATCGTCGCCCGCAATCGTTCCGACGACTTCCGGATAATCAAGCATATCGATTACCGCTCCCGCATTCCCACCGTTTCCGTTCAATGTTTTCACGACGACGGTATTGCCGACGGTACAGATTTTTACAACGCAAGTGCGAAAGAGCGAAAGCATTTTTTCGGGAACTTGCGGTTCTTTCCATTCGGACGCAACGTAGCGATAACGTCCGCTTTCCCCCTTAGCCTTGTAGAGATGCAACTCTCTTACGTCTCGGGAAACCGTTGCCTGCGTCACTTCGAATCGCAATGCCGACAATTCCGAACATAATTCTTGTTGCGTTTCGATTTCTTTCTCTTTAATCAGTTCCAGAATTTTTTTCTGTCTCACATTTCTCTGCATAATTTTCAACTTTAATGATTGATTTTTTCGGTAAGACGGCGGAAATATCCGTTGGGATCCGAGGTAAGCAGCATTGCACTGCGTTTCGCCTTGCGAATAACCAGTTTATTACCCTCACTGACTTGTCCCAAATAGTCTCCGTCGCCGTAAAGCATAAGCAAATTTTCGGAAAAAGCCACGGTCAGCGTACAGTCGTCCGAATAAACGATCGGTCTGCTACGGAGCGAAAACGCGCATACCGGAGTCAAAAGAAAAGTCGGGGAATCTGGCGTCATCACGCACCCGCCCGCCGAGAGCGAATATGCGGTAGAACCCGTCGGGGTCGCAACGATCAAGCCGTCTGCGGCAAAATCTCCCGCTTTGCTCCCGTCGATCGCAACGGATATTTTCGCAATTCCGTTTGAACGGTCTTCGCCAACGGGATGCAACAACGCAAGTTCGTTCAGGCAATAAGATTTCCGCCCGTCAAGATCAACTTCCAACATAGAACGGCGCACAACGGAACAATCGCTTAAAACAAGCGAAACTGCCTCATCTTCTTCGCCACGTTCATATTCTGTCAGAAATCCTAAATTGCCGTAATTTACCCCAACAAGCGGAATTTGGATTTCAGACGCCCGTTTCGCCGCGCGAAGCATGGTTCCGTCGCCCCCCAAAACAATCAAACGGTCAATATCGGCAATTTCGGAAATATCCGAAAAAACATAAGCAGTACTTCCCCGCCTCTCTATTTTTTCCGCAAGGCACATCGCGCTCTCTTTGTCCGTTTGCTTGGAATTGTAAAATATTCCGACTCTCATCATCTTTTATTATAATCCGAAAATGAATTTATGCAAGCGTTTTTTAATATTTGATACGATTTTCGTATATATCGGCAGCGCGACGCAAAAATTCCCGCTTTTCTATCGCTGTTCCCCTTTTTGAAAGAGACAGGATATATTCAATATTTTTACCGGCATGGACAGGCGCGTTTACAACATTGCAAACCGAAAGTCCAAGCGAAACGCAAAATTCATAAAACTCGTCGAGCAACGGCGCATGATACCGAACGGGAAGAATACCACTTTTTCCCGTTTTTCCTTTTCCGCATTCAAATTGCGGCTTAAACAGCAAAAACGCTTTTTTACCGTCGTCCAACAACCGAACAATTGCGGGAAGAATCAAGCGCAACGATATAAAACTGAGATCGGAAACAATCCCGTCGAGCGGCTCGTCGAAATTCTTCCTTACCAAAAAACGGGCGTTGGTTTTATCCATTACGACAACACGGGAATCCGCACGGAGACGCTCGTCGAGTTGATTTTCACCAACATCTACACAGTACACTTTTTTCGCGCCGCGACGCAACAGACAATCCGTAAAACCGCCCGTGCTCGCGCCAAGATCGGCAAATACGCCGTTTTGAACGTTGTCTTCGAATACGGAAAGTCCGCGTTCCAATTTTTCACCGCCTCTGGAAACGAAACCATTGTCATCAATAAAATAAAAGTTCTCATCGCCATTCAATTCGGAATCGGGCGAAAGAACTTTTTGTTCCGTATATATGAGTCCGCGCAACAGTTTTTCTTTTGCCTTTGTACGGGACCCGAATTTATCCGCAAAAAATTTATCGGCTCGCATGATTGTTAAAAATTATCCAAAGAAAATTGTTCTGTATCCGTTCAGCTGTTTCTTGTTAAGACAAAATCCGTTATTCCTTTCAAAAAAGCGGAATCCATCTCTTTTATATCGTTTAACATTAAGCGGCATTTTTCAACGCATTCTTTCGCTAAATTTTCAGATCCGGTCAATCCGTAAACTTTAACGCAGGTAAGTTTATCCTCTTTCTCGTCTTTACCGAGCGTCTTTCCGACGGTATTTTGCTCCCCCTTAACGTCAAGCAGGTCATCGGTCAGCTGAAACAAAAATCCCAACTCTTCGCCAAACGCGCGTAGTTTGTCCGTTTCGCCGCCCGCAAGTATTCCCGCCATAACGATAGGCGCCACAAGCAGTTTCCCCGTTTTATTGCGATAAATAAATTCGAGTTCTTTTTCTCCTGCGCTTTTACCGGAATAAAATAAATCCGCGGACTGCCCCGCAATCATTCCTTCCGCACCCGCCGCACGCGAAATTTCTTGCGCCGCTTCGATATGCCGCAGGCTTTTCTTGCAGGAATCGAAAAGCAAATCAAACGCATAGGAGAGAAGCGCGTCGCCTGCAAGAATCGCATTCGCTTCGCCAAACGCCTTATGACTTGAAGCCTTCCCCCTCCTGATGTCGTCATTATCCATAGCGGGTAGATCGTCGTGAATTAAAGAATACGTATGAATACATTCAAGAGCGAGCGCAAAATTCATTTCCTGCCGAAAATCATAACCGAATGAATCAAGCGTTCCGAGAAAGAGGACGGGGCGCACGCGTTTTCCGCCTAACAGTAAGGAATACCGCATGCTGTCCGCAAGAATTTTCGGCTGAAAATTCATTTCGGCGCAACAGCGAGCGAGCGCGCATTCAAATTCGCGCTCGAATTCTTGGTATTTCCGCAAAAATTCATCCATTCCTTTTCTCCGCAGCCTCTACCGTATTCCGCAGCAACATCGCAATCGTCATAGGCCCCACGCCGCCGGGGACGGGCGTAAGAAACAACGCCTTTTCCTTTACTCCGTCAAAATCGACGTCTCCGCACAGCTTTCCGTCCTGACCGCGATTGATCCCGACGTCGACGACCGCCGCGCCTTCCTTTACCATGTCCGCAGTAATAAAACGTTCTTTACCGATCGCCGCGATCAAAATATCCGCGCGCCGACACTCTTCTTTCAACTGCGCGGTTTTACTGTGACAAACCGTTACGGTGGCATCCCGATTCAAAAGCAATAAAGCAAGCGGTCTTCCCACGATTTTACTCCGCCCGATAACGACGGCGCGTTTTCCCGAAAAACATATTCCGTAACGACTCAGCAATTCCATGATTCCTAACGGCGTACACGCAGATATACCGTCTTCTCCGAGCGCAATTTTTCCGACATTAACGGGAGAAAACCCGTCAACATCTTTTTCAAACGGGATCAAACCGAGAATTTTTTCGGCGTTCAAATGCTTGGGTAACGGAAGCTGCAACAAAATTCCGTCGACGTCGCTTTGTTCCGCAAGCGATTTCACAAGTTCTTCCACTTGCATTTGCGCGGCGTCCGTGGGAAGGCGATAAGATAGCGAACGGATTCCAACTTCTTCGCAAGCCTTTATTTTTCCGCGAACATAAATTTCCGAAGCGGGATCCTGACCTACGAGCACGACGGCAAGGCTCGGTTTACGAGACATTCCGGATACTTTGAGACGCAATTCTTCCCTGATTTCTTTTGCAATGCGTTTTCCGTCAAGCAATGTCATGATTGAATAAACCCTCCAAGTACACCGCTCACAAAGTTTGCGGAATTTTCGGTGGAATACTTTCGAGCCAAAGTAGCGGCTTCGGTAATTGATACGAGCGCGGGAACGTCGTCGCAAAATTTGATTTCCGCAAGCCCGATAAGCAATGCCGCCCTGTCCGCTTTATAAATCCTATTTTCCGCAAAACGCTCTATTTTTTCCGCAAGCATCGCCGAAAGCTCTTCGCGATGTATTGCAACAAGCGACACAAGACGCTCTGCAAACGCAGCATCCTCTTCGTTGAGCTTTTCGCTTTTGTAGACACGATTTCTAAACGCCTTTTCCGCACTCTCTTGAAAAAGTTCTGAAAAAACTATCTTAAATGCCGCTTCTCTCGCATTGCTTCTCATGGTAACCTCTATACGCAACAAATTCCCCTTCCTGACGGAAAGGGAATCGATTGTCAATTCTTTGCTTTTTCGTCCTGTGCCGCGCTCTGAGTTTGAGGCTCTTCTCCTGCAGGCATGTTTTCTTTTTCCGGCTCCGCAGGTTTATCGAATACGACGCTCTGAACGTGAATGTCCACTTTGGCGATTTTATATTTCGTCATCGATTCGACCATCTGCTTAATATTCTGCTGAATGCGGAATGCAAGCTCGGGCACACTGTAACCGTAATGGGCGATCACGGAAACGTCCACGAAAATCCCTTCCTTTTCAAAACAGAGTTTGATTCCGTTATTTTTCGAAGGAATCAACTCGATCCCGTCCGTTTCACGCAAGCTCAAAACAACGATTCCGCTCACGATATCCGCATTGTAAGTAATCTTTCCTTTTTGTCCGCCGGGATTGTATTTAATGCTCGCCATAAATCAGGACTCCTTATAGGAGCATTATAGCACACAATTTCAATTTTTACTACTGTTTTTTCTCAACTTTCTGCATAAACGGGCATAATTATAATATTCCCCTCGCGAATCTGATGTTCTACTTCGAACGCATAGAAGATTTTGGTAATGTTTTCTTCCGACAACTCGTTGGTATTCACAAATACGTTAATGTTATCCGAGCTGTTTCCGATCGAAACCGCAACATCCGAGAAACCGAGCGTTCTGATGATGGATTCCATGACAAGTTCGTCTTCCATGATCGAAACCATCTTCTGCTTCTCTTCCACTGCTTCGCGGTACTCCGCGGAATCCGTCGCATAAGCGGAAATAATGCTGTCGAGCTGAACAAATTCTTCGTTACGGGTCGCCGTTCTGTTAGCACGGTAGGTCGTGAAATAGTTCACGTCGGTTTTTCCCACGTCTGCCGTCGCGGTACGCGTTCCCGCAAGAACGAAGTTAAAGATTGCCGTCACAGCAAGCAGTAAGACGAGCGTTGACATGAGTGCGATCTTTTTGGTGTTTGACATTGTGTTTATATCTCCTTCTTTTTAATTTTTAATGCTTTAACTTTCGGCAGGATAGACCAGAATCGAATCCTTGCCGATTCCGAGCGCGCCCGCCGCGGCGTCGATCACACGGATTCGCGTCAGAATACTGTCGGCGCCGCGAAACACGATGACCGCGCTTACCGCTTTGCCGTTTTCTTCCCCTACCATCACCGTAGTTTCACCCACGCCGTCGATCCGAGAAAGAATTCTGGAAAGCCGCTCTTCGAGTTCGGATGCCTGATATTGCTCCGACGCCGTTTTTTCAGTCTTGAAAAATACGCCGTATACCGCAATCACAAGCAATAGTGCAACCATCAGAATCAATACGGTCCGCGCTGTTTTGTTCTCGAAAATTTTTTTGATACTTACTTTATTCACGAGACCACCGCCTTACAGCCGTATCTTTCTTCAAGCGCCTTTCGGACATCCTCTGTCTTATTTATATTCCCCCCTTGTCCGATTATTCCGAAATCGATAATTTTTACTTCGATCTTTTCGCGGGGAAAACCCGAACTTTCGCCGCGCGTTACGGCGACGCTTCCTTTGATTTGATAGCGATCATTCAAAAAAGCCGAAATATCCCGTTCGTCTTCTTCTCTGAGCAGTTGAACGCACCGATCTAGATACTCTTCGTCCGTTGCAATTTTGACTGTCGTGAAAACCGAATCTCCTTTATTTGCAAAAAACGAAACGAACGGCGTAATCATAACGACGAGAATAAATAATTTTCCGATCCCTTTCACAAATTTCCCCATCTTTCCGTTCGGAGAAACAATCGAAACAGCGGCGATAATCAGAACGATCCCCGCTACGCTTAAAACATACGCTTTCATCAGAACATGACCCCCGTGGAAAAGATAATCAGCAACAAAGTAAGAAAATAGAGAAAGCCCACACACAAAATCGCTGCCAAAAAATAACCCGTATCTCCTGCAAGCCGAGATAAAAACGCCGAAGTCTTTCCGCCCGCCGGTTCGGTTGCTGCGGCTGAAATACGCAAAAAAAGTTGTAAAGCGGCAAACAAAAGAACCGGACGAAGCATTACCCCGAGAAGCATAAACAACGCGCACGAGCCGAGAGCGTTTTTAATCAACGCGCTTCCCGCAACCACGATTTCAACGCCGCCGGACAAAAAACCGCCGACAATCGGAACGGATCCCGAAATAACATATTTTGCCGCGCGCAGACTTACTCCGTCGTATTGCGCCGCTGTAATTCCTTGTACGCTCAGAAATATACTGAAAATACCTAAGGTAAAGCCGATGATCCATTTACTGACGCTTTTGAAAAAATCGCCGAGTTTTTCCGTTCTGACGTCTTCCGTCAAATTTCCGACAAAGGACAATACTATCACTACGACAGCCATCGGCATAACGACGGTAGAAAATAAGTTGACAATTGCACTGCTCATAAAGGCGACGGCAGGACGGTAAACCGCGACTGATATTCCCCCGCCGCTTGCCGCCATCAATGTCAGCAAAATCGGATAAATCAATTCCATCTGCCGTTTCATATTTGTGACTGCCGAAAAACCGCCGTTTAATACATCGATCAGACACGCTAACACGACTGCGCCCACCGAAATATATCCGACAAAGTTTATTATGTCAGACATAGTACTATGTAAAAATCCGTTTTTTATGGAATTAAGCATTCCACAAAGAAGCGAAACGGCAAGAATGACGGCAAATGCAGGCAACATTGTTTCCGCTTCATGCAGTACAAAACGAAATACCGACTCCCCCAGCGAAGAATAATCCAATGCATAATCGCCCGTAATCAAACTTAAAAGTTTTTCTTTCAGCGATATATCCTTAAAATCCGCCAAAGTATCAAGATATGCCTCCAACTCTTTTGTATCAAGCGATGCGAGCAGCTCCTCTACCGTAAGCCCTAATTGTTCGAGCGCCGCCTTTTCCTCCGCACTCTCTGCCGATACAGTTTCCCGCGCACCGCCGACCGGAAGCAAAAATAAAATTACCGCAAACAAGCAAATCAAAAAAATAAAAACTTTTCTGCGACGTCTGCCCGTCTTTATGCTGCGGCTTAAACGCATGACGAGCGTATCGTTCAATACCGATTTCATACGAGCTCCAATAATTTGACGATTAAATTGAGCACGCTTTCCAATATAGGAACCGCGAGAACAAGCACAATTATTTTACCGCAGAATATAAGTTTGTCCCCAAGACTATTTTGCCCGAAATCATTGAGTATCCCCGCGCTGAATTCGACGAGATAACCTATCCCGACCATTTTAAGTAAAATTTTTACAATCGAAGATTCAATCCCCGTCGCATCAGTAATTTTCTGAAAAATCGTAAAACTGCCCTTGAAAATTTCAAAGGCAAACAACAAAAGAATGATCCCGCCCGCAATCGTCACAGCGAACGCAAGCTCGGGTTTTGTGCCTTTCAGAAGCAATGCCGCAACGGCGGTAATAAGCGCTATTCCGACAAGTTGAAATATCTGCATGGTCAGTACACCCCGAAAATATCCCGCACCGTCTGAAATAAATCGCCTATCATCGTCACCGCAACGGTAAGCGCAATTACAAGCCCTACGATCGAAACGACAGTAGCCACATCGTCGCGGTCCGATTTTTTCAGAATCTGGCAGACGATCGTAATAATGATTCCGATTGCCGCCAACTTAAAAATGATTGATATATCCATATTATATTATCAGAATCACGATTGCAAGCCCGAACAAAAGTCCGAGTTTCAAATAAAGACTCCCACGGGCTTTCGCTTGCTTTTCTCCTTCGGCGCGCTTTGCTTCCAACCCCTGCGTTTGCGCCCCGTAATATGACTTCTGCGATTGAGAGTCTCCTTTTCCGAGCATTGAAAAATAATTTCCAAAAGCCGTTTTTTCATCGCCTGTCAAATAAGTAAATTTGACGGAATAATCTCTTGTCTCGACGCACTGATTGAGCGCTTTTGCAAAATCGCCCGTATATTCATATTCTTTAAGAAATTCGGGCAACGGTTTTCTTGAATAATTCAACTCATTCAGATACCTTTCATGAAAAAGAAAAAATTGGTTGTAAAACTTGCGTCTTGACCGATATTTTCCGGAAAGAATGTATCCGAGCATCGTAGAAAACGCGATTATAGAAATGCAAATCAGAATTTTAAGCCACATCTTTCCCGCCTTCCCTCCAAATCTTTCCGATCTTACCCAAACCGTTCAGCAAAACATACCATTCAAACAGTTTATCCGGAACGTCTTCGTAACGTTTTAAGTGAGCGGATGCAATCACCAGAATACCGCTTTCTTTTGCCCTTCTTACAGCCGCATAGTCATCGCTAAGAAGTTCGTCGGTCACAATCAAATCGGGGCGCATAGCACGAATTCCGGCCGTGAAGGCGGTCTGCTTGTCCGCAAATCGCACAATGTCGCTTGTAGCCCCCAAATCGCCCGCAGAAAGCTCTCCGCGTTCGTCGCTGACAAGAATATTGAGCCGCGTTTTTTCGCTGATCAGTCGGGTTAAATCGCGCAAAATGGTCGTCTTGCCTTCCCCCGGCGGAGCCATAATTAAGAGCGATCCGATCTCTTTCGAAAAACATCTTTCGTAAATCTCGACGGAACAACCCATAATCGCGTGCGGAATACGGATACACAGCGAAGTAACGGAATGAACCGATAAAACTCCGTTTGCGTCGTAAACCACCGTTCCCGCAACGCCGATCCTTTCCCCTTCTTTACCGGTTACAAAGCCGCGTTTTAACTGGTTTTCCACTGCGTAAACCGAATAATCGCTTGCGGCGAATAAGGTCTCCTCGACTTCTTCCACGGTCGGCACAATTGCAAACTCCGCGCGTTCGCAAACGCCGTTTTCACCGAGATAGCAAAATTCACCGCCAAGATTGATTCTAAGCGGCTTGTCCGTGCGTATCCTCAGCTCGTACAATAAATTTGAATTGACCGTCCGCAAAGCGTTTCTCAGTCTCGGCGCAAGAAATTCAAGCATCGTTATAATATATGGATAAACGCGTGAAAATATGAAACGCCCCGCCATGATACGGCGGGGCGTAAAAAAATAATTTTTATTCTATCACAAATATATTTACACTGTTATTTTTCAAAGTTGCTTTGAGCGAATCGCCTTGTATCTTCATCGTGCTCTCCGTTGGCACAACATTCATTTTCTTACCGATCTTTTCACCGATTTCGTTGATTGCCGTCGGATCCTCGTTCCAAAGCGTCTTCACGCAAGCCTTGGTCTTATTCGGAAAGTTCATAAGTTTCACATTCAACTCTTCGTCTTTACCGGACACATTAATCACTTTCAAGTATATTTTACCGTCATCACCGACGGTGGCGCTCTGAAAAACACGCTCGTTGACTTTCCAAATATTTTTGAAAAGGACTTCGTGCCACGCCCCGTCTTTATTGATTGATGCCCTGAAAGTATTTTTTGTATATTCAAGACGAAGTTTATTTCCCTCAGAACTGTATCCGAGAAATTTATCCTTGCCCATCATCTCGCAAACCGTTCTGATATAGTCAACTCTTTTATCAAAAGAAACGTCGTAACCTTTATGATTTTTACCGTATTGACAGCAAATCGAAAATTCCGCCGAATCCATTGTTCCCGCATCCCGCACGCCCGAAATCCCGACGCCCGCTATAAAACTTTGTTCGCCGCAAAGCCGCCTGAAACCGATTTCCACGTCACAATCCGAAAAAGAATCCGCATCGTAATAATATCCGTTAAACGCATCGCTCTCCTCAATGATAAGCTCCCCGTTTTCAAGATGTCCGCCGCGGCAGTTCGGGTAAACCTTCCAATCGCCCAATCCGTCTCTAAAATCATGAAAATAAAGAGATTTCCCCGTCTTCCGATCGGTTACTTTTACATAAGAAATCGCGCTTGCGGTTCTATGCCCCCCGATCAAAAGTCCGCCCGCATTATTTTCGTCTACGGGAGCGACATCGGTCAACGTATACTTACCCGTATTTTCCGCAAACATTTTCTGCACAAAATAATTCGGCGTCAGCATAACGTCGCGGGCATTGAACCAAATAAGATTGGGGGTCCAGCGGTAGTTGACGGTCGAGGCGAAAAGCGGCGCATAGCAAGTCATTTTCACAACGTCCGAATTGCGCTCGCAACCGGTAAGAAAAACTGCTTCCGAAAGTGCGGTTTCCAGATTATTTTCGCCGTTGAGCCGCCCTCTTCCGTCCGCCATGGTATGTGTAGAATATTCACCCATAAATACTTTTGCACCGTCACGATCGTAGAAATCATAGCGTTTCGAATTATCGATAAACCATTGATATGAATTATAAACGTGTTCGTCAACGATCATATCCCGATATTTTTCATTGATGACTTTCCACGATTCGTTTGAATCCTGCGGACGAATATCTACGCCAGAAGTGGTAACGATCGTAATACCGAATAATTCAAGAAGATTCGTCAGTCTCCCCTTGTAATGAAATTGTTTGAGCCCCAACAAACAGGAAGCAAAATTATCAAAATATTCGTAACCCCAGTTCTCATTACCGATACCTATATATTTCAGTTCAAAAGGTTTCGGGTGCCCCATATCCGATCGCACTTTTGCCCAATACGCTTCGTTTTTATCGCTTGAAGAAACATCGCCCTTTGCAAAATAAATAAGTTCGGCAATATTATCGATCACTTCTCTCTGAAATCTTTCCGTGCCGGGCACAATTCTCTGATAACCGGTTTTACGCTGTTCTCCCATACGAATTTGGCACAGCAGTCCGCAGTGCAAAACGGGAAGCGGAGTCATATCAAGATCTTCGCAAAGCGCAAAATATTCATAAAAACCGATACCGTAAGACTGCATATACCGCCAAAGATTCGGGATTTGCTTACGCTTTTCCAAAGGTCCGACCGTATTGCGCCACTTATATTGGTAATCAAAATCGACGTCTCCCTCTACGACGCACCCTCCGGGGAAACGGAAAAAGGAAGGATGACAATCTTTAAGCGCCTCTACAATACGCGGAGACAATTTTCCGTTACGGTATTTATCGGGATCCCCCCACGTTCTGGAAGGAAGCAACGAGACGTAGTCGATTCCGATTTTTCCGTTTCCTTCGAGGTTAACGCAGAGTCTTCCCATAAAATCTTTTTCAGCCGTTACGGTAGCTGAAACTTTGATCCAATCGCCGTCCGTTCCTTCCGGTATTTTAATTTCTCCGATCGTAGTATGTCGTCCGTGTGCGCCGCGAAGAAATACTTTAACGCATCCCTTAAAACCCAATCTCTTTACAAACATCGAAAAATGATAGGATTCATTTTTATCTACGGGCATTCCGTAATTGTCGTATCCGCCGTTTGTAAAATAACCCGGATTTTCAAGATGGTAAATCCCCCCTACATCCAAAAGCAAATAAGATGGGTTATTTTCGTTCATACCCCCTTGCGTAGTGATTTTCTTGGGTCCCGCCCCGAAAATATCCCAATAAAATCCTTTTTGCTCCCGCACCTCAACCGCACTTTCGCAATTATAATCGTCATACGAAAAATAGGCGAATTCAAAGGAGTTGTTGATCACCATTTCAGCATTGAGACCGCCGTCCGCAGCTTGATTGATGTCTTCGAAAAATAAACCGTACAGATGTTCCGATACGTCTACCCCTTTCTTTTTTGCGTCTAAAACGTAGTTCAGCATGACTATAATTTTACTCCTTGTTTTCTTGGAAAAATAATTTCGATTTTCCGCAATCATTATAACAATCAAATTGCAATTAGTCAAGATTTATTTGAAATATTTTATTTTTTTCTCAATGTTTTTTCGCAAATTATCTGAATTGTACGGGAAAGTTTGTTTGTTTTTTCTCATACTGTATTTTGATGACAAACGCATGGAAAAAAATCGGGCTTCCCGTACTCATAACCCTATCTGTTATCCTGATCGCTTTTTGCACATTTGCACTTTCTTTTCGCCGTCCATGCCGTAAAATTATTTCGAAATATTCCGCTTCTCCATCGCTCGTATTTTCAATTATCAAAGCGGAAAGCGGATTTTCGAAAGACGCTGTTTCAGATGCAGGAGCGGTCGGGCTTATGCAGCTTATGCCTTCCACTGCGCAATTTATATGCGAACGCGAACATATCGACTTTAATGCGGATCGATTGATAGAGGGAGAATACAATGTTATGCTCGGATGCATCTACCTCAATTATTTACTGTCAAGATTTACCGACACCTCGACGACGCTTGCCGCCTATAACGCAGGCGAAGGCGTTGTATCAACTTGGCTTAAAAATAAAGATTATTCGGACGACGGAATCTCTCTGAAAGCGATACCCTACCGCGAAACAAGAAACTATATAAAAAAAGTATTAAAATATCAAAAAATTTACTCGATTTTCGACTGATAAAACTTGACTTTTATTTTTGTTTGCGTTACAATAACTAAGCTAATCAAGTTTAAGCGGTCGTGGCGGAACTGGCAGACGCGCAAGACTAAGGATCTTGTGGTTCACCCCATGCAGGTTCGATTCCTGTCGACCGCACCAAATTATGAAATCCGAGCCAAATGCTTTCAATAAGCGATTGGTTCGGATTTAGTTTTTATTCGTAAAGATATGATTATCCGACAATGTCGAAATCAGAATTTAGAATTCAATATTTTGAATTTTGAAATCGCAATAGTATTCGGCGGAAATACAAGTGAACTTCAGAACACAGTAATCGGGATCGGTTACGCCCTTCTTATAGAACAACCTGTCTCCGAAACGCCAAATTAAATTTTTTGTTTCTTGATCTTCGCAAACCTGCATTTCTCCGACAATCGAGGCGCCTTGAAACTTAAATTTTCCCCGTTTATAAAAATACACGCAAGCCTTATGATTCTCTGAAAATTGCTTCACCTTGTTGGATGATGTATTAGTTGAAAAATACATCAGGTTTCCGTCGATGACCCGCGGCGCAAACAGGGCGCGAATCACGGGATATCCCTGTTCGTTCACGGAACCCAAACACGCCGTTTTCTGTTTTCTGCAAAATTTTATAAGTTGTTCCTTATTCATATTTTTCTCCCAAAAGTGTTTCGACCAGTTTTTCCGCTTTCTCTTTCAAATCTTCTTCCGAACCGTGATTATCCACGATTATACAGTTTTTGCCGTACAATTCCGCGGGATCGAATTGACTGCGCATTCGTTTCAAAATTTGCTCTTCCGAAAGTTTACTGCGCATTTTGACCGCCGCGATCCGTTCTTCCTTCTTTCTTATCAGCGCAATAACTTTATCGAAATGTATTTCAAATCCCCCTTCATAGAGCAGCGGAACTTCCGCAAAAGAAATTTCATGTGATTCCATTTTTTCCAGAAGCCGCCGCATAATTATCGGGTGCGTCGCTCGATCGAGCGCCAATCGGTCTTTATCATCGTAAAACACTCGTTCCGCCAATAATCGTCTATCGAGTTTTTCGTTTAGAAAGCAATCCGGAAAAATATTTTTCAAACGAGACAACAAACTTTCTTCCGAAATCACTTCTGAATATATTTCGTCGCAAGAATAAACAACGCAACCCAAGTTTTTCAGAAATCCGCAAAAAAGCGACTTCCCGCTTCCGATTCCGCCCGTCACGGCAATTTTTTTACTTCGCTTCATACCAGCTTTTTCCCGTTGCGACTTCCACAGTAAGCGGAACTTTAAGTGCGACCGCGTTCTCCATCTCTTCTTTCAGAATTTTCGCCGCGTTCTCTCTTTCTGATTCTGGACAGTCCAACATGAGTTCATCGTGAACCTGCAATACCAATTTCGCGCCCGACTTTTCCTTTTTCAATCTCTCGTATACATGCAGCATCGCAATTTTGATAATGTCTGCCGCACTGCCCTGCAACGGCATATTCCGCGCCGCGCGCTCTCCGAAAGCGCGAACATTGGCATTTGAAGATTTCAGCTCGTTAATATACCGCTTTCGTCCTAAAATGGTAACAACATAGCCCTTCTCTTTTGCATGGCGAATATTTTCTTCCATATAAGTTTGCACTTCGGGATAACGATTGAAATAACGGTCGATATAGTCCTGCGCCTCTGCGACAGAGCAATTCAAGTCTTTTGAAAGCGCATACGCCCCCATTCCGTATATAATGCCGAAATTGATCACTTTCGCCGCTCTGCGCATATGCGAAGTTACATCATCGGAAGACACGCCGAACACTTGTGCCGCCGTCTCTCTGTGTATGTCCGCTTCGTCGTTATACGCACTCACTAAACGCTCGGATCCCGAGAAATGGGCCAACAATCTTAATTCGATTTGCGAATAATCCGCATCAATAAGAATATTACCCTCATGCGCAACAAACAATTTACGCAGTTCTTTCCCCTCTTGCGTATGCACGGGAATATTCTGTAAATTGGGGTTTGCGCTGGAAAGCCGCCCCGTAGTTGTCATTGTCTGGTTGTATGTCGTATGAACAACGCCATGTTTTACTAAGGGAGCAATTCCGTCAACATAGGTTGAAAGCAACTTCTGCACTTCGCGGTAACGCAAAATAAGTTTTGCGATTTCATGCTCCTCGGCAAGTTTTTCCAAAACTTCTGCATTCGTCGAAAATCCGCCGCGAATATTTTTTTTAAGTCCTTTGGAAGAATATGCCAATTTCCCAAAAAGAATTTCCGAAAGCTGGAACGGGGAATTCAGATTAAACGACTGTCCTGCAAGCGCAAATATTTTTCCCGACAAATCTTTTAATTCTTCTCCGAATTTTTCGCGAAAAAAAGCAAACTTCGCTTCGTCAACGCAAATGCCGGCGTTTTCCATATCGAGCAGCACATAGGCAAGCGGTAATTCGAGTTCACGATACAACTTTTCTTCTTTTGTTCCCGCTATTTTTTGTCGCGCCTCATCAAACGTAAGTTTTAATGCATAAGCACAGTCGTTGTCCGTTAAAGACAGCTCCCTTGCAAGATCTTTCGGATCAGCGGGACGAAGATCGGAATTTCCAAGATAACGCGCCAGCAACACATCTTCCATTGTGCAATCCGCATGAACTTGCAAACTTTCCAATAAACGTACCGTCGCTTTTACATCTGCGACAAGCGCGATTCTGGAACCTGTAAACAATTCTTTCAAAAGCGGGATCATGTCGTCCGGAAATACGCCTTCCGATAAAATATTTTCACGGAATGGGAAACAGTATTCTTTACCGTCAAAATAGAGATGATACCCCTCTTTTTCAACACAAAAACTGAATTCACTGATCCCGTCGACAAAAGGCAACAACTCTTCCGGATGGCTACAGACAATATATTCTGTTTGAGGAGTCTGTTTTTCGAAATAATCACTGTTCAAAAGAGACCGAAATTCCAATCGCTGAAAATAATCACGTGCCTTCTGCGGGAACGGCAAATTGACTTCGCAACTTTCAAGCGACACGTCTAGGGGCACGTTCACATCGATCGTAGCAAGCTGTTTGGAAAGATAAGCCATCTCTTTACCGGTTTCGAGCTTCGCTCTGGAATTTTTCGGCAATTCATCGATATGCTCGTAAATATTATCAAGCGTTCTATATTTTTGAAGAAGTTCCAGAGCAGTCTTAGGTCCGATACCCCTTATCCCAGGGATATTGTCGGACGAATCGCCCATAAGCGCCTTTTCCTCAATGATTTGAAATGGTTCGAGCTGAACTTTTTCCTTAAAATTCTGATCAGTCATTAAGTCGATGTCGCTCACACCGCGCTTTGTAAAACAAACAGACACATTTTTTTTGACAAGTTGATAAGAGTCTCTGTCCCCCGTATATATATCGACTTGTACACCTTCGAATTTACAAGACAACGTTCCGATCAAATCGTCTGCTTCAAAGCCTTCCTTTTCTACGATCCTGACATTCATGGCAGCAAGTAATTCTTTCAAAACGGGAACCTGCCGAGCAAGTTCCTCCGGCATCGGTTTTCTTGTCGCTTTATATCCGTCGAACATGTTATGACGGAATGTCGGCGCAGGCAAATCAAAAGCAACTGCAAAATATTTTGGTTTTTTCTCTTCTAAAATTTTGAAAATCAACTTAATGAATCCGAAAATTCCGTTGGTAGGAAGTCCGTCTTTTGTCGAAAATACGCCCATTGCATAATAGGCACGGTTCAAAAGGCTGTTGCCGTCTATCAGAATCAATTTGTCCATGAAGTCATTGTATCATGCTTTTGTTTTTTTTGCAAGAAGAATAAAAAAATCGCTTGCTTTTTTACGCAAATTATTATATAATTTGAAAGTAATTCGCCGGTGTGGTGGAATTGGCAGACGCGCTGGACTCAAAATCCTGTGGTAGTGATACCGTATCGGTTCGACCCCGATCACCGGCACCAACAAAAAAACGGGCATTTTTAAGGTAATTTCCCTTAATTTAGCCCGTTTTTACTATTTTAAGTAAACCCAACGAATTTGAGAGTCTGATCACACTAACACTTTAAGTCAACGTTTCCCCAAATTTCCCCAAAAACAAAAATACCGTTTCTGCCCTATTTCTTCCCCCCCCACGCATCCTGCTGCGGCGACAACGACATGAAGAAAATGAGGGAAGAGAAGCTAAAAATGGGTGACGGTCGAAAGCGATCAAGGCGGGCTTCGTAGCTAAAAGCGAAAATCGGGCGATCCTAACAAAAAAGCTATTCATACAAAAAAGTAAGCCGCAGCTTGTCTGCGGCTTTTTGTATCGAAAAGGTTTTAGGATCGCCCGATTTAGAATTTTTTAATGGGGCAAGGGGGAACCCCTTCCGCATAGACGAGCTTCCCCGACGTCAGGGAAGAACGAGGCAAAACGGGTGACACCCCGCCGTTCTGATCGCGCCGAACCGCTTCCTTTCATCAAGCGATCCGCGCCCCCGTGCGGATTGCGTCCTATACTTTCAAAATAGTAAATACTATACTTATACTGTCCATTTTTGAATATTTTTTTGCGGTTTACCGTCCATTCAAGCGCGTTTTCCGTCCGCCCCTGCACCCGTCAAAGTACTCATTTTTGTACGGTAAATTTTCGCATATGAAAAGACGCCCCGGATCGGGACGCCTCTCTCACGCTTATAAGCGCGGACGCTCCGCGCTTTTCTTTTTCCTATTCAGTTCGTCATATTGTTACCGAACCCGCTCTCCTCATCCCGAAATACCTTGAAACGCGCCGATTTTACCACAAACCTCTTTTCATACAAATCGTTATATTGAATCAGCCGTTGAAACAGTAAGAGCGTATAGCTTAAACAACTGAGCGATTTCAACGAACTGCCGTCGTATTCCTCCGCAAACGTGTGTAACAGATTGCAGATATTGTTCGCATTATCTCCCACATAAATATAGGGTTTCTCTTTCGAAAACCCGCAGGCAGCAAGCAAGTTCTCCACTCCTTTGCCGTTGAAATCAATCAAATAATACGCCCAAGGCGCCATCGGATCCGGAAATTATTCGTGTTCGTCGTTTTCGTAAAGCAAAAACATATTGCCTTTGCTTAAACTCATTTCTTTTCCGTTTTTGATTAAAGTTCCGTATCCGTAAAAAATATAGTGCAACGAATATTTTCTTGCCTTTCGTTTTTCATGTGACTTTTTAGGCAAACAATGCTCCTGCCCCACCCGCGTAATATCCAATTCGCACTTGTTATCGTTAAAATCAAATATCAGTTTGCTCACAGAATCCCCCGTTAGAGATATTTCATTCGGTATGGTATACCGAATGCGGGCGATATCGCCCGCGCGATTTTATAACAAGATAATGCCCGTATTATAAAATGTAATTATCTCATTGCCAATAGTTTTTGAAAAAAAGGTAAATATAATCCAAGTTTTGAAAAGCGCCTTGCAAAATTGCAGGCGCTTGAAGAATACTTATTAACCGAAAAATATATTCGCGGAAATCAACTATTATATGTAATTCCTTGTGCGCGGCACGAAAACCAGAATTTTTAGAAAAACGAACTGCTTTTGAACTTGATTTTCCCCGATTACCCCGATGGGAACGGCGACGACGAAAACAGCGCAAAAGAAAAAGAAACCGAAAATTCGGTTTCTCAATCTGGGTGTTCGTATACCCCTGTTATGGTGCGCCAAATGGTAACAAATCCGAACCTCTATGTTGGACAAAATTGCATAATTCTACGGATTACTATAACATTATAATATATAGTATGTAAGAAAAATCAATCCACCTTAAATCTTTCATGGAGTATTTTATTGATTCTGTCCAGACTTACAATCTCCCCACCCAATTTCTTTAACCCGCTAACGCCATCACAATCTTCTCTTGCCATTAAGCCGCCGTATTCCATAAGTATAGGGTAATTAGTTCCCTTTTCTTCCTTCTTCTCAATTTCAATTGTCAACTGCCACTCTTGTCCATAATCATATGTATAATCTATTGCCGTTTCATTCATTAAAACAACATCAATATCAATATCATTTTCAAATGCAACATTTGAATAATCATCAGGATCTACATCTTCCATTTCCCTTGATATTATTGATAAACCCGATGCATTAAACTCATGTAAATGATAATTTTGCCAACCAAATATTATTTGTATAACTTCATGTAATATCTTAAAAGTAAACCCATGCGGAAATGATATCCTCCGCCAAATATCAGAATCATCTATAGTGATTCTTAATATGTAATTTTTCATATGAATTATTCCTTTTATTTTAATTATACCATATATCCCATAGTATGTAAAGTAAAAACTCAAATTCAAAACGCATCCCTTCTACAAGAGCAATCTCCAAATTTTTTTCCTTTCGTTCGGGCTATCGTTGCATAGCCCTTCCCCGAGGTCAACGGGCAAAAAATTGCTTTGGCTTCATAACCGAACATCATATTTTAGAACACCGAGCTTTTCCGTTCGGTGTTTTTTCTTTTTATGCAATTTTTTGGTTGTGGCTCCTCTTCCCCTTTCAATATCACGAAATCACCTCCACCGTTGACGTCGGGTTTACAACTGAAAACAATTTTATCCTAAATGAAGTCCTATGCCTTCGTTGCCCTGCCGAAAGGCAAATAAAAATTTCGGAGGTAACAAATGAACAAAGTGGTTTACAGCGTATGCAAGGTAAACAGCAACAGTAAGTTGAAGGGGTTGGGTTATCTGGTTGAAGATAATCTGCTCATCCCTGCAACTTCGAGCAAGGGCAATCCGTACATACGGATATTTGAGGACGTGACAAAGCACTGTCATCCCGTCAACAAAGATAAGACGGAATACAAGGGTTATGTCACGCTCGCCTTTGAGAACATCAACGTATTCAACAAAGAGAAAGACCGTTACGAATTGTTAGATTACGTTGAAACGACCTATTACGTATGGTTCAAATTCGCAGATTGAGGAGGTAAAGAAAATGAGTATTTGCGATACTTGCGTATTAAACGGCAGATGCGATGGAAGATGCGGAGATACCGATCCGCTCTTCTATGCGTTCGAGGAAGAAAACGATTATTACGATTATGAGGAGGAAGATCAATGAGAAATGAATATTACATGAAAGAATACTACCACTTCAACGGCGACTACAACGTTATCTTCAATCTGATCGAAGTCAACACGGAAAGCATGATAGCAACGGTTGCCGTCAATAACCTCGGAAAGCTCACGCAGGAAACGGTAGAACTGCGCGGCGTGAACGACAACCCGTATTTCGAATACGGAATCATGAACGACAAAATTTATATAGATGAATTTGAAATCGTTGGAGGCGATGCAGTATGAGCTACCAACGAAAAACTACCGATGCATATATTCTGCTTACCAATTACGGATATGGTTGGGAAGAAGAATTAGAGGAAACAAGCTATAAAGAAATCAAGCAACGGGCTATGGAATACCTTGCCAACACCTACGCACAAATTAAAATATTAAAACGCAGAGTTAAAAAAGGAGATATCGCATGACAAATCAATCCACGGAACAAGAGAGAAAATTAAAGGCAATCGAGTTTATGAAAAAGTTGAATATTTATAAGCCCTTTATCGAAGGTTTTGTAAATGATGGGAATGTTTGTTTTTATGAGAACTTCGGCGGATTTTGGGTATATCAAGAAGCCGAAATCGAAGCCAAAATGCGGGAAATCGAAAAAGAATATAACTGCACCGTCTACGCCATTACGCACGAATATACGGGCTTCGGGGAATGTTACGATTTTCTGATCGTCAGCAACTATCCCGACGAATGGAGCACGTTTCTTCGGGGCAAACGACATGAGCATTACGCATTTGCTTACGTATGGAATAAAACGGACGATTTGTGCAGCGAGTTCGGAACGATTGTCGTTGAGAGCTTCGGCGGCGGTATCAAACGCATTGCATGAGGAAGCAATTATGAAGCAAAACATTTATCTGATATTATTCGATTGGTCCACCACCGATTCGGACGGAATCGAAACGTTCCTCTATCATGATTATAAAGCCGCCTGCGAAAAATTTAACGAACTCATTGAAAATGAATGCGACACGGATTTGAGCTGGGTCGGAGATGAAGTATTTGACGAAAACGGCGATGTCAACGACGGATACGAACTTGATTGTAACACGAACGATGAAACCGCCGAGGAACTTTATTGGCACGTAGTCGATAAAAGCGACTACAACCGCCGCTCGTTCATCGATCTAATGAAAAGAGAAGTGTCATAAGGAGAACGCCGTGAAAAAACAATTATCGTTTGAAATCAAATACGGGAAAGAAACTTATCGATTCGAATACGGCTCGGAAGCATATATCTTTCATACGGGTATTTATCACGATATGGATAAGAAGTACGGATTAAAAGTATTACTCGAATACGTCGCATTCACCCAGAATTGTTACTTATCGGACAGCAACCGAAC
>CAJUOV010000012.1:0-53176 GCA_910588695.1 uncultured Christensenellaceae bacterium
CGGCTAAGCCTATTTTTAACCACGCGACTATCGCGTGGTATTCTTTATACAAAAAGCGCCCGCCTGCGGAATTCCGCAGGCGGGCGTTCTTTTATAAATCAAAGTCCTTCGAGTTCGTCCAGCGTCAACGCAAACGCGGGCACAAAGTGCTCTAAAAAATAATCGACGGAGCGCATTTTCAGATTTTCGAGCGATTCGCGGATCGTCTTTTCTGCCTGCACAAATTCGTTGTTGCCCGAACGCAGTTCTTCGAGGCATTTGAGATAAGCCGAGAGTTTGTCCGCCGCCTTCATAAACTTATATTCGGTGCAATTCTTATCCGCCGCCAGATAGGGCGCGATCTCCGCTTTGAGCTCTTCGGGCAGGGTGGAAGCGAGCTTTCCCACCGCGCGGTCTTCGAGTTTTTCGTACTCGCCATGAATACTGCTGTTAAAATATTTGATCGGCGTGGGCAAGTCCCCCGTCATTACCTCGCTCGCCTCATGATAGACGGCGAAGAGCACCGCCCGCTCCGCATTGACGGTTCCGCCGAACACCGCGTTTTCGATACTGCAAAGCCCGTGCGTCAAAAGAGCGACGGACTGGGAATGCTCCATGATATTTTCTTCGCGCGTGGAGCGCATGAGCTGCCAGCGCTTGATAAACTTCATTCTGTCCATGTATGCGTAAAACTTTTCCATAACCACCTCGTTTTTTTATTATAATACAAAACAAACAAAAAATCAATTGACTTTTTGCACCGAATCGCATATAATCGTTTTAACAATTGAATTATCCGTCGTGGGTGCTGTAAAAGGCTGAGATGATACCACTTGAATCGGACGGGGTAATACCTGAACGAAAGCACGGGCTCAAATAGAGCATGTTCCGCCCGCGGTTTCGCGGGCGGTTTTTTCAAAAGACCGACCAACGGATAAATCAAAAAATTACATCCGGAGGTTTTTATGTTTCTTTCTTCCCTGCTCGACGTGAGCGAGCAAACGACCGAGATCGTGAAATGGGTCTCCCTCGGCACGGTCTTTCTGCTCCTCGGCGTGATCGCCGCAATCTGTTTCAGCGTAAAAAAACGCGCCTACGATGCAAAACACATCGCCGCGGCAGGCGTAACGGTCGGGCTTTCTTTCGCCCTCTCCTATGCGAAAATATCTCCCGTACCGCTCGGCGGCTCGATCACCCTTGCGAGCTTTGTGCCCGTGCTCGTCTACGCCTACGTCTACGGAATCGTCGACGGCTTGCTCGCGGGCACGATCTTCGGACTTTTGAACTTTATTTCGGGTCCTTACATCTTAACGCCGTTTACTTTTATTCTCGACTACCTCTTAGCGTTCGCCTCGATCGGGTTTATGGGCGTCGCCAAAAAGCTCACCAAAAAACAGACCTTTAACGTGGTGCTCGGCGCCGTCGGGGTATATGCGATCCGTTTTATTTTCCATCTGATTTCGGGCGTGATCTACTTTATGAACGATTCGGTGTGGGTCGAACTGCCCGCATGGGCAATGACGAATGCGTTTATTTATTCGTTCATCTATCAACTTGTCTATATTCCCGCGGACTGTGCGATTGCGACAATTATTCTGTACGTTCTTGCAAAGACCAAAGTTCTGGATAAGCTCGTAAAAATCATTACGCCGCGGAAAAAAGCCGTCGCGCTCGCTTCGGAAACTCCAGAAGCGGCGCAAGCTAGCGAGGAAGCCGCGACCGCCGATTCCGTGCAAGCGGCGACGGAGGAAACCGCGACCGCGCAAACGGAACAACCTGTCTCTCCGCCGAGCGACGAAACGAAAGAATAAAATAAAGCTCCGCCGAATGCGAACTTCCCATAGAGAACATACATGCGATTATAAAAGAGCTCTCAAACAAATTTGTTTGAGAGCTTTTAACTAAACATTTTAATAACGATAAATTGAAATTTATCCAGTAAATTAATTTTGTTTATTTTACGGTTATGCCGTAGAAAACCGCCGCAAATCGTCTTAATTATCGCCGTCGGCTTCACTGTCGCCGTCTGCATTGCCATCGGCATTGTTCTTTTTCGCTTCGGCTTTGAAATGCAGTCCGATAAGAGCGCCGAAGATTCCACCCTGTATAAGAAACAACGACACGCCCACAGCGGTCAGTGCAACTCCCAATGCTTTATGCTCGGCGTATTCATTGAGCAACACCAATCCGGCAACAAAACAGCCTATTGTCGCAAAGAGCACTATAAGTCCTATAACGATCAGCAGTGCGCTTTGCCACTTTTTCAGCTCGTAATCGGGGCACACCGCTTTAAACAACTCCAACAGCAAACCGAATATTACATCGAATACAAAATCCATTTTGAATTTGCCCGCCTCTATGTAGAAATTATTGTTTATCGTACAATCATTATATCACGAAAAATGAAAGAACGCAACCGATTGAATTTTGCGGGAAATATAAAACATATCTATATCTCACTAGGCTACGAGTAGCCTAATTCGTCCACGAAAAAAAGTACAGAAAAGGCACAGCTTAACGCTATGCCTAAATCTTTTTATTTGCGTTTTATTAAATTCCCTGTGGGAATTACGGTAAAGGGCGGAGCTTTTCATATGACGAACTGTAATATATCGACGAGCACCGCGAAGCCCAATAACAGCACGAATCCGACCGCGTGAATGACCGCTTCGACTTTGCGGCTGATCGGTTTGCCGCGGATCCACTCGATGACCGTGAACACCACCTTACTGCCGTCCAGCGCGGGCACGGGCAGCAGATTGAACACGGCAAGATTGACGCCGATAAACGCGGAAACTTCAAGAAAATATCTGAATCCGAGCGAAGCCATTTCGGAAGTGGCTTTGATCGTGGAAATAGGTCCGCCCATGGCGGAAATCCCGAGCCGCCCCGTCAGCAATTCGCCGATCACGCGGAAGATAGAACCCGCGATCTTGAACGAATACACGAACGATCTGCCCAGCGTTTCGAAAAATCCGAATTTCGCCGTGGCGTTCGCAAGCTGATAGTTTCCGCCCGTCTCCTTCCCCTCTTCGTTGAACGTCTTTTCGTATTTGATCCCGAGCCCTGCCCATGCGGAATTCAGATCGGAACTGTTTCTCACGGTCACGTCCGAACGCATTTCGATTTCCACCGTCATTTTTTCGCGGTGGGATTTGACGATCTCCTCTTTGCCCGTCTCTTCGTTGAACTTTGTTTCGTCGATAAAGAGGCGCGAGATGTAGAGTTCGACTTTATCTCCCTTTTTTTTGCCGTTGACGGCGCGCGCCAGATCGGCGGTCATGTACAGATTTTTTCCGTTCGCTTTCAGAAAAATATCTCTGTCTTTAAGGCAGTTTTCCGCGGCGATTTCATTCGTCGGTTCGACCTCGTAGACGGCGGTCATCATTTGCCCGTAGGCAAAAAAGCACACGATAATCAGAAAGAGCGCAAGAACATAGTTCATAAACGCGCCCGCAACCAACACGATAATTCGCTTCCAAGGGGCTTTGCGCGTGAAAGAACCGTCGTCGGGTTTTTCTTTCCAAGCGGGCATGCCCCGCTTTTTCTTTTTCTTCTTTTTGCCCGTCTCCTCGGGCGTGGGCAGATCGGCGAAAAAGTCCTCTTCTTTGTTCTCCGCCTGTTGATTCTCGGCGGGAGCTTCTGCCTCAGGCGCGGGCGTTAAAATCACCGTATCCGTTTTTACCGATTCCGCCGCCCTCTGTTCGGCGGGTTTGTCTTGCGAAGTTTCGTCCGGCGCGTCCTGTTGCCGATTTTCTTCGCTCTTTTTGTTCTCTTCTTCGTCGTCAAGTCCGTCTTCGCCCTGAAAGGCGCAGTAACCGCCGAGCGGAATCAAACGGATCGAAAAGAGCTGACCCGATTTTTTGGATTTATGTTTATAGAGTGCAGGTCCGAATCCGATCGCAAATTCGTTGATACCGAACCGCAGAATCTTTCCCGCGATCCAGTGCCCGAATTCGTGTATGGTGATCATTATGAGTAAAATTAAGATTGCGAGCAGAACGGAACCGATCGTTCGGAACACGCTCGCCACAGAGAGAAGTGTATTAACCATAAATCAAACGCTTTGCGAGTTCTCTCGCCTGAATGTCCGCCGCACGCAGGGTTTCAAAGCAATCCGCCCCCGCGTTCGGAATTTTTTCGAGAACGCCCTGAATAGTTTCTGCAATTTGCAAAAACTTGATACGCCCTTTCAGAAACGCGCCCACCGCCTCTTCGCCCGCGCCGTTCAAGAGGGTCGGCGCGATTCCCCCCGCCCTGCCCGCTTCGATTGCGAGGGAAAAACAGGGAAATTTATCTTTGGGAAAGGGATAAAAATTCAAAGTTCCGATTTTTACAAGGTCGAGCTGATCCAAACAGGGCAGCCGGTCGGGATAGGTGAGCGCAAGCTGTATGGGCAAGCGCATATCGGGATAGGCAAGCTGCGCCATCGCCGCCCCGTCCTCGAAATACACGAGCGAATGCACGATGCTTTCGGGGTGCACGACCGCCTCTATTTTCGAAAAATCGGTATGATAGAGCCATTTGGCTTCAATCACTTCATAGCCCTTGTTTAACAGGGTCGCGCTGTCTACCGTGATTTTCGCGCCCATGTTCCATGTAGGGTGCGCAAGCGCGTCTTTTGCGGTGACTACTTTTAGCCGCTCCTTTGTATATTCGAAAAAAGGTCCGCCGCTCGCCGTGAGCACCAGCCGCGCAAACGGAGTATTTCTTCTGAACGAAAGCGCCTGAAAGAGCGCCGAATGTTCGCTGTCTACGGGAACAATCTCAACGCGCTTCTTCTCCGCTTCTCTTGTAACGATCTCGCCGCCGCAGACGAGGGACTCTTTATTCGCAAGCGCGACCGTCTTGCCCGCCTTGATCGCCGCGAGCGTATATTGCAAGCCCGCAAAGCCGCCCGCCGCAATCAACGCGACGTCGCAGTCTGAAAAAAGCTCGCCGAGTTCTTCTTCGCTTGGTTCGCGTTCCTTTGCGCAGACGGCGCGGCGCGGGCGGAATTCGTTCTCAAGAGCAGACAGCCCCTCTTTGTTGCTCCCCGCAACCAGCGCGGTAAAGGAGAAGCGATCGGGATTTTCCCGAACGATACGAACCGTTTGTTTTCCGATATTGCCCGTACAGCCGACAAGTGCGATTTTTTTCATAGCCGTTTGAATTAAAACGTCCGCTTGCTTGTACGAGCGGACGAGCGATCCGATGATAATATATGCGCCCGATCAGGTCATAATGACCATGATGCGGATGGTAAAGATCAGACAGACGGCGAGCCCCGCGTAGAGCGAAGAGTCGATTCTGTCGAGAAGTCCCCCGTGTCCGGGGAGAATCTTGCCCATATCTTTGATCCCTATTTTGCGCTTGATCGCGCTTTCGACAAGATCGCCGAATTGCGAAAAGAACGAAGAGATCACCCCCACGCCGAGAAAGAGATACAAACTCTCCCACTCGAACACGATTTTTTCGAACGAACCGTTTCTCAGCGGCGTGCACAGCCCGTAATAGACAAAGAACACCAAGACCGCGCCGATCATTCCGCCCACAAGTCCGCCGAATCCGCCGATCACCGTTTTATTGGGTGAAACGTTCGGCGCCATCTTCTGCGGCAGTTTTTTACCGAACAGCCGACCGAATACGAGCGCAAGAGAATCGGAAAAAGGACAAATGAGAAAGATAAACAGAATCGCTGCGTCAGAATACTTGACCAAGTGATTGCAACCCGACAGAATGAGAAGAAATACCGTGGGATACACGTATGCAAGAAGCGAATATCCCGTCGATTCGAGCGAGACTTTTTGATGCGTGATCACAAGAAGTCCGATGATCGTCGCAACTCCCGCAATAAATACCACAAACGTAATGAGCGGGGTATAGTTCGACTGCCCCCACTTAACGTCTATAATCTCTTTGAAAACGAAATCGCTGATGCAGAACGTGAGAATCGACAATGCGGAAAAGACCATTACGATGACCGCCTGCGCCTTCGTGATCTTGCCCTTGAACGCATGCACCATTTCATACGTTCCTAGAATCGCAAACGCAAGCACGATAAAATCGAACAAAAAATCGTTTACGAATATTTTAAGCAAGAAGAAACCGATGAGCACCGCCATATAGAGCACGCCCACCCCGAGACGCACCCAAAAGTCCGTCTTCTTTTTCGGTTTTTTCGGCTGCGGATTGTTTACGCCAACCTCTTCCGCACCGCCGACCTCTTCCTCTTGCGTTTGAGAAATCCGATCTTCCATAATTACCTTTATTTACCGACTTTTCCGAAACGGCGTTCCCGCAAAGCGTATTCTTCTAACGCTTTGTCGAAATCTTTATCCGAAAAATCGGGAAAGAGTTTTTCCGTAAAATACAGCTCGGTATACGCCGACTGCCAGAGTAAAAAGTTCGAGAGCCGTTGTTCTTTCCCCGTTCTGATCAAAAGATCCGGATCGGGCATGCCCTCTGTGGAAAGAAGCGCGGAAAAACTCTCTTCATTCACTTCTTTGCCCTCTCTTACCGCGCGGTTGACCGCGGCGACGATCTCTTGCCGCGAACCGTAACCGATCGCAAGCACGAGCGTTCCGCGTAAGCCGCCCTGCGTCTCTTCTTCACCCTTGCGGATGATTTCTCTCACGTCCTCGGGCAATAATCCGAGATTTCCGACGACGCGCAGTACGATCCCTTTCTTTTTGAGCGCGACGGTATTTTTTCTGAAATACTCGCGGAACAGAGAATAAAGCCCTTCGAGCTCCTCTTCGGGACGGTTGAAATTCTCGGTCGAAAGAGCATACAGAGTACACCATTTCGCCCCGCGGTCAAAGATGTGTTCGGAGAGAGCGACCATGCGGTTCATGCCCGCGCGGTGACCCGCGCTGCGGGGCAGAAGCCGTTTCTTCGCCCATCTCCCGTTACCGTCCATTATGATCGCGACATGTTCGGGAATCCTCTCGTCCATCAAACGGTCATGAGCTCCTTTTCTTTCGCAGCAACCGTTTTTTCGACCGCCTCGACGCTCTTGGTAACGCTCTCTTCCACGTCCTGTTCGAAATTCTTCGCCTCGTCTTCGGAAATTTCTTTGCCCGTTTTCAGTTTTTTGATCCCTTCCATCGCCTCTCTGCGGTTGTTGCGGACGGCGATCTTAGCGTCCTCGCCCATGCGCTTGACCTGCTTTACAAGATCCTTTCTGCGCTCCTCGGTGAGCTCGGGGAACACGAGACGGATCACGTTTCCGTCGTTCGTGGGCGTAATGCCGATATTCGAAGCGAGAATCGCTTTTTCGATCGCTTTCAAAAGGGATTTATCCCAAGGGCTCACCACAAGACATCTCGCGTCCGCCGCCGAAACGTTGCCCAGCTGATTCAGAGGGCTCATTCCGCCGTAGGCTTCTACCTGCAATTTATCGAGAATGTGCGGATTTGCACGTCCCGCACGGATCGATGCAAATTCTTCTTTTAATACATTGACCGTCTTTTCGAGCTTATCGTCGAGTACGAGAAAAATTTCCTCTGCTTTTTCGTTTTCTATCATGATGGTTCCTCCAATTTAATTCGTGATGATCGTTCCCAGCTTTTCGCCGCAGACGGCGCGCAGAACGGAATCTTTTTCGCCGAGCGCAAACGCCAAAACGGGAATGTTATTTTCCGCGCACATCGTCGCCGCAGTCGTATCCATTGCCTTCAAACCTTTGTTTACGATATCTCCGAAGGTGAGACGGTCGAACTTTTTCGCATTCGGATTTTTTGCGGGATCGCTGTCGTAAATGCCGTCTACATTCTTCGCCATCAGGAGCACGTCCGCGTTGATCTCGCACGCGCGCTGCGCAGCCGCCGTATCCGTAGAGCAGTAAGGATTGCCCGTTCCGCACGCCATGATCACGATTCTGCCCTTTTCGAAATGGTGCAACGCCTTTCTGAGAACGTAGGGCTCCGCGACGGATATCATATTGAGCGCTGTCTGCACGCGGGTCGGAATCCCTTTTTGCTCAATCGCGTCCATCATGGCGAGCGAATTCATCACCGTTGCGAGCATTCCCATATGGTCGGCTGTCGCCCTGTCCATCTTGGTGCCCTGTCTGCCCCGCCAGAAGTTACCGCCGCCGATCACGAGCGCGATCTCCACGCCCATACCGTGCACCTTTACAAGCTGATCGACGACTTCGGATATCACGCTCTCGTTGAGTCCGAATCTCTGGTCGCCCGCAAGCGCTTCGCCCGAAAGTTTCAAAAGAATGCGTTTGTATTTGGGTTGCATTTACAAGCCTCTCCTTGATTTTATCTCAGTATACCATATCCTCCCGCAAAATGCAATAAAATCCAAAATAAAACTTACATTGCGAAAAAAAAGAACGCCCCGCAAAATGCGGGGCGGCCGAACAAGAATTTACTTTTTCATTGCTTCGACTTGCTTGTTAACTTCTTCCTGCAAATCTTCGCTCTTTTTCTCGATACCCTGACCCATGACATAGAAGCAGAAACGGTTGAGTTTCAGATTCTTGCCCATAAGCTGAGCAATCGTGATTTTTTCGTCTTTGACGAATTTCTGATCCAGCAGGCAGTTTTCTTCATAATACTTTTTGATCTTACCCATCACGATTTTTTCAGCGATCTGCTGAGGCTTGCCTTCGTTCATGACTTCCTGCGTTAAGATCGCTTTCTCTTTTTCGATGGTATCCGCAGAAACTTGATCCGCAGAGAGATAAGCGGGTTTCGAGAATGCCGTATGAAGGGCAACGTTGTGCGCGGTTTCACGCGTTTCAGCGCTGTCCGCACCGTCGAAATCGAGCATAACGCCCATCGTACCGCCCATATGGATATAAGTTTCGATAAATCCTTTGCTCTCGTACACGGTAAAACGGCGCACGGAAATCTTTTCACCGATAATCGCGGTCGCTTCCTGAATGAAAGTATCCACCGTCTTTCCGCCCATGTCGCTTGCAAGAAGGGCGTCCACGTCCGCGGGCATTACTTTCAAAATCTGTTTTGCAATGTCGTTGACAAGTTCCTTGAATTTATCTCCCTTTGCAACGAAGTCGCTCTCGCAGTTCACTTCGAGAAGCACCCCTTTCCTGCCCTCGACAAGCGTATAAACAAGACCCTCCGCCGCAACCTTAGCCGCGCGCTTCGCAGCTTTTGCAATCCCGCGCTCGCGCAGAAGATCGCCCGCTTTTTCCATATCGCCGTCCGCGTCGATCAGAGCCTTCTTACAGTCCATCATTCCCGCGCCCGTCTTTTCGCGGAGCGCCATAACGTCTTTTGCCGTAAATGCAGCCATATCAATCTCCTTAAACCAAAAATTATTATTCCTGCGCCGCCGCGGTCTCTTCCGCAGCCTCTTCCGCCGCTTCGCTCTCGATCACGGGAGTCACGCCCTCCGTCGCTTCGATCACGGCGTTCGCCATAACGGACGCGATGAGTTTGATCGCGCGGATCGCGTCGTCGTTGCCGGGGATCACATAGTCGATAAGATCGGGATCGCAATTCGTGTCGGTAATCGCAACGATCGGAATACCCAGCTTGCGCGCTTCGCTGACCGCGATGTCTTCGCTGTGGGGATCGACGACAAAAAGAAGTCCGGGCATGCCGCGCATATTTTTAATGCCGCCGAGGTTCTCTTGAAGTTTGCCCATCTCTTTTTTCAAGCCCAGAACTTCCTTCTTGGGAAGAAGCTCGAACTCGCCGTTCGCTTCCATTCTTTCGAGCTTTTCAAGATAGTCAATCCGTCCGCGGATCGTCTTGAAGTTGGTGAGCGTGCCGCCGAGCCAACGGGAATTGATATAGTACTGCCCGCAGCGCTCCGCTTCCTCTTTGATAGCGTCCTGCGCCTGCTTCTTGGTGCCGACGAAGAGAACGCTCTTGCCCGCTTTGACCGATTCGCATACGAACGTGTACGCTTCCTCGATGAGTTTCGCGGTCATTTCGAGATCGATGATGTGAATATCGTGACGCGCCGCGAAGATGTACTTCTTCATTTTGGGATTCCACTTTCTGGTCTGGTGACCGAAGTGAACGCCCGCTTCGAGAAGCTGTTTCATAGAAATAACTGCCATAATTCCTCCGTTTACCCTCCCCTCTCCGTTTTGTTTTACGCCCGTTATCCGCATGAAAAATTTACGGACACGGAGGGCGCAACGAAAAGGGTGCGTATTTACAGCCTTTTGATTATAGCATATCGCAATTTTCTTTGCAACTTAATTTCGGGGGCGTAATCAAGAATTTTTCCCGTTTCGGCGTTAAATTACTGTATATCGTATAATCATTTTATCACGAAAAATGAAAGAACGCAACCGATTGAATTTTGCGGGAACTATAAAACATATCTATATCTCACTATGCTACGCGTAGCCTAGTTCGTCCACGAAAAAAAGTACAAAAAAGGCACAGCTTAACGCTATGCCTAAATTTTTTTATTTGCGTTTTATTAAATTCCCTATGGGAACTACGGTAAATCGCGCGGGGCTTCTTTATTAAAAAACATACTTCATCTTTGAATTATCCCGTTTATTTTTGCAAGCAACTTATCTTTTCCTTCGCCCGTGAGTCCCGATACGGAAAGTACGTTATCGACGCCGAGACCGTAGGCGTTCGCAACGGCTTTAACGCGTTCCCTCTGTTTCATGCGGGAAAGTTTGTCGCTCTTCGTAGCTATCACTGTAAAGGGCAGAATATAGTAGTTGAGATAGGTCACCATCTGCATATCGTCGGCGGAAGGATCGCGGCGGATATCGCCCAAAAGAAACACGTGCGCGATCTCCTCTTTTCTCGCAAAGAACGCATCGAGCGTTTTACCCCATTTCTCTTGTTCCGCCTTGGACACGGCGGCGTACCCGTAACCGGGGAGATCGGCGAGAATGAAAGAGCCGAAATCGAAGTAATTCACAAGGCGGGTGCGCCCCGGCTCCGAACTTGTCTTTGCAAGCCGCTTCTGACCCGCAAGCAGATTGATGAGAGTGCTTTTGCCCGAATTGGACTTGCCCGCAATCGCAATCATGGGCTTATCGGGTCGGATAAACTGAGCCGCAGTCGCGGCGGACGTAATAAATTTTGCGTCAGCCATTTCCGCCCTCAAACGCGAGAGAAAAGACTTCGTCTACGCTCTTTACGGGGAAGAATCGCAGCTTGTCTCTGACTGCCGCGGGAATTTCTTCCAAATCTTTTTTGTTTTCTTCCGGAATTATGATCTCGTAAATTCCGGCGCGGTCGGCGGCGAGCGATTTTTCTTTCAAACCGCCGATCGGAAGCACCTCTCCCCTGAGCGTGATCTCGCCCGTCATCGCAATGTCTCCCCTTGCGGCTTGTCCCGTCAGTGCGGAAAGAATGGCAGACGCCATGGTAATACCCGCGCTCGGTCCGTCTTTGGGGGTCGCCCCGTCCGGAAAATGGACATGAATGTCTTTCGATTCAAAATCTGCGGGATCGATCCCGTACTTATCCGCATTTGCGCGCAAATAGCTCAACGCGGCGCGCGCGGACTCCTTCATTACGTCGCCGAGCTGACCTGTCAGAACGATTTCGCCCTTGCCCGCATAGACGCACACTTCCACGTTGAGCGTCGTGCCGCCCACCGCCGTCCATGCAAGCCCCGTCACTGCGCCAACCTTTTTTTTCAGAGTCTGCTTTTTGCGGAAATACCGCTTTGCGCCGAGAAACTCTTCGACCGATTTCCGTGCGACGGTAATTTTGCGCCCGCCCGTCTCTTTGAGAGTACGCACTGCCGCCTTGCGGCAGACCGACCCGATCTCCCGCTCTAACGACCTCACGCCCGCTTCCCTTGTATACCCGTCGATGATCTCCGAAATCGCACCGTCCGAAAAGGAAATCTTTTTGGGATCGAGACCGTTATTCTTTACTTGTTTGGGCACGAGGTATCGTTTGGCGATCTCCTCCTTCTCCTGCGGCGTGTAACCCGAAAGCTCGATGATCTCCATTCTGTCGCGCAAGGGCACGGGGATCGTATCGAGCGAATTCGCCGTTGCGATAAACATGACGTTAGAAAGATCGAAAGAAACTTCGAGATAGCGGTCGCGGAACGTCGCGTTCTGCTCCGGATCGAGAACTTCCAAAAGCGCGCTTGCGGGATCCCCGCGAAGATCGGAAGATATTTTGTCGATTTCGTCCAAGAGAAATACGGGATTACAGGAACCCGCGTTTTTAAGCTCGTAAACAATTCGCCCCGGCATAGACCCGATATAGGTGCGCCTGTGTCCGCGGATCTCCGCTTCGTCTTTGAGTCCGCCCAAACTCATTCGCACGAACTTGCGACCGAAGGCGCGCGCGATCGACTTTGCAATACTTGTCTTTCCCACCCCCGGAGGACCGACGAGGCAAAGTATGGGCGACTTCAACGACTTCGTCAAAAGATATACGGCAAGGTATTCCACGACCCGTTCTTTGACTTTTTCAAGCCCGTAGTGATCTTCGCCGAGCACCCGTTCAACCTCTTGAAGATTTGCCTCGTCCGCAGTTTTTTCCGTCCACGGAAGTTCCAAAATCCAATCGAGGTAGTTTCTGATCACCGTATATTCGGGGGAGGTCGCGCTCATTCTGTCCATGCGTTTGAGCTCCGCAAGCGCTTTTTCTTGCGCCTCCTGCGGCATATTCTTCTTTAAGATTTTTTCACGGAGGATCTCGCATTCCTCCTCGTTGTCGCCGAGTTCTTTGTGAATCGCCTTCATCTGTTCGCGCAGATAATACTCCCTCTGCGATTTCTCTATGTTCTTTTTTACGTCCTCGCCGATCTTGCGCTCCAACTTGGTGATTTCAAGTTCTTCGGCAAGCGCCGATAAAAAGAGTTCCATGCGTTTGGGCAGAAAAGTCTCTTCCAAAATCTCCTGTTTGCGCGGTTCTCTGAGGCGCAGATAATGCGCGCCGAAATTGATGTAGATGTCGGCGTCCCGAATCGAAGCGAGCGTATTTTCCACTTCTTTGGAAATTCTGCCGTCGCAGTCGGCGATCTCTTTGACGAGCCCCTTGGCGGCGCGTAAAGACGCCTCTTCGTATTCGCCGTCCTCTCCGCGCACGGCGAACAGTTCTTCGACGATCGAGAAAAAACAATCGGGTTCGCGGCGGTAGGCGATCGCGCGGGCGCGGAAAAGCCCCTCCGCGTAAACGCGGATACGTTCCCCCGGAAGCCGTGAAATCTGTTTGATGCGCGATACGGTGCCGATTTCGTAAAAATCTTCTTCATTCAGATTATCTTTGACCGCGTCCCTCTGCATGACGAGAAAGACGTATTGATTTCCTTTCTCCGCCAAGTTCGTTGCGGCGACGCTCATCTCCCGACCTACGTCGAACGCGACGCTCGCCCCCGGGAAAACGACCTGCGACCGCAGGGGAATGACGGGAATTTCTTTTGCTGCGATTTCGATCCTGCTCTCTTTGACCGAAGTTGAGACTCTCATATTGCCTCCTCAACCGTTATTGTTCGATAATAATATATCACACTTTTATACCGTTTTCAAACGCTACCGTCCGTGAAAAAAAGTCCCCGCACTCCGATGCAGGGAACCTTTTCAACGCTGTTTGACTTTCATCAATCTTATGATCGCCGCGCGCTCGTTCTCGTCGAGCTTGCCTTTGATATAGGCAATCGTCTCTTCAAGCTGGGGAATCATCACATATTCGAGCGCGTTCACCCGCCGCTTATTCCGTTCGATTTCTGCCGCCAATAAACGCACCGTCTTTTCCGTTTCGGCGAGCTCGATCATCTTAGGAAGCAGCCGCCCCGCCTCGCGAACCGCCGCGTCCGCCTCGCTCGTCATCTCGGAAAAGGCGTATGGTAAACCCTTACCCGCTTCCCCGATCACGGTGATCTTGGGAATGTCCACCCCCATAATGCAGCCTGTTCCGCACTCTGCCGTCACATTTGCGACAGGCATGGAAAAGGCGGTCTCCGCGCGGTACACGGGAGTAACCGAACGGGCGACGGAGAAGGAACGCAGCGTAGCGCCCAACTCCTTTTCCACTTCCGCGCGCAGCGCCATATTCTTTTTTACGAGCCCCGTAAAGCGCCGCACCATCTCGTCGGACTTATCTTTTAACAATTTATGTCCGCGCGCGGCGGTCGCAAGCCGCGCTTTGAGCTTTTTCAGCTCCATGCGGGTGGGGTTGACGTTGAGCCTCGTCATCCCTCGTTTTCTCCGTTCAGATATTTTTCGAGATATTCGGGTCGTATCCTCTTCAATTCGCTCACTGGCAGAATTTTCAGAAGTTCCCAGCCGACGGAGAGCGTCTCTTCGATCGTTCTGTCCTTTTCGAAACCCTGACTGACGTATTTCTTTTCGAACTCCTCGGCAAACTTCGCATAGAGTTTATCCGTCTCGGAAAGAGCCGCTTCGCCCAAGATTGCCGAAAGCTCCTTACATTCCTTTCCGCGCGCATAAGCCGCAAAAAGCTGATTCATGGTATCCGCATGATCCTCTCTCGTCTTGCCCTTGCCGATCCCCTTGTCTTTCAGACGGGAAAGCGAGGGAAGCACGTCGATCGGAGGATATATCCCCTTTTTATAAAGATCGCGCGAAAGAATAATCTGCCCCTCCGTAATGTAGCCCGTAAGGTCGGGAATGGGGTGCGTCTTGTCGTCTTCCGGCATCGTGAGAATGGGAATCTGCGTGATCGAACCTTCCGCGCCGCGGATTCTGCCCGCGCGCTCATACAGGGTCGCAAGATCGGTATAAAGATACCCGGGGTATCCCCTTCTTCCGGGCACTTCCCTGCGCGCCGCCGAAACTTCCCGGAGGGCTTCCGCATAGTTCGTGATGTCCGTCATGATGACAAGCACGTGCATGCCGCAGTCAAACGCGAGATATTCCGCGCAGGTGAGCGCCAGACGGGGAGTTGCGATACGTTCCACTGCGGGATCGTTCGCAAGGTTGGTAAAGAGTACCGTGCGCTCGATCGCGCCCGTGCGTTTGAAATCCTCCACGAAATACTGCGATTCCTCGAACGTAATTCCGATCGCCGCAAACACAACGGCAAAATTTCCGCCGCTTCTCACCTTTGCCTGCCGCGCGATCTGCGCCGCAAGCTCTGCGTGCGGAAGTCCGCTCATCGAAAATACAGGCAGCTTCTGTCCCCTGACAAGCGTATTCAGTCCGTCGATCGCAGAGACGCCCGTCTGGATAAATTCGTTCGGATAGTCGCGCGCGGCGGGATTGATCGGTTCGCCGTTGATATCCAATTTCTTTTCGGGAATGACGGGTTCTCCCCCGTCGCGGGGATTGCCCATGCCGTCGAACACTCTGCCCAGCATATCGCGGGAGACGGCAAGCTGTTGACTGTGCCCCAAAAAGCGTGCGCGGGAATCGGAGATTTTCAAGCCCTGCGAGCTCTCGAAGAGCTGAACGACCGCCTTGTCGCGGTTGACTTCCAAGACCTTTCCGCGCCTTAGCTCGCCGTTCGCGCCGAGAATATCGACGAGTTCGTTGTAAGTAACTCCCTCTACGCCGTTCACGATCATAAGAGGTCCGACCGCCTCGGTGATCGTCTTGTATTCCTTAAACATCTTCCACCCCCTCGCCGATCGCTTTGAGTTCGCGGGTCATGAGCTCGAAGATCGAATCGAATTCCCCCAAGTTCTCTTCGGGGATATATTTCGCGCGCCCGATTTTTTCTTTGCAGGAACAGTTCAGAATATCGTCGAGATCGCAATAACTTTGAATCGCCTCGCCTGCAAGACGATTGAACTCGTAGATCAGGCGCAGCATGAGAAGCTGTTTTTTCAGAGAAGTATAGGTATCCACTTCGTGGAAGGCGTTCTGATGCAGATAGTCTTCGCGGATCATCTTAGCCGTCTCCATCGTGAGGCGGTCCTTGCGCGAGAGCGCGTCGAGCCCCACAAGGCGCACGATCTCATCGAGAGCGGCTTCTTCCTGCAAAACAGTCATTACAAACTGACGGTACTTCATGAACTCTCTGCCCACGTTCTCGTCGTACCACGTCTTCATGCGGTCGGCGTAGAGCGAATAACTCACAAGCCAATCGATCGCAGGGAAATGCCGCTTATATGCAAGCGAGGACGAGAGTCCCCAGAACACTTTGACGATGCGCAGGGTAGACTGCGAAACAGGCTCCGAAAGATCGCCGCCGGGGGGCGACACTGCGCCGATCGCGGTGATCGATCCTTTACGGTTGCCCGAGCCCAATATTTTAACGATTCCCGCCCGCTCGTAAAACTCCGCAAGGCGGCTCGAAAGGTAAGCGGGATAACCCTCATCCCCCGGCATTTCTTCCAGTCGTCCGCTCATTTCCCTGAGCGCCTCCGCCCAGCGGGAGGTGGAGTCCGCCATGATCGCAACGTTATATCCCATATCGCGGAAATATTCCGCGATTGTGATCCCCGTGTAGATCGACGCTTCGCGCGCAGCCACGGGCATATCCGAAGTATTCGCAATGAGCACCGTTCTCTTCATCAGCGGCTCGCCCGTTTTGGGGTCTTTGAGTTCGGGAAACTCGTTTAGAACATCCGTCATTTCGTTGCCGCGCTCCCCGCAGCCGACGTATACGATAATATCCGCATCCGCCCACTTCGCAAGCTGGTGCTGAACGACTGTCTTTCCGCTGCCGAAGGGACCGGGAACCGCCGCCACGCCGCCTTTGGCGATCGGGAAGAGCGTATCGACGACCCTTTGCCCCGTCACCATGGGGAAGCTCGGAGACAGCTTCTCTCTATAAGGTCTGCCCCGTCTCACCGGCCATTTTTTCAGCATGCAGACATTCTTTTTTCCCGACGCGGTGGCAATCGACGCAACCGTCTCTTCGATCGTAAAATCCCCTTCGGAGATCGCGACGACCTTCCCCTTTATGCCGTGCGGAACGGTGATCCTGTGTTCCACGATCTCCGTCTCGTTGACGACTCCGAGAATATCGCCCTCCTCCACTTCGTCTCCGACGCGGACGCGCGGAATAAAACGCCACTTTTTTTCTCTATCGAGATTATTGACGGAGACGCCGCGTGAAATGCGGTCGCCGTATTTGAAATAGAGCGTTGTGAGCGGACGCTGGATTCCGTCGAATATGCCCGTAATGAGCCCCGGCGCAAGTTCCGCCGAAAGAGGCGCGCCCGTCGATTCGACCGTCTCTCCGATTCCCAAGCCCGCCGTCTCTTCGTATACCTGAATGGAAGCCTCGTCCCCTCTGAGCTCGATGATCTCGCCCACGAGCTTCTTTTCGGAGACGCGCACGACGTCGTAGAGTTTCGCGTCCGCCATACCCTCCGCGACAATCAACGGTCCCGATACTTTGATAGTTTTTCCTGCCATACTAAACTCCGAGAATTGCCCGACGGCAATCCGATTGATATTTTATTCGTTTCCGAACAAGTCCACGCCGAGCGCCCTCTCGCTCGCGCGGCGGATCTCCTGCGCGCCGTAACCCGTGCTGCCGTTTTTGGAGGGAATCGTAAGAACTACGGGATAGGGAGCTTCGTCGAACCGTTTCAAAAAATCGGAAAGCTCCCGCGCGAGTTCCTCCGTCAAAAAAATCACGGCATACTCCCGCGCCACCTTACGCAGCGTTTCACGCGCAGATTTTGCGTCGGAAGCGGGAAAAGAGTCCACGCCCGCCGCCTTGAATACCATTATGCTGTCGCCGTCGCCGACGATCGCGGTTTTACCCGTCATACCCTGCCTCTTAAACGCTTTTTGATTTCCGTTTCCGAAAGCCCCGCTCTCAGTCCCACCAGAACGATCCTCACGTTTTCGTTCTCGGCACGGCGGCGGAATACGTAATACAGAAAATTTCCCTCGCCCGAAAGTTCGTAGGGTTTTTCCGCAAAGAAATCCGTCTCGAAAGATTCGAGCGTTTTCTCCGCTTCGGTATAAGGCATTGCCCCTTCTCTCGCCGCGCAGAGCTTTTTAACAAACTTTTTATATTCGCTTTTATCGAATGCTTTCAGCGCCTCTTCCGTTCCGCCGAACACGGTCACGAGTTTTTCTTTGGGAACAAGCCCGCCTTCGATCAGAAACTTCTCCGCCTGTTCCGCGCTCTGCGCGCGGAAACAAGTCAGTAAATTGATCATGTCGATCCTGCGCACCGTCAGCTTTCTGCACACGCCGTTTTTTTTCGTCACCCGCAGCAAATAAGCATAGAGCGCTTTATCGAACAAAAATCCGATTTCCGCGCCCGCGGGAGATTCGCCCTGCAATAAAGCCCGCGCCTCTTCGATTGCGCCGACGAGTTCTTTTCCGAGCGGTTCCGGCTCCCCCGTCTCGATCGCTTTTTTCAGTTCGGCGAGAGAAAAATTCCCTTCGCTTCCCACAAAAGGCGTTTCGTCGCTATTCAGATAACGGGCTTTGACAACAGCCTTGGCGTTATGGAAATCACGGGGCGCGAGCAGATATTCCACCGCTTCGCGCGAAGGCGCGTATTCACGGATAAACGCATCCGTCTCCCTCTCGTCGGCAAGCACGGCGTTCTCCGCGTCAAGCGAAAAATCGCCGCCGCCGAATCCGCTCTCGAAAAAAAGACGCATCGCCTCCTCTTCGCTTGCGGCACAGGCTTTGACGAGCTTATCTTTGAGAAGTCTTTTTTCCCTTACGGCAATCACGCCGTTTGTGTACGCGCTGTCTTTTCTCTGTGTCATGACTTAAATAATTTCGCGGCAAGCTCCGCCTGATGTTCCTCTCTGTCCGCTTTCAAAAGCGTTTCGTAAGAGATATCGCGGTTGCACTTTTTTCCGATCAGATAGAATCCGCCCCTGATCTTGGCGCGGGAAGAAGATAGTTTAAGTCCCGCCTTAACGATCGCTTTCTCCGCCGCCGCGGGATACGGATAGTCCTCCGCGAGCGAAACTTCGTCTCCCGTTTCCGCATACTCCTTCAAAAGAGCGGTCAGAAGTTCTACGCTCTGCTTTTCGGGAAGCGCAAGAAGAGCGTCGAGCGCGCGATCATAGATCGTGTCGATGACCCGCCGCCGCTCTTTGAGGTTGAACTTTTTCGACTCCAACCGAACGGTCGCGGCGCTACCTTCTTCCATCGCGCGGATCCGTACCGCCACCTCGCTTTCCTCGCGGGCGCGGTCCTCTTTCGCCGTCCGCTCCGCCTCCTCTTCGATTTGAGCCGCTTTGGAAGCCGCCGCCGCGAGCAGCGCTTCCGCTTCCTTCGCCGCATCGGAGAGAATGCGTTCTTTCAACGTATCAAGACTCATGTGTTCTCCTTATCCCAACATGATGGAGATAAGCATACCGAGAATCGCGTAAAACTCGATCATTGCGGGATAGATAATGAGCTTTCCGCCGAGGGATTCCTGCTTGCCGACCGCATAAATACAGTTTGCCGCCGCTTTCCCTTGGAAAAGTCCGGAGACGAGTCCCGACAGCGCCATGGGCATGACCTGTCCGAATACCGCCCAGCCTTCCCATGCGTTCATGGTCTCGGGATTGAGTCCGCCCGAAGCAATGATCGCAACAATGAATCCGTAGATTCCCTGCGTCGCGGGCAAAAGCACCAAAACGAGAACTTTCCCGAATTTCTTCGGATCCTCGCCCAAGATTCCCGCCGCCGCGCTGCCCGTCTTGTAGAGACCGACCGCCGAACCGACGCCGCACAGAATCACGCAGAGCGCGATTCCCGCCATCGCAATGGCATAACCTGCTGTAAACATTTCTATTTCCTCCGATTAGAATTTCTTATTCCGCCGCCTTGCTCTTTGCAAGGGTATCTTTTCCCGTCTGCGAACGGACGATAAAAACGTGGTCATGTTTCGAACCGAGGGGAGAGAAGAGTTCCCCTTCCCCCTCGTAGAATCTTCCGTAGAATTCAACGTATTGCAGTCTTGCGTCGTGAATGTACGCACCCAAGAGACTGAGCGCGAGATTCAGAACGTGCCCCACGATCATGAGCACCGCGCCGAGGATCACAAGACCCGCATTGCCGCTCATCATCATGCCGACGCCGCCATCCCGTCCCATCAGTGCATAGTCCGATATGATTTCCGCAATGACCGCGCCCGAGAGCATCAGTCCGTAGAGTCGCGCGTAGCTCAAAATATCCGATGCATAATTGATCACACCGTAAGCCGCGCCGAAGCCTTTGGTGAATTTTCCGAGCAGTTTTTCTTTTCTGCCCGCGGTCAATATTGCGATTAAAAGCGTCGCTCCCGCCGTAATCCCGCCGACGAGCGAGAGAATTTTCATATCCGCCTCTTCGACAAGACCCGCGATCGCAAGCCCCACGCCCACCGAAAAGAGCGCCCACACAACGCCGTCTAAGATGCCGTCCCATACTTTTCCGCGCCGCCATGCCTGAACCGCGCGGCAGATATAACCCGCAAAGAGTTGCAAGACGCCGATTTCGAGCGCGACGATAAGCAGTGCGGGAATCCCGATCCCGAGGATCGTCCAATTTGTATCGCCCTCCAAGAGCGGAGGCATGACGCGCACGGGAAGAATCTCGATCCCGAAAAAAGAGTTGAATAAAATCCCCCAAAACACGGCAAAAATCCCGCCGATCGTAAACACTGCCGAAAGCCGTTTCAACCCGTTATCCCTGACGCGGTTCTTCCACCACAGAATCCCCCCGCCGAGGATCATAAAGAGCCCGTAACCGATATCGCCCATGATGAAACCGAGAAATACGCTGTAAAAAAGCCCCATAATTAGAGTAGGATCGAGTTCTTTGGCATTCGGCGGAGAATAAAGATTGGTCACAGCCTCGAAGTTTTTAACGACCTCGTTGTTCTGCATGAGAGTGGGCGGCATCTCGTTCTCGTCCGGTTCTACAAAATCAAAATACGCAGAATCGGTCGCTTCGGCAAGCGCGGCGGCGATCTCCTCTTCGCTCCCTTTGGGCGCATACGCTTCGAGCAATACCGTGCGTTCGGTCGCCAGCATTCTTTCGGAAACTTCCGTCGCTTTTTCAAGCTCGTAGCCGACTCGGTCGCAATACACTTTCAATAAACGCAAACCGTCGGCAAGCGCAAACTCTTCTTCGTCCGCACAAGCCGCATGCTCGAGCAATCGTTTCTTTTCTTCGAGCAATCGGGTATACAGTTCCTTACCCGAGACGTCTTCGTTCAAAAAGGGGCAGAGCGTAAATTCTATTCCGCGCAAAAATTCTTCCGTTTCCTTTTCAACGTTCTTCATTACGGCAACCAGAATGACTTTACCTGAAATCTTAACGCAACTTTCGCCGATATGATCAAACATGTCTTCGCTTGCGTTTTCAACCGTGCCGAAAAAATATTTAACGCGCGGCGTACCCGCAAAGGAAGAAAACGGGATTTCGAGATTCCGATAGGGTTCGGCGGATGACAGTCTTTTATCGAGAACAGCCAATTCCGCACCCAACCTTGCGCGCGTTTCCGTCGCTTCTTTGATTTTTTCGACGAGCGCTTCCGCCTCTTCCCGCTTTTGATCGGCTGATATAAATTCTTCGAAAGAAACAAAGAAGCCGTCTTTCACAGACTTGTATTCCCGTTTCTGTTCTTTCGCATAGCGCTCGGAAAATGCGGAAAGCTCCGCAAGAGCGTTCTCCGCCTCTTCATGACGGAGAAAAACCGCTTCGACGTCCGCAGCGGGACGGCAAACCCCCTCTTCCTCGGGCAAGCGCTTGATCTCCGCAGCTCCCGTCTTGGAGAGGGCGTCAAGAATTGCGTTCTCTTCGTAAGAAATCGCGGCAACGCGAAGTTTACGCATGACGGCGATCGCCATCTGTCACCCTCCTCACGATTCGGGAAACCTCTCCCGCGGTATCTTTGAGCAAAGCGTCCGCTTCTTTTACATTTTTTGCCTCGTTCTCTTCCAACGTGCGCCTCGCCTCTTTTTCGATCTTCGTCTCCGCCTCATTCAGCGCGGACTCACGGTAATTTTTCAACTCTTGTTCCGAAATCTTTAAGAGATCGTTAGCGCGCGCACGCGAAGCCGCAAGCAATCTTTCGGCTTCCGCTTCCGCTTGGGCTTTCTTTTCCGCCGCCTCAGCCTCCGCTTCTTTTACCGATTTCAATACTTCTTCCATGCCGCGTCCGCTCCTTTTTCCAGAATTCTGTTTCCACCGAATCCCGTTCATTTTAACATATTCTCCTGATTTTGGCAAGTGAATTATAAAAATTTGACCGTGAAAACTCTTTCTCAACTTCCCGAATCGTCTTAACATTAACCAGCTGAACAAACTTACGACAGAAAATGATCGAATCTGCAAAAATTTTTAAGATTGCCGGCAAAAACGCTTGATAAATTACGATTGATTTGCTAAAATAATTTTGCATTGGGGCGTCGCCAAGCGGTAAGGCAACGGACTCTGACTCCGTCATTCGGGTGTTCGAATCACTTCGCCCCAGCCAAGGGCTCTATATCTTGTGGTTTTTATACGGTGAACTTACAAGATATGGAGCTCTTTTTTTGCATTTTGGGGACTTTTTGGGGACTAACTCTCGCCGTAAAGGTTATAAATAACCTTTTGCCCCTCCTGTTTCATGAACTCACGCGAGAAATGCGTATAGACCTTCGTCGTCTGCGTTTCGTCCGCCGCATGACCCGCCCACACGGAAACCACCTCGCGGGCTACGCCGCATTCCTGCGCGCGGGTGATAAATGTATGGCGGAGCTCGTGCAGGTGATGGGCGGGCATTAGCCTTTTCATTGCCTGCGTGAGTGCGTCGGGGCGCACCGTGCGGAGCTCGTCAAGCTCCATTTCGGGCAACCACCGCGCAAGCATGGGCGTGATCGGGATAAGCCTTTTCCGCTCTTGATAGCCTTTGCGCACCTTCGCGCACGTCACGCAAACGAAGTCGCCGTCTATCTGAACGGACGAAAGCTCGCTCCGCCGTATGCCCGTATAGAGCAGGAACAGAAGCGCGGCTTTTACTTCGGGCGCACAGTTGCTTGCGCCGACGAGCTCGACAAGCTCCCGTTCTTCCGAAAGCGTAAGCGCGCGCCCGTTCTTCTCCTCGTACTTCGGCGGCTTTAACAAGCGCATAGGCGACTTCTCCAAGAGCTCGTCCCCTACGGCGAAATCAAAAACGGCTTTCAAAGTCTGATAGACTTTTACAGCCGTGCGCGGTTTGCCGTTCTCTACACATACATTCATTAAGGCTTGAATATCCGACTGCCGAATATCTTCAAGCCCCCGCCCTGCGAATGCAGGGAACAAGGTTGCACGAAAAAGACTGTCATAAAATTCGACGGTGCTTTCCTTGATCGTAGGGCGTTTAAGCTCCAACCACCGCGCGGCGACCCCTTCGAAGAGCGGCGCACCGTGCGCGGGTTCCGCGCTCTCCCCTTTCGGCTTGTAGTTGAGAAAGGCGGCAAGGAGCTTGCCGCGCAGCTTGTCAAAGTCGGCGGAGCTCACGCAGATATTGAAACCGTGCTTTCTGAATCGCGCCTCGAAAACCCCGTTCTTTTTCTGCCTTACGGGGATAGGCAATTTAATTGTAATGACCTTCTGAAATTCTTCGGGCATTTTCTTGATCTCCTTTTGAGTAAAGTAAAATGCCGATTTTGGCGCAAAGGGTTTTTCTTCTTTCCTCTCCTCTCTCTCCTTTACGTTCGGGAAATACATTAACTTCCCGTCAACGTTTTTTTTGCCGTCTCGACCATGGCGGCGCGTTCGCTCTCGTCGTCACTAATGAGACGGAGCAGTTCGGCGGATAGCGTAAGCATTTGCGCAGCAATCGCCTTGAAGTGTTCTAAATCTTTCATGTTATTTTTCTCCTCGTCGAAGTATCGACGGGGATATTTTAATATTTAAGCCTTTTTCTGTAAACAGTTCCCCGCGGGAACTCCCGCAAGTACGCGCACGGTATCGATTGCCACTCCTTGCAGTTCGGGCGTAAGCGCGCGGAAATACCGCAAGAGCGTTTCTTCATTCTCCGATAGCGCAGGAGAGGGACTCCTTGCGCCTTCGTTCAGACCGAGCGCGCTCTCGATCGCTTGCACGGTATCAATGCGCGGATATTTAGCTATCTCCGCCATGATTCGCTTAATGCACCCTAAGGAAAGCCCTGTTTCATGGGCTAAATCTTCGTAAGTCATTCCTTTTTCTTTTAATATTTTTTTGTATAGTTCTATGTTCATTTTTGCTTCCTCCGCCTCGATTTTCCAAAAAAAGTTATCAAATGTCAACTTTTTTTCCTCTAAACTGTTGACAAGTGCCCAAAGATATACTATAATGCTTCGTAAAGTTACTGAATGATAACTTTTTTCAATCTCTCACACTACAACATAGCCAGCGACGGCGAGGGAAACCGCCGAGAAGGAAAAAGGCTTTCGCATTGTGAGAGGTGCGAAAGCCTTTTATTTGTTCAAGGAGGCAAAAAAATGAGGCGAAGAAAGTACAACGGGCGGCACGTTCTGACCGAGGACAAGAGCCGCAAGCCGCTTACCCGGCGCGACGTGCTTTTAAGATTGCGGGAAGTCTACGAGTTTGTAGACCCGAAACAAAGCACGCAGCTAACAGCGGACGACGTCGAAATAATCGACTACAATTTTGCGCTTGCGCAGCTGTACGACAGAATCAACGCCAGGGGCGAGGTGTACGCGATCGGCTTTAAAGCAGACGTCGGCGGCGAGGATTACGAAGAGGACGAAACAGACCAAACGAAAGGATCACCGCTCCGGGCAATTAAAGCGGTGCACCGTCCCACTTTATGGGATAAGTGGCGAAGGAGAAAAAGGAAATGATTATCTACGACGGTTTCTATCTCAAAGGCTTTACGCGCATAGACAAGGGAGAGGCGGGCGCGGTATTCGAGCGTTACGGCGAAACGAAGGTGCAGAAAAAGCAGCCGCCCAGAATCAAGGAATCAGAAAAATATAACAACCCTGCTGCAAGCGTATATTCATTGGTGATCCCGGATCCTGCACCGCGTCATGTGGTAGCGTGCGCGGTCGTTACGCGCACAAGCAAAAATTGCTATCAAGCGACCGTCTACGACGAGCGCAGGATCGAGCATTTCACGGCGACAACCTTAGACGGCTTGCGCCGCACGGTAGCGGACTTTTTCGAGGGGGTGGCGGTATGACGAAGGACGGCAAGGAAAACCGCTTCGGGCGATTTATCTTCGAGGACGAACAGGCGGAGCGCGTCGCGGCGGGCGACTTTTCCGCCGTGTGGGAGTTCATGAAAGACAACGGGCATTTCATATTTTGCTGTGCTCGGAGTTTTATTTTTAAGCGGCTTTTACGCTTTCCCAGTAACTTTTACGACGCGCAAGAGTACGTCCAGCAAATCTACGTCGATTTTATCACATACGACTTGACGGGCGAACGGTCAATAGTCATGGGCATTTATGGGAGCTTTTACCGCTTAATGTACGGCGGCAAACATGAAGTTATAAGCCGAATTAGCCTTGATGCACCGGTGCGCGTATCTTCACGAAGCGGCGACTGTTCCGACGGCGCGACGCTGGGCGAACTCCTGCCGAGCCGCGACCCGTTGCCCTTTGACGTGATCGCAAACCGGGAACATGTCAAGAAGATTGCGCCGCGAATCTTTTTACAGCTTGCCGACGTTTTTCAAGTCAACTTGCATCATTTGAATGAGGAAAACGAAGCAACCGTCGGCGACATAATCAGAGCCAAACAGGGCAGAAAATCGAGCTTTGAAGAGTTTCGGGAAGTAGTGGAAGAAATCTTTAACGGCATGACGTTCGAGGAGGTGGCGGCATATGCGCAAAGTAAATCGGCTTAACGAAATGTTTGTAATGTATTGCGCTAATGAGTTACCTATTGGCTGGTTGTTTCAAACACTCGAAAACATAGCAATTATTATCGCAGGAGGAGACAGACCACAAATTTTTTCGGATATAAAAACATCTATTTGTAATGTTCCAATATATTCTAATGGCGTCGAGCAAGAAGGTTTATATGGATACACGGACAAGGCTAAAGTTTTCAAAGAAAGTGTTACAGTTTCTGCTCGTGGAACAGTGGGTTTTACTTGTCTACGCCAAATACCATATTTCCCAATTGTAAGGCTAATATCCGTAACGCCTTTATCTAATATAATCACAGCAAAATATTTGTATTTCTTTTTAAAAAACTCAGTATTAACAAGTTCAGGTACTTCACAGCAACAACTAACTGTTCCGGATTTTAGAAAAATACAAATTGTAGTGCCTACAAAAGAATATATGGATCAATTTTCTAATCGAATTGAACCAATTTTTACTTATATAAATGCAAACAAAGTAGAAATTGAGCAATTAACAATGTTGCAACATGCTTTACTAACACAGATATCAAGCCGCTAAATTATCATTTATTTGCCGTTTTAACTCAATACATCTTTCAATGTCTTTATACTGCTCTACAATAGCGTTTTGCTCATCAAATGGAGGAATGGGTACCGTCATTTCGACAATTTCTTCCCAAGTAATACCGCCACGCACGCTTCCATCGGTATGAAACCAGCACTCACGGTCAAATTCTGCTCTACTAAACCAAAGCATTAAATAATCAGGAATAATTAAATCGCTATTTTTAACTTCAAAAACGAAATATGCTGGCGAAACAATAGACGGAACATCATCGCAATATATAGCAATGGGCATTTTTTCATCACGTCCAACGTGCATAGGGTTACAAGCAAATTGATTTTTTGAAATTAGCTTATAATTAGATAAGTCCGTACCGATGATATTGGCTACGGAAGGCATAAAACATTTGTCAATGTTGATACCAAGTAAATTTTCGGATACAATTCCTCTATTTCGTACATCTACCCATTTAATTATTTCGCTTAAAGGTTTAATTTGTATCATTCAAACTCCTATCCGAGTATTTTTCTGTGTGAATTCTTTACGTTAACAGCATTAACCATTGCATATTGCATAGTGGTATTTATATTTTTATGCCCCAAAAGCTTTTGTACTTGCTCTATTGGCATTCCCCTGTCTATCGCCATAGTTGCAAGAGTTCGCCTGAATTTATGTGGATGCACCTTTTCAATTGAAGCCATTGCGCCAAGTTTTCGCACAGCTTTTTCTACCCCACAAATAGTAAGACGATTATACGGTGCTTTTAGTGACACAATAAGCGCAGGATTATCATCCGTTCTCATATGAAGATACGTTTGCAAGTGCAATTTAGTTCGGGCATCGAAGTAAACTTCGCGTTCTTTATCCCCTTTACCAAAAACGATACAGGAACGTTCATTAAAATTAATATCATCCCGATTAAGTAAAACCAACTCGCCTACACGAATACCGGCGGAAGCTAACAGCTCAATCATTGCTAAATTGCGAATTTCCGTGCAAGTATCACGCAAAATCTCCAATGTTTCATCAGAAAAAGTTTCTTTGATGATATTTGCAGTCTTAACTTTATGAATGCGCCGAACAGGACTTTTAACAATATAGTCTTCATCTTCAAGCCAAGTGAAAAAACTAGAAAATATTCGGCGCATATTGTCCATTGTAACTTTGCTTGATGAATTTTTTTCTTGATAATCAGACAAGTAAATTCTTATATCGTCAGTTAAAATATCTCGTATATCTTTATTTGTAGAGTCAAGAAATTTGTTTATAGTAGCAGTATAGTAAATTACCGTCTTTTCTGAACAGCCCTCCACTCTTTTTGCCGCTATAAACATATCAAGATATCGCTTATTCTCTACTTTTCCGCAATTATCGTGCTGTTTCTCCTCCACATTGAAATCGTCCAAACAACGAGAAAGTACCGCTTTTAGCATTTCTTGTTGTCTTTGATCCAACACTCCAAGCATTCCGTGTTGAATCTGCCTGATCAGTTTTTCCTTCATAATATTTGCTCCTTTAGTAATAATGGGCAAATATTATACCACAAAAGGACGATAAATGATAATTTAGCGGCTTGAAATAGCTGTTAAATATACCTTAAGAGTTTCTTGTAATGCCTTTATTTCAACCAAATTGCTCGTAATGTCATCGAAAATTGGTTTGAGCTGACTTTCAACCTTTTCCAAAGCGGTAGAATTTGGGAACTTTATTTCAAAAGGATTAATTTCTTTTGGATAGACGTGGGGTTGAGCTGTGCCTTTCTGCATATCGAATATATTGGATTGGTTTATACGCAACAAAAGATATAAGCATCGGATATATTTTGCGGAATTATTGTACGAACAATCGGATGCCCAAATGTTTTCTGCGTGATAAGAAACATATCCTGCGTTTACTCCTGAGCCACTAATAGTAATTGAAGGCGAATTTACATTGTATACATTATGAAATCCAGACGGTTCAATACCCGCAGATATAACAGGAATGGTTCCTTCTCTCATTTCAGCAGACGTTAGATTTTTACCTCTAACAAACACGCCCAAATTAGATATAGTTCCGCAAACTAATTCGCTTTCATCACATTGTTCATAGCTATGCTTAAAAATAGTAATAGCTTGCGACTCTAAATTATCATTTATCTGCCTTTTTATAGCAATTCTTCGTTCAATTGTGTTATAGGCATCGACAATTTTTTGTTGTTCCTCTATTGATGGAATTGGAAGTGTAACATTACCCATTTCTTCCCAATCAAATATTTCTCTTACGCTTCCGTGTGAATGAAAACGGGCATACCTATCAAATTCGGGACGTTTGAACCACAAATTAAGATATTCAGGCAACAAATTCGCAGTATCCGAAATTTCAAATACAGTATACGCTTGAGAAACAAGTGCGATATCATAATCACATAGTAATGCGATTCCTATTTTATCTCCACGGCGTGAAGTGTCAGGAATATAACAAAATTGTCCACGGCGAATTTTCTTGTAACCGCGCCAATCCGTCCCTACTGTATTAGCTATTGATTTAATAAAGCATTTATCAACGGATACACCAAGTAATTCATAATGAATATCCTCTGTATTCCGCTCATCAATTTGCCTAATATATGGAGCGAGCTTTTTATAATTTGATTTCATAGCCCAGCTCCTTGAATACCTGCAATAAATCTTTCTTGGATTCTTCTTCTTGCTTCAACAAATCGGTAAGCTCGGCTTGCAGTTGTTTCATTTTAGTATCGTAATCGATATTTTCATCACGGTTGACAAACTTAATATACTTACTCGGCACAAGCGAAAAGCCCTTTGCCTCTATCTCGTCAAATTTAGCTGAATAGCAATACTCATCAATATTATTTTCATCTGTCCACTCCTGCGTTTGCCAAGCGTGATATGTTTCGGCAACCTTTTTACGGTCATCTTCCGTAAGTTCGATATACTTCTTTTCATACGGAGAACCCATTTGGCGCAAATCCACAAACAAGACTTCTTTCGTCCTATCTCTATAGGTTTTTGCCACGCCGTTTTGCATAACGGTACGCGCTTTTTTATTTCTGTTGATTATCCACAAAGTAACACTTATATCGGTGGTATAGAAAAGATTTCGCGGTAAAATCATAATCGCTTCTACCAAATCATTTTCTATCAGCTTTTTGCGTATGGCAAGTTCCGTACCGTCGCCGGAAAGCGCACCGTTGGCAAGCAAGAATCCCGCAACACCGTTCTGCGACAAGTGAGACACCATATGCAGTATCCAACCGTAATTGGCGTTACTTGTAGGCGGTACTTCATATCCATCCCAACGCGAGTCGTCCGTCAATTCATCTTCGCCACGCCAAGCCTTTTGATTGAACGGCGGATTCGCCATAATATAATCAAACTTTTCGTTCTTATGTTGGTCGTCTGTAAATGTGCTAACCGCCTTTGTGCCGAAGTTTCCGCTTATGCCTCGTATAGCCAAATTCATTCGAGCAAGTTTCAAAGTTGTATTCGTGGACTCTTGTCCGAACACGGCAACCTCGCGCGTATTACCGTTATGAGCTTGAATAAATTTCATAGACTGCACAAACATACCGCCCGAGCCACAACAAGGATCGTAAATCTTACCCTTATACGGTTCGATTAATTCCGCAATCAAATTGACTATGCACTTAGGCGTATAGAATTCGCCCTTACCTTTACCCTCTTGCAAAGCAAAGTTGGAAAGGAAATATTCATACACCCTTCCCATAACGTCTTGTTCTTTATCTTTCGTAAGCTCGATTTTATTTATCTCATCCAAAAGTGAAGCGAGCTTTGCAGTATCAAGTCCAAGTCTGGAATAATAATTATCCGGCAACGCACCTTTCAACGACGGATTATTTTTCTCAATAGTAAAAAGCGCAGTATCAATTTTGAGTGCAATATCGCTCTGCTTGGACTGTTCCATTATGTACGACCAGCGAGATTCGGGCGCAAGATAAAAGACACTCTTCATCGTGTAGAAGTCAACGAAGTCTATATACGCTTTTTTACCTTCGTCAATTAGCTCTTGTTTGCGTTCTTCGAATTTGTCGCTTGCGTATTTTAAGAATATCAAGCTTAATACAACGTGCTTGTACTCTGACGGTTCTACCGCACCGCGCAATTTATTAGCCGACTCCCAAAGAGCCGCTTCCATACATTTCTCTTGTTTTGCTTTTGTTCCTTTTGCCATATCGCACTCCACACTTTTATCTATTCCTTTTGATTATATCATAAATTGCCAAAAATTTCAATAGTATCACCCTCGTATTCTTGACAAACATTACTGATTTGGTTATAAGCGCATTATTATGTGACCGTTATCTTGACGGTTGTAATTAAATATGCTATAATGAAGAAAAGTATTTTACTGGAGATAATATGGAAATTGCTGAATTAGTACTAAGTTGTATTTCTACCGTCGTCGCTGTACTATCATTTATATTTGCTTTTTTTGCAAAAAAAGAATCAAAAGAAATCAAGAAAGAGCTTAATTTTATAATAGAAAACAATCCGGACATTAATGTTTCAGTTAAAACAAAAATTTCCACCAAAGTAAAAGGCAATAACAATATTACTGCTGGAGGTAATATTAATGTCAAAAACTAATTTAACTGTTACAGGCAATAACAATTTTACTGCTGGGGGTGATATTAATATTGAAATCACAGCGTCCCAGCATTATGCTTTTAGCCCACAAGTTATGGCGGAAATAATAAATGCCCTTTATGAGAATATTCAACAAACTCCTACTGAGTTGGACGATTTCGCATTAATAGACTTATCGCAAAAAAATCAACTAAATGGAATTGATCAGGATTTTTTTGATAATGTGATAAAAACTTACTACGCCCATTTTGCTACATTTGATAAGTTTTTTAAAAACATAAGAAATAAAAATATCACTGAAAAATATAAATGTATTCTTCCTGAAATTCAAGGTCGAATTTTTAGCGATGTACGTAACGGAAAAAAACTACAAGATATTTTACCTGTTCTCTTTGATTATGCTAAAATCAATCATCAGGAATTGTTCGCTAAAAACGGTTATTTACTTAATTTATTAGCTTACTACATGTATACGCGTTGTGATATAGGTATAAAAGAATGATTAAACCAAATAAATTTACCGATCCCTTTAATTGTATAGTATATAACAGCTATACGATTCTTAAAATATTATCTAAAAAGAATCAACTTACAAGCAAAAAACTTTATGAAACCTTTATAAAAAAATTAGGCGAAGACAGTGAGCCATTATTTATTTTAAGCCTAGATTTCCTGTTCCTTTTAGATTTAATTAACTATAATGCTGAAACTGATATGTTGGAGTTGAAAAATGAAATTAAGTAAGCTTTATACTAATAAAGATAGTTTCAAAACCATTGATTTTAACGATGGAGTTAATATTATTATCGGTAGAATTGATTTCCCAAAAGAAAAAATTTCAAACGCCCATAATTTGGGTAAGACCATTATTGTTCGATTAGTAGACTACCTCCTTTTGAAAGATACAACGAAAGGAGGATATTTTGATGGAAAAACATTTGAAGATTATATTTTCTTTTTGGAAATTAAACTAAACAATGGTAAATATGCAACTATAAAAAGAAAACCTAACTCTAATTTAGTTTCGATTAAACTTCATGATAAAGGTAAGCAAAATTTTGTTTATGAAGAAAATTGGGATTTTGATGATTATTCCGTAAATGGCAAAAAAAATGCACAAACCGTATTACAGAGTCTTTTAGCCTTTAATATTCTTTCGGACGTAAAATATAGAAATTCATTAACTTACTTCCTAAGAGGACAAGAAGATTATAGCGATCCTTTCCAATTAAGCAAGTATATTAAAGGTAAAGAAAAAAATTGGAAACCTATGCTTTTTGAGCTCCTAGGATACAATGGAAAAATACTGGCAGAAATATTTAATATAAACGAAATTATCAAAACCGCCCTAAACGAAATTGACCAACTTAAAAAACGCTATAATGTTAAAGAAACAGAGTTTGATAAATATCAAAGCATTAAAGAAGTAATAGAAAGCAAGATAAAAACATTATCACAACAATCTGAATCATTTGATTTTTATCAACGCGAGGCAGAAATATCCGACGAGCTAGTAAAACAAATAGAAGCAGATATAGCTTCACTTAATGTTGAAGCGTATAATTTAAAACTAGAAATACAGGCTATTACTGAATCATTAGATACTGATATTGCTTATAATTATGATGATGTATTTGAATTGTATCAAGAATTCAAAATACTTTTCCCTGATAAGCTCAAAAAAAGCTTTGAACAATTAAATGAGTTCAATAAAAAGATAACTAACGATAGAAGATTAAGACTCAATGATTTATTAAACGAAAAATTAGAACGGCAAAAAGGAATTGATGTCTCTTTAATATCCCTTAATGAACAACGAATATCTGCATTAAGCAAACTTAGCGAATTGGAAACCTTCCAAAAGTTTAAAGAGGCACAAAAAGAAATCATCCATTTAAATTCAAGTCTCCATGATGTTAATGAAAAAATCAATGCTATAAGTTCTATAAATGAAAAAAATGATTTTATTGCCAAAAATAAACTAAAATTAGAAGATGCAAAGCGCCGCATAATGACCCAAGTACAAACAGGAACCGAAAAAGGAAAACAGATAAAAAAAGATTTTGCTGATTATATCAAATTTATCATTGGTTCTGACGCAGTATTAAGCTTTGAGCTCATGAGCACGGGAAACTTGAATTTTAGATTTGATTTTATAAACTCAATGGGCGAACCCACCAAAGAAAACAAAGGTCATACCTATATGAAAGAAATATGTGCATGCATGGATTTAGCTGTTATTAATAGTTATTTGAACGATTCATATTATAGGTTCACTTTTCATGATGGTTGCTTGGACGGCGACGACCCTAAGTTTGCTATTGCATATTTAGAATTAATTAAAACACTTTCTAAAGATGGGATGCAATGCATAATTACGATGATTGATAGTGTTGTCCCTAAACAGCAAGATGGAACTACATACAAACTCAATAAAAACGACATAGTTTTAGAATTAAATGATGCCCCAGACGGATCAGGGACACTATTTGGATTTAAATTCTAAAAATACACAGTTGTGAAACAAAATCGGGGCTTTTGCCCCGATTTTGTTTCCTAATTATATGCATTTTTTAGCAGAAAAGTTGAACGAAAATGACGATTAGTCCGTCACTCCCAAAAATTAGGGAGGTTTTTGGGAGTAAAGTTTTGAAAATCGTTTGGGGGCGCAATATATTGTATTTTTTATTTTTTACAACCACTATATATTGTGGCTATCATTTTGATTAATTCCTCTGACTCCGTCATTCGATGGTTCAAATCCAGGACAGCCAATCGGAACTGATACGAACACCCTCGTATCAGTTTTTTTATGCTCTGATATTCGCCGTTTATCTCTGCCAATGCTCTCTCCAAAACTGCGGACAGGGATATTTCGTTCTTGTTTTACAAATAAAACCTGATTTCATACTCCCTGTTTACTTCCGTTTGGACGGATACAATGATCACGCCGCTGTCCGCCGCGCTATCCGCCGTATCGAGAGGGAACGCAGAGCTGTTCTTTTCCGCTTTCATAAATCCGAATTCTGCGCCGTTGACCGTGACTTTCCGAACACTTTCCGCGCCCTTCAATAAGTGATATTTGAGCGTAATATCGCGACGGTCGAAACACTTCTCGCCCTCGAAGCTTCCCTGTGCGGTATGCAGCCTCACCACGAACGCATTGCTCGCCGCGTCGTAACCCGCCTCATAAGCGCTCTTTCGGAACTGCCCCAAACGGTATGCCGTTGTTTCGGTGTCGTCCTCGTATAAATACCCTTCATCCGAAGCGTCCTTATCGGGATAAAAATCGTAGACGAGCCTATCCCATTTTTGCCTTTTGGTGTTTCTTGCCTCGTGCGCAAGCGGCAGAAACGCGCCCAAACGCACGAACAAGGGCATTTCGCGCAAGACGTACTCGCGCGTAACCGTTCTTCCTCCCGAATAGATTTTACCCGTAAATACATCGAGCCATTTGCCCTTGGGAAGATACACCTGCCTTCCCGTTTCGCTTTGCACTTCCTTGGCGCATAATACACAACTTGCTTCTCCGCCCGCCTGAAAGTATTCGATCTCGATTTTATGTTCTTCGTTCGCGCTCATTTCGCAGAGCGGGAAAAGCATCATGGAGTGCAGAGTTTTATCCTCTAAAACTTTTTTTCCGTCCACCCAAACGGTTGCGCCGTCGTCGCACTTAATATAGAGCTGTGTTTTCTGTTTGAACTGTAACGTCGTTTCAAATCTCGCGGAGAAATTGTAGACGGGCACCCCGTTTTCGGGCGATACGTGATTTAAAACCATTTCGAGCGTCTTCCAATTCGTTTGGGTAATCGGCTCGCCTTTTAACTCCGTTCCGTCGAAGAAAGTCGCTTTTACCGAAGATTTATAATTTTCGCTTGCAACGGGCGCGGGATACGCTCCTCCGATCGGCGCAATCAGCAAATTATTCCCGAGCATATATTCGCCGTTCTGCGCAATCGCTTTTTTATCTTTCGGGTATTCAAAGCCGAGTGATTTGAATATCGGTTCTCCCGTTTCATATGCGTTGTACGCGTTCTTATAGATAACGGGAAGCAAGCGATAGCGCAGATTGTTATATTTACGCACGATATCCAAGGTTTCCCCGTCATACACCCACGGCTCACGCGTACGTTTTACGGTGTTAGTACAGTGCGGACGAAACACAGGTGATAGCGTTCCGTACTGCATCCAACGGATAAATCCCTCTTTATCGGGATTGCCCAGATGTCCGCCGCAATCAGAATTGACATACGGAACGCAGTGATTCGTACATTTGATAAGCGTGTCGACTTCCTGCGCAAGCGCGTCCGGTTCGCTTGCAATATCCCCCGTCCATTGCACGGAATAGCGGTGCGACGCGCTGTCCGTAATGCACATATAATTTCCGTTAACCACGTTCACCGCATTTCCCATGACGACGGGACGGCGGTAAACTTCTTTATTGCCCGCCTGTTTTTGATAAAAATGCCGCGTTGTGTCCTGAAACAAATACAGCCCCAACGTTTCCCAATAGATATTTTTCGAGGGTGAAACGAGGTGCGTCGTCCAGTTCCGATCATACCACCAAATATCGAGTCCAAACTCCATTAAGGCTTGCAGGTTTCTTTCACGGTATTCGATTTCTTCGGGCGCGAAAACGGATGAACCGTTAACGGGTTCGGGGTGATCGTTAAAACAAACCTCCACCCCGTGTTCGTGCGCAAAGTCCATAAACCGTTTCATATCGGGGAACAGCCTTGTATTGATGTCGTATCCCCAGCCATCTTTACAATCCCGCCAATCGGTATCGATCACCATTACGTCCAAAGGAACATCGTGCGCCTCGTAATCTAAAATCAGTTGTTTCGCCTCTTGCTCCGAATAAGCATAGTATTTGCTATTCCAGCCGCCGAGCACGGAAAGGCGCACGAGTTCATTCCTTCCCGTAAGCTCCACATAGAGCTTGCGCAACCGTTTCGCGTCGCCGCCGCAGAGGAATAAATAGATATCTTCTACGTTCTCTTCGACGGTATATTCGCCCTTTCTTTCCGCCGAATAGCCGCCCTCGGGAACAATGATCCTCGGCGTATCCGCAAGAGCGAACACTTCGGGCGTTTTACCGAGCGGCGGTAATTCTCCGCTATTTTGCAGCTTTCTGTATGCATAAACTTTACTGCCGTTCTTTTCGAGCCGCACGCCCTTCAAGCTCTCCGCGTTCTCGGGAAGATATAGTTCGTAATCCCCGAAACAGACTACATCCTCTTCTTGCGTATAAGCAACGCCGCCTGTGTAATCCGTTCTGCTCGGTATGAAAAAAGTGTTTTCATCGCAGAATTTTCCGTTCTTCCCGTACTCGATTCGGACAATATTTTCACTTAAAAGCTGCACACGGATATTGCCGTAAATGATTTGTTCCATGCTTTCTCCTTACAAAACGCTGAGTTCTCCGTTCTTTATTTTTACTTTTGCGGAAAGCCGTTCGTCTGCACACGACGCACCGATAATTATTTCGTAAACGCCGTCCTCGATTTTCCACCCACTCGTCGCCGTAGACCAGTATTCGAATGCGCGGCGATCGAGGCGCACGGAGATTTTTTCGATCTTGCTCGCTTTTACAAGCGTTTTGGCAAAGCCTTTCAGCTCCTTATACGGGCGGTAGACGTAAGAGCTCATTGCCCGCACGTAAACCTGCGCGACCTCTTTCCCGTCGATATCAGAACGATTTTCAATTTCAAAATTTACGTCCAACCCATCGCCCGCCGTTTTCAGCAAGAGATTGCAATATTCAAACTTCGAATAACTCAAACCATATCCAAACGGGAATAAGACGGGAACGCCGTATGTATCGTAGTATCGGTACCCCACGTCAAGCCCCTCTTCGTAGCGCGTAATTTTGGTATCGGAATAACCCTTTGAAACAGGGGTATCTTCGTAACAAAGCGGGAAAGTTTCGGAAAGTTTTCCGCTCGGGTTGACCTTGCCCGTAAGCACGTTTGCGATCGCCTCACCGCCCATTTCTCCGGGGAAGCCGACGTATACGACCGCCGCGACCTCATCGACCCATTCGCTCATATCGACGGGCGAGCCCGCGAACAGCACAACCACCGTATTTTTATTGACTGCCGCCGTATCGAGAATGGTGCGCACCTGTGCCTCGTACAATTTCATGGTCTGTTTATCACCGCCCTCGCTTTCGAGGTGCGCGCCCGTGCCCGCAAACACGAGATTCACGTCGCTCATTGCCGCGTTGTCTACGGCGTTTCCGGGGATCATGAACGAGCTGTCCACCCCATCCTCGGAAAACGCGGGCTCGTAAGAAATCTCCCCGCCGTGTACGCGCTTCATGATTTCGAGCATATCGAACATGGGTGTGAGCCGCACGACGTGTCCCGAACCGCCGCCCGAAATGAGTTCGGGCTTCTTGCGGTTATATGCCGAGGAACGCGCGAACCAACCGCACATAGAAAGAATTTGACCCTTTTTGAGCGGCAACACGCCGTTGTTTTTAAGTAATACGATCCCCTCTTCCTCTGCTTTTTGCGTAAATGCAATTCGCTCTTCGAGTGCGTATTTGCGCGTCTTGCCCTTTTGTATCTCTTTACAGCGGCAGACCAAATCGAGGACGCGCTGAGCGCAGACGTCGATTTCTTCTTCCGTTATTTTCCCTGCCCGAAAATCCGACACGAGCGCTTCATAGTGTTCGGGATGATATGGCATTTCGAGATCGAGCCCCGCCTTTGCAGCTTTGGTTCTGTCCCTCACCGCATCCCAATCGGACATGATCAATCCGTCAAACCCGTATTCTTTCCTTAAAACGTCGTAGCCCTTTTGGTACTCCGAGCCGTACACTCCGTTGATACGATTATAGCTCGACATCAAAGAAACGGGCTTTGCTTCCATGGCGATTTCAAACGGCTTATAATAGATTTCGCGCAAGGTGCGTTCGTCCACCTCGCTCGATTGCTGTAAGCGGTTGTATTCAAGGTTGTTGCAGCAGAAGTGCTTGACGCACGCGCCCGCGCCCTCCGATTGCAATGCCGAAATATATCCCCTTGCCATCACGCCCGCAAGATACGGATCTTCGGAAAGATATTCAAAGTTCCGTCCGCAAAGCGGCGAACGCTTGATATTCACCCCCGGTCCGAGCAGAATATCCGCGCCGTAGTCGAGGCAGTCGTCCGCCACGCATTCTGCGTAAGTACGCACCGTCCCCAAATCCCAAGTGTTACCGAGCATTTGAAGCGAGGGGTAGGAAACGGACGGTTTTACGCCGTCCCATTGTACGGGATCGACAGGCATTCTCACTCCCATGCTTGCATCCGTCACTCGCACGAAAGGGAGCTTTCCGTCAAAATCGCAGGTGTGCCAACAATCTTTTCCGCAGATGAGGCGCAATTTTTCTTCCGTAGTTAAGTCTTTTAGTGTCTTTTTCATTTTGTTTTCTCCGTCCATTTATAGAAATCCCGCACCGTTCTACTTAAAAAACGGTGCGGGTTCCGCTTTTTTAATAATGTCTTTTATTCTTTTCCGCCGCCGAAAGAAATGCCCTCGATGAAGAACTTCTGACAGCCGATATACAGAGCTATAAGGGGCAACATAGACATAAGCGCCGTCGCGCACTGAAAATTGTAATCCCCCTCTTCGGACGTAGACAGATACGCAATCAATTGTTGCAAAGAAAGCTGCAGCGTCCACAATTCGTCATTGTCGTTCAAGTACATTAAAGCACCCGAATAGTTGTTGTACCCGCCGACAAAGCCGAAGATAAACTGCGCCACAAGCGCGGGCTTTGAAAGCGGAATGATGATCGAGAAGAACACCCGCCAGAAACCCATGCCGTCTATTTCGGCGGCTTCGATGATTTCCTTGTTGATCCCCTCGACGTAGGGGCGCAAAAAGAACACCGTGCCCGCGCTTGCAAACAGCCCCGGAACAATCAACGGCAGCACTGCGGCGCCGCCTTCCGTCCAGCCGATATTCTGATAGAACATATACCCCACAAAACCGAACGCGCCCAAAGGGATAAACATCAAAGATACCGTGACGATAAACAGCAGATTTTTACACGGGAAATTGTACCGTGCATAGACGTACGCCACGAGAAGCGACTGAATCAACATGGAGAACAGCGGAATAAGCGTGATCCACATGGTGTTGAAGAAGCCGCGAAGGAGCGACGGAACGCCGTTATACATGAACGGGTCGTCTGTGAAAAGTCTTTGATACCCTTCAAAGGACGGGTTTTTCGGGAACCAGATATATCCTTCCGCTGAGCCGTATTCTGCATTTGTTGTAAAAGAAGTAACGATAATCACGAGGAAAGGCGCCAAAATCCATAAGCTCCACAAAATGAGTACGGCATAGATGGCAATCCGCGAGATGATGATCCCTTTACTGTTTTTCTGCTTTTGCACGGCAGGCGCTTTCGTTTCGGGATCCGTTAGTGAAATATCTTGCTGAAAAACTTCTTCCATTTAGTCCTCCTCCGAAACTTTATTGCGCCATTTGATAATGGGGTAGGTGACTACAAAGGTAACGGCAAATAAGAACCAGCTTGCGACCGCCGCGATCTCCATATCGCCGTCCGCAACGCCTTTCAGATAAATGAAGTAGTTTACGGTAAGTCCCGCATTATCGGGTCCCGCAACGCCCGTCCACTGCACGGGTGCGAGGACGAGCACCGAATCAAACACGCCGAAACCCGACGTAATGCCCGCAAGCACCAGAAAGAGCGTAACCGATTTGATGCCCGGGAGCGTGATATACCAGAATTTCTGAAAGCCGTTCGCGCCGTCCAGATCCGCCGCCTCGTAAAGCGTGGGGCTGATATTTTTGAGCGCCGCTTTGAACATGACAATACCGTACGCAGGTCCCTGCCACAAAATGGTGATATAAATACACCACGTTAAGCGGTACGGATGACTTTCATCGTAGAGCCATTTGATATTCGAGCCAAAAATCGAATTGAGAACGCCGAGCTTATCCCCGTGAAAGATCCACGACCACATGATTGCGATTGCGACAGTGGAGCAGATATACGGTATAAAGAACAGCACCTGCATCGCCTTTGCGCCCTTAGTCTTTTTTTCGAGCAGCACCGCAATGACAAGCGCAATTGCAAGCGTTACGAACTGTGCGCTTGCAAGCCAAAGCGTGATGCCCCACGCTTTCCCAAAAGACTTGTCGGCGAATACCGTGCCGAAATTGAGAAAACTGTTCCAATGCATGGTATCCAGTATATTGTCGTCCATTTCCGTGAACATGGAGATAAACGACAACACGACGGGCATACCGTTAAAGATGAAGAACGCAACGATCGGAATAAGCGCAATCCCGAAACACATCCAATGAACGGATTTCCACTTCTTCTTTTTGGGCTTTCCGCTCTTCACTGAGGTCGCCGCCGCGTTTTGCGGCGACGTTGCCTCTTTCGTAAGGAACTCTTCCATTAACGTATCCCCTTGATCACGCAGTACATATTATTGAGCGCGGTTTTCGCGGTTGTGCCGTTTGCCTTTGCAAACTCGCTCAACGTCATGGTTCCCTTGCGCACGCTACCGTTAAAGTCGCCGGACCAATCTCTTACCCACTTACCTCCTTCGAAATAACCCCAGTCGCCTCTGCCGGCGTTCTGCGACATTTTGGCGACCGCATACAGGTTCTTGCCGTGCGCCACGTCCTCGTTGCCCATATAGTCGTTGCTGAACAGCGTTTTTGCAGCTACGGGCGCAAGCGTTTTGGTATAGGCGATATATTTTTGCCCTTCGGTTGCCACCCAACTGATGAAGTTCCAAGCCGCCTGATACTTTGCAGGATCGGAGCAGGCGGGAATCACAAGCCCCTGCGAAATGCTTGCCGAAGTGCTGTTTCCCACGATCTTCGTGCCGTTCACAACTTTGAGATCGCCGGTATATTCTACGTCGTCGTACGTTTCGCCGATTACTTTCAAATACTCATGCGCAAAACCGTCCCCGCCGCTCTGATACACGCTGCCGCCCTCGTATTCGCGGTAGGTTTCGGGCATGCAAATGTCGAATTCGGATTTATCCTCTTTGTTGACGATACTTTCGGGCGTGCCGCGCACCATGGCGATCTGCGAGGTGTTGAAAAAGTTATCCGCCGAACCTGTTTCGGGCGTAGCCACGCCGTAGCCTTTGAAAGCGCCGTCCACCATTTTATCTGTTGTCACCTGCAACGAAACGTATTCTTTTATGGCGTTGTACTGCGACTCGATTTCATAGATGTCCGCAGGTTTATCCGTCGCGTTTTCGATCCCGTTCACTCTGTCCTCGTAGCGGACGATCTCGCCCGCGTTGTAAGTAACGCCGTTGATGAGAGTATTGTCTTTCGTGACGATATAATTCGGGCGCTCATCCATGAGCGTGAAGTCGTAATCGGTGCCGTTGAAACCCATGACGTCGCCGCCCACCGACCAGCCGTAGTTGAACCAGTATTCCGAACAAAAGCCGTAGGTCGAGGTCGAGGAAGAATTGTATTCCTTGGTGAAATATTTGAAGAGATAACGCTGTTCTTCCCAATTCATGCCGATACAGTCGTTGAATACTTTATACACCGTTCTGCCGTCCAAAGTCTGAGACGGCGTTGCACCTGTGAACGGCGCATGTTTATATTCGGCATAACCGTGAGGCTTGATCGAAGAACCGTGCTCGGTGTTGTAGGCATCAAGCTCCTCTTCGGGAACGGAAATGAGATTGATTCCCTGCGCCGTAAAAAGCGTTTTGTTGTACCAGTTAAAGTGGGCATTGGTGCCGTAGGGAACGCCCAACAGATTCTGTCCCGCGCCCACGACGTGCTTTTCCTTCCCCGCGCCCTGTTTGGCGTTCTTGTTGTAGGTCATGCGCCACCAGTTGAGCGTGCTCTCGGAGATCGTATTCTTTTGAAAATCCTCGTCTGCCGCCGCATAGTCCGTAAGATCGAGGAAGTAACCGTTCGGCGCCTTGTCGTCACGCTTGATTGCGAGCGTCTGGAAAGTATCCTGCGAATCGTTCATGGCGACCACGTTGTAGGCGTAATTCACGCTCTTTGTAAAATAGCTTGCCGCAGGACTCGAAGCCCCTTTCTGCATTTTTGCCTTGACGTAAACTTTATCGGTATCATAGCCCACGCCGTCGTTATAGGCGGTAATGAGATCGAACCATGCCTTTTCGCTCGTTGCGTTCGCGTCGCAGTAAAATTTGATTACGGTGCGGTCGCCGATTTCCTTATTGCCGAGGCTATCTCCCTTTCCGCCGCCTCCGCAGCCCGCAAACACGCCGAGGGAAAACATGGACGCAAGCCCCATTGCAATCAACGCTGTTTTTTTACCTTTCATAATTTTCCTCCTTGATATAGAGCCTCCGCAAGGGTACGCCTTGCGGAGAACGTCTGCCCCGTTATACCGCTCCGCCGTCCGCTTCGGGAACGGTAATATTAAACTTGAAGCCCTTCATGCCGTCCGTGCCGTTGCTGTCGAAGATGAATTTGAGCTGCGCTTCTTGATCTTTATACTCGTCGGGGAGCGTATAGGTCTTCATGAGCACGCCGTTGATATACAGTTTCACCGTCGCGCCGTCGCGTTCGAGCTTATAGGTAAGTCCCTTGGCGATAAACTCATCTCTGATTTCCTGTTCGGAGTAGCTGTTCGTTCCTGCCGCAAAATAGTTTTCGGGAAAATCAACCAATTCCCAGTTGAACATCATGCTACTCCAGTTAGTCTGCTGCAAAATGTTGTTGCCGTTGTCCTGAACCGCAAAGTCAACGCGGAAGTTCTTGCCGTCGGCGAACACGAGCGCAACACTGTAACGCCTGCTGTTGTAATCGGGCACGTCGAAATGAGCTTCTACGGTAACGTTTGTATACTGCTTTTTTGTTTCAAGATCGACGCCGCCGTTACCCGTTGCAATGACCTTGCCATCGTTAAGCTTCGACAAATCGGCAGAATCAGGCGCGGAAGTGAAGATATTGTAAACAAGCACGATTGACTCTGCAATACCGCTCTGTGTCAAGTTTACCGTTTGCGATACATAACCCTCTGCTGCAAGCGTATATTCGCCCGTCAGCACGTTATGAAGTGTGAGCTTGCCGTCTGCAATCGTGTACTCGTATTCCGCCTTGGCATTCGTAAGAGTTACTTTTGTGCCGTTTAAGACAATCTCTTCCGTTCCCTTCAAACCGGAAATGGCCGTGTCTATGTTTCCGTAAGTCGCAGCCTCAAATTCGGCGACGATCTCCGTATCGGCAGTTACAGTGAAGGTATACGTTCCGACCTTGTTCTCGTCAAACGTAACCGAATCCGTCACGTCTTTGCCGCCTACCGTGAGCGATTTGAGAATGTATCCCTCGTCGGGCGTAAGCGTGACTGTGACAGCATCGCCGTATTTGGGAGTTGGAGTAGAGAGTACGACCGTGCCGTTTGCCGTCGTGCCGGTCGTAACCGAGGCCGAAAGATCAGGCAGAGTTTCGCTCATCTCGAATTTCCAAGTCTTTTCTGCGTCGTTATTCGTTCCACTCCAATAAATTCCGACGTGCGCACCAACGTTTTCGTACTTGCTGCTCACCGTTTGGCAACCGATATACTTGTCGTTCAGGAATGCGTAGAACGTAACGCCCTCTCGTACGAGCGTAAGCTTTAACCTGCCTTCGGCATAATCCCTAAGATATTCATCGCCTTCCTTGAAGAAGATCAAATCGTTCCAGTCTGCGTCTTCCGCCGCGTCATCTTTCTGCCACCAGGTTTCGGGCTTTGCAAACTGGACTTTTTGTTTCCCTTCCATACGAATAAGAACATATCCGCCGCCGTCGAAACGGAACGCGATGCCCTGATTGCCGCCGTCGATTTTGCCGTCGCCGTAAGCGCCGCTCAGATAAACGGTAAACGCAACGTTGTTGTAAAGCGCCTTCGTGAGGAGCGATTCCATTTCGTTGCCGCCCTTCAGATAACCGTCGTTCTGCCGATCGAGATTCTTTGAGCCCCAGCCTTGAACCAAATCGAACGCATCCTCGTATTCGAATACGATCGTTTCGATTCCGTTTGCGCCGATTACGACCGTTGTGGGCTTATAACCTTCAATCTCCGCCGAATAGGTGCCCTGCGCCACGCGATCCTTTGAGAACGTTCCGTTCGTTACGGTAATTTCCACGTTCTCCAAGCCGCCCTGTCCTTTGAGCGTGATCGTCGTTCCATCCGCAAGGGAATTTCCCGTAACATCGTACTTCTTGCCTATAACGGCAACGTTGGTGAGAGTAGCATACGCTATCTGTTTTACCGCAACCGTGAGGACGTTTGTCTTTTCGGTCAGCATAAACGATACCTTGCCGTCTGCAAGCCGATTGAGCAAAGAAACCTCTCCAAGTTTGATCGAACTGATCATGAAGTCCCCTTCCTCCGGAAGCTTCACGGAAAGCGTCACGAGATCGCCTCTCTTATATCCCTCGGTTTTGTCGAGAGACACTTCCACCCCTTGGGGAAGGATTCCCGTTTTCAAAGTAAGAGCGCTGTCGAATTCAACTTCGGGAAGCGTTTGCGAAATTGAGAAAGGAATGTTTACCCCGCCGTTCACGTGTGCCGCCGCAAGCGCCACACGGCATTTTTGCGTTGCGTATTCTTCGGGAAGAATCTGTTCGCCCATGAACTGCCCATTAACATACGCGCGAACAACGCCGCCGTTGCGCACGAGTTTGAGCTCGACGCCCGATTCCTTGTATTGCGTTTCCGTCTCTGCGCTAAACGGATTGAAATATGCTTCTCCCGAACCGAAATCCCAATTATCAAAAATAGGCGTTTCTTCCCAGTCGTTACCGCCGATCCACTGCGCTTTGAATTTGCCGTCCGACATTTTTTCGATACGGATCATCACGGCTTTACCGTCCTCGAACACGAGACGCAAACCCTGATTGCCTCTCTCCGCATCGTCTGCGCCCCACGTTACTCCCTCTTTATAGGTAACGCTCGCCGTTACGCTGCCGTAAGATTCCTTGGAGTAGACGTAGAAATCGCCCGTGCCTTCACCGATCGTAAAATAAGCATTTTCCGCATCGTTGACATGCGATTTATCGATTTTTGAAGGAGTGCCGTAGTTTCCGCTCCAATCGCTGCCCGTATGCGAGCCGTGCGTGAACGCGTCGTACTGCAAGACGCAGTCGCCAAGCGCAACGTTTTGATCCTTGACTGCTTGCACATTGACATAAGTCGTCAGATATCCCTCCTTGGAAATGCTGAATTTATAGACCTTGCCGACCCGTGCGTTTGTAATCGTAAACGCGCCCGTCTGAGTATTGTAGTCGATTTCGATGCCGTCGTCCTCGCCCGCGTCGATCGTAACGCCCACATAATCGGTTACGTTTTCGCCAAGCTTTAAAATCTTTACGTTGCCCGAAGCAGTGCCGTATGCGGGTTGTTCCGCACCGCACTCGCACTTACCGTCCGCCCATACGTGCGGCTCTTTCTCCGTCGTTTCGTTGTCCTCCGCGCAGATCTGCCAGTGCCCCGTTTCGTCGTGCGCCCACTTCGTGTAGTCGTGTTTGTGTTCACCGCCGCAACCCGTTAAGATCCCCGCGCAAAGCCCGCACGAGAGCGTCATCACGGCAAGCGGCAACAAAAGTTTTTTCTTTTTCATTTTTTTCCTCCTTATCTTTTTTACAAAAATGCAATTTCAGCACTCTATCCGATTTCAATGTCGATTACGATATCCTGCGAGGGCTTCTCCACCGTAAATCGGTATTCGCCCTGCACCTCGCTCAATTTATCCATATAGTCGACGCCGTTTACCGTAATCGCCTTCACCTTTGCATTGTTTACCGTCTGCACGACGAACGTCGTATCCACGCCCGAAAGAACGTAATCGAGCCCCGATTTTTCCCGCACCGTGCCCGTACCCGAGCCCGTTTGGTTGACGATGATCTTATGGCTTATAAGACCGCTCTTGCCGAAGCGGAAGAACGTGGAAGGATTCCACATGTTGAAGTTCGGCAGATATTCGCCCGGCCAAGGCGACCAAAACCGATCCGCGTCCGTATCCGTTCCGTTGTAGTTGAACGAAAAGATATGAACGGGCGCAATGCCGAGAATCATGTTTTGGGGATCGCTTACGTCATAGCCCACAAAGTCGAGATAGGCGAACGGAAGAAACCCTTCGACAATATATCCCGTGCATTCGGGCGTGTTCACTTCTCCCCCGATCGTCTCGGAAGCAACAATGGGCAAAATATTGACAGGCGCCTTCACCTCTGTCCAATCGCTGTAACGGAACTTGGAAGTATACGAGCCGTTCGCAAGAAAGTCGAACTCGAAAAGACGGTGCTCGTCGGTATCTTCGCCCGGTCCCATATACATTTCGATACAGCTGTTCATATAGGAAGCCCTGTCGGGATTTACCCAAATATTCGTGCCGTGCTCTTCCACCTTCATGCCGAAGTAAACGCCTTTCGTGCCGTAAGAAGTTGTAAACGAGATATCGGCAAACTGTTTCGAGTTGATTTTATCCACGCCGTTCAGCCAGCGCGCATCTTTCCAACGCGCTTCGTCGAACTTACCGTCGATCGTCATGTCCGCGTCCAGCTGGGCAACGCGCTTCGTCGGAACGGGATAGGGGTTGGGATCCTTTACGATATCCGAACAGCCTGCCATGCAAAAAACGAGCGCACACGCGCCCAAGAGCGCGGCAATCTTCCTCTTTTTCATTGTGCACCTCCCGCTTTCCCGAGAATTTTAATCTCGGAAATACCGACTTCGTCCTGTCCTTTTGGAACTTCCACGGTGATTTTAAGCGATTTCACTTTTACGTCGTAGAACTCTGCAAACGCCGCCGCGCCTGACATGACGTAGTCGATGACTTCGTTATTGTCGCCTGAAACTTCGCAGTATTCCTCTAAATTGAATTTCACGTCACGGATGACTCTTACGCTTCCGTTCTCTAACATAAACTCTATTCTTGGAATGTTGAAAAATACCCTGTCCTCGAACGCCGAATTGTACACCAGCACCGCGCGAAGCGTTTGAGCCGTTTCAAAATCGAAGGTGAACGTCGTCGTTTCGGAAATCACCGTTTCGCCGATAAAGCTCATGAACTCTTCGTTCGCCGTCTTGTGTATGGATAAAAGTCCGTCCGTAAGATATTCAAGCTCTACGTCCGCTTCCTTTTCCGTGCCGACTTCCGCCTCGCCCGCAATATTCTTGTATCCGCTGTACCAATAGGGAAGCGGCTGCATGGAATCCGTGGGACCGTTCGTGTAAGGGATATCCATATCGTTCCCGTCTTTATCCTTTACGGTGATCCACCGCATTTCGTCCATCGCCGTATAGCGGGCGCCGCCGCCCGATAAATAGTCGTTATGCCGGTGATAGATAATATAGGAAATCCCCTCGCGCGTGACGAACGAATGGTGCCCCGCACCCGAAACCGTCGAACTCTCCGTCGTCGTGGAACAAAGAAGCAAGCCCCCTTCTTCCTCGCGAAGTTTGCGGAAAGGTCCGTCGGGGTTCTCCGAAATCGCCATTGCGACCGAATATTTACTCGTCGAGTAATCGTTGACCGAGAAGGTGAGATAGTAAAGCCCTTTGCCGTATTTGTCCTCGTGATAGATGACGTGAGGCCCTTCGTTGCAGGACTGCTCCTCGTAAGTAACGGGATCGTCATTCACGGTACCGTTTTTCCTGTCCCCGCGCCAATCTTCTACCGTATAATATTGATCGATCGTGAGAAGCTCCGCGCTCTTCCAGTTGGGCGTGAGCCAATCGGTCATTTCGATCACCATGATTCCCGTAGGGCGCGATATATTGCAATACAACCACTTTTTGCCGTTTTGATCCACAAACGGGTGCGGATCGATATTGCCGAAATAGCCGGAGTCCCAAATCATGCCCTCCGAATGCGTGATTCCCTGCCTCTGATTAAACTTATAAAGCTCGTCAGGGCTGAACAGGCAGTACTTCGCATAGTAGTGCGGGAACGCCGCCTCGTAATATTCTCCGTCCTCTTTGACCCAGGCGTATTTGTCCGTCTGTTCGTCATCCGCGGTCATATCGGTAAGCTTTTTGTTCCCCGTCTTGTTGTAGCTGTGCTTACCCGAAAAGTCAACTATGGTGTAAGGACCCGCGGGATCCTCGCTCGTTGCAACATACATATTGTAAAGCGTACAGTCGTTCACAACGCCTTTGCCTGTCGTAACGCTTTTGTCCGCTTCGGGCGTAGCGCTGAAAAACAGATAATAAAGCCCCTTGCCCCCGTTCGCCTCGGCGTCGTAGATGACTTCGGGCGCCCAAAGGTTGGAAGCCGTTGCCCGTTTCACTTCGTTTGTCAGATTCTTAAACGTAGGTCCTACGCTCTCCCATTCTGCTAAGTTTTTAGAACGCATGGTATAAAAGTTCCCGGTTGTGCCGAACAGATAATAGTAGCCCGAGCGCGCCGTGTCGTCCAAAACCTGCGGATCGGGATAACCCTGCTGCACGGAATTGCTGTAAAACAGCTCGGTGTTATACACCATATTGCCGTTTTCGTCCTTCGCGTCGCCCTTATAGGCGGATAGCTCGTATTCCTTATCGCAGCCCGCTAACGTTGCAAGCGACGAGATTCCGAGTAAACCCGCAAGCAGAAAGGACGTAATTTTTTTCCCCTTATTCATGTTTTCCTCCTTATTTTGTTTCAATCACGCAGTCTGCTTCCGCGAGCGTGTCGGTAAACACCTGATAAGTGTCCTTTTTCGGGTGAACTCCGTCGTCGCGAAGCATGGTCGTGCCGACTTTCGAGCAAGTGTCCACACAAGTGATCCACTCGTATTTTGCGCACCATTTCGCCATATACGCGTTTGTTTCCGTCACGCGCCCCGCATAATCCGTAGCCCTTCTCTGCGTAATGTTGAACCAATAGATATTCGCGGTCGGATAACTCGTGTGTAGGAACATCATCAAGCGGCACAGGCTCGCCTCCGTTTCCTCTGTGTCGTCGTGCAGGTCGTAAAAGTTGTTTGTGCCGATATGGAACACGATATTCTTGGGCACGGTGTCTCCGATAATCGTTTCGTACGCCCGTTCCCAGTGATAGGAAGTCGTAGAACTCATACCGGCGTTCAACACCTCCTTGCCTTCCTTGAACTCCGTCATGTATTCACCGATAAAAGCGTCATCCATAAAGCTGTCACCGAGGAACAGCGTCGTTTTGGCGTTGACCGCTTGGCACGTTTGCGCACGATGATCGACGGGATAAGCAGATACGTCATAGCGTTCCCCGTACTTCGCTTCCGCACCCGTCCAGCGGAGATATTCCACTTCCACATTAAAATTCGCCTTGAAATGCTCGCTCTTCGCGATAACGGGGTAGGTCGCGTTCGTGCGCCCTTTCGGCGTCACAATGTTGTTCTCGATATTCAACTTCGTCGTATCGTAAGTAAAGACGAGCGGTTCAGCCTTTTCAGGCTTTGTGAATATGGGCTCGATCTCGGCAAAGGTATAGTTTTTGTCTTCGTTGATATATACCTTTACGTCCCCGATCGACAGTTCTCCGTAGGCGTCCGATTCGCCCCCCTCTCCGCACGCCGCGAACATGATTCCCGTAAATACGAGAACAGCGAGGGCGGAAAGTTTACAAAATTTGTTCATAAATCCTCCTTATCTATCAATAGCGCGTGGCATCGAAATTTTCGCGTTGCTTTCTTTCAATCGTTTTTTGTTACGGATAACCGTAACAAAAACAAAGGGATATCCCTTTGTGAAAATTTCACAATTTTTGTTATCAATTTTATTATATCTCAAAATAATTGCTTTTTCAACGCTAAAAGGCATGATTTTGTGCCATAAACGTACATTTTACCCCGTTAATTTTATCACTTTGGTTGACTGTATACAAAAGATATTATATAATCAAAATATGGAAAATTATATTACCCGCACTTGGGTGCGTGATATCAACGAATCGACGCGTGACTTTCCCACTTATTTCCACGCCGAAAAATACGAATCGATCGGGTACACCGCACACCTCCACCGCAACGCCGAAATTTATTGCGTTGTAAAAGGCAATTCGCACGTTACGATCAACGAACGGGAATACGATCTCACTGCAGGGCAAGCCGTCGTTATTAACAGTTTGCAGGTTCATTCCTATAAAAACAGCGACGGGACGATCGTTTCCTTCCTGTTAATTGGTTCAAGCTTTTTGCAACTGTTCAATTCTGTTTATCCCAAACATACGCTTCCCGAATTCTTGTCCGATCCCGAAGCCAACCGCCCCATTTTGAAACTCATCGACGATATCGCTACCCAATACGACGACTTCGACACCTTCGAGGGAATGGGATATTCCAATTTATTGATTCATCATATCGTAAAGGCTTATGGCACCGAACCGACAAAAAAGGGTTCCAAAAAATTCATCTTTTCGGAAATCATTCAGTATATCTACGATCACTATAAGGAGGATCTCTCGCTTACAAGCCTTGCAGAGCAATTCGGCTATGCGCCTCGCTCCTTGGGGCATATGTTCGGAAAATACGTGAAAATGGATATTCGGAACTTCATTAACAGCGTTCGCGCGGAAAAAGTACTCGAAATGAAAGCTGACCCCGCATACAGCGATAAGACGCTTTTGGAGCTTGCACTTGCCTGCGGATTCAACAGCACTTCGAGTTTCTACCGCACGTATCGTAAAAATTACAGTCAATCCCGTTGATTGTTCTTATCTTCCTTTGATTTGGGCAATTATTGTGACGCCCGACATGTCCATGCAATCGGCGTTGAAGTAAAAAAATAAGACCTGTCTTATGACAAGTCCGAGGTACAAATATGGCGCAGCTATTACATTGTTCATCGCTCGCAGACGCGAAAATCGAAAATTTAATATATACTGTGTATATATCAAGGGCTCAAAAATAGGCATGTTCGTATGAATAACCTGTCTTTGAGCCACCAAAAAGGGCTATTGTATCTCTAAAATAGCCCTTTTTTCTTTCCCGAAAAATCAAGACGCCTCGCAGAATACCTTGTAACGGACTAGGTCTTACAAACGAATTGCCCCACAGTTGAATCAAACTTCGTCCAAAAAATGCCCCGCAACTTCAAAAAGTCATTCTTGCGTTCAAATATGAAAATCTGTGCTTTATAAAAATCTGTAATATCCTGCGCCGTAATCGAATGCAACGTTATTTTTCTTTGATTAAAATACGGAACGATCGCACAATTGATTTGGCGTTTATAATTGCAATAGGTAGATTTCTTCAATCATACCCCGTTAATCCTGCACCATTCCCGCATAAACTGTCCGAACAAAATATCGTTTTCGGGAACACTTAAACATTAGGCAACCGTTGTAATTTGCGACATTGCATGTTCTTGATATTCGGCGAGCGATGTTTTGAATACGCTATTTTGTGTGAGAAGTCGCGCCTTAGACAAGGCGAGCAAGATGCGACGACGGGGAATTCACTTTGAGGTAAACGACCCGAGCCGCTTCGACGCGCAACAAAGCATACAGCGATGAATGCTCGTTCAAAACGAATATGTACTCCTGTTCTTTAATAGCTTCTTTTGTCCGCGTAATCGTATACAAGGTCTGCCATTTTGTCTATGGTGTATAGCCCTTCGTCGGGAATTACCTTTGCCTTATTTTGTTTCAAATTTTTTCTTCCTTTTATTTGACTTTGATTTTTTGAAAAAATTCTTAAATGATTTACAGCAAATCACTTCGCTAAATCTCAACAAATCACTTCAATTCACTTTACTTTATCATACCATTGCGCTATATCGCTTTTATTTATTTTTCAACTGTTTTGGATCATAAAATCGAAAATATTACTTCTATCGTATTGTAAACATTAATTAAAATTTTTCATATCATGTAGTAAAACATATCTTGCTTCATTTTCTACATATTCCGCCTTTTAAGCGGCAGTATGTAGATTTTTATTTAGGAGCATGGAATATGACTATATCCAATCAATCAAATGTAACCTACAACGCCGTACCTCCCAATCAACCCGGTATTCCCGGTAGCCTTACTAGCAATACCGTTAACACAGAAGTATTGTCCGACGTCATTAAGAGAGTTATGACCACCGACAAAACTTTTGCCAAAGAAGGAGAAATCGTTCACAATACGGTAACGATTACAAACAATTCATCTATGGTTTTAACTCCGGCTTATATCATAAACCAGGCGCCCGACGGGGCAAGTTTCGTTGACGGAAGCGTCAAAATAAACGGAGTTGCAGCCCCGGCAGACCCTGTATTAGGAATCACTCTTCCCGTATTAAACCCCGGCGTATCAATCACAGTAGAGTATGACATGAAAATAAACAGCCCTTCAACGGTAACCACTGTAACCAATTCTGCCGAATTTCGATACGACGTGGGAGACCCTGAAAGTGGCATCATCAAAACCTACACCGAACCCACCAACGCCGTTACGGTAAATGTTGTTAACGCTAAACTCGAAGTAGTAAAAAGCGTAGACAAGGCGTTTGCCGTAAAAGGCGAAACGCTGACCTACACCGTAACGTTTACGAACAAGGGCAATATCGATATAAACGATATTTATTTTACGGATAATATCCCGCAAGGCACCACATTCGTGAACGGTTCGGTATTTATTAACGGTCAAAACGTTTCCGCGTATCGTCCCGACGTCGGGTACAACGTAGCAAATTTGCCGCCTGACGATAGCGCGACGACGAGTTTCAAGGTTACGATAGATTAAATTATTTTCTATCAATCATAGCGGTAAAATTTTGTTGCAGTGAATTTTACTGTGACTACCGAATCATTAAAGCGCTTACTCCCCTTTTAGGTTGTAAGCGCTTTATATTATGCGTACCGATTTTCGTTTTAATTTCAACTACAAATTAAATTTGACGTTTGCGTGAAAGTCCAAAATTTCCGTCTTTACATATAAGAATCATTCTAATCCATCTTGATCTTCAAACACATAGGCTTTTTCTTTGCCTTTACAGTTAAATCAATTATCGAAGTTCTTTCCCTCATAATCCTCGAGTAAAATAATAAAATTTATAGCGCATTTAGCAAAATATTTCTAAAACAATCTTGATATTTGCGCATAAACAAAACAGCTTCTTTTGAAAAGAAGCTGTTTTCATAAAATTTAACGGTCACGAAAAAATATATTGCAATTCGGAATTGCAAAACTTTGCATTGCATCCCAAAAATACGACTTTTCGGACAATTATCCGTTTTCGCGATCAATTTTTATCGGATTTGGACGCAGGTGCTTTCGTCTTTGTATTTTTATTGGGAGCAGAAGCGGGTTTCGAAGCACGATTCGCCGCCGGACGTGCAGGCTTAGGCGCTTCCGCAGGCTTTGCCGCCTCTACGGGCTTAGGCGCTTCCGCAGGCTTTGCCGCCTCTACGGGCTTAGGCGCTTCCGCGGGCTTTGCCGCTTCTTCGGGCTTAGGCGCTTCCGCGGGCTTTGCCGCTTCTTCGGGCTTAGGCGCTTCCGC
>CAJUOV010000012.1:53276-62144 GCA_910588695.1 uncultured Christensenellaceae bacterium
GCCGCTTCTTCGGGCTTAGGCGCTTCCGCGGGCTTTGCCGCTTCTTCGGGCTTAGACGCTTCCGCGGGCTTTGCCGCTTCTTCGGGCTTAGACGCTTCCGCGGGCTTTGCCGCCTCTTCTTCTTTTTTAGCAGGCGTCGGCATGACTACCTTTACGACGGGCGCGCGTTTTTTGAGAACCGTGATAAAGATGATTGCCAAAACGACAACCAAAACGATAAACACGACCAAAATAGCCATCAGAACGATCAAAATCGTTTTGTTGGTCGTAGCCGCTAACAACAGTTGTCCTAAATCTTGCATACTTAACATTGTGAAATTCTCCTCTTTGCGAATATTATTGCAACAACCGTTGCCGCGATTGCAACGACGCCGAGTACGATATCGATAACTACGAACGTCTGATCCCAAGCGGGCGAGATTGTAAATGCCACTTCTCCGACAAGAGTTTTATAACCGTACTCTTCAACGGTTGCGCGAAGAATGTAATCCCCCGCTTCGACGGGTTTTCCGTCAAGTTGCGTCACGCCGTCCGCAAGAAAATAGCTATATACGATATTCCCTACTTCCGCTTTTCCTGCGGGATCGTTCGGACCGAACTCCTCCGACCAGCCGTCAATCGACGGCATATTTACCCACGAATTGGTCGAAAGCGAGACTGTGAACGGAACTTCCGTGGAAATCGGTTTACAGTACTTCGCGCGAATCGGAACGTCATTCTCGATTCTAAGCAGCGCGTAAGCAGTGGCAATCATTATGTATTTTCCCTCTTCGACAGGCATCTGCGCAACGGCTGCCGAATCCTCTTCTCCTTCTTTCTTGAAGAGAAACGTCACATCGCTCAGATAAGTCGTACTGCCCGCAGCGGGCGTCGGCAATCCCTGACTGAGATAATAGCTCGGAATATGCGGTGCGGACGTCCATTCATTCACGGCTTCCCGTACTTGGAACGGAATATCGTAAGAGAGGGTATCCAGATCGATCACCGTCCCGTCGCTCTCCTCGTAATACGAAATAATCCGCATAAAATACCAACCGGGTTGAACGGGAACAATTCCGCTCACAAGCGTAGGCACACCGTTGCTTCCGCTGTCCGGCGCAGTATTTAACTTTTGCTGAACGCCGATCAATTCATTCGTAATGCTTATCTTATCGCCCTCCACTTCGGCGCGATAATATTCATAACGCATTTCCGACCAACGAAGAGCATACCCCCTCGGAACACTCGGTTCGGAATATTCCGAGGTATACATATTCATATAAGGAACTTCTACCCAATAATTGGACGGACGGTCTGCGCTTCCGGTAAATACGGTAACGGGAATTACCATCGAAATGCCCGTATATTTTCCCTCTTCCGCCGGAACACGTACATGCAGATAATAAGTTCCGCCGGGGAGACTGTTCAGCGTGCCGGTATTGCCCGTATCCTGACTCGTGATTACCCAACCGTTGGGATCCGAAGAGGACATGCCGACCGAATAAACAACTCCGCTGTAATACTCGGTGCCCGAATCCCCCTGACTGTTCGTTACCGTGAGATAGGTGTAGCCGAACAAAGCACCCGCTTTGGGCAAGTTTTCCGACTTGAAGTTGTTCTGCGACCAAGAGAGCATGCTCGGCGGAATCAGCCATCTGTTGGTTGCCGTTTTGATATTGAAGCGCGTTTCCGTCATACCCGAGAGGGAATTACCCTCTCCCGTCGCTTTTGCGGAGAGACTATATTCTCCCGCAGGCAATTCGTTCAACGCGTCGTAAATGACAGTCGACGTTCTGAGCGTGTCCATCGTAAATTCCACGGGAGAAACTCCGGCCAAAGGAGAAACACGCGAAACGGTAAGAACGATCGCAGAGTCGTCGCGCGATGCCGTCATTGAAATATGCGAATTACGGTCGAAAGAGCCCCATACCCAATCGCTCGCACGGAGATTTTCGATCCTGATCAGCGCATTGCTGATTGAAAACTCAACGGACGCGCTGAGCGCCTCCCAGTTTTTCCCTTCGTTTACGGTAAACGTTACGCGGTATTTTCCGATCTCCGTCGGCTTGCCGGAAACCGACTCGTAAATGGAACCGTTCCATTTTTCGTAAGAGTAAACGATTTCACCGTGAAGAGCTTCTCCGACAGGTTCGGATGCCGCCGCGCCGTATTCCCAGCTCTCCATACCGCATTCCGTTTGCCAAGCGTTTTTCGCCTTGTCGATTTTGAGGGAAAAAGATTTGGAGAGACGGTTCTCCGTCTTTACGGTGCGCACGGTCAGGGTATAACTTCCCACGTCAAGGTTGTTCAACGTATTCAGAATCCCCATGGGAGTCACGATCTCGTTGACGCCCGCGCCCGTAATAACGTACTCCACCTGATTTCCCTGAGTGGTCTGGAAACCGGCGTTAGAAGTAACTTCGGATTCTTTCCAACGCCAATGTAACGTATCTCCTTCATTTTTGGCGGACTGCGAGCCTACGATAAAAGCCGCGCCGTTGTCCAGCCAGCTGTCTTCGGTGTCCGCCTCGATTGCCGACGCGCCCGCGTCCGCCGAGGCGTTCTTGATTCCGAACGGAATAAGAAGCCATGCGCCCAACGCGAAGCACAGCCCGACCGCAATCGATAAAACGATCCGCGATACCTGCTTCACTTTATTCATAAGCTAAATCTCCTTAACGATTTATTTGCCTCTGAGCTCTTTGTTGAGTTCGGCGAGGCGTTCGCGCTGCTGATCGATCAGATCGGAAAACACACGAAAAAATTCGACTTCCGTCGGATCGGGCTGAGTATTGCTCAGCACTGCGCGCAACAGTGCGGACTGAGACCGCATACGCTTCTGTTCGAGCGATTCGATTTCCAGTTCGCAATCTCTGATCTGATTTTTGAGTTCGCTTTTTTTAGACATATTTCACTCCTTGAAATTCAGTCGTCCCGCTTTGTTTATACTTTGGGAAGCTGGTGCGTATCGTCATTGTGTTCGCGCGCGCTGCCCGCTTCTTCAAGCTGATCTTTTAACCCGTCGTGATAGAATAGGTATGAATTTTTCGAGCCCCGTTTGATGGCATACATTGCGGTATCCGCCCGTTTGAACAGGTCTTCAAACCCTACCAGACCGTCTTCGGTACAAGCGATACCCATACTGACGCTCACGTCGAAATCTTTATAGGGTTTCGTCAGTCTGGAAAAGATACGTTTGATGAGCGGTTCTACGCTGTCTTTATACTCCATGAACAACACGAACTCGTCTCCGCCCATACGCACGGCAATATCCGAACTACGGATATTCGATTTGATTCTGTTTGCAACCTCTTTAAGAATTTCGTTGCCGAACAAATGCCCGTAGGTATCGTTGGCGCGTTTGAAATTATCGAGATCGAACATTGCAAGCGCATAGCGTCGCGTGCCTGCGCTCTCTTCGAGGATTGTGGAAATACGCTTACAAGCGGGAATATAGTGAAGAAGACCGGTGAAGCTGTCGCAGTCCGCTTTCTGTTCGAGAGACTCGTAAGCCTCCATCTCGTCGTTCACGTCTACAAACTTTCCGATCGCGCCTTCGAATTTTTTCTCGTCGTCCGTCCAGATCGTCTTGGCGATGACTTTGTTCCACTTTCTCTCTTCGCCGATCCGGAAGAGATACCTGCCCGTCGCAACCGGATTCTCGGGCGTAGTCGCGTTCAGTTTCGCCAAAAAGTCCGCGAAGTCTTTTTCGGAAAAGACTTTGGTCCAGACGGGATTTTTGCTCGGATCGTAAATTTTTACGGGGACGCCGAAATTCTTTGCGCCCCATTCGGGCAGTTTCAGCATTTCGGGCATCGCCACATATTCGAACACCACCTCGCGGGAAATGTCCGCAAGATAGTCGAATTTCATGCGTTCGTATTCCAACAGACGGATCGAACGGGCGGACACGTCGGGCGCGTCGCTCTTGATCATCTGCTCCACCGTGTCGCGGATCGCATTGTCGGAGGCGCTCCCGAAAGAGACCACCTGCAATTCGTCGGAAATTCTGTCGCCGAGCTCCTTCAAACAATCGAGAAGAAGGGGGTTGAAAGTTCCGCACTCCCCTTTCAAAATCATTTTGATGGCCTCGTCGTGAGAATACGCGTCTTTATAAACGCGTTTGCTCGTCAGAGCGTCGTACACATCGGCAACCGAAACAACCTGCGCCGCAATTGGAATTTCGTCCCCTTTCAATCCGTCGGGATAGCCCTTTCCGTCGTAGCGTTCATGGTGCCAGCGGCAGATCTGATATCCGTATTTGATGAGCTCTTCGTTGCTGCGGAAAGGCACGTCCTGCAACATGTTGGCGCCCTCTACGGTGTGCTTCTTCATGATTTCGAACTCTTCGGGCGTAAACCGACCCGGTTTATTCAACACCTCGGAGGGGATGGAAATTTTACCGATATCATGCAATGCGGAAGCGTTGCAGATCATACGGATCTCTTTCTGCGAAAGCGGATACTTATCCGTCTTTTCCATGAGCTTTCTCAACAGCATATCGGTGAGCGTATGAACGTGCAGTACGTGCATTCCGCTCTCTCCGTTCCTGAATTCCACGATATGAGAGAGAATTTCGATCATCAAAGAGTTGTCTTTCTCTTTTTCAAACATCTGCGCCGAGAGGAACTCGGACATTTCTTTCTGTTTGATCGTCAGCAGATAGTTGCTGACAACGCGGTGCTTGACAGTACGCTCGTCGAACGGACGGCTGATATAGTCGATCGCGCCCAGATTATACGCCCGATCGATATAGGTGCCGCTGCTCTCGGCAGAAATCATGATGACGGGGATCGTTTTGATCCAGCCCTTGTTGTTCATGACCGAAAGCACTTCGAATCCGTCCATTACAGGCATAACGATGTCGAGGAGTACAAGCGAAATTTCGAGCTCCCGCTCATGCAGGATCGTCACCGCCTCGTGTCCGTTCTCCGCCTCTATAATATCGAAATCTCCGCAGAGCATATCCGAAAGCAGCGAACGGTTAAGTTCAGAGTCGTCTACGATTAATATTTTACTGCGGTTTGCCTTATCCATTGTGATTCCCTCTTTCGTTTCTGATTTGTTTGATCGTCTCTTTCAGCTTTGCCATATCGAGCGGCTTGGCGACGTGCGCGTTCATGCCCGCGTCGAGCGCCGCTTTGATGTCTACGTCGAATGCATTCGCCGTCATAGCGATGATCGGAATGGTTTTTGCCTCCGGATGATCGCTCGCACGGATCGCTTCCGCCGCTTCGTAACCGTTCATCACAGGCATCTGAATATCCATAAAGATCATGTCGTAACGACCCTTTTCTGCCGCAAGGAATTTTTCAAGCGCAATCTTGCCGTTTTCCGCTATTTCGCAATTCACTTTTTCGAGATCGAGCAATTCGGTCAGGATTTCCGCATTGATCTCGTTATCCTCCGCCGCAAGCACTTTCAATCCCTCTAAGGAGCGCCCGCTCATTTCGACGAGCTTTTCCTCTTTCTTTTCGCCGCGGATACTCTCGATCGCCGTTCGGAAATTGGATACGAAGAAAGGTTTGGACAGGAAATAATCGATTCCCGCCGAACGCGCCTCTTCTTCGATGTCGTCGAAACTGTACGACGTCAGCACCATGATCGGAACGTCTTTGCCCACCACTTTTCGGATACGCTTCGCGGTCTCCACGCCGTCCATGTCGGGCATTTTCCAATCGAGCAAAATGATGTGATAACTCTCTTCTTTCTCGTTTGCAACAGAAGCCATTTCGACCGCCTGCTTGCCGCTGAGCGCATAATCGATTTTTACGCCGGTACCGTCCATAAGCGTTTGAATGTCGAGGCAGATATCCTCCTCGTCATCCACCGTAAGCACCCGCGTCACATTGTAACGCGACCAGAAATCTTTATCGTCCGCCGCGTTCTTGTCTACGATCGCAAGATCGAATTGCACCGTAAAGGTGCTTCCTTTTCCCTCTTCGCTCTCTACGAAAATCGTTCCGCCCATCAGATCGACGATGTTCTTCGTAATCGTCATGCCGAGCCCCGTACCCTGAATGGATCTGGTCTTTTCTTTGCTCTCGCGGGCAAACGGATCGAAAATCTCTTTGACGAATTCTTTGCTCATGCCGATTCCGTTATCCTGAACGGAAATGCGCAGATGGGTATGTTTGTGAATTTTGCTCTTCGAGCCCTCGACCGTCATCACGATCTTTCCGTCGACGGGAGTGTACTTCATCGCGTTGGAGAGAAGATTAAGCATGATCTGATTGAGCCGCATCTTATCGCCCATGACCCGCTCGGGAAGTTTCCCCTTGGTATGCGCTTCGAAGATCTGGTTTTTCGCTTTGAACTGCGGTCCCACAATGGAAAACAGCTCTTCGATAAACGCAGATAGATTGAACTCTTCGATCTGTAAAGTCGTCTTGCCGCTCTCGATCTTGCTCATATCGAGAATATCGTTGATAAGACTCAACAAGTGCTGGCTCGAATAGGTAATCTTACGGATATACGCACGCACCTTTTCGCCGTCGTCCGCATCCTTTGCAAGCAGGGTGGAGTATCCGATGATCGCGTTCATCGGCGTGCGGATATCGTGAGACATATTCGAAAGGAAATTGCTCTTCGCCGCATTCGCCGCCTTTGCCATATCGAGCGCCGCTTCGAGATCGGAACTCATTCTGCGCTCTTCGGTACGGTCGGAGAACATCATGACAAAGTCGTCTTCATCTTTGAAATCGACATGATACAACGAGAAACGATACCAATAGATGTCATGCGTCACAAGATTCTGCATCTGCATATCGTACTGCCAATTCTGACCCTTAGGCAGATTTTTCAGCCCTTCGGCGGTAAACGCGCCGTGCTTCTGGATCGCGGCTTTCAGTACCGCGCGAACGTCTGTACGAATCTCTTCAGCTTTGATTCCAAACACGCGCTCCACGTTACCGCTGATATACACGCCCTCGAAATTCTTTGCCGAGAACATGATGCACACATCGTTTGTGTTGGAAGTGAAAAGATCGAGCATGCCCTCCCGTGTCTTAACTTCGAGGTCTTTCGCTTTGAGACGCTGACGGCTGTATACGATAAGCACCCAAGTGATCGCCGCCGCAATCAGAACGAAGATCGCCGCCATAACGCCGATCGTAGCGGCGCGGAACGCATTCATATGATGGTTAACTTCGCCGCTCGGCGCAATCCCGAGCAACATCCACTGCCCGAATCCGACGGGAGTGTAGGTAAGATAATATTCCTCTCCGCGCCACGCAAAGAGAATCGTATCGGAACTCTGCGCCTTTCCTTCTTCGTCAAGTTGCGCGGGATTCCAATCTTTTTTTATTGTTTCGATCTTAGCATTCTTTTTTAATGCACATTCTTTTTCCAAAAAACCGAGAAAATCGCCGTTCCCTTCCACAAAACTGATCTGCTCCGAATTCTGGCTCTGCAAAACGGTCGAACCGTCGGGCAGAACAATATAGGCAATGCCCGTCTTTCCGTAGACAGTCACATTCAATAGGGACTGCATCTGATCTTCGTTGAAACAAATTCCGATCGTATCGTATTTGAAACCCTGATATTCGTCTTTTTCATCGGGCGCGGAAAGCGCTACGGTAATAAATATAAAGCGCCCTTCGACCCCCTCGATATTTCCCACGACGCCCCCTTTCCCGTCGTTGAGAACGGTTGCAAGGTTACGCCGAAGTTCCAGCTTCGCTGCGTTTGTGACGGGGATCTCCCCGCCCTCCTGATACTCGTCCAAACCGAGAGGCTTGCACATCGTGCTTTCTTTATCGATAAAAAGAAAGTATGAAAATCCGCAGGTTGCTTTTTGCTCTTTCATGAACCGCAGCGCGTCTTTCGTACTCTCTTCTTTTTTACTTTCGTTCGCTCTGTCATCCGACCATTTGTCGAGATACCCTTCCCAACCCTGCAACATATTCCGGTTATGTTCAACCGTTTGAAGGAAGGTGGTATTGACCTGATTGTAAACTTCGGTAAGATGTTCCTTACTCTCGCTGAAAATATGATTGTCGAAAAATACGGAATACGAAATCGCCGCCGCAAGCACCAACGCCATACACAGCAACCCGATCACCAAATAATAAATTTTGCTCTTGCTTTTCGGACTCATACCGCAGTGTTTCCTCCGCCCTCTTCGGTAAATATGATCTGCATAATTTATTGTATTACAAAATTTGCGATTTTGCAAGAAATAACGGGAATTATTTTTCTAAATTTGCAAGTTACGCGTAAAAAAACGTACTTTTCATTACCTTTCGAGGGAGATATTTCCATGAAAAAATCGGGAGAGCGGTTTCTCTCCCGATTTCAGTTCTCTTTTTACAATTTTCAATCCGATCAATCCAACGCCGCGATACTCTCGAGGGTCAGACGGTAGAGCTGTTCGAGCTCCTCCATCTGCGCCGCAACTTCCATGCTTCCACCGCGAAGAATATCCGTTACCTGCGCCGCCTTTTCAAAAAGCGCGTTGAATCCCAGATTCTGCGCAACCCCTTTGAGCGTATGCGCCGCGCGGAACGCCTCTTCCTGCGATCCCGCGTCAAGGGACGATTTGAGCGTTGCAAAACTTCCGTCCGCGGGGAATTTTCTCACAAAACGCAATACGCGCTCCTCCGTAACAAAACGCCCCATCGTTTCGGCATAATTCCCGCCGATAATCTGATAAAACTGCTGCGTATTCATAGCCTTCCTCCTTATTGAACGGAATTTATCCGTCCCTTTCATTCTCTCGTAGTGCAGAAGGGTTCGATAAGAATACTTCCGTATTTCCGAATCTTTTTCATCATACCACACCGAGCGCAAAAAAGCTACTGTTTTATAAATTTTTTTTCGGTTTTTTATTTTTTCGTAAAGTTTTATAATGGTTTAGAACAGTAAAGGAACTGCTCTGAACCATTTTTC
>CAJUOV010000013.1 GCA_910588695.1 uncultured Christensenellaceae bacterium
AACGCATAATCCCCGATACTCTTCACGCCGTCGGGAATCTCGATCACGGTAATGGCGCAGTTTGAAAACGCACTATGCCCGATGCTCTCCGCCCGCTTCGAAAGAACGACATCTTTCAATCCCTTGCATTGTTCAAAGGCTCTATCCCCGATTGAAACGACGCTGTTCGGAATCGTCACACGCGTCAGATTCGGACAACCGGCAAACGCGTACACCCCGATCGAAACGACGCTGTCGGGAATCGAAATATCCGTCAAAGAACGTTTGGTCAAAAACGCGCGCTCCCCGATCGCGGTCACGGGTTTTCCCTCGTAGGCGTAAGGAATCACAATGTCGCCCGACGCCGCTCCCATTCCCGAAACGAAATAAGATTCGCCGTCGTCGTTGAGCATAAACTCCAAGCCCTCGGTCGCGTTCCACCCCAGACCGCAGACGGTGCAAACGTTGTTTTCGTTCCACCGATGTCCCTTTGCGGGAATCGCCTCTTGCTCGATCAAGACGGTTCCGCAGGTAAAACAGTGACTGCCCTCCGTCTTGCCGTCCTCCGTGCAGGTGGCTTTTTCCGCTCGGTCGATCACTTCGCTATGTCCCTTTGCGGGAATCACTTCTTGCGGCAGCACAACGGCTTTACAGACAGAACAGTGTTTGCCCTCCGTCTTGCCGTCCTCGGTGCAGCTCGCCTCAAATCCCTTATCGACGACGACCGTGTGTCCCTTTGCGCGAATGGGTTTTTGCGACACCAAAAGATTTTTGCAGACCGCACAGTGCTTGCCGTCCGTCAATCCCGCTTGCATACAGGTCGCATCGAACCCCTTGTCCGCAACTTCGGTGTGCGGCAACCGTTCCACAGCCAATTCATCCGCTGTAATTGTTTGCGTTGCCGCGGCATCGGCGAACAGCTTTTTGCAGCCCGTACATTCCCAATATTCGTCCGACCCCGTCAAGACGCAGGTCGGCTCCCGCTTAACATAATGAACGAGAACGTGACGGTGCGCCGCAGGTCCGGCTTGATCATCCCCGCCCTTTCCGCTCTCGCATGCGGCAAAGGCGCACAGCGCGCAGACCAAGGAGAACGCAAGCAAAATAAATTTCATGATTTTTTTCATTCGCGCCCTCCCTTATAAATTATATCACGCTTTGCTTAAAACTGTCAATCCCTTATAATAAAAACAAAAATTCGTTTATCGCTTGATTTTTTCACAAAAAGCGTGTAAGATAGATTAGAAACTTCAAGAGGTTATTTATGAAACTTTGGCAAGGCAGATTTTCTTCCCCCATGTCGGCGGACGCGGACTCGTTCAACGAGTCGCTCTCGTTCGATCAAAAGCTCTACCGCGCAGACATTACCGCATCGCTTGCGCACGCGGAAATGCTGGGCAAATGCAATATTATTCCGCAAGAGGAATCGGAGACGATCCGAAACGGGCTCAACGAAATTTTGAGCGAGATCGAGAGCGGATCGCTCGAAATCGGAAACGCCGAAGATATTCACTCGTTCGTAGAAGAAAATCTTGTAAAAAGAATCGGGAGCGTGGGTAAAAAACTGCACACGGCGCGCTCGCGCAACGATCAGGTGGCGACCGACTTCCGTCTTTACGCAAGAGAGAGCTGCGACAAGGCGATTTCGCTCGTCAAAGATTTGATCGAAACCCTCGTACTGCGCGCCAAGGAAAGCGCGAAGTATCTCATGCCGGGGTTCACTCATCTGAGAAAGGCGCAACCCGTCAGTTGCGGACAGTATTTCAACGCCTATTCCGAAATGTTTTTACGCGATTTAGACCGCTTTGCCGCTTGCCGCCGCCGTCTCAACGTAATGCCTCTCGGCTCCGCCGCCCTCGCAGGCACCTCCTACCCTATCGACAGAGAATTCACGCGGGAGCTTCTCGGTTTTGACGAAATTTCCGAAAATTCTCTCGACGCGGTTTCCGACCGTGATTTTGTGGCGGACTATCTTTTTGCCGCCTCCCTTGCAATGGCGCACCTGTCCCGCCTGTGCGAAGACACCATTCTGTACACCTCGGAAGAATTCGGTTATTGGAATATTCCTGACGAATATTCGACGGGCTCCTCGATTATGCCGCAAAAGAAAAACCCCGATCTTCCCGAACTCGTGCGCGGTAAAACGGGCAGAGCGTACGGACACCTTATGTCTATCCTGACCGTGATCAAAGGGCTTCCCCTCGCCTACAACAAAGATTTCCAAGAAGACAAGGAGTGCTTCTTCGACGCGGAAAAAACGCTCTTCTCCTGTGTTGCGATCTATACCGCGCTCATGAAAAAAATTACTTTCAACGTAAATAAAATGTTCGAGGACGCGGGCAGCGGATTTTCGACCGCGACCGACGTTGCGGACTATCTTGCCAAAAAAGGAATGCCTTTCCGCGACGCGCACGCAGTAACGGGCAAACTCGTCAGATACTGTATCGAACAAAACAAGACTCTGTTTTCGCTCACCCTCGACGAATTCCGCGCCGAAAGCGACCTTTTCGATGCGGACATTCTTCAAGCCGTCACTCCCCGCGCTTCCGCGGAAGCGCGGAATTCCGTGGGTGGCTCCTCTCTCGGCGCGGTGCGCCGCGGCGTAAATTCCATTCGAAAGAGACTGAAAAAATTCTGATGATCGAAGAAAACGTTAAAACGATCCTCGACGGATTAAAAGCGGGAAACCCGTTCGGCGAACCCGTCGCCCTTGTCGCCGCAACCAAGACGCGCCCGACCGAAGAGATCAACCGAGCGATCAAAGCGGGCGTAGAGCATATCGGCGAAAACCGCGTGCAGGAGTTTACCGCAAAATTCGAAGAAGTACGGGGCGCAAACCGACACTTTATCGGCAGATTGCAGACGAACAAGGTCAAATATCTGATTGGGAAGACTTTTTTGATTCACTCCGTCGACCGCGACCCTCTTGCCGAAACGGTTGCCTCACTCTCCGAGCGGGCGGGCGTTACAAGCGATATTTTGCTCGAAATCAACCTCGGCGAAGAGAGCAAGGGCGGCTATCCCTTCGACACGGCTCTTCGGGCATATGAACGGCTGCGCAACCGAACGGGAATTCGTATCCGCGGCTTTATGGCAATGCTGCCCTTGGGCGCAAGCGAGAGCGAATCGGGAACGCTGTGCGATCGAATGCGCGCGCTGTTCGATGAGGCGCGGGCGCAAGACGGAAATATAAAATACCTCTCCATGGGCATGAGCGGAGATTGGCGGCTCTGCATCGAGCACGGTTCCAACATGATCCGGCTTGGGACTTCCCTCTTCGGAGAAAGAAATTAAAAAAGAAAAGAGCCGAAGCTCTTTTTTTTATTTCATTACACATAATAACGTTATGCCCTCATCGATTACCCATTATCTTGTCGCACAAAAAGCGAAAGAAAATTTCCCCGAAGAAATCGCGCGAGCCGCGGCCGAATGCGACGATTATTATTTTCTGGGAGCGCAGGGTCCCGACGCGCTCTTCTTTTTTCGCCCCCTCTCCAATCGGAAACCAAATTTGGGTCGGTTGCTCCATAACGCACATGTTCAAAAACTCTTCTGTTTTTTCCGCGACTATTTATCGGGTATCGAAGACAAAACCCAACGCATGCGCCTCATTTCATATATGGCAGGCTACCTTTCGCATTATGCCGCGGATGTGGTTTTTCATCCGTTCGTCTACAATTACTTAAAGGAACACAAATCGAAAAAGCCCGTCCACCAGCTCATCGAAAACGACTGGGATGTATATTTTCTGCGGGAATATATGGATCGCGGAACGGAAAACTTTCCGTTTCCCCTCTCTGCGAATAAAATTATCGAAGAGGAAACTCTCGCAAAACTGTTTTATTCATTCGGAATAGTATTGACCGAACCCATTCGAAGCGACAAATTCGATCAATCCATCCGCAATTTCGAAAGATACCTGTTGCACTTTCACAAACATTGCGACCGCCGACGCAAACGCTGGCGGAGAGCAGAAAAATTACTCGGAATGCAGCCGCGCGTCTCCTATCTTTTTCCGCGCAAAGACCCTGACAGCGCGTATTTGGACGGCAAAAATTTCGAACGGCTCTCGGAAGGACGCGCAAAGAATGCGGACGATCTTTTCAATCTCGCCGTAAGGGAAACCGCACGCCTTGTGAAGATATTTTTTGACGCCTCAAACGGCGCGCCCCTTCTCGGGCGCGACTTTAACAGGAGCTTTCACACGGGAAAACAACTCGATCAAGCGTAAAAGCGGAGCCGAACGGCTCCGCTTTTACAATAAAGAGAAACAAATCCGTATGATCGAATTATTCCGACCTGCGCGGGGCAGGAATGACCGCTCCGTGCAAACGGTAAGTGAAAATATTCTCGTTGTCCCATGAGTTGTGCCCCGTAGAAACGACGACGCGGATTTCCGAAGTATCGGGAAGATACCCGTAGGCGTCGCGGACGATCCCAGGATTATGATTGCGTTCGAACCCCGTATCGTTGGGGCCTACATAACCCGCCATCTTCCAAGTATAATTACCGCTTTGCAGAAGGGTACACAGCTGAGACATATTCTCGATATTTTCAAGATACGCCACCATACTGTGCGAGTTCACCCGCGTCAGCGTCTGATCGGGGGGATTCTTTTCATTTGTAACACCGCAGACATAGAACCGTTTGCTTTCACTGTCGTAAGCAAAGTCGGGAATCCCGATCCTGCATGTCTGACCGACCGAATTGACGATTCCTCTGCTCGAAATACTGACCGTAAAATCCTCTTTCAGTTCGGGATTGTCAAGATCGGAAAAATCGTATCTTCTGATACCGGTGCCTCTTAAAGTGGATTGATAGAACATGAGCACTTCGCCCGACCTGTCGATACTGACGAGCGCGGGCATTCCCGTACCCCAATAAATGCTGCTCGTTCCCTTCATGTCCTGATATTTCTGCTCCTCGGTCTCGTAGTCGCCGTCGTCGTACCAAGGCACGATCGGATTGATGGTGTTCACTTTGACCCAAGGCCCTTCGGGAGAATTCGCAACGGCGATTCCCGTCTCGTTCTTCTGGTAATCATCCGTTACGCAGCCGAGATACGCCATGAGATAGGAGTACTGCCGATTTTGGAATTTGAAGCTGCCCTTTACGACTGCGGGATCGCACGTATGACGGGCGTCCCAAGTCCCCTCCGTAGGCGAGAGCACGATCTTCTCATCGCCGAACAGCCATTTGCCGTTCTCCTGCTTTACGCCCTTACGATAGCCGATATAGTCCATCATCACGCCGTCGTCGCGATTGGTGCAATACCAGAAATGCATCACCTCGCCCTCGTCCGTCGTTTCGCGCAGAATGGCGGGACAGTAATTATAGAACTTTGAATCGGACATATCCGAACCGAATAGAATGCTCTCGAAATCGACGGGCAAGACCTCGTTCTGATCGGCTTCTTTTTCGAGCGTGATCTGAATTTCATCCTCGTAGTCGCGGTACACCGTCGTGAGTTGATCCCCCGACAGCGTGTAGTCGTATACCTCGCCGTCGTAATTTTCTTTGACCGCAGTTCCGTCAAAAGAATACGTGGAATTACGGGTCGAAAGCGCGCCCATATAATTGACAACGACGCGCACCGTTCCCTCTTCCGAGAAAGTCGCGGTGTAAATTTTGAAATCTTTCGTTACGTTCTTACCGTCCAGTAGCGCGGACACAAGCGAATAGGTTCCGTCGAGCGTTTTTTGCGCGGGAGTGTCGCCGCACGCCGCAAGGCAGGGCAGCGCAAATACGGCGCAGAGCGTTGCGGCAGCCGCTTTCTTGAATGTATGATTCATACCGCCTCCTTATTTGATCTCGAACACGTAACCGTGAAAACGGTAGGTATGCAATGCGGGCCACTGTCCGCCGCCCGACCAACCGGGGTAATCGGTGTACGCCTCGCACGCGGTGTAAAGTACAGGAACGCGGAACGGGCTTGTAAGGTTGCCGTACTCGTCGGTGAGAATACCCATATTATGCACGCGCGCAAATCCCAAACCGCTCGCCGTCAGACTGCCCACTTTGTTCCATGAGTAAGACGTATTGCCGAAGAATACGTCGAATCCGCTCTCGTCGAGCTGAACATATAAAAGCGTATTGCTGCCCGTGAGCCAGTTGATTCCCTGATCGGTCGGATAAGGGAAGTCCTCTTTCAGACAGTACAGCCGTTTATTCACGGCGTCGTAAGCCAAATCGGCATTATTGATATTGTCGCTTCCGCCGCTCGCGTTTACTACGTTCTTTTCTTTGAGTTCGGCAGAGCGCACCTTGACGGGGCGGTCGAGATCGCTCAGATCCCATTCCTCGATCTGCGTGCAGGTTTTTGTCGCCGTTCCCTTAGCGTAGAACAGATATACCTTTCCTTCGCCCTCAGGATTGATGACGCAGGGCTGTCCGTACCCCCACGCATTCGCGCTGTGCTCGGGAGAAGTATAAAAGTTTGCGATCGGATTCAAAGAATCTACTTTCACCCAAGGACCGGCAGGCGACTTGGCAACGGCGATCCCCACTTCGTTCTGGGTATTGTCGCTCGTTACGCAGCCGAGATAAGCCATCAGATAGGAATAGTCCTCTCCGCCCATTCTGAACGTTCCCTTCGTAACGGAAGGGTCGCAAGTGTGACGCGCGTCCCAAGTGCCTGCGGTGGGCGCAAGCACAAATTCGATATCGCTGAACTTCCATTTGCCCGCCGCGTTCAGAGTGCCTTTGCGGTATGCAACGTAATCGGTGACGTTTCCGCTCACTCTATTGCTGCAATACCACACATGCATGGTATCGTTGCCTTCCATCATAACGGTGGGACAGTAATTATAATAATTGCCGTTCTTATCCTGTCCGAACAGTTCGTCTGTAAATTCGACGCCCTCTTCCGTGACGGGAAGAACAAAATCTTTGTCGTATTGATAGGTCATAACCGTATTCTGTTTATTGATCTTGCCCGAGTAGGTCATAGACGAGGTTGCAGTATCGAACGAAAACGCGTATTCGCGGATTCCGATCCCGATCGTAAGGGTATTCTCGGAAACCGTATAATCGCCCTTGCGCTCGCTCATGCCCGCATAGTCGATCTCATACCAATTCGCCGTATCGTTTTTGAGATAAATACAGTTATAGAGATATTCGTGTTTTACGCTCACGCCCTGCACCGTTTTTTCGGTGAGGACGTACCACCCCTCTTTACCGACGACGGTTTCGGAGGGATTGCCGGGTTCGTTCGGGTTACTCGGATCGCCGGTATCCGGCGGATTATCGCCCTGATCGCCGCATCCGACAAGGGAAAACAGCGAACCCGATAATATGAACGCGGAAGCAAGCGCAAGTCCGCGCAGAAATAGTTTGCGTTTCATGAAATTCACTCCTTTGCGCATATCGGGGGATTCGGGGGAGGTCTCCCTCCCCCGTCCCGTTCGGTCAGTTCAGAGTAACATTGAGAGTCGTCAGATTTTGCGTAAACAAATAATCTTCGTTATCCGCTTCGAGTTCGCAGACATTATAAATGATTTCCGCCGCACCCGCCGCAACGTGACCGTATGCGTCGGAGAGAATGCACGCGCCGTAGAGACGCTCGTATTCCGCGTCGGGAGTGTCGGTAGAATCCCAGGTACGAACGCCGACCCAGCCCTCTCCCGCTTCGATCGTTTCGAGTTCCCCTTCCGCAATATACAGAAGCTGGATTCTGGTGGCATACTGAGGATTGATGGAAGCCGAAGGAGATACGTCTTTGACCGCGTAAATCCTGCCCGTTTGCGCGTCGTAAGCAAAGTCCGCGTTGGGGAACATGGGAACGGCGTCGCCGCCCTCGATCCCGCCGTTATTGGGACATTGGTTTACGCCCGAAAGTTCGATCGTATCGAGATTCGCCGCGTCAAAATCGTAGAACCGCGCAAAGTGCCCGTACACGTCCGCATAGGTGTAGAAGAGGCGGATTTTGCTTCCTTTGTCCATATTCACGAGCGAGGGAGCATAGCAGCCGACGGAAGTCGCGCCGTACACGTCGCCGTCGAATTCAATCACGGGAGTCTCGGAAACTTTTTTCCATTCGCCGTCGGGCGTCTTTGCAACCGCAAGCCCGATCTGGTACTGCGTCTCGTTGCTCGTATCCGTCGCGCAATAGGCGATCATCCAACCGTATTCTTCGCTGTCGAGCGTAAACTCGCCTTTGACAAGAGAGGCGGAACCGATGTTTTCGTCCCACTTGCCCGTTTCGCCGCCGAGAACGATCTTTTCTTCGCCGTATGCCCAGCCTTTGTTCTCGCCCTCTTCAAAAGCAGCTTTGCGCACTGCGATCACGTTATCCTCTTCGCCCGAGGTCTCGTTCGTCGTATAGACGAGCCAGCGCGTTTCGCCGTCCTGCAAAAGGTCGGAATCTTTGATATAGTGTCCTCTTCCCGCTACGGGCAGACCGTAAGTTATCTGCGGGGGATTGGGATTGTCTGAATCATCGGGATCGTCGGGACCGCTCGGATCGTTGCATGCCGCAAATGCGCAGAGCGACGCGCCGACGGCGAGCGCCGAAAATAAAGCCAAGAATTTTTTTGCTTTCATATTAGTTTTCCTCCTGAGCGTTGAGCCCCATCAGTTCGGGAATGCTGTCCCCGTTGGCGTTGACGAACGCCGATTCGAATTTGGGTGTTTTGTAATAGGCGCCGAAGCTGTTGACCGAGAATGAAGCGTTCAGATTCTTCGCCGCTTCGATACTCAGCGCAAGATAGTTAACGTAAGAGTTCTCACCCATAAAGGTCTCGGCGGTCACGCCGTTGTTCGACCAGCTTGCACGGTTGAACGCCGTGAAAGGTATGAACACCCAGCCCTCAAATCCGACGGGAAGGGATACGGTGGGACGGGTCATATAAATACTCGTCTTGCCCGTGTTCACGTCGTACAGATAGAAACGGTTGCCCTGCGTCACGTTGAAACGGTCGGAAACGGCTTGCTTGTTGCCGTTGCTCTTAGAAACCACCGCAGTGCACTCCACTTCGAGGTTGAACGAAACTTCGATTTCGCTGTCGTTGCGCGCCCAGAGCGTAATGCCCTTTGCGCCCGCCCAGCTGTACTGGCTGCCCAGATCCTGCGTGGAAGTATATCCGTTGCCCGTCGCCGCCGTCGCCGTGAATTTCAGCGCGTCTTGTTGGTAGGTATCTTTGGTCATTTCCACTTTTCCGTGAGATCCGCCGATCCAGATCAAGCCCGCCGTATTCTGATCTTCTTCGCCCGACCACTCGCTGTTATACGTTTTACCCGTATAGGTCACGTCCTGCGTGACGGTCGTGCTCGTACCGTACATTTTGTTATAGTTGGGCTTCGCCTGCAATTCGGTCAGCGTGTTCTCCGCGGAAGCGGTGAATTTTGCAAACTTGCTCGCAGCAAGATCGAGCAACTTGGTTGCCGTGCCGTCCGCATACGCGCCGTCGCCGCGCTCCGCGGTATAGCTCGCCACGCCGCCGATAATCACGTCGGTCGCGCCGCCCGTCTTGATTTCGAGCGAAGAAACCGCCGTAAGATTTACGCCGCTTGCAAGGTTTTCTATCGGTACGATGACCATACCCATCATCAGCATACCCTTGTTGGTGCCGAAAGAGAATCCGCTCGCATTTGTGCTGACGAACCAATCGCTGTAATTCGCGCCCATGGGCATGAAGAACACGCGCTTGCTTGCCGCGATCGCCGATTTTTTCGTCCCGTCCGAAAGAGTGAATTGAAGACGGGGCGCCTGCGTGCTGAAATACTGCACCAAGAGATGCGTCGCATCCGAAAGGTCTGCGGTCGCTTCGTCGAAAGTCACGGTAAGCGTCTCGTTCGCCGCCGTAGGCTTCCAGTTGACGGTATTCTTGAACGCGTCCTCTCCCTCCGCAAACGCATACGGAATCTTAGGCATCGCTTTGTCGCTGTTAAACGAAACCGTTGCCTGAGGCGCGCCGCCGAGGAAATAGCCGTTTCTGCGCTCGCCTTTCGTGCAATCCGCAACATATTTCATTTGCGCAGTATCGGGCTCTCCGTCGTAAACGCCGATGCTTCCGAATTGTAATTCCCAATCATACGAAGAAGCTACATTGTAAATCAAATACAATGATTTTATTTTCGTCCGATCGAGATTATTAAGATCGCCTCCGTCCCAACCGCGCTTATTCAGAGCTTCGGTAGGAATCCACAGCGTGCCCTTTGCCGTCTCGGAAAAAACAAGGTTGTCTCCCTCTCTGTAAAAGAGATCGCTATCGGTCTTGTTTGCTTTCAACGGCGCGGAATTAAATTTTCCGTCTTCGGTCTGAAACAGAACCGACGACGTTGCGCCGTAGTTTTTATCGACCGTGTCCCAATATACGATTCCGCCCATATTTTGTGAGAAGAATCCCGCGCCAAACGAAACCGTATTCCCGGCGCCGAGCTTACTGATATTTAACTGTACGGCAACGTAATCCACGTCCGTAAAATCCGTTACTTTATCGAACGTAATTTCAAGCGTGTTAAACTCAGTCCCCTTTGACGAGTTGACAATCGTTGCATTTTGGAAAGAATTTGCACCGTTATCAAACGGGTAAGCTGCCGTACTCGTTGCGTCCAGCGCTTCGACGCGGCGATAGTCCGCCAGATCCGATAGCGCCGCCCCTGCGATTCCCGCAGTCATCACTGTTGCCGCTGCAATCGCAAGAACTTTTGTCTTTGTTTTTGTCATAAATTTTCCTCCACTTTTTTGTTTTTATATTTTCACGGGCAAACCGCCCGACGCTCCCTCACAGCAGACGCTCTTTGACCGCCGCGTAAAATCTGTCTTTGTCCACTTCTTCCGCAACGAATACGGGATAATATCCCTCCTGCGGCGCATCGGATACGCATACCGCGCCGCGCGTATTTTCAAGATCGACTTTGACAAACTTCTCTTTGAATTTACAAACTTCTTCGAAACAACACGCAACAGCAAGCGGATCGTGCATAACGCTCTTTTCAAAACCGAAATAATCGAACCAACGACCGAGCCAGAGCGAAAGAAGCCGATTGACGGGCTTATCCGAATTTCGGAACGCCTCCAACAAGTTTTGTTCAAGGGGACATTTCAGAGTAACGTCTAAGCCGACGGCATAGAACGGAATACCGCTTGAATACACCGTCTGCGTTGCTTCGGGGTCGCACAGCACATTCCATTCGGGCATAAACTTAGTAAAACTGCCGCCCATGCAAATAATTTTGCCGACTTTTTTCATGCTCCCGGGCGCCCGCCCGATCGCACGCGCCAAATTCGTCAGAGGACCGATCGCAACGATTGTGAGTTCTTTTCCGTACTCTTCCGCCGCGCGAATCAGATAATCCGCCGCGCCCTTCTTTACGGGAAACGAAGCGTATTCTTCCGTCCACTGACAAGGGTCTTCCTCTTCGGGGCGGGAATTTTTATCCTTTTCGAAAGTGCGGATTTCTTCTTTCACGGGAATTCCTTCGCCCGCGAACACTTCGATATTTGCAACGCCCGCCGCAGCCAGCAGCTTCTCTGCAAGCTGTGCGCGCGCTTTGGTATTGCGGAAAACCGTTGTGACCGCCGTCAGTCCGAGCCCGGGAGTTTTTGCCGCAAGAGCGATTGCGAACGCGTCGTCGATATCGTCGCCGATATCGGTATCGATGATCATTTTCCGATTCATTTTGATTCTCCGTACTCCGTTCCCGAAGGGAAAGCGTTTGCGCCTTCCCTCCGTTCGGGAGTTATTTGGGGGAAAGTATGAGCTTAATAAGTGCCGCGGTACAGCGTCAAATCGCCGTGGGGCTGCGTTCTGTCGGGTTTTACGTTGTAATCCTCGCGGTACGCGGGCCACGCCACCTCGACGCCGAGCTTTTCCTTGGTCTTTTTGTACGCCTCCGCGTTCATCTCCACGACAAGATCGAGATTGCGCTTTTTCAGGAGTTCGACGGTCTGCGTATAAATTTCTTTTGCGCTTGTGGGGGAACTCGCTTTCAGTATCTTGGGAAGCTGCTGCGCGATCATTGCGTCAACGCGGGAGAGCGCGTTATAATAGTCGTTAAAACGTTTATCGGTCGCGTCTACGACGAAGTGCGTCGCATTATAGTCGTAAGCGTAGATCGACAGCGGGCGTTTGAGATCGGTACGGAAAATCTCCGCCTCCGTCTTGCCGTTGTTCGTTTTGGGCTGTACATTATCGTAATACTGATAGTTAATCAGAAGGTCGAACGCCATCATACCGAACGAAGCCGTCGATTTATTCGAATCCGCTTTTGTTTCGAGATATTTGTCGGTATAGACGATATTTCCGTTCGTATCGAAATTCCAGATGTCTCCCTCCACGCCGAAGCAGATTAAATTCTGACCTTGCGGGCTGGACAGATAATCCATGAGTTTGATTACGAGGTCGGGACGAGAGCAGCTCGTCGTAATCATATTGAAAAGATACCCGTAGCCGCGGATGTCGGCAAGCACAGGCGCGTCGCCCGCTTCGTTGGTGATATAAAGGCTGACATACTCGTAGCCGCCGTCCTTCGCGGTGTTGTAATGAATCTGGTAATCCTGAGGAGTCGCAAGCGAAGCAAACGCTTTGCCACCCGCAAGCACCGTGCCCACACCGTCGTAACCCTGCGTGAAGTTCCCGTCCGAAATCAGCGTGCGTCCGTTTACCTTGGTCGAATACAGTTCGTTGAGATAGTAAAGTACGTCGGCGTATCCCTCGGAGGTGAAGCGGTACTGATAATTTCCCTGTTCGTCCTCGAAGGGTACGGCAAAGAACTGCGCAAGCCATTCGAGCGAAGCGTTCCCCGTCGCGGCGAACTGACCGAGCTGCAAAGCCGTAGTGATCTTACCGTCTGCGGTGCCGTAGTAGTTCCCCATCGCCCACTCGCAAGCCGCCTTGAATCCCTCGGGCGTGGTAACGTAGCCCTGCCACTCTACGCTCTTAGCGGTACCGTCTTTGCCCGTATAAGACACCATTCCGTTTCCGTCTTTCATGGTCGACTCAACGTGTGCCTGCCATGCGTCGAAAATATCTTTGCGAACCATCATGCCGCCGTTCGGTTGAAGCTGTTCTCCCTCGGGAACGTCCTCATAACTGTAATAGTGATTGGGAATGCCGTAAGTCTTTTTGTTGCCGAATTCCCACCACTCCATCACGTCCTCGGGCAGATGGTTATAGAGGGTAGGCGCCCATTTATCCGCAAGCGTATTGATGTCGTAAACATATCCCTGCTGCGCAAGACTCGAAATGGTTTTGAAGTTCGAAGTCGTAACCGAAATAATATCGGGCAGATGACCGCCGGAGATCATGGTCGAAAGTTTGCTTCCGTCGTCCTGCACGGGAGTCGTGAAGCGGATCGAAATACCCGTATCCCGTTTGATCTTCTTCAACACGTCGTTATCGGCGGGAATGGGCCAGCTCGACGAATCGACGTACCACTCGATTGTCATGTCGTTGTTTTCGGGAAAATATTCCCAACTGTTCTTATCGTCGGGCGTATCCGGAAAATCGGGATATTCGAGAATCGCCATATTGTCCTCCCCGCGCGGAGGCAGAGGTTTCCCTCCGCAAGCCGCAAACACGGGAACGGCTACCGCCGCCGTCAAAGTCGTTGCCAAAACGCTCTTCCAAATCTTTTTCATAATGATTCCTCCTGTTTTATTGTTCGCTTCTTTCTCAGCCTTTCAGAGAGCCGACCATGATGCCGGACGAAAAATTCTTTCTGATCAACGGGAAGAAGAAGAGTACGGGGATAATGGAAATAATGATCGCCGCAAGAGAAACAGTCTGCGCCGAGAGCCTCTCCGCCATATCGGAGGGAAGTCCCTCGCTCAAAGACGAAGTCTGTATCGTCTTTAACAGATAGTATTGAAGCGTCTGCAAATTGTCGCTGTTGGTATAGATCATCGTGTCGAAATAGCTGTTCCAATGCCCGACCAACAGCCACAGCGCAACCGTCGCAAGAATCGGCTTCGAAAGCGGCATATAGATCTGAAACCATATTCTGAGCTCCCCCGCCCCGTCTACGACTGCCGCATCGTGAATTTCGGAGTCGATGGATTTGAAGCCGCTCTGCAATACGATCATGTTGTATACCGAATAGAGACCCGGAATAATGTACACGAAGAAATTATCGTACAATCCGATACTCTTGATGATGAGAAAGTACGGTATCAGTCCGCCGCCGAAGAACATCGTAAAAATATTCACCCAATAAAAGAAGGGCTTGAATTTCAGATTGGGGCGGCTCATCGCGTATCCGACCGCCGCAGTAAAGACAAGCGCGGTCAAGGTGCCGATCACCGTTCTGCCGATCGTTACGAGAAATCCCATCCAGAGCGCGTCGTCCATGAGTACCGCTTTATAGTTTTCAAAGGTGAACACCCTCGGAATAAAATACACGCCGCCGCGGGAATAGTCCATGCCTTGGTTGAAGCTGCCCGCCAGCACATACACGATGGGGTAGATACACAAAAGACAGAAGATTCCCATTCCGATCGCAAGGATCACGTCGAACGGATAAATGCGTCTGTTGAGCTTACTCTTGTTGAAGTGACGGGAATACTCTTTCTTGCGAAGCACTATCAAGGCAATCATGAATCCGGTTGCGGCAAGCGCAATCGGAAGCAACCCGCAAAAGATATAAAAGATAATATCGAGGGTAAGATAGATAGACTTGCCGTACTCCGTAAGTACATATTCTTCGCCGATTTTGCTGTACGCTTCGCTGATTTCGATATTGCCGAGAATGGCGAACACAAAGAAGCAGACGTAGAATATAACGAGAACGGGAAGCGTGAAGCGTTTGAGCGCCGTGTATTCGTCGCTGTTGACGGCGGTCAATTTATGAAGATATTCCTTGGTTTTTAACTTCGTCATCAATAAATCCCCTTTCCGCTGATTTTTTTACAGATGAAGTTGCCGCCGATCAGTAGCAGGAAGGAAACGACCGATTTCACGAGCCCGATCGCCGTAGCGTACCCGTAGTTCCACTGCGGAATTCCGTATTTGTAGATATAGGTATCGAGCACCTCGCTCCGCTCGATGTTGTTCTGATTCTGGAATACCCAGATGTGTTCGATTCCGTTGTTCAGAAGTCCGCTCACCGAAAGAATGAAGAAAAGCGTGATCGTCGGCGCAATCGATGGAACGGTGATATACATAATCTTGTGCCAGCGGTTCGCGCCGTCGATCTTCGCCGCCTCGTACAGCTCCTGCGGGATCGCCGCGATCGCCGCAACGTAAATGATCGAACCCCAACCCATACCCTTCAAGAGAGACGTGCAGATGATGATTCCCCAGAATGCGTTGGGATCGCCCAGAAGGTCGACTTTTAAGGAACTTAAAATTCCCGTATCGAAGTCGAACAAAAGCACGAAGATTCCGCCGAACACCGCCCACGAAAGAAAGTGCGGGAAGAAGGTGACCGTCTGCACCGTCTTTTTGAAGCGGTCGCTTAAAAGTTCCGCCGTGAGCACCGCGAAGATGATCGGGCAAGGGAAGTTGATGAGAAGCTGCAATATGTTCAGCCCCAACGTGTTGAACATGATATTCCCGAAATCGGGATTGGAGAAGAATTCCTTGAAGTTATCGAGTCCGCTCCACGACCCGTAGGTGATCATGTGCGCGATGTTGATATATTCTCCGTCCTGCTTGAACGCAAGCACCAACCCGTAGAGAGGCGCATAGGCAAATACGGCGAGAAAAATCAAACTGAGCGACGCCATACCGACGAGCGTCCAATCGCTCGAAGTCCACTTCTTGCGTTTTTTCTTTTTTTGATCGGGACTTTCGGAACGGTTTTCCGAATCCTCGCACGTTAAAATATCTTTCTCTTCAACGCCTGTCATCTCGTTTCCCATACTTTTTCCCTGTTAAATGTTTTTATGTAAGCGTATTGCTTACATAAGCGAACGGGCGCGCCCGTTCGAAATTTCCGTTTTACCCTTTTGATTTACAACGGATTTTACAATTCTTTCACGCTCTTGCGGACGATCAGCTCCGCAGGAAGATGCAGGCTTCTCTCTCGTTCCTCTCCCCCGATCAATCCCAAAATCATGCGGCACGCCTCTTCCGCGATCTCCTTGACCGGCTGGCGCATTGTCGTAAGCGGCTCGTCGATAACTGCGGAATAGAACGTATCGTCGAATCCCACAACGGAAATATCGTTAGGAATCCGCTTGCCGAGAGACTTGGCAATTTCGTAAACTCCGTATGCCTGCATATCGCTGAACGCAAAGATCGCGGTAACGTCCGTCTTCATCAGTTTTTCGCCGCCTCTGCGCCCCGTCTCGAAGTCATACTTCCCTTCGTAAATATATTCGTCCGGAATACTCAGCCCTTGTTCCGCAAGCGCGCGTTTCAAACCGTCCAAACGGTTATAACTGCTGTTGAGCGTCAAGGGTCCCGAAATCGCTCCGATTTTAGTATGTCCGCAATCAAGCAAATATTTCGCAATGCGGTAACTGCTCGCAACATTGTCGACTACAACTTTGGGATCTTCGTCATTATAATAGCGGTCGAGAAAGAGATAAGGAATACCCAAATCATCGAGAGATGAACGCACTTCGCCCGCATACTTTTCGGTCAGAGCCTCCGCGCTGGGCGCTAAAATGAGTCCGTCCACGTTGCGTCCCGCCAACAGGCGGATATAGTGCAGATCGTTCTCCACCTTCTCTTCGCTGTTACACAGAATAATATCGTACCCGCGGCGCGCAAGCTCCACCTGCAAATGCCGGACGGATTCGGAAAAGAACGAGTTGGAAATATCGGGAATTACCACCCCGATGATGTTCGTCTTTCTCGTCACGAGCGCGCGCGCCATAAAATCGAAACAATAGTTCAACTCCTCCGCGGCGCGGCGGACGCGCTGTTGCGTCTCCTGCGGAATGGAAGCATGCTTCCCGTTCAGCACCATAGAGACGGTTGTAGGCGACACTTCCGCGCGCATCGCAACATCTTTGATTGTCGGTTTTTTTCCCTTCACAATTCTCTCCGCCTGTTCAATTTGTATGAAAACGATCGACTTCTTCCCGCGTAGGGATCGCGCACTGCGCTCCCCGCCGCGTCACCGTGATCGCAGAAGCCTTGCTCGCAAACTTCATGGCGTTCTCTACCGACGCGCCCTCCGAAAGCATGAGTACGAGAGCGCCCACATAAGTATCGCCCGCCGCAGTCGTATCCACCGCTTTCACGGATACGCAGTCCGCTTTACGGTATACTCCGTCGATTACGCTGACCGAACCCTGCTCGCCCATCGTCACGACAACGTTCTTTACGCCCAACCGCGCAAGTTCCTCCGCACAGCGTTTCGCGCTCTCCTCGTCGTCGGGATATATTCCGGTATAGAACTGCGCTTCCGTCTGATTGGGAATCAGCCAATCGCAGAATTTGAAAATCTCTTTGGGAAGCGCTGCCGCCGGCGCGGGATTGAGTACGGTCACCATGCCCTTTTCCTTTGCGCGACCGAGAGCGTACTGCACAACCTCGGTCTCGATTTCAAGTTGGGCAATCAGATAATCCCCCGCCGACGCGCTTTCGAGCGCACGGTCGACGAGCATTCGGTCTACGCAACCGTTCGCGCCTTTATCGAGAATAATCCGATTGTCCCCGTCCACCACAACGATCACGGCGATCCCGCTCGGAACGCCCTTAACCTGTTTAAGATAATCGGTCTTTACGCCGTAACCTTCGAGAGAGCTTTTCAGTTCCCCGCCGAACGCTTCTCCGACGGCGCCCACCATATAAGCGTCTCCGCCGAGCTTTGCCGCCGCGACCGCCTGATTGGCTCCCTTTCCGCCCGCGTTTGTGAGAAACCCCTCTCCCTTGATCGTTTCGCCGTTCTGCGGCATATACGGAGCTTTCACTACGAGGTCCATATTGACGCTGCCCACCACGAAAATCTTCATATTCGCCGCTCCTTTTCGGTAATTTTTTATTAAATCGTTTTAATAAAACGTTTTACTAACTGTATCCTATCATACGATTCATGTTTTGTCAATAGTTTTCCGAAAAATTTTTTTGAAATTTCACCGAAGAATATTTTATCGGATCAAAAAAAGAGGAACGCCCTATCTCGTTCCTCTTTTGCTTACTCATCTTGTTTTCGAATACTCGCAGCCGCAGTAATTCTGCCTGTATAAGTCGTACTGTTTGGAGAGCTCTACCGACCTTAAATATCCGCCCCGCTTTTTGAAGTCAGACGGCAGATACGCGATCCCGAGCAATTCCCCTATTTCAGACCCGAGCCGATTGATAAGACGGGCGTTTTTCAACGGCGACAGCGTGAGCGTAGTGCCGAAACAAGTATAGCCTTTTTCTTTCGCCGTCCGCGCCGTCGCTTCGAGCCGCAGACGAAAACAGCGTCCGCAGCGCGCGCCGCCCTCCCGTTCATCTTCGAATCCTTTTGCGATTTGGTCAAAATCGCCGTGCGAATAGTCGCAGTCGAGAAAATCGGCAAGCCCCGTTTCCCTCAAAAATCGGATCTGCTCGCATTTGCGTTTTTCATACTCTTGCGCACAGTCGAGATTGGGGTTATAAAAGAACACCGTTGTCTTCATCGATTTCCCGACTTCTTCGAGGCAATAAGAAGAACAGGGCGCGCAACAGCTGTGCAACAGCAGCCTTTCGCCCCCGTGTTTCTTCAAAAATTCCAGCATCAGTTTGTCGTAATTGACATCGTTCATCGTATCATCTTCAAAAAATATGAATGTACGCGCAGATCATCGGTGAGTTCGGGGTGAAATGCGGTGGCAAGCATATGTTCCTGTCGTACAGCGACGATCTTTCCCCTGCACTCCGCCAAAACTTCCACGCCGCTCCCAGCCTCTTCCACATAGGGCGCACGGATAAATACCGCGGAATATTTCCCGATTCCTTTGAAATCGAGTTCATCCGAAAAAGAACCGAGTTGCCGTCCGTAAGCGTTGCGCCTCACCGTCGCGTCAAGCGTGCCGAGATATACGTTGCTGTCATTGGAGAGCCGATTCGCAAGCAAAATAAGCCCCGCGCAGGTTCCCCACACGGGAAGCCCCGCCTGAATGCGTTCTTTCAACGGTTCGAGAAACCCTCCTTCGCGCAGGAGCTTCCCCTGTACCGTCGATTCGCCGCCGGGGAGAATCACGCCGTCGAGATCCTCTGTAAAATCGCTTAAAAGGCGGATTTCTTTGACCTCCGCCCCGAGAGACAAAAGGGCGCGTTCGTGTTCGATAAACGCCCCTTGCAATGCAAAAACACCGATCTTCATAGTAATTTATATCTTTCTTTATTGGAAAATTGCATTTGTTCCCGCACTACGGATTCCTCTTGGATTCGCGCAGAAAACGGCAGGGCGGAAGTTACTTCCGACGTAAAGCCATTTTGCGACCGCAGTGCTCACATAAATTTGTTACTACTTTCCGCGCTCTTCCATAATGAGTTTGATTTCCTGCTCGTTGATCCCGACCATCGCTTCGCCCAGATCTTCGGAAAGTTCGGCAATCAGTTTGGGATTGTTATAATTGGTGACCGCCTGTACGATCGCCCGCGCGCGCTTAGCGGGATTGCCCGATTTGAAAATACCGCTTCCCACAAACACGCCCTCCGCGCCGAGCTGCATCATCAGCGCCGCATCCGCGGGTGTGGCGACCCCGCCCGCGGCAAAGTTGACGACGGGAAGTTTCCCGTTCTCATGCACGAATTTCACAAGATCGTAGGGAACGGCAAGTTGTTTCGCCTCCTCGTATAATTCGTCTTCTCTCAAAGAAACGACCTTTCTGATCTGAGACTGCATCATGCGCATATGTCGCACCGCCTGCACCACGTCGCCCGTCCCCGGTTCGCCTTTGGTGCGGATCATGCTCGCGCCCTCCGCAATCCGGCGAAGCGCTTCTCCCAAATCTCTGGCGCCGCAGACAAAAGGAACTTCGAACACAGTTTTGTCGATATGATATTTGTCGTCCGCAGGCGAAAGTACTTCGCTCTCGTCGATATAGTCGATCTCGATCGCCTGCAAAATCTGCGCTTCCGCAAAATGACCGATCCGGCATTTTGCCATGACGGGAATAGAGACCGCATTCTGAATGCCCTTGATCATTTTCGGATCGCTCATTCTCGAAACGCCGCCCGCCGCGCGGATATCCGCGGGAATGCGTTCGAGCGCCATTACGGCGCAAGCGCCCGCTTCCTCTGCGATTTTTGCCTGCTCGGGAGTCGTTACGTCCATAATAACGCCGCCTTTGAGCATCTGAGCAAGGTTTTTATTGAGTTCCCAACGATTATTCTGTTTCGTCATAGCGCACCTCTTTATTCCCCGTCTCCGTCCGGTTCGAGCGCGGCGGCTTCGTCCGCATCCTCGAAATCCTCGTACTGGTTACAAAATTCAGCAAACACTTCGTCGAGCTTTTCGTCGTCCTCGATGGGTTCCAGCGTCTCGTCGTTCTCGCCTCCGACGAGATGATAGATCACCACTTCGTCGCCCTCGTCTTCCTCTTCCTCCGTCTCTTCCGCTTCGCGGACGGGTGTGAATGCGCAATACCATTCTTTCTTGTACTCGAAAGTCATAAGATGCTCGTACTTGAGAGAATTTCCCTCTTCGTCGATGAGCTCCACAATATTATTTTCTTCGTCGTACTCTTCTCTTTCTTCTTTCATAGCGTCACCTTTCCTTTTTATTTTTTGAAGATATAATTCCAAAATATATGCGGCGGCGAGCGAGTCGACCGCCTTTTTCTGTTTGTCTTTTTTCGCGCTCACACCGAGGAAATTCAGATCTCTTCTCGCCTCTCTCGTCGTGTAGCGTTCGTCCTCCGTCTCTACGGGAAGCGACGTAGTATTCGCAAGCGCCTCGATAAAACGTCGGGTCTTTTGCGTCTGCACGCTTTCGCTGCCGTCCGCATTCAGCGGAAGTCCGCATACGATCCGCTTTGCGCCTCTCTCTTCGGCAAGGATCGCGATCGCTTTTACGTCCTCATAAAAATTCCCGGTGCGGAAATAAGTATCCGACGGGATCGCATATTCCCCGAACGGATCGGAAAACGCGACGCCGATCCTCTTATCGCCGACGTCGAATGCAACTATCGTTTCCATACGGAAATTATATCACAAACTTCTTTGAAAGTAAACAGATTGAATGCAGATTTGCAAGCGCTTTCACGGATAAAAGACAAAAGAAAAAGACGGAATCCTCAGATTGCGTCTTTTCTTTTTACGACGATTGAGTTTCGGGAATTATTTCTTCGCCTTTCCCGATTCCCCCTCGGCTTTCTGATTCATGGATTGAAGTTTCTCGTCCATCATTTCGTTGACTTTGTCCATGACTTCCGATTGACTCTTTTTCACCAGCGTGCGCGCCTTGTAGCTGTTCGCAACGAGAAGCGCTCCGCCGACCATACCCATTACCAATCCGAGGCAAAACATTTTTTCCATAGTTTCCTCCCGTCGATTACAGTTTGTGAAGGAAACCTGCCGTTATGCCTTTTTTTTGTTGCGTAATTTTTCCAATTCTTCTTTCAACTGCGCGTTCTCCTTTCTCAGATCGAGCGCCAAACGCGAATAAAGCGCGTCGATCTCCCGTTCCAATTTGCGCTGCAAAAAACTCTTCTCTTCGGGAATACCGGCTTCTTCCGCAGCCCTAGCGATTCGTTCGGGCTGCTTCTTCGCCAAATTACGGTACTTGTTCTGAATACGCAGCATGAGTTTTTCGTCTCCCGCCGCTATGTTCATGATCGCTCTGCGCACCGAAAGCCCCTTGCTCTTTTCGAGAAGCACTTTTTTAAGCATCTCATCCGTCTCCTCTTCGGTGAACGGTTTGATTTCGCCCGCTTTCAATCCCTTGCCCGCAAGAATGGACTTGACGCGCAGATCGTCTTTCTTTTTGAGAAATGCATAGTAGTAATTGCGAACGCTTCCCTTGGCGCGGTTATGCTCCTTTCCGTAGGTCTCGAAGAGATAGGTGAGCGTCTTGCCCGCGTTTTTCCCCGCATAGACATATTCGATGAGCCCCGTCGCTTCCTCTTGCGTATAGCCGTTGATTTTGTTCATATTGTCTCCCGTCCTTTTACAAAATAAATTTTCAAAGAAAGTCTTGACATAATCGGGGCGTTCTATACATCTAATAATCGTATGAAAGTGTATTTTTTATCGGAAAAACCGAGCGCACTCACGCTGAACGGCGTTTATCTGGGTATGATCGACGGCTTCGAACGGTCGGTAGAACTCGACCCTGACGACGGAGTATACGTTGAGATCACCCCCGCCGACTGCCTTCCGCTCCGCTTCACAATCGATCAGGATTTTTTGTTCTCTCCCCCGCCGCAGATCAATCTCTACTACACCGACAGCGCCGTCGCCGTGTACGCGTTCGGATTCGTCCGCGAAGATCAGACTCTGAAAGTTCTGCAAGAAACAAGATTGGGAAACGCGCACTTTACGATTTACCGTCAGGGCGGACTATATCTCCGCTTCGATTACGGAAAGACGTGCGTACACCCCCTCGACGACGGTTTTGAGGAGTGCGAGATCAAAGAGATCGACGACGGCTATCTTCTGGTCGGCAAGACAAACTTTTTGCTTCTCGACCGCAACGGGAACGTGTTCGTTCGCTCGGAGGGAGAAGTTCTCGAAGCGGGGGAAACGCTGAAAGCAGAAATCCCTTTTCACGATGCGCTGGGACACACCGTAATTTCGGAATGGCGGGGCGGAAGACTTTTATCTTCGTCCATTCGCACCAAACGGGCTCCGACCGAGGCGACTTACGCCTTGGCGCTTTTCGAAAGTCTTTTGGTCGGCGGCGATCCCGCGCCCTATCTGCATGAAAAAATCCGCGATAAGGCGGATTCTCTGCGCGAGTTTTTGGGAAATTATCTTTCCGTCGTTTTATGCGACGAAACGAACAGGATCGGACTCGTCTATGAACGTAAAAAAGGCGTGTACGACGTGAGATACTTTTATGTGAGCGTGGAGGAGGGAAAAATTTCGAACATCTCTCCCGAAGAATAAACATAAAACCGCCCTTTCGGGCGGTTTTTTTAATACTTATTTACTTTCACAGATTTAATGATAATCGGCTGATCGACGGGAGTTTTGAAAGTTGCTTCCAAACCCGCTTTGGCTACGTCTTCGAACGGCTCAAACGTATTGATCTTCCGTGTGATCTCTTCGGTGAAAGACGCGCTCTCGTCGAGCGTCTCCTCGTATTCCTCGATCGCTTTGAACAAACCGTTTTCGAGTTTATTTTTGTAATCGTCCGAATCCGCTTTGCCGAATACGCAGTAGCTCTTATCCAACGAAGCGTTTGTAGTTCCGCGGTAAGTATAAAAGAGCGAAGTCGCGCTGTTTGCCGCGTAACGGACATGCTGCGTGGAGTTTCCGTCGTTATTCTTGCCTCCGTCCGCCCGTTCCACGGTAACGTCTCCGCTGAACGTGCCTTTGGAAGTATAATACATTACGAGCGCCCCTGCCGAATGGCGGTTTTCGCGCGAATACTGATTCTGTACGCCGTTATCGCTGAATTCGCCGTAGACCGTATAGAGCGGCTCCTTTGCTTCGCCCAACTTCCATACGGATTGGGTAAAGACGATTCCCTTATCCTTTTCAAGCTCTTTTACCGTAGAAAAATAATCGATCTCTTTCAGCTCGCCGCCGTCGAATTTATAACCGCCGCCGTAAAGCGCGTCGGAAGTAAAATCATGAATACACGTTCCGTCGTAAAAACCCGCGTCTGCAAGTTCGAGAAAATGCTGCACGGTCTTGGGCGCGTCGTTGCGCGACAGAGTATAAGAAACCGAATAATCGGTACCGTTGAAAGAATAGGTGATCGTCACTTCGGGGTGTTTCGTGGTACAACCCGCGAACATACCGAGAGCGCCGACTCCGATTGTGAGAACAGACGCAAGAGAGAGAATACGGCGAACTTTGTGTTTCATGAAAAGCCTCCTCGTTTTCTCTATTTTACCCGTTCTTTCGAAATCCGTCAAGCGTTTTCAATGCGGCGGAAGAAAAAACACAGCCCGAGACAAAAGCCTCGGGCTGTATCCGTTCGGAATAATTATTCGAGAACAGCGGTCGCGCCCGCTTCTTTGAGCTTTGCAACGGCAGCATCCGCATCCGCCTTGGGAACCGCTTCTTTGAGTACGCCGAGGCTCTCGACTGCTTTCTTCGCTTCCGCAAGTCCGAGACCGGTGAATTCGCGAACGACTTTGATGACGGCGATTTTGTTCGCGCCGAAATCTTTAAGAACGATGTTGAATTCCGTCTTTTCCTCTTCCTTGGGTGCGTCGGCAGCGCCGCCCGCAGCCGCGCCGGCAACTGCAACGGGTGCAGCCGCGCTCACGCCGAATTCTTCTTCGAGCGCTTTAACGAGATCGTTGAGTTCCACAACGGTCATGCTTTTTACTTCTTCAATGAGTTTTTGAACGTCCATTATAAATTTCCTCCGATTATTTTTAGGATTTTTGTCCCGCGATTGCGTTCAAAACATACGCGAGATTTGCGATGGGAGCCTGCAAGCAACCCAACATTTTTGCGATCAACACCTCTCTCGAAGGAATTGCCGCGAGTTTCTTGATACCTGCCGCGTCAACATACGCGCCGTTGACGTAAGCGCTCTTCGGAACGAGTTTCTCTTCCAGAGCGGGATTTTCCTTGACCGCCTTCGCGATGATCGAACAGCCGCTCGTCTCGTCGGGACAGAACACGAATGCCGTCGCGCCGTTCAGATCGCTGTCGAAGTCGGTTACGCCGAGCTCGTTGAGCGCCTTTCTCACGAGCGTGTTTTTATAAACTTTGTACTCGCAGGAAGCATTCTTAAAACGGTTTCTCAGATCGGTCACTTCAAGAACGGTCAGCTTGTTGTAAGCGGCAAGCACGACTGCTTTGCTCTCTTGGATCTTTCCTTTGATCACTTCGACCTCGGCTTCTTTTGCCTTACGGTTTTCGGAAATCTTTCTTTCTTTCTCCATAGTTACCTCCACAAAGCGCCTATGCGCCCGAATAAAAATCTCCGCACCACAGACGGGTACGGAGTTTCTCACAGTGAAAAATCCCAACCTCGACGGGAAATTAAGCCGTAAGGCGCCCGTTGTCTGCGGTCGATCGATTACTTTTTTATTTTAACCCTTTTTTTCAAAAGCGTCAAGCGATTTTATAGGGAAAACCGATAAAATCAAAGTTTGTTATAGTTCACTTTTACGCCGGGACCCATGGTGGATGCAAGGCTGACGCTCTTCACGTACTGACCTTTCGCCGCGGCGGGTTTCGCCTTGACGATCGCGTCCATGAGCGCGTTGAAGTTTTCGAGAATCTTTTCAACGCCGAAGCTCTTCTTTCCGATCGGGCAGTGGATGATCGCCGTCTTGTCGAGACGGTATTCGACTTTACCTGCTTTCACTTCGGAAACCGCTTTCGCAACGTCCATCGTGACCGTGCCCGACTTGGGGTTGGGCATCAAACCTTTGGGACCCAAGAGACGACCGATACGCCCTACAACGCCCATCATATCGGGAGTCGTGATCATTACGTCGAAGCCGAACCAGTTCTCCGTCTGGATCTTTTGAACCATCTCTTCCGCACCGACGAAATCCGCGCCCGCGGCTTGCGCCTGATCCGCTCTTTCACCCTTTGCGATGACGAGTACCTTTTTGGTTTTGCCCGTTCCGTGGGGAAGGACGAGAACGCCGCGAACCTGCTGATCCGCCTGTCTGGGGTCGATCCCGAGACGGACGTGCAGTTCGATCGTTTCGTCGAATTTAGCCTTCGCGTTTTCAATGGCGAGTTTTACCGCTTCCTGTGCGTCGTACTGCTTGGCGCGGTCATAGCTTTTTACGCTCTCGGCGTATTTTTTACCGTATTTCATTGATTTACCTCCCTGTGGTTCAACGAGGTTTCCCTCTCCCACATTCTCCTTTACTCTTCTACCGTGATCCCCATGCTGCGCGCGGTTCCCTTGATCATGCTCATTGCGCTTTCAAGAGACGTGCAATTCAGGTCGGGAAGTTTGATCTTCGCAATTTCCTCCACCTGGGCTTTGGTAAGTTTGCCCACTTTGTTCTTGTTGGGTACTGCGCTCGCCGTCTCTAAACCGCATGCCTTTTTGATGAGAACGGGCGCGGGCGGCGTTTTGAGAACAAACGTGAACGAACGGTCCTGATAGATCGTAATGACGACGGGGATGATAAGTCCCTCTTGCTGCGCCGTCTTGGCGTTGAACTCTTTGGTAAAGCCCGGAATATTGATTCCGTGAGGACCGAGAGTCGAACCGACAGGGGGTCCCGGGGTGGCTTTGCCTGCGGGAAGCTGTAACTTCACTACCGCGGTAATCTTTTTTGCCATAAAATCCTCCGTATTTGTGGTATTTGCAAGGCGGCGCTTTGGATTTTCCGCCTCTCCCACTCGTCACAGCGGGCTTCGCTTTCAGCCCTTTGCTGTGAAGTTTCCGAAATTTGTTGTTGCGCAATTTCCCTCAGCAAAAGGCAACTGCGCTACGCCGCTGTTCCTCTTCGCAAAAAAATACTGCGTCTTTTTTTTGCGATTGCTGGTGAAAACGACGCTTTGCGCCGTTTTGCCGTAAGCCCCGCAGAACAGTACGGCTATCATATTGTTAATCCTCTTCTCTCGGCACTTCGACGGCGTCGGGAGAAATTTTGGTGATCTGGATATAATCCACTTCCACGTCCTGTTCTCTGCCGAACATAACGATAGAGACTTTCGCGCGCTGGGTATCGTCGTTCAGTTCGCGGATCTCGCCCACAAAGCCTTCCAAAGGTCCGCTGTCGATCGAAACTCGGTCGCCTGCTTTGAAGTCCGCGTCCGTCACAAAATCTTCGAGACGCATTTTACGGATCTCTTCCTCTTTCATGGGAATCGGTCTGCCCTGAGGGCCGCAAAAGCCCGTCACCCCCCTCGTGTTTGTCACAAGATACCAAAGCTGATTGGAATAGATCATTTTGATAAAGACGTAGCAGGGAAGTAGTTTGCGTTCCACAACCTTCTTTTTTCCGTTCGCCTTTTCTTCGATCGTCTGCTCGGTGGGAATTTTAACGTCGGTGATCTGGTCGGCGAGGTTATTGTTCTCAATCAACCTTAAAAGGCTCTCTTTGACCATTGCCTCATAGCCGGAATAGGTATGAAGAATATACCACTGCGGCTGTTCATTCAGAGCCATCTCAGTTTCCTCCCAACGAAGTCAAGAATTTGAGAAGCTCCGAGAAGCCGTAGTTCACGCCCGTAACCACAACGATAAAAGCAAGCACGATTGCAAGCACGATGCCGGTCGCTTTCATAGCCTTGCCGAAAGAAGGCCAAGAAACGCGTTTGAGCTCCGAGAAAGTCTCTTTGAGCTTTCTGCCCATGCGCACGAAGAAATTCGGCTTTTTGTTCTTGTCCTGCTTTTTGGATTTTTCGGGTTTGTTCGGGCGGGATTCTTTTTCAAGCTCCTTCGCCTCTTTTTTATCTGCCTTAGACATTGGCGTCCTCCGATTACTTGGACTCTTTGTGAACGGTGTGCTTTTTGCAGACGGGGCAGTACTTTTTCAATTCGAGACGATCGGGATCGTTACGCTTATTTTTGAAACTGTCGTAGTTGCGGTTTTTGCACTCGGTACACTCGAACGTGACTTTCATTCTCGTCGATTTCGTAGCCATTGGTTAAAACTCCATACAAAAAAATTGCACCCCTCATCGGTGCGTAAAGACAGTTTATCACAATCGGATAGGCTTGTCAATGATTTTTGCGCCGATTTTACAATTTTTACAAGAAAAACAAACCCCTCCGCAAGGGAGAGGTTTGTGATTTTTGTTGCGTCTTCCCGATTATTCGGCAGACGTGTACGCTACGTTCGTGACGTTGAGGTAACAGGATTCAAAACCCAATTCCGCCGAATACTGATCAAGGAACTGTTTTCCGCTTGCAGGCGTAATCGTATAGGTCTGCATTGCAGCTCTGGAATCCTTGGCAAAAATCATCTTGACAACGATTTGAGTAGCATTCGTCCAATCGATTTCGATCGTAAGTTCGCAATCTGCGATTATGCTCTTGAACGCATTCCAATCGGAATCGGACGTATTGGTCTGACTGATCTGCCAGCCTTCGTTCTCTTTGAGTTTATCGCCGTCGATCACATAATTATCGCCGCGGAAGATACCCGCTACCATAGCCTTACCGCTGAACACGGAAACGAGCGACGTAGACCAGTTGTTAGACGCCTGCGATTTCATCGTACCGCTGATCGTAAGTTTTTTACCCTTTTCTACCGCAAATACTTTACCCGTGATAGGCGTGTAACCCGTCCAAGCGCCGCCGTCTGCCGTACCGTCCGTTCCGAGCGTAAATGCCGTATCCGTCGTATAGGTCGGGAAATCGTAACGGGGATCGAGCGCGCCGCAGTTACACGTATGATCCGGATTCGTATAAGAGTGCGTATGAGCAACCAATTCTTTCAGAAGATCTTTTTCCTGCAAATACAACTGATAACGAGCCGCGGCTTCCGCATCCGTCAACGCGCCTTTCTGCACAAGTGCGTCAACCGCGTCAATGGAACCCGCAAATTGTGTCGTTGCAACATACAACCCCTCCTGAGCGGCGCAAAGCATGAACAATTTAATGAAGTCGTCAACCGTTCCGTCGCTTGCACCAAACGCCATGTTTGCGGGGTACGTCAACATCTTATTTCCATTCAAATAGTAAACAATGCCGACACCCTGTTTAACCGTTACGGTAATATAGCAATTTGCCGTATTCTTGATCGTATCCCATGCGTATCCGTTTTCCAAAATCGCACCGACGGTCGACGGGAATACGTTCTCATTTTTCAACTTAGTTTTCAATTCAGCCATTTCACCGGTAACTACAGTCATAACGTTCGTCTGCAAGTTAGGAGAACAAATGTTGACCTGACCGTATTTCGTTCTTGCCACAAGGCTATCCCAGTCGCTGCTAGCCGAATTCTGGAAGTAGGAAATCGTGATTCCCTCTTCACCGTTAAATTTATCTTCGTCGAACTGAGCCGCAGGAATCAATGTTCCCTTTGCGTTTCCGTTTTTAAGAATCGCGCCGCAAACCGTACATTCAAACAACGTCGCGTCTGTCGCATTCGTTCCCCAAGTGTGCGAGGGAACAACTTCGATGTTGAAGTGGCCGAGCGTCGTATCGCCGTCTTTCGCTTCGCAACCCTTGCTTCCGATTGCGGTACAGCTGTTCGCTACTACGAGAACCTGCGCGGGCGTTCCCCCAACGATTGCCTCCGCGAATACACGTTCACCGCTGACCGTATAGTACATTGTCCCGTAGTCCGCTTCACTTGCAATCAATTCAAGCACGTAAGTCGCGTTGCCTGCAATCTTGAAGTAGCTCAGATCGATCACAAACTGCGTCAATTTGAAACTGCCCTGTTCGAAATGCGTCGCCGTAAGCGCGTTCTTGGTGAGACCGTTCGCTTCCTTAAAGGCAACTTCCGTTCCCGCCATCGAATACGCAAGATTGTAAGGCAGAATCTTATCCTTATCCGTCGAAGCGTTATTCGCGTTGAACACGAGATAGTCGGTACCCGTCGCCTTTTCACCGAAGAGGTAGACGTTGATCTTATCGCCGTTTGCGTAAGCATAGATCGAATTGTTTTCGACTACAACACCGTTTGCAATCGTATCGGGAAGTCTGGTAAGATTGAATCTGCTCGTTGCGATCGCTTGACCCTCCGCGTCTTTAAGCACCACTTCATAGGCGGGAACGCCCGTGAGCGTCATCTGCGCGGGGATTGTGAGCGTAAGCGTATTGTTCGCCCAAGTTGCCGTCACATTGCCGAACGTCATATTCGCGGCAATCGCCTGCTCAACGCCGTTGACGGAGAATTTCGCGCCCGTCATGTCGGCGGGAAGACCTTCGTACTCCACCGTCACCGTACTGTCTTTCAAGATAAACGCGTTATCGGTATTGACGGAAGCCGTCGTCCCATACATCGAAACCGCCGTAAGGCCGACTTTGATATCGCACTGCTTGGTGCTTCCCTTGTCGTCTCTGAGATCGATATAATACACGCCGGGAGTCTCGTTCTCTTTGAGAAGAACTTTTACTTCGATCGCCTTGCCGCTGACGGAAGCCGTAGCTCCCTCAACGGGATTCTTGAACTCCGCGTCGCTGTAAACGACCGCATTCGCGTTGCCCGTCGTGTAATTCTCTTTCAGGTTGATCGTGAACGCAATCTCTTTTGCGTAGCCCGATTCCGTAGTCGCCTGCGCGTTACCGCCCGTCGCCGAAACGGTTGCAAAATGGTTCTCGATATTTCCGTGCGCCAGCGTCACACCCGTACCCGTAACGCTCTCGATCATGTCTTTGTCGAGTTTACCGGATTTGAACACCCAATAATTTCCGCTGTTTCCTGCATTCGACGCTCCGTCAAGCGCGAACGAAAGGTTCACGGAATCCTCGGTCAAATTCGAGAACTTATGCGTGAATTCGTAATAAACTTTTCCGTAACCCGTAACGAGAGTAGCATCGGCTTTCTTGTACAGACGCCATATTACCGTGAAGATGCCGTCCTGATAACCCGCCCAGATACGGAACGCCGCGCCCGCTTTCATAGTCGCCTTGAATCCGTCTTCGTCGATCTCGTTGCCGTCCGCGTCGAGCTTGCCGTTGGGCGTGCGCGTATCGTCGCCGAGAGACGACCAAATATTTTCGCCGATAGCCGCATCGGTGTAACCGTTATCCCCGATAAATCCGTCGTTACGAATCCAATACCAGTTGCTGCCCGCCGTCAGTTTCAGCGTAACGCCGTTATAAACGTTCGCAAATCCGCTGTTCGCGTAATTATCGGCAATCTCTACGAATTCGTTATCGTGAAGCGTAATATTTCCGAGCGCGTTGATTCTCGCTCTCGAAACAGTTTCGCCGCAGAGCTGACATTTTTTATCTGCTGCGAGACTTACAAATTGATGAGATCCGCCGAACGTCTCGACATTAGCAACGAATTTCACATCGTCTGCCGAAATAATCTTACCTGCCAACCCCTGTTCCAGACAGGAGCCTTCGTTGAGTACGGTGACGCTTCCGCCCGAAACGCTCCGACGCGTCGCGACGTCGTTCGCAACCGCATAGAAATATTCGGAATAATTCTCCGTCATGAACTGATAGCCGAATTTCGTTGCCGAAATTTCGTAAGCCGAGGGATCGATCTCCACGAGTACGATTTGTCCGCCGTTGATTTCGAGCACGGAAGCGACGACTCCGTTAAGTTCCGCACCGTTCTTAAACGTTACGGCGCCGTCCGCATAAGTGTAAGACAGATCCAAAAGCGCAACGTTTTCGTTGCCTTCGTTCAAATTGAGCGTAAGGTTCTCTTCGGTCTCCGCCGCCTTTGCAATATAAAGTTTGTTGTCAGACACAAAGCTGTAATAGCCCGCGTCAATCGTATCGTTCGCCGCAAAATCGGGAATGTATTCCAATTTATAGGCAAACTCTGTATTTCCGTTCACTTCGACTTCGATCGTCCGCGCCGCATAATTCGCGAGATTCGCTGCGCCGAAAGCAATCTTTACCGTCAGAAGTCCGTTCTGATAGCTCGTGCCGTCCGCCAAAATCGTATATCCGTCGCGAACATAGTCCGCAGTCATATCGGTCAGCTGCGACAGATTTAATCTGCCGTTATCGATAAATACTCTGCCGAGTTCTTTTCCCTCTGCCGCTTTGAACGTTACCGTTACGATATTCGAAGGGTTGTTGAGTTTCCAACCGTCGTTGGCGGTATCCTTTTCGATCGTCGCCGAAATATCAAAGCCTTTTGCCTGACCGAAATCAAATACCGTTTTGGTCGTCTGCAACCCTTCGACAACGACTTTGCCCGCCTTGGAAAGCGCGAACACAATCGTTCCGTTCGCCTTATCGTAGATATAAGGCACCTCGGCTCCGTCCTCGTACTTAACGGAAGTCAGATCGCCGAACGTTCCGACAAGTTTGACCGCCGCATATCTGTGCGCATCGGAAACCGTACCCGTAAAGTTCTGACCTGCGGGAATCGTCTGCGCGTAAACTCCGTCCACAGGCGTAAGAATCATGTTCGTTCCGTCCGTACTGAGCGTAAACGCACCGAGCGCGTTATTGTTTTCGAATGCACCGACCGTCGCGCCCGCAGCGGACACGATGTTGTTGGGAACGATGTTGAGCTGATCTTTCGCAAACGTCTTTGTCCAAGTTACGCCGCCCTTCAAAATTTCCACTTTATAATGGTTGAAAGAAGCGGACATTTTATTGTCGGCAAGGGATACCCATTGCGTGCTTTCGTTCACTTCCAAAGCGGTCGTAGCATAGAAGTTTGCAAGTTCCAGAGCCTGAGGGAAGGACTCGTCGCCCGTCTGTTCGTACTTGAACGATGCGGAGACGGTAGAAGGATTGAATGTCTGCCCCTCGTAATAATTATCTTTCGATACGCTGATATTGAATTCCTTCGGCGTGCGCGTTTCGATTCTTTCATAGCTCGTGATATGCATATCGACGTAATCGCCATGAAGAATCGTATCGTAATAGCCCGTAGAAGAAGCGGGCACTTTGATCAGGCACAAAAGTTTAGAACCGTTGACGTTGTACGAAAGCTCGATCACGCCGTCCTGACGGTAATTCCAAGTCAGCTCGATCTGAGTATTTTCGCCGTACACGCCGGATGCGCTTGTCGTTCCCGTCGAATAAACGACCCAATCGTTCCAATTTTCGACCGCGGGAATCTGCCCCTGCGTGAAACTGTCGGGAACTTTTTCGGTCGTCTCGTGCGACGCAAGTTCGTGGGAACCGTAGTTTCTGCCCGTACCCGATCCTGAGTTCGTGGTGCCGAGTCCGGAGAGCATACGAACGACCGAACCGTCCGCATGGCTCGAATCTATACCGTTATAGAGAACCCATCCCTCGCCGCGGACGATGACCGACGTGCCGCCGCCCGTATAATCCGTTCTCGCCTCGCCGCCGTCCCATGCGGGATTATTGAGACTTCTGTCGGCAAAACCGATGACGGGGAAGAAATATCCCTTATCTTCCGCCGCATCGCCGTCGTCTACGGAAGACCACGCTTCGCCGTATCTCGACTGAGCGGTACCTTTCACCGTGATCGTCATACCCGGTTCAAGTCTGCCTACCGTAAGGGTGGGCATCGTATACTCGACCCCTTTCACCGTTTTGACTTTACCGAACTGTTCGATATAGGTCGCCGTGCCGGCTTCCGCATTTTTATTGTAGAACGCCTTTCCGTTCGATCCGTCCTCTCCGTAAACAGCCTGGGGAACGCCGTTGAACGTAGAACCGTGCTTATGGAATCCGCCGTAGTGAATGATCGCGTCCTCCGCCGCAAAAGTCCGCGTCGCCGCGCAGTAATTACACACTTCCCTGTCGCCCTGCGTCGCAAAGTCATGCGTGATCTGCACGTCGACTTCGCGGGAGACGTTTTTCGGGTTATTTTCTTTCGGCGTAATAGTAACCGTATAGAACCCGATTTCGCAATGTCCGTCTCCGTTAAAGGAAATCGTGCTCGTATAACTGCAATCTTTACCCTCAACCGTAAAGTTGTCTCCCTTTACGGGTCTGCATGTCAGAGTGACTTTTTTCTCCAAGTCGCTCACGATGTTCTCCCACTTGTCGTTATCCGTGTAAGACAAGTTGGAAGTGCCGGTGGCTCTCGTAATGTTTGCAATATCGGATTCGCTGTCGCCTTTGTTGCAGGCGAAAAGTCCGATAGACACAAGCATTGCGCAAAGCATAACCAAAAGCGCTTTCCACTTTTTCATAGAATTACTCCCCCCTTATTCGGTTAACCGCATTATATGCGATAATACAGTCACTATTATACGACTTATTTTTCGGATGTCAATATCTTTTTCTGAAAAAATTTTTATTTTTTTCACTTTTTATTAAAAAATTTCAGTTAGGCGTATAATAAACAGTCTCTTTTGTTCATTTTCTGTAATCCAAATAAAAATATACCGCATAAAAAAAGCGTTCCCGCAGAATTGCGGAAACGCGCTGGAACGATTCGATTATGATAGCGGTCTAAGATGTTTCAACGACAAATCGAGAATGGGCGCGCTGTGCGTAAGCGCTCCCGACGAAACGTAGTCGGCGCCGAGCGCGGCGTATCGCAAAATATTTTCTTCGGTCACGTTCCCCGAAATTTCCGTTTCCGCCCTGCCTTTGGCGATATAAAGCGCTTCTTTCAGCGTTTCGGGAGGCATGTTGTCGAGCATGACGATGTCCGCGCCCGCATCGAGCGCTTCTTTCAGTTCGTCGAGCGTCTCCACCTCGATTTCGATTTTCCGCACGAAAGGAGCGTAGGCGCGCGCCGCCGCCACAGCCTCTTTGACCCCGCCCGCCGCGCCGATATGATTGTCTTTCAAAAGCACCCCGTCCGAGAGATTGAACCGGTGATTCCCCGCGCCGCCGACGCGAACCGCATATTTTTCAAACGCTCTCAACAGCGGCGTCGTCTTGCGCGTATCGACGAGCTTTGTGTTCGTGCCCTCCAAAAGACGAACCGCCTTTCTCGTATAAGTCGCGATCCCGCTCATGCGCTGCAAAAAATTGAGCGCGGTGCGTTCGCCCGAAAGGATTGCGCGCATATCCCCCGTCACTTCCGCGACGAGCTCGCCTTTTTTGACCTCGTCCCCTTCGTTTTTATGAAAAACCACTTCCGATCGGGAATCGAGCAACGCAAAAACGCGGGCAAACACATTCAATCCCGCCAATACGCCGTCTGCTTTTGCAATCAGATCGGCATGTCCTTTTCCGCCCGCGGGCACAACGGCGTTCGCCGAAACGTCCTCCCACGGAATATCCTCTTTCAACGCATTCAAAATAGCTTCGTCGTAGTGAAGCAAACAGGTGACGTCACATTTGTTCATGATCGATTTCTCTCCTGACGATTTTTTTATCCTCTTCCTGCCGTTTACGGAAATTTTTATACGCTTCCGGATCGATAGCGGGCATTCCCTCCGCGCGCCCGGACTTATCGCCCGCAATGCTTTCCGCAGCCCGTTTCGCAAATATCAACGATTCCAACAGTGAATTGGAAGCAAGACGGTTTTTACCGTGCACGCCGTTGCAGCATGTCTCGCCCACGGCGTACAGATTCTTCATGCTCGTCCGCCCGTCCAGCCCGCTCTTGACGCCGCCCATAAAATAGTGTTGCGCGGGAACGACAGGCACGGGCTCGCGCAACACGTCGTACCCTTCTTTAATGCAACGCCGCACGATTCGGGGAAAATGGCTTTTCAGAGTCTCCGCGCCGCCGTTTACGGTGGAAAGATCGAGACGCACGAATTCACTTCCCTCTTCCGCCATCTTTTTACGGATCGCCGCCGTCACTACGTCGCGCGGGAGCAGTTCGTTCACGAACCTCTCCCCTTTGCCGTCGATGAGCCGCGCTCCTTCGCCGCGCACCGATTCCGAGATCAAAAACTTCCTGCCCCTACCCTCGGAATAGAGAGTCGTGGGGTGAAACTGCACATAGTCCGCATGTTCGACTTCGACTCCGTGTCTGAGCGATACGGCAACGCCGTCCCCCGTCAACGTTCTGAAATTGGTGGAATGGCGGTAAAGTCCGCCTATGCCCCCCGTAGCGAGAACTACGTTGCCCGCCTTGACGAGAATCAATTCCCCCGTTCCGTTCACGCGCAGCACCGCGCCGAAGCAGCGGTTCTCCGTATCGTCCGCAATCAGATCGAGCATCGTCGTATGTGGAACGATCTCCACGTTGCCGCGTTTCCGCACTTCTTTGAGCATGTGCGACGCGATCTCCTCCCCGGTACAATCGGCGTGATATACGATCCTCGGACGGGAATGCGCTCCCTCGCGCGTATACATCAAAGATTTATCCCGCGCGCGCTCGAACCGCACGCCGAGTTTCACCAACGAATCGATCGTCTCGCGCGAATTCTCGATCATGCAACGCACGGTATCGGGATTATTTTCGTAATGACCCGCGCGCATGGTATCTTCGAAATAACCGTCGAAATCATCTTCGTCGCGCAAGACGCAGATTCCGCCCTGCGCAAGATAGGAATCGCTCTCCTTTAAGCTCCCTTTTGCGATCATCAGAACACGTTTTTCGGAAGGCAGATTCAAAGCGCAGTTCATGCCCGCTACGCCTGCGCCCACGATCAAAACGTCATATTCGGTTCGGAACACGTTTTCCCGAATTTCTTCCCGTTCCATTCAAGTTCTTCCTTTTCTCTTCGGCAAACGGCTCAATATTCGATATGCTTGAAGTTTTTTCGGGAAGAGCGGCGGTAAAACACCGCCTTCTTACCGATAACGGTCACCACTTCCGCATGTAAAAGGTCTGCGACGTTCTGCGCGATCGTATCGGCGTCCGCCTCGGCGCTGTCGAACACCGTCACTTTAATGAGTTCCCGCGCTTCGAGCGCCTCAGAAAGAGAATTGATCAGATTTTCGGTGATCCCGCCTTTTCCGATCTGCATGACGGGTTGCATCATCGAAGCGATCGACCTTAAATTACTTCTCTCTTTGCTTGTAAACATCTTGATTCCTCTCTCGTCGGTTTCCTTATTCCGTTAAACGGTATTTTCATCAAATCAAGGGACGTATTCGAATTCGACGTCTCCCACTACCACGGTATCGCCCTCTTTGCAGCCCTGCTTTTCAAGCTCTTTGAATACGCCGTTCCGTTTGAGGGTGCGCTGAAAATACGCCATCGACTCAGGTTTATCCAATACCACGTTGCGGCAGAGCATATCCACGAGACCGCCGATCAAAACATAATCTTCTCCGTCGCGGACGATTTCGTACTGAGTCGCGTCCTCTTTCTCGTATTCGAATTCATCGGCGGGAATTCGTTCGGCGGGCGGAAGCGTTTTCAGAAGTTCCGCCGCCGCCCTTACGAGCTCCTCCGTTCCGTCGCCGTTTACCGCGGCAATCGGAAATAAATTATATTTTTTACCGTACTTTTTTTTGAACCGTTTGAGATTTTCTTCCGCGCCGAAACAGTCCGTCTTGTTGCAGGCGACAAGCATGGGAAGAGCAGCGAGTTTTTCGGAGTACTGCCCAAGCTCCGCGTTGATCTTTTCAAAGTCCTGCAAAGGGTCGCGCCCCTCCATTCCCGAAATGTCGAGAACGTGCACGATCATGCGCGTTCTTTCGATATGGCGCAGAAAGTCGTGACCGAGCCCCGCGCCCGCCGCCGCTCCTTCGATAAGTCCCGGAATGTCTGCCGCAACGAAAGACCGATCGTAATAACGCACCACGCCCAGATTTGGAGAAAGCGTCGTAAAGTGGTAATTTGCGATTTTGGGACGCGCCGCCGAAATCTTGGAGAGCAGCGTGCTCTTCCCCACGTTGGGGAAGCCGACGAGTCCCACGTCGGCGATCACTTTGAGTTCGAGCACAACGGCGTGCGGTTTGGTCTTTTGTCCCTTTTGGGCAAAATCGGGCGCATGGCGGGTCGCCGTGGTAAAACGGACATTTCCTTTGCCCCCTCTTCCGCCTTCCAGAAGACAGATTCTCTCGCCGTCTTCATAGACGTCGCACAGAACTTTTCCGCTCTCGAAATCTTTGACGAGGGTACCGAGAGGAACGGCAATTTCGATACTCTCCCCGCTCTTGCCGCTGCAAAGATTGCTGCCGCCGCGTTCGCCGTTTCCCGCATAATATTTGGAACGGAAGCGAAAATCGATCAGATCGTTTTTATCTTTATCGCCGACAAAATAGATATTGCCGCCCCTTCCGCCGTCGCCGCCGTCCGGTCCGCAGGCAGGCTTCCCCTTATACGCCTTAAAGGAATTCATGCCGTCGCCGCCGTCGCCTGCTTTTAAGTATATTTTCACCTTGTCGGTAAAAACTTTCGTATCCATACCGAGAATTATAACAGATAACCGTTGAAATAGCAAGAATTTTTATAATTGCGGCAGAAATTCGGAGCCGATCTTTTCAAACAAGTTATTTTCCCTCGAAACAGGGTATATATTGTATGAGGTCATTATGAGTTATCTGTTTTTTCTTTTACTGCTCATTCCCTGTCTGATTTTTTCGGCTTGGGCAAGCGCGAAAGTAAATTCCGCCTATTCCAAGTACGACAAAGTCGCCAATCTCTCCCGTATGACGGGTTACGCCACCGCGACCTATCTTTTGCGAAACCGCGGCGTCAGCGACATTGCCGTCGGTCGGGTCAGAGGAAAACTGACCGATCATTACGATCCTACGAAAGGCGTTGTCAATCTCTCGCAGAGCACCTACGGAAGCGCGTCCGTCGGCGCCGTCGCAGTCGCCGCACACGAGATCGGTCACGTAATGCAGAAAAAGCAAGGATATTTTCCGTATAAGCTGCGCAAAGTCCTTGTGCCGATCACAAATATCGGTTCGCGGCTTGCAATGCCCGTCATTATTCTCGGCATTCTTCTCGACTTGTTGCTCTTGGCGGATCAGGGGCTCAGTTACGGACAGTGGATCATGTACGCGGGAATCGGACTCTACGGACTTTCGACGCTGTTCGCGCTCGTTACCCTCCCCGTAGAATACAACGCCTCCCGCCGCGCGAGACAGATGCTTGCAGACGACGGAATCCTCGCGCCCGAAGAAATCAAAGGCGCGCGCAAAGTATTGAATGCCGCCGCGCTCACCTACGTCGCATCCCTTCTGATGTCTCTCGTGTATTTCCTGCGGCTTATCGTAATGCTCTTTATTCTGTTGGGCGGCAGACGAAAAAATTGAATATTCGATACGCTCCGAAATTTATTCCGGAGCGTATATTTTTTGACTTTTTTCACAAATCGCTTGATTATCTCGGAATTTTGGCGTATGATAAAATAAAGAAGTTTGAACGGAGGACGATATGTACTGTAAATATTGCGGTCAGCCGATCGGCGAAACCGACGTGTTCTGCATGCATTGCGGTATGCAATTGACGAATGCGGAATCAGACCCGCAAAAAAATATAGCTTCCGAAACTCCGAATAAAAAACCGCTGAACACGCTCGGGCTCGCCGGCTTTATCGTTTCGACGATCTCGCTCATTTTTCTCACGGTCTTTGGCGTTACCGGCTTTTTGGGACTGATCGCAGGATTGGTTCTGAGCGCGGTGGGGCTTGCCCGCAGAGATAAATACTCTCAGAACGGATTTGCGATTGCGGGCATCGTGATCGGCGCGGTGGGACTCTTCTTTTGTTTGTTGATTCTCCTCTTCTGTTCGTGGCTGTTTTGGGGACTCATCTGGTTTTCATAAAAAAAATCCCGAGCAATCGGGATTTTTTATTTTACATAATATCGTTTTGATAGATCGGGAACCGCTCCGTCAGGGCGCGGACGGCGGCGGAAACTTTTTCAACGGCGTTCTCCCGTTCTCTGATTATTTCCGTAATGAGATCGGCGATCCGGACCGCCTCCTCCTCTTTCATACCGCGCGAAGTCATCGCAGGCGTACCGATTCTGAGCCCGCTCGTAATAAAGGGCGATGCCGTCTCGAAAGGAACGGAATTCTTGTTCGCCGTAATATGCGCGCGATCGAGAAGCGCTTCGAGTTCCTTTCCCGTCATATCCTCTCCTCTCAGATCGACGAGCATCAGATGATTGTCCGTTCCTCCAGAGACAAGTTTTACCCCGTTCTGTCCGAACCGTTCCGCCATTGCCGCCGCATTCCATACGATCTGCTTCTGGTACTCTTTGAACGCCGGAGATAACGCCTCTTTGAACGCCACCGCCTTCGCCGCGATGACATGCATCAACGGACCGCCCTGAGAACCGGGGAAAACCGCTTTATCGATCGCCCTGGCGTATTTCTCTTTACACATGATTACGCCGCCGCGGGGACCGCGCAGCGTCTTATGGGTCGTAGACGTGACAAAATCCGCATAGGGCACGGGAGAGGGATGCAATCCCGCCGCAACGAGCCCCGCAATGTGCGCAATATCCACGAACATATACGCGCCGACTCTGTCGCAGATTTTTCTGATCCGTTCGAAGTCGATAATCCTCGGGTATGCGCTTGCGCCCGAGACGATCATCTTGGGCTTGCATTCGAGCGCGATCCGCTCCATTTCTTCATAGTCGATCCGTTCCGTCTTTGCATTTACGCCGTAAGGAACAATGTTGTAATACATTCCCGAAAAGTTGACGGGAGAACCGTGCGTAAGATGTCCGCCGTGCGCGAGATTCATGCCCATCACGGTATCGTTCGGCTCCAAGACGGAAAAGTAGACGGCGAAATTCGCCTGCGCTCCGCTATGCGGCTGCACGTTACAATACTCGCAGCCGAATAATTCTTTCAAGCGTTCGCGGGCAAGATTTTCGGCTTTATCCACAAATTCGCAACCGCCGTAATAGCGTTTTGCAGGATACCCCTCCGCATATTTATTGGTAAAATGACTGCCCATCGCCGCCATAACTGCGGGCGAGACAATATTCTCGCTTGCGATGAGTTCGATATTCTCCCGCTGGCGGGAAAGCTCCTCTTCCATCGCCGCGGCGATTTCGGGATCGGCGGCTTTGATACAGCTTAAATCGATCATGACTCACTCCTTTTCGTTATTATATCATTTATATGTCGAAATGGCAAGATTTGAGCGTAAAAAAAGACGGCGACGCCGTCTTTTTTCATCTCACAGATTCGCGCTCAAAAATTCTTTCATCTCTTCTTCCGGCAGATACCCGACGCTTCTCGCCTTCATTTCGCCGTCCGAAAATACCGCGACAAAAGGAATGCTCATCACGCCGTAACGGGCAGCAAGTTCGGAGTTATCGTCGACGTTGACTTTTACGAATTCCGCGTCCGCAAAACACTCCGAAACCTCCTCCATAACGGGCGCGAGCATTCTGCAAGGTCCGCACCAACTCGCCCAAAAATCGCATACGACGGTTTTACCCGAAGAGAGCAACTCCTCGAACTGTTTTTGATTGACTTCTTTTACCATTACAATGATCTCCTTCCAATTAAATATTGTGCAAGTTCCTTAAAATTAACCTTTTCGGAAGCGGAAGTTTTCATATCCTTGACTTCCGCAGCACCCTCCGACAATTCGCTTTCGCCGATCACGGCAACGCAATGCGCGCCGATCTTGTCCGCATACTTGAATTGCGCCTTTACGGAACGTTCCATTAAATCGGTCTCTGCGGAAACGCCCGCCCTTCTCAGTTCGGTTGCAAGCAAAAACGCCTTTTCGCGGGACTTTTCGTCCATACCCAAGAGATAGCATTCCGTCGCAATCTCTTTTCCGAAAGGAGCGTTCTCCGCGTTCATTACCATAAGCAAACGCTCCATGCCCGCCGCAAATCCGACCGCAGGCACTTCTTTGGAGCCGAGCTGACTCAATAGCGTATCGTATCTGCCGCCGCCGAGCACCGTTCCCTGCGCGCCCGCCGCGTCCGACACGAATTCGAACACCGTTCTGCTGTAATAATCGAGTCCGCGCACGATGGAAGGATCCACCGTATACGGAACGGACGCAAGATCGAGCAGATTTTTTACTTGATCAAAGTGCGCTCTGCAGTCGTCGCAGAGATAATCGAGCATGCGAGGCGCGTCCGACGCGATCTTTTTACAATTCTCTTCTTTGCAGTCGAGCATGCGCATGGGATTCTTGTCGAACCTCGTTTTGCAGTCGGCGCACATCTCGTCGAGGCGGGGCGCAAAATACGCTTTGAGCGCCTCGTGATATTTGGCTCTGCAATGCGGACACCCGATCGAGTTAATCCGCAGCGCGACTTTTTTCAATCCGAGGTTTTTCAAAAAAGCGTCTGCGAGCGAAATCGCCTCCGCATCCGCATACGCGCCCTCCGCGCCGTAAAGCTCCGCGCCGAATTGGTGGAACTCTCTCAGCCTGCCCGCCTGCGGACGCTCGTAGCGGAACGCCGATATGAGATAATAAACCTTAAAAGGCATTGCGCCGCCCGCGAGCCCGTTTTCGAGAAAGGCGCGCGCAACCCCCGCCGTCCCCTCCGGACGGAGAGTAATCGAGCGGTTTCCCTTGTCGAGAAAGGTGTACATCTCTTTATTCACGATGTCGCTCGTATCGCCCACGCCGCGAGCAAAGAGCTCGGTGTGTTCAAATACGGGAGTGCGGATTTCACGGAAGCCGAATCCGCTCGCCGTCTCCGCGGCGATCCTTTCGAGAAATTGCCATTTGTACGCTTCCTCGGGAAGCATGTCCTTAGTCCCCTTGGGACGAACTATCATAATAACTCCTTAGCGCTCCCGCATCAAAGCACGTACTTTTTCAAATCTCTGTCTTTGGTCATCTTGGAAAGGTGCTCCTCGACGTAGGCGCGGTTGATCTCGACGGGAATCATGAACTCCACGCTCTCCCCGCCCGCGTTGAACGAAACGTCTTCCAACAAATATTCCATGACGGTGTGCAGTCTGCGCGCGCCGATGTCCTCGCTCGTGAGATTGATTTCTTCGGATATTTCCGCGATCGCCTCGATCGCGTCGGGCGTGAATTTAAGTTCGATATGATCGACCCCGAGAAGCACCGCGTATTGCCGGGTAAGCGAGTGCTCCGTATTCGTAAGAATGTTCACGAAATCCGCCTTGGTCAGGCTGGAAAGCTCGACGGCGACGGGAAATCTGCCCTGTAATTCGGGAATCAGATCTTCCACTTTCGCAACGTGGAAGGCGCCTGCCGCAATAAAGAGCATATAATCCGTTTTCACGGGACCGTACTTGGTCATAACCGTACTGCCCTCGACGATGGGAAGAATATCTCTCTGCACCCCCTCGCGCGAGACGTCCGCGCCCGAAGTATTGTTCTTGCCCGCGATCTTATCGATCTCGTCGATAAAGATGATGCCGTCGTTCTCCGCGCGGCGAAGCGCCTCTTCTTTGACCGCGTCGTCGTCCACGAGTTTATCCGCCTCTTCCGCGACGAACATTTTCATCATTTCTTTGACGGAAAGTTTTCTCTTCTTTTTCTTCTGCGGCAGAATCCCGCCGAAGATCGAGCCGAGGTTGATCGCCGCGCCCCCCGGAATCAGCTCCATATTCTGCGGTTCGTCGTTGACCTCCGCCTCTACGATCAGATTGTCGAACGTCCCTTTACGCAGAGATTCCAAAAGATTGTTCTCGAAAATTTCGCGGGGAGTCTCGCCGCGATCGTTCTTTTTCAGATCGGCGAGCAATTTGACCATCTTCTTTTCTGCGATCGCCGTCGCTTTTTTGGAGACCTCCGCCGTCTTTTCGTCCTTGACGAGACGGAACGCGCACTCCACGAGATCGCGCACCATGCCCTCTACGTCCTTGCCGACGTAGCCGACTTCGGTATACTTGGTTGCTTCGACTTTGACGAAAGGCGCTTTCACGAGCTTGGCGAGCCGACGGGCAATCTCTGTCTTGCCCACGCCCGTAGGACCTTTCATGATGATATTCTTGGGCGTAATTTCGTCGCGCAGTTCCTGGGAAAGCTGTGCGCGGCGGTAACGGTTGCGGAGTGCGATCGCAACCGCTTTCTTCGCCTCCTCCTGCCCGATAATGTGTTTATTCAGTTCGTTAACGATTTGTTTGGGGCTGAGATTCATAAAAACTCCTTTTTTTGCTTACTGCGTTATTTACTTTCTGTTTGGTTTTACGGTTTCTCTTCGGCAAGCTTATCGATAAATTGCCGAAAACTGTCAGCAAGCGTTATCACCGTATCCAACTCGTCGTCAAGATATTTTACTATCGGTTCCCCATCCTTACCGTAGTCCAGTAAGAAGTGGCAATGTCCGCTTTCGTCGTCGGCAAAGAAAAGAACGTCACGGAACTGTGTGTAATAATCGTTGTTGTACAAAAGCAGATTTTTGTTTATTTCTATAATTTCCTGCGGGGAATAAACGTCTGCCAATTCATAATAATTGCCGCCGCGTTGCAAAAAGCGTTTTTGCGCCTCTTCCCCTTCCTGCTCCGAATACCGTTTCAAAAAACCGATAAACCCCTGAGGGTAGACGATATTTTCAAAAAACTTTAACATGTGCTCTTCCAGCTCTTGAAAACCTTTCTCGTCGTCATATGCGATTTCTTTTCGGGTTACGTCCTCGGCGGGTATTTGCAACAATCCCTCTTTTTGCAGGCGTTTTCGATTCGCCGTTTCAATCGCTTGCTCCGCGAACAGACACTTTGCCCAAAGACCGCCCGCGACATATCCCGCAACCCCGGCAAGAAACAGCACCGCCGTAACGCCGTCGGGTATAATGCCTCCATAGCAAATAAACACTATGGAAACAAGGAACAACAAAAGGCTTACGACGAGTATAACGACGTCGGCGATCTCTGCTTTGGAAAGCGGGCGTTTGCTTACGGGTCTGTCGATTATAACGCCGTTTTTTTTATCTCTTCCCCTTTCGATACAAAAACGAACCATAAAACCGCCGCCCAACAAAAAACCCACCGCCGTTAAAAGAAGAGGAACAAACAAAATGCGCGGAGCTCCGCCCGCAAAAATGCGTAACAGAACCGCAACGAACGCTGCCGCGCATACAAACGCCGCAACCGCGCATAAAGCGATCCGCTTGTTGTTGGGGTGCCTGTATTTCATTTTTATACTGTTTCGCAAATTATATGATCGTTTGTATAGACGCAGATCTCGCTTGCTATTTTAAGCGATTTCTTGGCGATCTCTTCCGCGGAGAACTCGGTATTCTGCGCCAAAGCACGCGCCGCAGCCAACGCATAATTGCCGCCGCTGCCGATCGCGCAGATCCCCTCGTCCGGCTCGATCACTTCGCCCGTGCCCGAAAGAATCAAAAGCGTATCCTTGTCCGCCGTAATCATCATGGCGTCGAGCTTTCTGCCGATTTTATCCGACCGCCACAGATCCGCAAGCTCCACCGCCGAGCGCATGAGATTGCCCGCAAACTTATTCAACATTCCTTCGAACCGCTCCGAGAGCGAAAACGCGTCCGTTACCGAACCTGCGAATCCCAAAATAACTTTACCGCCGTAAATGCGGCGCACTTTGATCGCCGTATTTTTGAATACGACGGATTCTCCCATCGTGACCTGTCCGTCTCCCGCAATCGCCGTGACCCCGCCGCGTTTAACGGCGCAGATCGTCGTACCACGAAATTCCATAATTTACCGGCCTCCCTGCCGTATACTTTTATTTACCCGCCGATTCCGCAAATGAAACGCCCGATTTCTTCGAGCGCGCGTTCGGCATACTTTTGTTTTCTGATTTTTTTATCCCGTTCGCCCAATTCCCGTAAAATCCCGTAGTTCGCGTTCATAGGCGCAAAGTCTTTATTCTTCCGCGCGATATACTGCGACAGCGCGCCCGAAACACAGGTATCTCCCAACCTTACGGGCGGAAGTTCTTTCAGCTTTCTCAGGTAATGAATCGCCGCAAGCAACCCGCTCGCCGCGCTCTCGATATAGCCCTCGACTCCCGTTATCTGCCCCGCGAAAAAGAGCATCGGGTTTTCTTTGACCGAAAAATCTTCGTCGAGAATTTCGGGCGATTCGAGGTAAGTGTTGCGGTGCATCACTCCGTACCGTTCGAATTCCGCGTTTTTCAGCGCGGGAATCAGAGAAAACACCCGCTTCTGTTCGCCGAATTTAAGATTTGTCTGACAGCCCACAAGCCCCAGCGAACTTCCCTCGGCATTCTCTTTTCTCAGCTGCAACACGGCGTAGGCACGCGCGCCCGCGCCGTCGAAAAGCCCTACCGGTTTGAACGTGCCGTATCTTAACGTATCCTTTCCGCGGGAAGCCATTACCTCGACGGGCATGCAGCCCTCGAAAATTTCTCCCTTCTCGAAATCGTGCAAGACCGCTTTTTCGGCTGAAACGAGTTCCGCTACGAAAATCTCATATTGCTCTTTGGTCATGGGGCAGTTGATATAGTCGCCCTCTCCTCTGCCGTACCGATCCGCCGTAAACGTCTTTGAAATGTCCACGCTCTCGCGCGACACAATGGGCGCGGACGCGTCGTAAAAATGCAGACCGCCCCCGAACCGACTGCGGATTGCCTCGTACAATTTTCCGTCCGTCAAAGGTCCCGTCGCTACGATTCCCTCTTCGGGAAGCTCCCCGATCTCTTCCGCTACGATCTTTATATTATTCTCCGCGCGGAGCTTTGCCGTTACAAAAGCGGAAAACTTTTCTCTGTCCACGGCGAGCGCCCCGCCCGCGGGAACTTTACAGGAATCCGCCGCCTCCAAGACGAGGGAACCGAGCCGCCGCATTTCCTCTTTGAGAAGCCCCGAGGCGTTTCCGAAAACGTCGTCGCTCTTCAACGAATTGGAACAGACGAGTTCGCAGAAATTTTCGCTCTCGTGCGCAGGAGAAAAGCGCTTCGGCTTCATCTCGTAAAGAAGGACTTCCACTCCCTTTCGGGCAAGATAGTACGCCGCCTCGCTCCCCGCAAGCCCCGCACCGATCACGACGGCTTTCACTGTTTATCCTGTTCCGCTTTTTTCTTTGCGGTCTCTTTGTAATCGCATTCCTTATTCATGCACTTCACGGTGCCGTACGCGGATTTTACAAGCGCGCCGCCGCACTTGGGACACTTGGTGCCGAGCGGCACGTCCCAGCTCATAAACTTGCATTCGGGGTAGCCGCTGCAGCCGTAATAGATTTTTCCCGTCTTGGAACGAAGTTTTTTAGCGGGCTTGCCGCAGTCGGGGCAGACCCCCTCGTACACTTCCTCTTTCTTCTCGCCGAACGGAAGCGTCGATTTACAATCGGGATAATTGGGGCAGGCAAGAAATTTTCCGTACCGTCCGCTCTTGATCAGCATCATTGCGCCGCATTTGGGGCAGGGCGTATCGGAAACGGGAACCTCTTCTTCGTTCATAATGTTCGAACAAGCGGGATAGTTGGAGCAAGCGAGATATTTGCCGTACTTTCCGCTCTTTCTGACCATAGGCGAGCCGCACTTATTGCACAGGATCTCGGTCAGCTCGTCGCCGTCTGTATTCGCAAAACGGAGTTTCTCTTCAAAGGGAGGGTAAAAGTCCGCTATGATACTCCGCCAATCCTTGCCGCCGTCCTCGATCTCGTCGAGCTTCTTTTCCATGTCCGCCGTGAATCCCACGTCCATGACGTCGGTAAAATATTTTACGAGCATATCGGTGATCTGAAAAGCGATCTCCGTCGGCTTCATCGCCTTGCCCTCTTTTTCGACGTACTTACGCTTGTTGAGCACCGCAATGATGGAAGCGTATGTCGAGGGACGTCCGATCCCTTTGTCCTCCATCGCTTTGACTAAGGAGGCGTCGGTATACCGCACGGGCGGTTTTGTAAATTTCTGTTCCGCTTTCAGATCGTTCGCGTTAAGAAGCATTCCCTCTTCGAGAGGGGGAAGCAGTTTGCCCGCCTCCTCTTCGTCGTCTTTTTTCACGTCTTTGTAGACGACGGTATAGCCCGCGAATTTAAGCGACTTTCCGCTCGCTTTCAGTCCGTAGTCGCCGTTTACGATTTCGATCTGCATACTGTCGTAGAGCGCTTCGCTCATCTGCGAAGCGATAAAGCGTTCGTAGATCAGTTTATAGACATTGAAGTGCTTTTTATCGAGCAGTTTCTTAACCGATTCGGGCGCACGGTTCAAATCGATGGGGCGGATCGCTTCGTGCGCGTCCTGCGCGCCCTTTTTGGAGGCGTAGAAGTTGGGCTTCTCGGGACAGTATTCTTTGCCGTACTGCTTTTCGATATGGGCAAGCGCCGCCGCCTGCGCGTCCGAAGAAATACGGGTGGAGTCCGTTCTGATATAAGTAATGAACGCAACGTGTCCCTCCCCCTCGATATCCATACCTTCATAGAGATGCTGCGCCATGAGCATGGTCTCGGGCGCGGAAAGTCCGAGCTTGGAGGAAGCATCCTGTTGCAGGGTGCTCGTCGTAAAGGGCGCGGGAGCGTGCGACTTCGTGACGGAACGCTTGACGCTCTCCACGCGATATTCGCCCGAACGGAGCGCGGCAAGCGCCGCGTCCGCCTCTTCTTTGTTCGTAATCTTCTGCTTTTTACCGTTGAATTTTTCGAGCGCGGCGCGGAAGGGCGAATATTTCTTTTCCCCGTCCTGCATTTCCGCCGTGATATTCCAATACTCTTCGGGCACGAAAGCAAGAATTTCGCGCTCACGCTCCACAACGAGGCGGAGAGCCACAGACTGCACTCTGCCCGCCGAAAGTCCGCTTCTGAGTTTGTTGTTCAGAAGAGGAGAGAGTTTATAGCCCACAAGCCTGTCGAGAACACGGCGCGCCTGCTGTGCGTCCACGAGATTATAGTCCACCGTGCGCGGATTTTTGAGCGCCGCCACAACCGCTTTCTGAGAAATTTCGTTGAACTCGATACGGTTCTTCTCGTCCGCGCCAAGCCCCAGCACCGTCTGTAAATGCCAGCTGATCGCTTCCCCCTCGCGGTCGGGGTCGGTTGCGAGATATACTTTTTCCGCTCTTTTCGCTTCGTCCGCAAGCCGTTTTACGGTCTCTTCCTTTCCCGAAGTGATCACGTATTTGGGTTCGAAATTTTTGTCGATCGATACGCCGAGTTTCTTTTCGGGCAGATCGCGGATGTGTCCGCCCGACGCGTCTACCCGATACTTTCCGCCCAGATATTTTGCAATGGTTTTTGCCTTGGAGGGCGATTCAACGATGATTAAATCCATAAAACTCCTTTTTTTCGGCGAGCGTACAATTCCGCCGCAACAAAGTTTTTATATTCTCAAATTAAATTGCCGAGTATCTGTTCCCGCCCGATTTTACGGCGAGATTCTTTATTTCGAGCGAAGCAAGCGCCGCGGCCGCCTCGTACACTTTCAAGCCTGCCCGTTCTGCGATCAGCGCCGCATGCAGTTCTCCCGCTTCCCGCAGAACCGAGAGCACTTTCTCCTCCGGTTCGGAGAGAGCCGCCGCAACTTTTTTCTTCTTTTGAAATCCGTAAAACGAGAGAATATCCTCCGCATCCGTTACGAGCGCAGCGCCCTTTTTCAACAGTTCGTTACATCCCTCGCCCTGCGCGGCGCCCACGTTGTAGGGAAGCGCAAACACATCCCTTCCGTAATCGAGCGCCTTGCCTGCCGTGATCGAAGTCCCGCTCCGCGCGCCCGCCGAAACAACGAGAACGCCCTCGGAAAGCCCCGCCAGAATACGGTTTCTCGCATGAAACGAATAGGTTCGCGCCTTTTCTTTCAAAGGATATTCCGTAAGCAGAAGTCCCCGCTCCCTGATTCTGTCTTTCATCGCATGATGCGCCGCGGGATAACATTCGTCCAGTCCGCAAGGAAGCACGCTGATCAGATTGCCGCTCTGAATCGCGCCTGCGATCGCCGCGCTGTCGCCGCCTTCCGCAAGTCCCGTAACGATGACAAAACGCTCGCTCACCTCTTCCGCAATTTTTTTCGTAACCGATTGCGTCCACTGCGGCGTAACGCGCGAGCCGACGATACAGAATTTCCGTTTTTTCAAAAGCTCTCTGTTCCCCGCGCCGTAGAGAACAAAAGGTTCTTCGCCGGTCGCTTTCAAAGATTCCGGATAATCGTCCGAAAGCATGGTCAGCGCGAAATACCCTTTCTTATCCAGCTCAGAAAGCAGTTTTTCCGTCTCCGCGACTTTCCGCTTTCGATCGGACGGAAACAGGCTTCTTCTGTCTCCTTTCAGAGCGGACAGAAAGTCCCCTTCGCCGCGTAAAATCCGCGCGGGATCGCCCGCCGAGCGCAGCACCGCCGCTTTTTCCCGGTGTTCGAGCTCCGTCTGCGTATCAAGAAATACGATCGCCTTTTCTTCTTCGGAGTAATTCATTCGTCAGTCCATCTTATCGAAAATACGGTAGGAAACCGCTTCGTAAACATGCTCGGGCAAAATATTCGCGCTCCCGCCGAGGTCTGCGATCGTGCGCGCGACTTTTACGATCCGAGCCCTCGCGCGCGCCGAAAGATTCATCTTCTCGAACGCTTCGCGCAGAATATCGTTTCCTTCGTCGGAAAGTCCGCAGAACATTCCGATCTCCCGCTCCCCCATTTCCGCGTTCATGACGATCCCGCAATCTTCGAAACGTTCGCGCTGAACGGAACGCGCCGCATCCACTCGTTCCTTAACCGAAGCCGAACCTTCCTCTTTTTCGGAAGAGATCAACTCGTCGTAAGAAATATTATCCACCTCCACTTGAAGATCGATACGGTCGAGCAAAGGTCCCGAGATCTTTTTGCGGTATCTTCTGATCTCGGAAGGCGAACAGGAACAGGTCAGATTCGCCGACCCGTAATTGCCGCAAGGACAGGGGTTCATACTCGCGCAGAGCATGAACCGGGAGGGATATGTATAAGTTCCGCCCGCGCGTGAAACGGTGATCTTACCGTCTTCGAGGGGCTGACGCAACGCTTCGAGAGTGGAACGTTTATATTCGGGCAATTCGTCCAGAAAAAGCACGCCGCCGTGCGCAAGAGAAATTTCACCGGGGTGCACGACGCGGTTTCCGCCGCCGCACATCGAAACGGTGGTCGCAGTATGGTGCGGAGTACGGAAGGGACGAACCGTGACGATCCCCTCTTCTCCGAGAATTCCCGCGACGGAATGAATTTTCGTAATTTCGAGCGCCTCTTCAAAGGAAAGGTCGGGCATAACGGTGGGCAGACACCTCGCGATCATCGTTTTTCCCGTCCCCGGGGGTCCCACCATCAAAAGATTGTGTCCGCCTGCAACCGCGATTTCGAGCGCGCGGCGCGCCATGGGCTGACCTTTCACAAATTTCAGATCGGCGGAACCGATCCCTTTTGCGCCCGCAACAAATTCCGTCGTTTCCAGCGGCAGAATCGTTTTGACACCTACGAGGTGCTTTATGACTTCGGAAAGACTGACGGCAGGATAGATTTCCGCCCCGCCCAAAAAACTCGCTTCCCGCGCATTGGCGGCAGGCACGATAAATTTACGGAAACCGTGCCCCTTTGCCGAAATGAGAATGGGCAACAATCCGTTCACCGCTCTCAGATCGCCGTTAAGTGCGAGTTCTCCCAAAAATACGGTATCCGAAACATTCGCGCCCACGAGCTGTTCGCTCGCCTTTAATAGACTGATCGCAATGGCAAGATCGAAGGATGCGCCCTCTTTTTTGAGATCGGCGGGCGCAAAATTAATCGTGATCTTGTTCATCGGGAACAGCAGACCGCTGTTCTTAATCGCGGAACGCACCCGTTCCTTGCTCTCTTTTACGACGGTATCGGGAAGTCCCACCATCTCGTAAGCGGGCATTCCCCTGTTAACGTCCGTCTCCACTTCGACGGGCACGCCGTCGAGTCCGTTGAGCGCATAGCAGATTATCTTTGCTATCATCGTAATCCTCTCAGTGTAAAATCCATGCAAACTTACCGATAAACGCAGCGGGAAGAGGAATCGAGAAAGTAAATACCGCAAACAAAGCAAACAATACGGCGAGCGATACAAGCGATACGATCTTTACGATATAAACCGCTTTCGCCTGTTTTTCGCCCTCCTGCGCAAACAACTCCCCCTGTCCCGCGATCAGGATAAATCCGAAGAGGTATCCCGCCAGAACGAACGCGACCGAGCCGCCCGCAAACGCCGCCGTAACAAAGCACAGGAGCATGCATGTGAGCGGTACCAACGCAGGCATATATTCCCCGAATTCGGCGTTTCTCTTAAAGAGCACGACAAAGCGGTAGATCGCAAACGCAATTCCCGCGATCGCAAGAAGCACGGCGGCAAAATTGATCGCCCCGAGCGTGATCGCGTAATACTCCCCCGAGCCCGCAAAAATCGGGTAAAAACAGTTCCACCCGCTCGGATCGGGTCCTTTGAATCCCGCCGAGAAAAGTCTGAACGCGATCACGAAGAGATTGGAACTCGTTCCCACTACGCCGTTATAAATTTTATCCGCGGCGTAAAGCACAGGCAACGTAAAGAGAATGGAGAATACGAATATTCCCAGTATGAGACTGCACGCAAACACGCTGCTCGCGGCGGCGGTTCCGTAGCGATAAGAAGCGAGCGAAGTTCTGACTCTGCGATTGCCCTCGCTCTCCGTGCCGTCTTCTGCGACGGCGGGTATGCCCGCAGCTTTCTCCTCCTCGGCAAACGCAATCGCCTCGTCGAGCGCAACGCGCGCCTTTCTGCGTTCTTTGATCAATCCCGCGGCAAAGAGCGCCGCAACGCCTGCGACGGGTACGATAAACGCACCGTTCACCAGTACGGCGAAGGCGCCCGAAATTCCCGCGATCAACAGCGGAACCGTCTGAGAAGGGGCAGACTGCTTCATGCCGACAGAATAATAGCGATAACATGCCGCGAACGAGGAAAGCAGGAAAAACACCCCTATCATGATCGGAGAAGCGATATGCGCCAAACTGACGGAGACCCCGCACAGTCCGTAGATCGCCGCAAACGAGAGCGCGGCTTTATCGCTGCGGAAAAGCCGTCTCGTAAAGAAGTAGCCGACGACCAAGATTCCGAACGAAGCGAGCACGTTGAAGAATCTGATTCCGAACGGACTCATGCCGAAGATAAGCGTGCCGAGACAGGTGAGCGAAAGTCCGAGCGAATTATAAGTCCGATCGCCGTCGTAGGCGTCGTTCGGAACATAACTGCTGCCCATTCTCATCTCCGAAACGGTCATAAGCAGTTTCTGCTCTTCCTCTGAGTAACGGAAAAAGGACGACTGCGAAAAAGAAGGCATTCTCTGCGCGTCGATGAGAGCGCCCGCCATCTGCGCCGTCTTCTTCTCATTCCCGTCGGCGGCGGGAATCTTGGTGCGCGGGTCGATTTCGACGGGCAACACCACCAATTCGCCTGTGCCGCCGTCCTCGCCCTGCACCTCGCCCACGAATACGATCTCGTTGACGAGCACGTTGCTTTTCTGATACTTGGCGTCGACTTTGGGGAGCACCAACTTAAAGTAGACGGGCGAAGTCAGGCTCTTGTAGGTAGACGTATCTTCAAGATCGGTCACGCCGAAGGGCGCAATCCAGCTGTATGCCGCGCCGTAAATATAGTCGGATTTATCCTCCTCTTTATTCTCTTCCGCATCGGCGGGAGCCTCGTAGGATTGATTGTAAATTTTTGCCGACTTCATCTTGCCGAGCTTATAGAAATTTTCCGCCAAAGTCGATGAAGAAGAACCCCACTGCAATTCGAGGGTTGCCGTCTCTTCTTTCGAATAGATCGTACCGATATTGAGATATACGTCATGCAGACGCACGTTCATGTTTTTTTCTTCGCCTTTCTCATCCTTGATTTTGGGAGCGGAGACCTTAAACACCACCCACGACCAATTCGTATCGGTGATGTGCTGCAATTCGAGCGACTTGCCCGTGGAGTTGACGGAACCGGACGTTCCGAGAGCGACGCCGAGAAAGACGAGCATAATCAAAAGAAACGTAAACGGGAAACCCGCGATTTTTCTGAATTTTGCAAAAAAGTTTTTCATGATTTATTTTTCCTATAATAATGTATAGACTATTCCTTATTCTAACCGATAACTTCGAAATTGTAAACAGGATTTTTGCGTTTTTTTCAAAAATTTTTTGGAATCCGAAAATAAATGCGGTCTGCTTTCCGGCAGACCGCATTTGCATGTTGATTCGAATTACTTCTTTTCTTTGATTTTCGCCGCTTTCCCCGTGAGCCCTCTCAAATAATAGAGTTTTGCTCTGCGTACTTTGCCCGCTCTGACCACGGTGACATACGCCACTTTGGGGGAATGAAGGGGGAAACAACGCTCTACGCCGATCCCGAACGAAAGTCTGCGCACCGTAAACGTCTCTCTGACGCCGCCGTTTTTCTTGGCGATCACAACGCCTTCGAAATTCTGAACTCTCTCTTTGCCTCCCTCGATAATGCGGTAACCGACTTTCACGGTGTCGCCCACATTGAACTGAGGAACGCTCTCCTTCATGTTTTCGGCTTCGATTGCCTCAATGAGTCCCATCTGACTTTACCTCCTATAACAGCGCGTTCATTCCCGTCAAACGGCAGAGGAACGCCCGAAGTCACTTTGCTATTATATCGGATAACTTGTAAAAAATCAACTTATTTCGGGGCGGTTTACAAAATTTTTTTAATTTTGTCCCTCCGTGATGTTTTCCTCGGGCAAAGCCTCTTTTTTGATCTGCCTTAGCCCCTGCACTACGGCGTAATTGTCGCGGCGAAGAAGCTCTCGGGAAAGGAGCCTGCCCGATTTATCGTAGACAAGGCGGTAACACTCGCTTGCGATTCCCTCCTTTGCCGCGCGCAGAATCTTATCCTCGTCCCCCTCCACCACCGTTTCGGGAGGAGGCGCGAGACGGTACAGTACGACGCTCTCGGTTCCGTAACTCAATCCGTCGGGAAGACCGAAGCATTCCACCGTCACGCTGCCGCCGACGACCTTTGCGTTGATATAGACGGGCGTATCGTAGGAATTATACAGTTTGAGATCGCTGTACTCTGACACCATCGCGTCGAGCGAAGGCGGAACATAGGAGACAGAGAGAGAATGGTTCTTGCTCTCCGTTACCGTGAGACCCGCGCGGAGCGCGGCGTTGAAGAGGGTGGTGCTCAGCTGGCATACGCCGCCGCCCACTCCCTTGACGAATTCCCCGTCGAAGATCACGACAGATTCTTTGAACCCGTTTTCCGCAGTTCGCTTGCCCACGCGTTTATTGAACGAAAACTCCGTATGCGGCTCTATCGTCGCGCCGGACAGCCGCTCCGCCGCAAGACGGATGTTGTGCACCCTGTTTTCGTTCGACGCATCGAACGAAGTCGCGAAGGAAGAGAGACGCTTTGTTCTCTCTTTCAGAATCTCTTCTGTCAATTCGGGAAGATAGTTCCGCGTGACGAGTTTAACTTCGCTCCCCTCGCCTTGCAGAGTTTTCAACACCCGCGAAAGCGTTTCGGAATAGTCGCATACAACGCCCGCCCGCTCTTTACGGTAAGTAAAGCCCGACGGCGAAAAGCCGACCTCCGCATCGACCGCGCTCCGCGCGTACTTTTCGCACAGCGACTGAACGGTGCTCTCCGCATCCGCCCACTGCCGCGCCGCTTTCACGCTGACTTTTGCTCCGCGTTTTGCGTTTCTGAGCACGCGCTCGCAATCGTCCGTAAAGGAAAGCGCGGGATACGCGATCGTAATTCTCTCGTCGGGCGTAACGAGAACGAGCGGCGTCAGTTCCGAAGCAATCTGTTCGCGCACTTTTAACGCCGCCTCGCTTACGCTCATGCCGCCCACCGGAATGCCGTTCGCTTCGACGCCGCTTTTCACCCGCCCCGTAAAAGCGCAGAGCGCGGCGCACGATAAAAAAAAGCTCCCCGAAAAGAGGAGCGAAAGAAGTATTTTTTTCCGCTTTTTCATTCGCTTCTCCCGTCGGCGGATGCGGTCGGACGAGAGAATCCCTTATTTTTCGCAATCGCCGCGCCGCATGCCGACTCTTAGGTCAGTATGCGCCGAACGACGGTTTTCTATCCCGTGAGACCCCTTTTCGACTCGGAACGATCAAAGGATCTTCCCCCCGTGAATTTTGATTTTGTTCGCCTCCTCCCCGTAGAGCACCCGTTCGGCGTGCGTGCAGGTCAAAATACATTGCAGTCCGCGCGTGCGCTCCACCAGCTTTTTGCGGCGGGGAAGATCGAGCTCGCTCATCACGTCGTCGAGAATGAGCACGGGAGACTCCCCCGTCAGTTTTTTGAAAATTTCCGCTTCCGCGAGCTTCATGCTCAAAGCCGCCGTCCGCGTCTGCCCCTGCGAAGCGTACCCCCGCGCGTCCGCGCCGTCGATACTGATTTTGAGATCGTCGCGGTGCGGACCCACCGAAGTATAGCCGAGCCGAATATCCCGTTCATATGAATTCGTGAGCTCGCGCACGAGTTTTTTTGCGATCTCGTCCTCCTCTTCGGGATAGTTTCCCTCCGCCGCGACAGAGAGTTCTTCGCCGCCGTCCGTAAGATAGGCGTGCGCCTCGGCGGCAAGCGGAGAGAGCTCTTTGAGAAAGCTCCGCCGCGCCCTGATGATTCGGGCGGCGTAAACGCCGAGCTGTTCGTCCCATACGGGCAAGGTCGCAAGCACGGTGTCCACGTCACGCGATTTTAAGAGATTATTCCTCTGATCGAGAATCTTCTGATAACGCAAAAGCGCCGCGCCGTAAGAGGGAGAGGTCTGCGAAATGGAAAGATTGAGAAATCTCCGCCGTTCGTCCGGACCGTCCTGCACGAGACGGAGTTCCCCCGGAGAGAAAAACACGCTCGTCATATGCCCCAGAAAGTCCACGAAACGAGCGACTTTATTTCCGTTGACGAAGAGGGCGCGTCCGTTCTCCGAAATCTCCGCTTCGAGCTTTACCGTGCCCGCATGCGTCTGCGTCTCGGCTGACAGATACGCCTTCTCCTCTCCGAAACGGACGAGCTGTTTTTCGTGACGGATCCTGAGGGGAGAGCCCGTACAGAGATAGAAAACCGCCTCCGCGCAGTTCGTCTTGCCCTGCGCGTTTCTGCCCGAGAGCACGTTCAGTCCGTCGCGGAAGAAAAAGGTCTCTTTCCCGTAATTTCTGAAATTTTGGAGAGTTAATTTTTTTATAACCATTTTTACGCCGAATCCGAAGAAAAACGCTTTTCATTTCCGCGGAATTTTGCTATAATGAATAAATCAATTATAACAAAAAACGACGGAAATTAAAAGCGTTTGAGAGGTTAAAATGGAAGAAAAAGCACAGTTCGCCCCGCTGTGGAACCAAATCCGCGAGACGGCGAAAAAAATCGTCAATCCCATTTCTTACAATACCTTTGTGGAAAATCTGACGCCCGTGGACGTCGTAAACCGTAAAATCGTTCTCAAAGCGGAGACGGAACTCACGGCGAAAGTCATTACCGGCACGCTTGCGGAGCTCATCAAAAAGGCGGTCGTCTCGGCGGACGTGGGGCTCGTCGATTTTATCGTAGTCGTAGACGGAAGCTCCACCTATACGCTTGACGAAATGCCCGACGCCTATGAAGAAACCCCCGTCCTGCTCGATCACCGCTATACGTTCGAATCCTTTGTCGAAGGCACCTCGAACAAATTCGTGTACGCGGCGGCGAAGTCGGTTGCGGAAGCCCCCGGCGAAAATTTCAACCCCCTCTATATCTACGGCGGAACAGGGCTCGGAAAGACCCACCTCATGCAGGCGATCGCAAACGAAATCGCGGCGAAAAAACCGCAGCTCAAAGTACTGTATACGACGAGCGAAAACTTTCTCAACGAATATGTAGACAGCATGTACCGCAAAAAGGGCGCGGGACGGGAAGCGGACGTAAGATTCCGAAACCGCTACCGCAACGTCGACGTCCTCTTGATCGACGACATTCAGTTCTGGGCGGGAAAGGCAGGCGTGCAGGAAGCATTCTTCCATGCCTTCAACGAACTGTATGCCATGCACAAACAGATCGTAATTTCTTCCGACTGCCCCGCAAAGGAACTGACCGAACTCGAAGAGCGGCTCAGAACCCGCTTCGAACAGGGCTTGATCGCAGATATTCAACCGCCCGACATCGAGACGAAGATCGCCATTCTCAAACGAAAAGCATACGAAAAACGGTGTATCATTCCTGACGACGTGCTTGCGTTCCTCGTAAAAAACTCGGACAACAACGTGAGAACGCTCGAAGGGCGGCTGAATTCGGTCATCTTCGCAAGCAAACTGCACGAAGAAGCGATCACCTTAAAACTCGCCTCCCTTGCCTTACAGGAATCCATCAACAACGCGCCCGAACAGGAGGAAGTCACCTCCGACGCGATCATCCGCGCGACCTCGAACTTCTATTCGATCACCAAAGCCGACCTCATCGGAAAAAACAAGCGGCAGGAACTCGTCCGCGCGCGACAGGTTTGCACCTATCTGATGTGCGAAATGCTCTCTCTCCCCCTTGTGACCGTGGGCAAAGAGATGGGCGGGCGGGATCACGCGACCGTTATCTATTCCCGTGACAAGATCGCCGAACTCATGCGCGTGAACGACGCGATCCGCAAAGAAGTCAACGATATCAAATCGGCAATTTTGAAACAGTAATTTTTCCGCGCCGCGCAGAGAACCGCGCGGCGCGGTTTTTCGGTATATACGATGAAACACTTTTTTTCCGAAGGAACATACGACGCCGTAGTGATCGGCGCGGGACATGCGGGCTGCGAAGCAGCGCTCGCCCTCGCCCGCACGGGACAAAAAACCGTCATGCTCACCCTCAATCCCGATTCGATCGCATTTATGCCCTGCAACCCCTCCGTCGGCGGAACGGCAAAGGGACATTTGGTGCGCGAGATCGACGCTCTCGGCGGAGAGATGGGTCTGAACGCAGACAGAGCGACCCTGCAAATCCGTATGCTCAACCGCGGCAAGGGCGCGGCAGTACAGTCGTTGAGAGCGCAGACGGATAAAAACCTCTATCACCGCGAGATGAAAAAGGTGCTCGAACACACCGAAAATCTCAAAATCGTACAGGGCGAAGCGGCGGAAATTCTCACCGAAAACGGCAAAGTTACGGGCGTTAAAACAACTTACGGCGGAATTTTTTCCTGCCGCGCCGCAGTGATCGCGACGGGGGTCTATCTGAACGCGCGCACGATCACGGGCGAGCTCGTCAAAGAAAGCGGTCCGAACGGATTCGAACGGGCGACCGCGCTCACGAAAAATCTCGTCGAACTCGGCTACTCCGTGCGCCGTTTCAAAACGGGCACGCCCGCCCGCCTCGACGGAAGAACGGTAAACTATTCCGCTCTTTCCGTACAGAACGGAGAAGAGGTTTATCCCTTCTCTTTTCTCAACGACAGAGTTCCCGATACGCAGACGCCCTGTTACCTCGCCTACACCAACCGAAACACGCACGAGGTGATTTTGAACAATCTCGACCGCGCCCCTCTCTATAACGGCGAAATCTCCTCGACGGGTCCCAGATACTGCCCTTCGATCGAAACGAAAGTCGTTCGCTTTTCGGACAAAGAGCGTCACCAGCTCTTTTTGGAACCCGAAGGCGCGGACACGACCGAGGTGTACGTTCAAGGGCTCTCGACCTCTCTTCCGCACGACTTGCAGAAAGAGATGTACCGCACCGTCAGGGGGCTCGAACAGTGCGAGATCGTGCGCTACGCCTATGCGATCGAATACGACTGCATCGACACTCTCGATTTATACCCCACCCTCGAATTCAAAAAAGTGGAAGGACTTTATACGGCGGGGCAGATCAACGGCACGAGCGGCTACGAAGAGGCGGCGGCGCAGGGTCTGATCGCGGGCTTGAACGCCTCGCTCAAACTGAGAAATCTCCCCCCTCTCGTACTTGGACGCGGAGAAGCGTATATCGGGGTACTCATCGACGACCTTGTGACCAAGGGCACCGACGAACCTTACCGCATGATGACTTCGCGCGCGGAATACCGCCTGTATTTAAGGCAGGATAACGCCGATCTCAGACTTACGCAAAAGGGCTGCGACGCAGGGCTCGTGAGCGAAGAACGCTATCGGAAATTCTGCGAAAGAAAAATTCTGCGCGATCAGATTATCGCAACGCTGAATTCGCGCGCCGAACAAAAAAAGGCGAACGAGCTCTGCGCAGAGCACGGATTCGCGCCCCTCACGGGCGGAGTGAGCTACGCCGATCTGTTGCGGCGGGGCGTTCCCCTTTCGGAGATCAGATCGAAATTTTCGATCTTGGAGGGATTTCCGCGCGACGTGATCGACAGCGCGGAGACAGAGATCCGCTACGAAGGATATCTGAAAAACAGTATGCGCGAAATCGAAAAGGCGAAAAAATCCGAAGAAAAAGAACTGCCCGCCGATCTTGATTACTCCAAGATCGAGGGGCTGCGCTTGGAAGCGCGCGAAAAGCTGCAACGCGTGCGCCCCTTGAACCTCGGACAGGCGGAACGCATTTCGGGGGTCAATCCCGCCGACGTCGCCGTGCTCGCGATCTATCTGAGTTTAAGGAAACAGAAATCATGATCAGAAAGGGACTGAAAAACTTTTTCGTCAATCTGAAATATTATTTCACTCCCCTCGGCGTGCTTGCGCTCGGCGCGATTCTGGGGCTTGCGATCGCCCTGCCCGTTGTGGCGCAATCGCTGAAAGAACTCCTCGAATACGCCTCTTCCGTCGAGGGCGTGCAGCTCGACTTTGCGGCGTTTCTGCATAGCATTCTCGACGCGGTGCTCGAACTCGACTGGCAGAATCCCTCTAAGGCGCTCGCAACCCTCATAAGCTCGGAATGGCTGAATCAGACTTTTGCCGACAGCATTTTTGCGCTCGTGCAGAACGCGGAGCCCGTCGCCGAACAGATTCTCGAAAAAATCGCCGCCTGCGTCTCGTCGTTCGTGGTCGCGGCGGTCGTTATCATCGTGCTCTCGATCCTCGGCGTTTTCGGCGGATTTTATGTAACGAAATATCTTGTCCGCAGAGAGATCGCCCGCCGCGCGTTCTGGAAATTTTTCCTCGTCTCTCTGGTGGACGCGGTGATCACGGCAGCGCTGCCCGTGCTCGTCGTCTGGCTGGGCGCGCTGTGGGAGCCGAGCGTCTATCTCGTCGTGCTCGCCCTGCCCCTTATCTGGAGCGCGATCGCGCTCTTGGAAGCGTACCTCGTGCACGGCGTAGGCAAATTAAAGCTCAAAGACGTGATCACGGTAAAGAGCTCCGCCCTGCTCATGCTCACGAACTTTTTGATTATTCTCATCGCTTCCGCCGCAACCTCCGTGATCTCCGCCCTCTTCGGCGATCTTGTGGGGCTGTTTTTGGGACTTCCCCTCTTGGAAATCGCGCTCATTGTGGGCAGCCTCAACGCGGAATCTTTCGTAAAAGAAACCGCCGAGCTCAAAGCGGAAGTCCGTCCCGCGGAAGCGTGATTATTTGCGCGGCGCTTGAAGTTCGAGAATGCATCTGATCTTACGAAGCGAGTTTTCGGTATCCCGCAGCACATTTTCAATACACTTTTTCTGTTCCTTTTCTTTCTGTTCCGCCGATGTCCAAAAGTCGCAGGATTTTTGATCTTCCAAAATTTCTCTTTTTTGTTCCGTTATAAATTTTTTCTTTTTGCAATGACCGTAGCATAACGAGAGGATCTGGGTATTGGAAATTGTATAGTGCCTGGCAAAATGTTTGCAGTTCCCGCAAGTTTTTTCTTCCATAGTTTAACCTCTTTTTGATATATTTGATTTTATTTTAACATATTACAATTCAAATTTGTTGAAAGTCCTAAAAATTGGGACTTCTATTTTTTACCGTCATTAACCGAAAATTTTAATAAACCACAATACGTGGACAGAAAATTTTCCTGTACAATTACACTATAATATTTTTCATTAAAAGTCACAGAGTATAGAAAATTCTATAAAATTTTTTACATAACAATAATAATCCACCCGCATAGCGGGTGGTATTTCATTTTCGGGCATAGCCCT
>CAJUOV010000014.1 GCA_910588695.1 uncultured Christensenellaceae bacterium
GTTACCGTCACGTTCGTCATCTCCCATACCGGGTACATCACGACGTTTCCGTACAAGTTTGCGGGGAATATCGTATAGACCGTTTTATCGCTCGTTTTATCCAGCGTCCACCCCGAAAATTTCTTTCCCGCAGGCGCGACGGGAGTAGGCAGAGCCGTAATCCCCGCTTCTTCCAGCTCATAAGAGAGCGGATTCCCCGCAGGGAGCTGACTGTTTGTAAGCGGCTGTCCGTCCTGACCGCAGAAAGTGATATTCGTCTTATTCACGAGAATAGGCGACTCGATAATGTCGGGTCTTTGGATCGCCGACGAACCGCTTGCGGGCGCGTTGATTGAATCGATCACCGAAGGAATCCAGATATCCTCGTTAAGAGTGCCCTTTACAGCCTGCTTCCAAGCGTCGAGGCTGTTCAACTGCGGTATTCCGGGGGCAGACTGAGACTCGGGCGCTTTTTTATTCGGCAACGAGAAAATTCCGCTCTCGCTGATCTTTACGTTCTTGATCGGCGGAGAGTATGACGCGACCGAGGGCACCGCGTACTCGGTGTTCCCCTTCTTTGCAATCGAATAACCGTAGAATCCTTTGCAGTCGAGCGAGGTATTCAAAACAACCCCCACTCCTGCCGAGTGCGCGCCGAATGTTGCCAAATTACCCATATAAAACCTAGGAGAGGCAACCGGAGTAGACCCCGCGGTTTCGTCCATGGGCGTATAATAATTTCCAATATTGTAGTTCGCAACATATACGGAGTTACGCACTACCGTCGTAGGCACGGCGCGCAAAAATCCAATCATGCCCGTAAACACACCCGCAACCACTGCTGTATCGTCTTTCCGCGCCGTCGCGTTATAAGTCACGGAAGCGTAGCAATCGTATAGATACAGACTGTTCAGTTTTTTATATTCGCCGTTCTTATTGCGCACGTCTACCCAGCCGACGATGCCGCCAAGCGCGCCCCAGTCGCCGGAGCAAATCATTGAGTGCGTCGCCGTAAAGTCTGCGGCATTCTTATAAAGTCTCAGCGAAGCGTTCGGATGCATAACCGTGCCCACGATTCCGCCGAGCGAAACCACGTTCGGATAAATTTCCCCGTTTTCGTTTCCTTTCGCGCCGTCCGATGTCTGACCGATATCCGTCTGGGTCATGATTCCCTGCGCCAGACAGTTGACGATTGTGCAATTGTCGCCCGTAGGCGCGCCCAAAATCGCGCCCATATTGACAGCAGATGAAGCAAGTCGGTAATTGACGACGAAAATATCCGCAATATACGCGTTGTTCAGCGCCTCACAAATTAGTCCGATCTTGGTAATGTCGGAGCTGTAAGTATCCTGATAGACTGCGTTGAGAATTCTATGACCGTTGCCGTAGAGGTTGCCCGCGAATTTCAGAATGAGAGGCAGACGGGCGGTCGTGCTGTTCTCGTAATCGAGATCGGCATTGAGTACGAAATACTTATTCGCGCCGTAGTTGTTTGCGGTGACGGAACAGAAATTGACGAAATTCTGCCAATCCGTCTTGCTGTTGATGACATATGGATTTTCTTTTGATCCGCGCGCCGCTTCCGCGTTCACTGTAACGATTATTCTGTCCGTCGTGACCGAAGCGTCTTTATTGCTGAGTTTTACGCCCAAATCATAATCGGTATACCAATAAGTCACGCCGTTCTCATACGCGCCGAGTTTTGAGGTATCCGCACTGTTATAAATTACATTACCGACCTGCGTAGTTTCAGCCGATGCGCCGATCGTAGGCAGCTCCCGTTCGGATTTATTAAATTTGATCCCCGAAAAGATTGCGCCCAATATAAGAGACAGGGCTAAAAGCACACCCCCCCCCATCAGAAATATCTTTTTGAAATTAATTTTTTGATTCATCGTTTCGCCCTCGCTTGCGATAGATTGTTAGCTTACACCGTATAATCAGTCTATTATATGACACTACTATAACTTTATTATATATGCGGAATCCGTTGTTTGCAAGTATTTTATCGGTAATTTTTATAGATTTTCGCCAAAATCAATTCCATTCCCGCCTTTTTCTTCCTTTTTTGCAAATTTTTATATTTTAACAAACTACCCGCGCGCCGAACGGCGCGCGGGTAGTTTCAGAGAAATATAGAGGTTTTTTGTATAAGCGTTATAAATTCTTCTTTTTTTCTTCGGTCGCGCAGTGCGCACAATGCGCGCAGTCGGAACAGCAGTCGCAGCCGCCCTTGCCCTTTTTTTTTCGCACAAACGAATAGACGCATACGCCGATCACGAACATTGCCGCAAGCACGATCACCAAAATTTCATACCAAGTCATTTTATTTCATTACTCCCTTTATTTTCGTCCGCCGAGAGCGCGGCTTCCGCTTCGGCAACTTCGCCGATTGCAACCGTTTCCGCTTTTTTAACGGGGTGTTTTTTATTCCATAACGCAATCCCGAGAATTGACGCCGCAGCGACCGCCGCCCAGATGAATACCGTCCACCACCACTCGCCGATCAAATAGACCGCCGACGAAACCAGGTAAGATACGACTACCCAAAAGAGCAGCGTCCACTTGAATTTGCCCTTGGGAAGTTCCGCCTTTGCCGTGGCGCACGCCGCAAAGCAGGGAATTGTGAGCATATTGAACGCGATGAACGCGATAAGCGCGGGGATAGTAATGCCCGTCTCCCGAATGAGGAACATGATTTCCGCAACGCCCTCTTCACTCGCCTCGAACTGAGCGCCCACGCCCGCCGCAATCGTCGCGCAGAGCACCGAGAAGGTCGCGATCACGTTCTCTTTTGCGATCAGCCCCGTGATCGCCGCTACTGCGAATACCCAGCCGTAATTGGTCAGTTGCGAGCCGCAGCCGATCGGCGTCAAAACAGGCTGAATGAGCATGCCCAAACTTGCAAGTATGCTTTCGTTCATATTTTCGTCGGGCAGATAATGCCAGTTCCAACTGAAATGCGAGAGGAACCAAACAACGATCGTTGAAGCGAGAATGATCGTGAACGCCTTCTTGATAAAGTGTTTGAGTTTATCCCACAAATGGATCATCAAGCCCTTGAAAAGAGGTCTGTGATAGGCGGGCAATTCCATGATAAAGGGCGGGGTTTCGCCTCGCATTGTGGTGGCGCGCATAACGACGACCGCCGAAATCGCAACGATGATGCCCAAGAGATACATGCCGAGCACGATCAGATCCACGTTAGGCGCGTCCGCCGCGCCCAAGATTCCGCCCGCAATCGCGGTGAGAATGGGGAGTTTTGCTCCGCACGAGAAAAACGGAATGACCCGTATCGTCGCCGTGCGCTCGTGTTCGTCGGCAAGCGTTCTCGTATTGACGAACGCGGGAACCGAACAGCCGAAGCCCATGATCATGGGCATGAACGCTCTGCCCGAAAGTCCGAACCGTCTGAAAATGCGATCGAGAATGAACGCGATCCGCGCCATGTAACCGCTGTCTTCCAAAATCGAGAAGAACAGGAAGAGCACCAAAATCTGAGGAACAAAGCTCAGAACCGCAGCGAGCCCTTCCCATACGCCGCTCACGATAAATCCGCTCAGCCATTCGGGCGCGTTCGCGCACGCGGCTTCGAGCCCCATACCCACAAGTCCCGTAAGCCAACCCATGATATTTTGCAGCATGACTCCCGGGGAGAACAGCGCGCCGTCGTAGAAACAAGCAAGTAGCTGCACGCCCACGTTATCCGTATCCATACCAAGCTCTTCGAGCGAGGGCATCCAAGCCATGCTTTTCGTAAAACCGTTCAGATAAAGAAAGTTTTCGGAGAACGTAAGATGAAAGATCGCGAACAGCACCAAGATAAAAATAGGAATCCCCCATACTCTGTGCGTCAGCGCCTTATCCGCTTTATCCGATTTGCTCAGTTTTTCGCCCGCATTATTCTTACGCTCGAATGCGGAAGAATAATGCGCGGATATGTATTTATATCTCGCGTCCGCGACGATCGCCTCGAAGTCGGTGCCGAAAGTATCGTCCGAAAAAGTCGCCTTGAACTCTTCGACCATGGGAACAAGTTCCTCGTGCGCCTTGGCTTCGAGTTCGTCCATTTCGCACAGCTTCACCGCGTGGAAGAGGGGTGCGCTCACCTCTTTCTGCGCGCCGAGCGCGATCGCAACGTCGCGGATAAGGTGGGCGATCGCAGAATCTTTCAAAACCGTCTCTCCCTTTCTCGGCTGTTCGGAACACTTGACCGCCCGCTCCATCAGTTCTTTGATCCCCTCCCCTTTCAGGGCGGAAATTTTAACGACGGGTACGCCGATCTTTTTTTCGAGCTCCTCCGCATTGATCCGATCGCCGCTCTTTTCTACCGCGTCCATCATGTTGAGCGCGATGATCATAGGCACGTCGATCTCCATGAGCTGGGTGGTCAGATACAGATTGCGTTCAAGGTTGGTCGCGTCTACTACGTTGACGACGCACTGCGGCTTTTCGTCCAAAATGAAATTCCGCGAAATCACTTCCTCGGGCGTGTAGGGGGAGAGAGAATAAATTCCGGGCAGGTCGACGATTTTTACGGGCGTTTTGCCCCGCTTATACACCCCTTCGCGCTTATCGACCGTGACCCCCGGCCAGTTGCCCACATATGCCGTGGAACCCGTCAGCAGGTTGAAAAGAGTGGTTTTTCCGCAGTTGGGGTTGCCCGCCAATGCAAACTTAATCAATTTTCCACCTCCGCGCTTACGCATTCCGCTTCGCTCTTTCTCAGAGTGAGTTCGTAGCCTCTCACCGTCACTTCGAGAGGATCGCCTAAGGGGGCTTTCTTTCTTAAATACACCTCCGCGTCCGGCGTGACGCCCATATCGAAGAGACGGCGGCGAATCTTTCCTTCGCCCGCAACGGATTTGACCGTGCCCTTCTCTCCCACCTTAAATTCGCTCAACTGCTTTACCATATCTTTAATACCTCGCGATAATTTTTTGCTTTTTCACGCCACAAACACATGCGCCGCGACCGCTCTGTCGAGCGCAATCTTACCGTTCTTTACCATGCAGATCACGCTTCCGCCCGACGAAGAAAAAACCGTGATCTCCGCCCCCACCGCAATCCCGAGGTTTTGAAGATGCTTCTTCGTCTTTTCGTCCGTAGCGATTTTTACGATTCTGACAGCCCGATCGGGCGGCGCAAGCATTAACGGCATTTCCTCTCCTTTGAAGTTCGCAACCGCGAACTGAAATTCTTAAAAATCGTCCGCTTCCCTCCCCTTATAAAAGTTCGGTATTGCGAACCCACATTCATAAAAAATATCCGCCTGCCGTTTTTTCAGTCGGTTCGGCATTGCGAACTTGATTGTATTCTATCACTTCTTTTTCCTGCTGTCAACCGTTTGAACGCAAATTTTCAAAATTTTTTCGGGATTTTTTTCCTACCTTGCCAAGCGATTTCTTTCAAATAAAAATGTTTAATGTCATAAATTTTATTGACAAACCGAGGTTTGTGTTTTATAATATTGTCATATCTACTTGGGAGAATAAAATGATAGAAATTAAAGAGGTCAAAACGAGAAAGCAAGCCAAAGAGTTCTTGAATTTTACCTTAAAACTATATAAAGAAAACCCTTATTTTATCCCCCCGATATACTCCAACGAAAAAAAGCTGTTCGGCAAAAATCACGACTATTGCGATCAGGCGGAATCGGTGTTTTATCTCGCTTACCGCGGCAAAAAAGTCGTGGGCAGAATTTCGGGAATCCTGCAAAAGGCAAGTAACGAAAAATGGGATCAGCAGCGCGTGCGCTTTACGCGGTTTGACTGCATCGACGATCAGGAAGTTGCGGACGCGCTCTTTTCCGCAGTGGAGAATTGGGCGAGAGAAAAGGGAATGAACGAGATTGTAGGTCCCCTCAACTATTCCGACATGGAACGGGAAGGACTTCTCGTCGAGGGTTTCGATCAGCTCAATACGTTTGAAGAGCAGTACAACTATCCCTATTACGAAAAGCTCGTCAAGGGTTACGGATTCGAGCAGGAAATCGAATGGGTGGAATACCGCCTGACTGCGCCCAGCCCCGAATATATGGAAAAGATGAAACGCGTCGTCGATAAGGCGATGGAACGGGGTGGATTCCACTTCGGAGAAGCGAAGAATACCAAAGATTTTCTGAAAAAGTACGCGGACGATTTCTTCGACATTATCGACAAGACATATAACCCTATCTACGGCACCGTACCTTTTACGGAAAAGATGAAGAAATCCATTATGAAGGATTTTATGTTGATCATCAATCTGAAATACGTCGCCGTCATTCTCGACAGAAACGATCGCCCCGTCTGTTTCGGACTCTGCTTCCCGGGGTTCGGAAAGGCGTTGCAGAAGTCGAGCGGAAGACTCACCCTTCCCACTCTTTTCAAAGTGCTTCGCTCCATCAAAAAGCCCGATTCGATCGATTTGGGGCTCATCGGAACGCTGCCCGAATACCGAAATGCCGGTCTCAGCCACGCGATCATTTACAAATTGCTGCCCATTATGACCGAGGGCACGGCGAAATACGCCGAAACGAACCTGATGCTCACCTATAACTACAACATTCTCAATCAATGGAAAAACTTTAATCCCGTTCAGCACAAGCGTCGGCGTTCCTATGTGAAAAGCGTAGCGCCCGCGTCGGACAAATCGGCGGAAAGAGTGATGGAATTTCTGAACGCCGAACAGGAACTGACCAAAGAAACAGCAACGGCAACAGCCGAATAACCGAGAAAAAAGCCCGCTTTGAAAGCGCACTTCCCATAGGGAATTAAAAAACTAAATTATTAAGAGTTATACTTTCAAGCAAGGACAAAAGCTCTCGAACGATATGATCGAGAGCTTTTTACTACAAACCTTTTAGAAAGATAAATTGAAATTTATTAAAAATCTTCTATAAATCCAGTATAAATAATGCCCCTATCCGAATCAATAATTATATTTTTGGGTTTTAACCCGTATGCCTTAAAAATTACAACATTATTCTTAAATCCGATTACTATACAATTATCGTCTTTTTCATAGGAATTGTATAGTGAATTGTTGTTCCAAGTAAGAACTTCTATAAAATATTCGCCACTACTGCTGGTAATAGATCCGTTTACTTGCCCTAAAACTGCAACAATATCCTCTTTTGTTGTGCCAAATTGAACGCTTTGATATTTTTTAAGCCATTCATCTTTTTGTTTCAAAATTTCGTTTTCTTCTTGAACTGTTGTCAGTTCATTATATAATTTGTCATAATCTTCTTTTGGAACAGAATTACACCCCGCAAGGATTAAGACGCATAAAACTGCCATAATCATTATTGCGACTAATTTTTTCATCGTTAATTCTCCGCTAAATTGAAATTTATCTTACTTTCTTTTAGAATATTTTTCCTTTGCGTACTCATAAGCCTCTTGAATTAACGGCTTTAATCTTTCAAAGGTAGTATCGGACGGATTGAGCGCACACACCCAACTCATCCAAGCGTAAACGGGGTGCGGCAGTATTTTATCCGTTTGCGTGAAGTCATACGACATATCTACAATCCCACCTTTTGACGGACGCGCAGGAACAGTACCGAACATATTTATAAAAGTATTTTTGCGAACGCCTATATTTACACGATAAATATTCTCTCTGTTCAAATCCGAACCTTTATCATTGTCGCCGTCTTTTTCTTTGACAGTCAAAATATAAATTCCGCGTTTAAGCGTATTATTCGGATTATAGAAAATTCCGCTTTCGCCCCAACTACTTACCAAAACCGTATCGGGTAAATTATCAAGGCAGTAATTAAGTATTTCATTAGGTTGCATTTAATATCTTCCTTATATAAATTACTTTTTATCTTACTGTCATTATATCACGAAAAATGAAAGAACGCAATCGATTGAATTTTGCGGGAAATATAAAACATATCTATATCTCACTAGGCTACGAGTAGCCTAATTCGTCCACGAAAAAAAGTACAGAAAAGCACAGCTTAACGATATGCCTAAACCTTTTTATTTGCGTTTTATTAAATTCCCTATGGGAATTACGGCAAAGCGGGCTTTTTTATTTACAGAGCGCGGATTATCTTTGAGGAAAAGGGTGCGAGAGAGATGCTTTCAAGGGATACTCTTTCGCCCGAGAGTAAGTCCTCCCCCTCTCCTCCGCAAACGTAAAAGCTCACGGGCGCGTCTGAAATATTCGCCGCCGTATACATGGTTTCGTCTCCCGATGAGCGGCGGAAACAGAAATATTTATTCTGCAACACTTTCTTTTCATAGTCGCCGTATGCGAGCGCGCGAGAAGAAGTACGGATTTCGGTCAGTTTTTTCAAATGCGCAAAAAGTTCGGGGTTCGCGCTTTTATCGATCTCTTCAATTGCGGGGCGCAAATGAATATCGTTATCGCCTTTATCCCCCTCTTTGCCGTACTCCGATCCGTAATAGATACAGGGAATCCCCGACATTGTGAACAGCACGGTGTAGAGCGCGTTGATTTTACGCCTGTCCAGAAGCTGCGTCGCAAGACGCGCAACGTCGTGATTATCCGCAAAGGAAAATAGATTTTTGCCCGTATACAGGCACCAAGGCTGCGCGCCGAACAATCTTGTGAGCGAATGCTCGATTTCAAACAGGTTGTCCGAATTGAATGCGGAGACAAGTCCCTTATAGCATTCGTAGTTTGTAATGGAATCCAAGCGGTTTGAAGCGAGCGCATCGCGGAAATTGCCGATGTGAATGACCTCGCCGAGGAGAAAAAAATCGGGCTTCAACGCATTGACTTCCGCGCGCAGGCGTTCCAGAAACCAACGGGGAAGACTGTAACACACGTCGAGTCGCAGGCCGTCGATTCCGAATTCGTTGATCCAGAAGCGCACCGCGTCCATAAGATAGTTCACAAGGTCGCAATTTTCGAGGCGCAGTTTTACAAGCTCGGGGTGCCCCTCCCAGTTCTCGTAATTGAAACCGTCGTTGTAGGCGGAGTTTCCGTAAAAATCGAGATTGAACCAGAAGCGGTAATCCGTACTCTCTCTCTTTTCCCTGACTTCCTTGAACGGAAAAAACTCCCTGCCCGTATGGTGAAACACACCGTCTAATACGACGCGGATTCCCGCAGCGTGCAGCTGAGCAACAAGCTCTTTGAACTCTTCGTTCGTACCGAGACGGCGGTCGATTTTGAAAAAGTCCGCGGTATCGTAACCGTGCCGCTCGCTCTCGAATAAAGGATTAAAGAGCACGGCTTTCACGCCGAGCTCTTTCAAATGCGGTATCTCTTCTTTGATCTTATGAAGCCTGCGGCGGGTCTCCTTAAAATCGTTTTCGCGTTCCGCGCCGCAGAATCCGAGCGGATAAATCTGATAAAATACGCTTTCGTCGAACCACATATTTACTCCTTGATCCGAACGTACACTTCGCAGGCGTTCTTATCCTCTACCCCCGGTTCCTTGCGCGTTACAAAGCCGAGCCCGTCCAAGAGCGGCGCAAATTTCTGATAGCCGTAGTTGCGACAGTCGAAATCGGGATTTTTCTTTTGCAGTAATTTTCCCACTTTTGCGGCGTACATCCAACCGTCGTCGTTGGAATTTTCTTCGATGATTTTGCGGATGGAAGCGACGAGTTTCTGATTCGCTTTTTTCTTGGTATCCGTCGCGGCGCTCTTTGCCGCCGCCTTTTTGGCGACGGGCGCGCTCTCCGCTTTCGCCTCTTTGGACAGAAGGTCGATGTATTTGAACTGATTGCAGGCGGTCACGAAGGGACGAGGCGTCTGTTGTTTGCCCATGCCGATCACCGTCTTGCCCGCTTCCCTCAAACGCATGGCGAGTTTGGTAAAGTCGCTGTCCGACGAGACGAGACAGAACCCGTCTACGCTGCCCGAATAGAGAATGTCCATCGCGTCGATGATCATCGCGGAATCGGTGCTGTTCTTGCCCGTGGTGTAACCGTACTGCTGCATGGGGGTAATGGAGTATTCGAGGAGAATCTCTTTCCAATTCTGCAAAAGCGGGCTCGTCCAATCGCCGTAGATACGCCGATAGGTCGTAATGCCCAGATTCGTGATCTCGTCCACGATCGTTTTAATGTATTTGCTCGACGTATTGTCCGCGTCGATCAGCAAAGCGAATTTTTTATCTTCCATACTTTGATTTTACACTACTTTACAATAAATTGCAAGCGATTGGGGAAAAAAGTGCTTTATTTTGCGGAGATCAGAATTTTTTCGAGTTCCGCTTCTTCCGGATAATGTAAGATAAAATCGCGCGGATAGGGTGCGGAAACGGGAACGTCGGCGACCATCTTTCCGCTTTTCAACACGACTGCACGGGAAGAGAGAAACACCGCCTCTCTTACGTCGTGCGTGACGAACAGAACGGTCTCATGCCCTTCCGAACAAAGTTCGTTCACAAGTCCCAAAAGTTCGCGTTTTAAGCTGAGATCGAGCGAAGAAAAGGGTTCGTCCATGAGAAGAGTGTCGTGCGGATATAAGAGCGAGCGCGCAATCGCCACCCGCCTTTGTTCCCCGCCCGAAAGCTCGTGCGGATAGCGTTTCTCCTTGCCCGCGAGCCCTACGCGGGCAAGCATCTCCCCCGTTGCGCCGCGCTCCTCTTTTTTGAGAACGAAGTTGACGTTTCCCTCTGCGGTCAGATGCGGCAAAAGACGGGAATTCTGAAAGAGATAAGAAATTTTTCCCGCCTCCTCTATCTTTCCCTCGTAATCCGTCAATCCCGCAACCGCGTTTAAGAGCGTAGTCTTGCCCGCTCCGCTCTCGCCGAGTATCGCGGTAATCTTCCCCTTTTCGATTTCTATATCGATCCCGTCGAGCGCGGGCGAATCGCTGTATTTTTTGGTTAAACCGATAATTTTCATGCGCGCCACCTCACGCTGCATTTATAGACGAGCAGGCATAGCCCTTCCGAGAGAAAGCCCAAAATTACCGTTATGATCGTCAGCGCAAACAGCGTAGGCAGCATGTCGGGGACAAGTTTCGCATCCTGCATGAGCCAGCCCAAACCGGGATAAGCGGCGCTGAGCACCTCTCCCGAAACGGTAATTTTCAGACCGAGCGAAAAAATTCCGCCCGCCTGTTTGAGAACGGGAGGAGCGCACAGCGGAAGATACATTGCGAAAATCTTTCTTCCGGCGCTTATGCGATAGACGCGCGCCATTTCGCCGTAACTTTCTTTCACCTCGTCGAGCGCGGAGAGAACCGCCGCATACACTGCGGGCAGCAACACAAGCACGGAAACAACGACGGGCGCAAACGCGGGCGTCGTCCATAGCAAAAGAATCAGAATGATCGCCATTGTGGGCACGGTGCGAAGTACCGAGACGATCGGCGCGAGAAAGGCGCGCACCCAACTCTGCAAAAGCGAAAGTACGGCAAGAAGGGTTCCCGCGATAAAAGAAAACGCAAACGCCCCGAATGCGCGCAGAAAGGTATGCGCAAACGCAGTCCAGAAGGAGAGCGTCGTTTCACCGCCCGTAAACAGCAGTTTTCCCATTTCCGAAAAGGTCGTTCCGATCGAGGGCAATACAAAATCATTCTTTACGCAGTAATACGCCACGAGCCACACGAGCCACATAAACGCCACGGCGAGAAGAGAAAACAGAAAGTTTTTACCGAACTTGAATTTCATTTATCCGAGATAGTAAAATTCATCCGAAACCGTCTTTGCAGAGTTCGGATTCACCGCAATGAGTTTGGCAAGAAATTCGTTTACGGCGGTCTTGCAGTCCTTTGCCGCAGTATAGCGAACGGAGCAGTTTGCGATCACGCTTTCGTTGAGATTGTTTTGGGTGAACGCAGGCGCGAGACCGTTTACGCGCGCTTGATCGAGCAGCGAAAGAATTGTCGCCGTCTGTGCGTTCGCAAGATATTCCGCATTTCCCTTGAAATAGGAGACGAGCGTGTCAACAATATCGATATTTTGTTCGATAACGCTCTTTTTTGCAACCAACACCGCCTGCGGATAGCCCTCTTCTCCGCCGTAAAGCGCCTGCAAATCGCCTGCGATCCTGAACGGCTTCGCAGAATTTGCCGTACCCTTGATTTTTGCCGTGACGGCGGGCTCGGGGCAGAGATAGTAGTCGCACCCGAATACGGGCGTCACGTTGCCCGCATCCGTTCCCATCTGCAATAGATTGACTTTATCCGCCGCCTTGTCCGCTTGCAGACTTGCGATCGTCTGATAGGGAATCCCGTACTGCGCGAGCGTCGCCTGCAAAGTGAGCCCCGGAACATTGGTGAGCTGCACCGCCCCCACCGTCTTGCCTTTGAGGGTATCGAGATTTTCCGACGTAAGCACCGCGTTCTCCCCCGTCGTCAGAAAGAAGAGATTGCCGTTCGTCACCGTACCGAGCATTTTATATTCGCTTCCCGTACCGAGCAGATTGGACGCAAGGTTGAGGGGCAGAACGCAGAAATCGGCAGCGGGATTTTCTCCCGTCACCTGCGCCTGCACCGTTGCCGAAGCGATCACGCAGTATTCGAAATTCCCGTCGTCTTTGGAAAGTCCGTTCAGCAGAGAGAGGGCTGGCGCGCCGTCGGGACAGTACACCGAATATTTTTTTGCCCTCGGATTATTGTCGCCGCAACCCGCCGCAGCGCACAGAGACGCCGCGCAGAGCAAAGCGGCAGCTGCAATTTTCATGTTTTTTTTCATGATAAACTCCTCGATATTTTTCAAATTTTTCCGAATAATGTTTTTGCGGTAACGCCGCCCAAAGCACCGATCTTTCCCGTAAGCGCGTTGATGACGGCAGCAGGCGCGTCTAAGACGACGCACAGTACGAATACGCCCCGCTCCCTGTAAGGTATTCCCATTCTTCCCACAACGAATTCGCCGTATTCCGAAAGATACGCGTTGATTTTTTCCGCCATCTCCCTTCGTTCCGCCATAACCGAGAGCACCGCAAGCCGTTTATCTTCCATAAAAAATCCCCTTGCCCTGTTCGGGCAAGGGGAAAACGCGCCGCAATGCGACGTATTTCTCTGTTTGCCCTTTGCCGTCAGATTCCTCTTCCCGTTCAGGTAACTTTAATTTATTTTGATTATAGCACGCTTTTCAAAAAAACGCAAGCGGAATAAACATACGGATTTTCCGCATACTGCGAATATGAAAAAGATTTATAAAACGTTATCTTGTCTTCTTGTTTCCGCTTTCGCCCTCCCGCTTGTCTGCGGCTGCAAAAACGGCGTAAGCGACATGCGCCGCCGCGAACGCGTTCTCCACGAACGACAAGCGGAAGAACAGCGCGCCCTGCAAGAGAGCGAAGAACAGCGCCGACAGCAGGACGAAACGCCGAAACAAAAACCGAAGGAACGAGACCCCGAATTGGATCCCGACTTCTTCTTCGATCCCGAAAATTCCGAATATCCCGTTCCGCCCGAAGACCCCAACAGCAGAACGTCGCCCGAAAAACCGACGCCGCCTCCCTTTCCGAAAATGCCGAACGGCGGAAATAAAAACGAAAAAGACCCCGAACCCAAGCCCGTTCCCTTTCCTTTACCGCACGATTAACTTAAAAAGCCTTTGACGATCTGCTCCTCTGCTTCCTTTTCGCTCAAACCAAGGGTCATGAGCTTTACGAGCTGTTCGCCCGCGATCTTGCCGATCGCCGCTTCGTGAATGAGCTCCGCCTCGACGTGGTTCGCCGCAAGCGAAGGCACCGCGGTCACTTGCGCGCCGTCCATAATAATGGCGTCGCACTCCGTATGTCCCTTGCACGATGCGTTTCCGTTGATGTTGGAAACGAATTTCTGCCTCGAATTTTCCGAAGCGACCGAACGTGACACGACGTCCGCAGAGGATCCGTCGCCGTTCAGATCGACGGAAAAATCCGTCTCCGCGAATTGATCCCGGTGCGTATAAATTTTTTCGCGCACGATAAGCTCCGCGCCCGCTTTCAGCTCCCCTTTGGTGGAACGGATCGTGGAGTCGATCCCCTTGATCTGCGTCGTCTCCATTTCGAGACGGGAATTTTCGTCGAGATAAAGGACGGTGGAGGGATTCATCACGTTCGTACTCTTCTCCTCCGCTCCCGCTTTTTCGCCGTAGTGCCGCTCGACGTAGCGCACGCGCGCGCCCTTTCCGATGTGGAACGTATGCACGCCGCTGTGCTCGTTATTGCCCAGACCGCAGTTATGGATTCCGCAGCCCGCGATTATGAGCACGTCCGCGCCGTCTTCAACATAAAAATCGTTGTAGACCGTTTCGCGGTAGCCGTCTTTTGTGATGACGACGGGGATATGCACGCTCTCCCCCTGTGTACGGGAGGAGACGAAAATATCGATTCCGCTCTTGCCGTCTTTTCTGTTTTCGATGCGGATGTTTTCGGTGCTTTTTCTGCCGTCGCCCGCGCCGTCCTTTCTGATATTGTAAGCGCCGTCGGGCAGAGCGTGCAGCTCCGCAATCTTTTCCAACAGCATTTTTTCGATCTCTTCCATATTTCCTCCCCTCTCCTTACGAACGCAACGCCCTGCATGCCTTTGCGCCGATCAGGGTGGGAAGTATTTCTTCGGCGCTTCCCGCACGCTCCACCGCGCCGGCATTCATAACGACGATCTTGTCCGCAATCTCCAAAATCCGCTCTTGATGCGAAATGATCAATATACTGCCGCCCGCCTTTTTGTGCAGATTTTCAAATACTTTGATAAGACTCTGAAAACTCCACAGATCGATCCCGGCTTCCGGTTCGTCGAACACGGAAATTTTTGTTTTACGGGCGAGTACGGTCGCGATTTCGATCCGCTTCAATTCTCCGCCCGAAAGCGATGAGTTGACCTCTCTGCCGATATAGTCGCGCGCGCACAGCCCCACTTCCGAAAGATAGGCGCAGGCCTCTCCGACGGAGATGTTCTTACCCGCAGCGATCGAAACAAGGTCTTTTACGGTGATCCCCTTAAAGCGGACGGGCTGTTGAAACGCATACGAAACGCCCGCTTTCGCCCGTTCGGTGATTCCGAACGAAGTAACGTCTTGTCCGTCGAGCAGAATTTTGCCCGCCGTAGGCGCGATCACGCCCGCAATGATCTTGGCAAGCGTCGACTTTCCGCTGCCGTTCGGACCGGTGATCGCGACAAAGCGTTCGTCCGCCGTGAGCGAAACGTCTTTGAGGATATGTTTTGTTTCGCCGTTCTCCGTCACGGAATACGAAACGTTTTTGAGTTCCAGCATCAAGCAAGCCTCCAAAGAATCTTCAATTAAAAAACCGTGACTATTATAGCACGGTTTTCGCAAAAAGTAAATTATTTTCAATATCCGACGCGACGCGCGGTTACTTTTTCTTTTTCCGCAACGACAATACGACGATGACCGTGACGACCGCGGCGATTACGGCGAGGATCAGCAGCGTGACGAACGCCCATGTCAACGACGGCAGCATAAAGTTTGTACCTCCGTCGTTCAATCCGTCGCCGATACTCTTTTCCGTCAGCACAAAGGTAAGCTCGCCCTGCGGCAGCGAGTCCCGCGAAAAAGTATAACGGAACCCGCCCGCTTCGTTGCGATTTTCCAGAAAACCGAGCGAGCTGTTGGAGAGATAATAGGGCGTTTCGATGTTGATTTCGATTTTATGAAAATCCGCCCACTTTGCCGCGGGGGAAAGCAGGTACGTATACATATAACGGGAATTTTTTCTGCCGTCGACGGCGGGATAGAGGGGCGCCCTCACCCGATTGACCGCCCGACCCTTTGCGGGAATGCTCATTTCGTACTCGTACCAGCGCATGAGATTGCCTGCGCTCAATTCGAACCTATCGACAGATCCGTCGCGTTCGTTCTGACCGTTCAGCATATCCACGAACGCGTTATACCAATCGATTTCACCGACCGGCAGATCCCCTTTCCGCTCGTCCACAAACCGGACGAATGTCGTTTCTTCTCTCTCGAACGAATCGACGCCGCCCGAAAGCTCGACGTCGCCGTCGTACAATTTGGGAACGATTGCCGAAAGCGGCTCTCCCGCGGCATAAAACGAACCCGCCGTTTTTCCCGCTCCGTGCAAATGAATATAGGCGTACATATCTCCGTCAGCGATACAAGTCCGCGCATAACTGTCCGCAGGGAACAAAAGACGGGTCTTTTTCGGATTAAACGATAATTTAAGTTTGAGAACGCAGTCTGTTTTCGGCGCAGTCAGTTCGAAGCGGTATTCGCTGACGGGAAGATCCTCCCGATAAAACGCATCCCGCTTTTTGTCGTCGCAGATGCGCCCCATATCCCTGTCCGTATCGAACGAAGAGTTGGGCGCGTAAGAATAACGTACCCTGCACTCCGCCCGATCCCCGTCTACCGTGACGGCGGAAACTTCGTCTTCCGCTCCCGAAGGCACATAAGAGGGAAACACGCCGAACGGAAAGAGAAGCGTCATGCTCACGTCCAGCTCCGTCGGATTGTAAAAGAAGTATTCCGCAACCGCCTCCGAACAATAGGACGAGAGTTCGATTTCTCCTCCGCTCGGAAGGGTGGAAATTTTCAGATCGAGCGTTTCTTTTTCGACGACGACGGGACAGTCGTCCCCCTTAACGATCGCACCCGACGCATCCGCGCCCTCCCAATAGGGGGGGGCGGAATTTGCCTCCGCCCTGACGCATTCACCCGCAAAATACAATGCTGCGAGCAAGAGAAACACGACCGCCGCCGACGCAGTCGCTAAACGCTTACATTTTATTTCCATTCCCCGAACCTTTCTTTATTTTTTGCCTTTTCTTTATTTTTTGCCTTTTCTTTTTCTTCTTGATTTGTTCTTCCGCGTGCTCCCGCTCCGCCTCGTCATCTTTGGGCACAGGGAAAAATTCGACCCAGAACGTGCTTCCCTTCCCCTCTTCGCTCTCTACGCCGAACGGATAGCCGTGCGCTTCCAGAATTCCTTTTACGATCGAAAGCCCCAAGCCCGTGCCCTTGACGGGACGCTTGTGCATCTCGCTCGAACGGTAATAGCGGTTCCAGATCGTAGAGATCTCTTCCTTTCCGATTCCTCTTCCCGTATCCGATACTTCGAAACGGGAATTTTGTCCGTTAACAAAGAGACGGACTTTCACTTTTTTATCCGCGCCCGTGTAGTTGACGGCGTTACCGATCAGATTATAGAGCACTTGTTCGATCCGCGAGCGGTTTGCGAGAATATAGAGATCGTCGCTCACTTCCGTTTCGATCGAGTAACTCTCCGTCTCTTTCAAAAAATCAAACCGTTCCGAGACGCGCCATACCTCTTCCGAGAGATTGAATACGGTCTTTTCGTCCGCGCCGAATCCCGCGCGCAATTTCGACAGATCGAGCAGATCGCCCACAAGTGCGGTCAAACGGTCGCTCTCGTCGATGATGACTTTTGCGTGCGCGTCGCGCTTTTCTTTATCCTCGCCCGAAATTTCACGGATCATCGAGGCATACGCCTTGATCATCGTGAGCGGCGTTTTGAAATCGTGCGAAACGTTTGCGACAAGTTCTTCCTGCATTTTTTCCGCCTTGGATATTTCTACGCAAGCATAGTCGAGCGTCTCGGAGAGTTCGTTGATCTCTCTGCAAAAATAATGATCCTTGAATTCAATCGAGTAATTTCCCCGCGCAAGCTGCTTTGCCCGTTCCGTCACTTCGCTGACCGGCTTTGTAACGAGCATTGCGACAAAACCGCTCGCAACGAATGCGAGAACGATCGCTACGAGAGCCATAATAAAAGAAATGATCCCCAATCCGTCTTCCAGATCAACGAGAGATTCAAGCGAATCGGACATACAAAGAAAACATTGCTGCCCGCCGAACGAAGCCTCGACTGCGTAAACCAAAGTCCCGTCATAAGAAAAAATTACATTCTTCCGTTCCGCAAGCTGAACTTTCAGGGTTTCCGCAAGCGCGGGATAATTCTTTTGATCCGTCCAATCGGGCAGAAGGCTCTGCCCGTCCTGCGCGATCAGATAACCGACCACCCCGTAGAGTCTGCATACGTCGAACAGTTTTTTGGAAATAGTCGCTTCTTCCGCCGCGGGAACGAGCGCCTGCGCGACCGTATCGCCTGCGGTCTGTAACTTTTCTACCGTTTTTTTTCGGTAACGGCTGTCCACCAAAGCATTCTGCACTACGGTAAAAATGAGTACGACCACGATCGCAAACAGAGAAAAACAGAACCACAGCACGAGGTTCAGACTTTTACCCGTATTCTCCTTGATCTTTACTCTCTCCCGCATGGCTCCGACCGTTACGCTTCGAATTTATAACCGAGTCCGCGAAGCGTCACGATAAATTTACGGTATTCTTTCAGACTGCCTCTGAGCATTTTGACGTGCGTGTCGACCGTGCGGTCGTCACCGTAAAAATCGTAACCCCAGACTTTGTTCAAAAGTCTTTCGCGCGTCAGCGCGACTCCTCTGTTTTCCACAAAATAAAAGAGAAGTTCGTATTCCTTAGGCGTAAGTTCCGCTTTTTCGCCGTCCACATAGACGTTGCGCCCCTTGACGTCGATTTTCAATCCCTCGAACTCGTAATGATCTCCCTGCGATTTAACCGCGCTCGCACGCTTTGTTACGGCGTGGATGCGCGCCATGAGTTCTTTGGGCGAAAACGGCTTTGTCACATAGTCGTCCGAACCGATCTCGAATCCGAAGAGTTTATCGTATTCCTCTCCGCGCGCGGAAAGCATGATGACGGGCACGTTTTTGAATTTACGGATTTCTTTGACTGCGGAAAATCCGTCGAGGCGGGGCATCATCACGTCCATGACCACAACGTCGTAATCGTGTTCGCGGCAAAGCATCACGGCCTCCATACCGTCTTCGGCCTCTTCCGCCGTACCGCCTTCGAATTCGACATATTCTCGGATGACCGCGCGGATCATCTGTTCGTCGTCAACAATCAGAACCTTCATTTCCCACTCCTCTCTTTTGTGTGTTTCCGCTATTATAACCCGTTTACTTTATGCCCGCTTAAAAGTCATGTGAAAACCGTGTGAAAATATTATATCACAAGGGCTGAGATTGCGCAAGCAAAAAATTTTGGAAATTAGCAAACGAATGTTTGACAAACTTTTGTTCGCATGTTATACTATGATCATGATTTCGGAGGAAAAGCTGAAAATTTTAACGGATAGCGCGAAATACGATGTTTCGTGTTCCTCTTCGGGAAGCAACAGAAAGAACGGCGGCGGCATGGGCAACGGGTTTGCGGCGGGCTGCTGCCACTCCTTTACACCGGACGGCAGATGCGTCTCGCTTTTGAAAATTCTGATGAGCAACGACTGTATTTTCCGCTGCAAATACTGCGTAAACCGCGCGGGCGAAGATGTAAGACGCGCCTCCGCCACGCCTGACGAAATCTGCGAACTCGTGATGGATTTTTACAAACGCAACTATATCGAGGGACTCTTTCTCTCCTCCGCCGTATTCCGTTCCCCCGATCACACCATGGAGCAGCTTCTTCTGACCGTGAAAAAGCTCCGCACGGAATACGGCTTTTACGGATATATCCATCTTAAAGGGATTCCATACGCGGACGGCGCGCTCGCTTCGGAAGCGGCGAAATACGTCGATCGCATGAGCTACAACATCGAACTTCCGTCCGAGGCGAGTCTTAAACTGCTCGCCCCGCAGAAGAGCAAAGAGAGCGTGCTCGTCCCCATGAAAAACCTCTCGCTCGAACGGAGCGTCTTTTCCGCAGAAAAACACAAAGGTAAATTTCTGCCCGCGGGTCAGACCACGCAAATGATCGTGGGCGCGAGCCGCGAGGCGGACGGACACATTCTCAAACTTTCGCAAGCGCTCTACCGCGTTACGGGGCTCAAACGGGTTTACTACTCCTCTTACGTTCCCGTGGTGCACGATTCTCTGCTGCCCGAAAAAGCGACGGGAGAATTACGCGAACATCGCCTGTATCAAGCAGACTGGTTGTTGCGTTTTTACGGCTTCACTGCAGACGAGATCGCAGGCGAAAACGAAAATCTGCCCATGGAGTACGACCCCAAATGCGCGTGGGCGCTCAAACACCCCGAAACTTTTCCCGTAGAAATCAACCGCGCACCGCTCGAACTTTTGTTGCGCGTCCCGGGAATCGGCGCGCGCAGCGCCTATAAGATCACATCTGCGAGAAGATACTCCGCGCTCTCGTTCGACGATCTCAAAAAAATGCGCGTCGTACTCAAACGCGCGAAACACTTTATCACATGCAAAGGCAAATTTTACGGCGAACAGAAAGAGGAGCGCGTCAAACTGCTTTTGGCGGGCGCGGAAGCGCGGGCGAACGCCGAACAGCTCTCCCTCTTCTCTACTGCCGAAACGGCGCTTTCCGCGCTCACGGGGGAATTATGATCTATCTTTACGACGGCACGGCGGAGGGCTTTTTAACGGCTTTTCTCGCGGCTTACCCCGATGAAGAGGGCGCGATCGCATCGGACGGAGTACAGCTTCCGCTCGGCGTAAAAGCCGTAAACGTCGCGACGGACCGTGAAAAAGCGGAAAAAGCAAAAAAGCGGTTTCTCTCTTTCGATAAATACAGTATGCACGATCTCTCGCGCATACTGCGAAGCGGAGATCACGACAAAGACGAGACGGCGTTTTGCTATTTCAGATTGCTGGCAGAAAAAAAACGCCCCGTTTCCGAAATGCTCTCGGAAGAGGCGGCGCGGCGGGCGGACGAATGCATAAGGCGGGTAGGCGTGGAAATCCACCGCCTGCGCGGGTTTCTCCGCTTTTTCGAGACGGAGAGCGGCGCGCTTTACGCGGCGTGCGCGCCCGACAACGATATTATCGATCTGCTGCTCCCCCACTTCCGCGCAAGGCTCCCGCACTTTCCTTTCGTCATTCACGACGTCCGGCGAAAGAAAGCGGCGGTGTGGGATACCGAGCATTGCTTTTTCGCCCCCCTCGGCAAAGCGGAAGTGTTAATTTCCGCCGACGAAAACGCTTGGCAGAATTTATGGAAACGCTACTATTCGAGCGTAAACATTCCGTCGCGCGAACGTCTGAAACAGATGCGCGGATACCTGCCCGTGCGCTACATGAAATTCATGCCCGAATTTTCACGCCCTCACGGATGATTCTTCCGTTTGGACAATTCTTTTCTCATCTCTTTGAAACGAGAGAGATGCAGTTCTTCGTCTTCGATGATCCGCTCGACGAGCGCGACGAGAGGCGGATTGCAAAGACGGGACACGATCTGTTTATAGTCTTCGATCGCCTGCGTCTCCGCTTCGATGTCCGAATCGAGCATCTCCTCCGGCGTTTTGGCATAATTGACATGCGAGGCGGAATAATAACAGACGGGATAGGGCGGACATGCGGTAAAAATGGGCGGCGCGCCGAGAGCCGCGATCGCAGAACCCAACAGTTCGAGATGGTGCATTTCGTTGACCGCGATTCCGAGAATATCTTTACTTATTTCGGTAAAACCGATCCTCTCCAATACGATCGATTGGTAGACATACTGTAAAACCGCAGTGAGCTCCCCTCTGCCGCCCGCATAGGCGGGAGAAATCACCCTCAAAGATTTATGATCCTCTTTGATTTCATCCGGCGTAGGATATGCCTTATCCGCTTTGAATTCCAAATTCCGACTCCTTCGGCTTTTTTACCAAAGTATGCGGAATCTTTTTTTTATGTGAAAAATCCGTCCGTGCGGACGGATTTTTCTTATTTCCCTTTGACTCTTGCAACTTCGATATTATCTTTTTTCCGATCGGATAGTGCGCGGATCGGATGATCCTTATCCTGCAAACGCCAGTCGTTGCCGAAGCTCTTGATCGCCTTGTCGATGACGAGGTGCGTACCGACGGAAGAAGGCTTTCCGTTCGTTTTTGCATTGTAACCGAAATAACGGAACTTGTCGGGCACTTTGTCGAGCTCTTCCCAGCCCTCTTCTACACCCGTAAGACGCACGCTCTTCAACACTTCGCGGATATAATTCTTCTGCGAGCGGAACTTCAGAAGTTCGGGAAAATCTCCGCCCGAGGGGAAGCACTGCTGCCAGACTTTACCCTCATACGTTTTGAGAAGTTCGGCCGCCTCGTGCAGATGCGCGACTTCTTCTTCGAAATGCTGTTCCCAGATCTTTTTGATCCGTTCGTCTTTTTCGTCCATATAGCAGGAATAATACAGGTAGCATTCCGTATATTCGTTCATCACCAGCCCTTCCCACCAACTCGTCATCGGATCTTTGAGACAACCGTAACCGGTAACGTGCTGCTCTTCGATCATAGCGATCTCGTTATAAAGTTTTCTGCCGAGGGGGGACGCATAGAGATTGGCGACGTTCATGTAGAAGTTCATCGTCTGCTGTTCCGCCGCCGTGATGATATTGATGTTCAGCTTGGTCTTTACGTCGTTGAGATAGTTGTTGATATAGAAATTCACGTCGTCGTAAGGATGGCGGTATTCGGAGACGGTTGGACGACCGGGCATGATTTCCGTATAGTCGCCCACAAGTTTTTTCGGATCGCCTCCCTTTTCAAGCTCCATCAGATCGGAATAACGGTAGAGGTGATCGAAATCCTCCAAAAGCGCAAAATCGAGTTGTTTTTTCACGTAGGAATTTTTTTCACTGATCGCAAGGTTAGCGGTCAGATCTACGGCAAGCTGCTCATAGCCGATCGTGTGTTCGAGAATGGTCTCGTTTGCGGGTTTCAATCCCGCGACGCGCTTCTGTTGGATCTGCTCCCCTCTGCGCATGTAGGCAAGACGGCGACGAACGTCGTTATTGGGGCAATGACGGGTAAACGCATGGGAAAAGCGCACCGATTCGAATTCCGTCCCACTCATCAGAATCACGCGCAAACGCGTATAGGGATCGACTGTGTTCTTGTCGTAGGGTTTGACGAGAACCTTATTCCAACTCGTAAAAATCTTGTCCGCTTTCTGCGGCTTTAACTCAAAAGGATTCATGTTAACCTCCGCGGAATTTATTCCCCTTTCGGGAAACGTTTATACAGAGAGTTGCTTTCTTCCGAAAAAAATGTTATAATATCCGCAATGAGAAAAATTCCACCTTATTTGATGCTGGCCGTATGTATCGCCGCTTTTACCATGATAATTCTCGGCGGAAACAGCAACGACGCATTAAGATTTGCGGGGCTCGGACTTTTGGGCGGCGGGATCTATCTTATTCTGATCGTATCCGTTATCGTCGCAAGCGTACTTACCTACCGCAACGCAAAAAAAGAATTACCGCAGGACGAAAAGTCGGAACCGGAAGATTTCGAAACAGACAATCCGTTTGAAGTCGCTCTCTACGCTTTCTGGGGCGGACTTATCGGCAAACGAATGAAACCTGCGGTCTATATCGTAACGGGAACATTGTTTATCATCGCGCTTCTCAGCGGACTTTTTCTCGGAACAGCTTTTCTGTTTATGCATTATATCGTTGCAGCCGTCGTTTGTCTGTGTTTTTTCGGGCTTTCGGTTATAATAAGCCTCACGGCTGCCGTTATCCGATTCATCATTAAGATTTCCCTGGCGCGCGCAAAAGAAATGAACGACGGCGAAATAGACTTGGATCAAGAAATTAAGGGACGGATCGCGCGCGTCATAAACTGTGAAAGCGCGCCGGAGAATCAAGACTCTCCCGACGACGAAAAATTTTACATTATAACGCTCGAAATCAACGGCGAGACATACAAAACCTTGCAACGGCGGTATTTCGAAATCGGGTCGGAAGTCGTTGCCGATACTTTGGAACAGGTTGCGATCATCGATCTCGATAAAACCGAAGAATTGCAAAAGAAAAAGGAGATTATAACAGAATGACAGGTTGCGTAATTGCGTTCGACGACGAAGCGGACGCGCTGCTTTCCCAAGCGGAGATCACGGAAAAATCAGTACTGTACCGCAGGCCGGTTTTCCGCGGAAAAGCGTTCGGAAAAGAAATTCTGCTCGTTGTATGCGGAATCGGAAAAGTAAACGCCGCAATGGGCGCGACAATCGCCCTGAATCTCGGCGCAGACAGACTGCTCAATTTCGGAGTGGCGGGAGGACTCGACGCAAGCACCGAAGTCGGCGGAGTGTACGCGATCGAAAAAGCCGTACAGTACGACTATGACTGCGTACAGATAAGCGGAGGAAAAATCGGCACGCTCGACGGCGAAACCGAAAACTTTTTACCTCTATTCGTGCCCTCGAAACTTCATCTTCCCCGCCGCGCTCTGGGTACGGGCGACCGATTCAACGATTCCCCCGTCGATCATGCGCTGTTGTTGGAGCTCGGCTGCGCCGTCCGCGAAATGGAAGCGGGCGCGATCGCGCAGATCGCAAAAAACGCGGGCGTGCCCTTTACGAGCGTCAAATCGATTTCCGACGTATACGGCATGGGCAGCACGACGGAACAGTTCAAAAGGAATACGGCGCTTGCCTGCGCAGCGCTGAAAGAAAAAATGAAAGAAATACTGGAGAGTCTGGAATGATCGATTTAGGAGACTGGAACGAATCGCTTGCTCCTCTCTTTGCGGACGAGCGCTATCAAAAAATCCGTGAATTTCTCAAATACGAATACTCGCACTACATCGTATATCCCGATATGTACGATTTATTCAACTGCTTCCGCTTCACGCCTTTTTCGCAAGTGCGCGTCGTATTGCTGGGACAAGACCCCTATCACAACGTAGGGCAGGCGCACGGACTTTGCTTTTCGGTGCAGGACGGCGTGCCGAAACCTCCGTCGCTTGAAAACATGCTCAAAGAGCTGAAAGACGATCTCGGCTTTGCCGCGCCAAAATCGGGAAATCTGACCAAGTGGGCGAAAGAAGGAGTTCTTTTAATGAATACCGCGCTCACAGTCAGGGAACATCAGGCGAACTCGCACGCAAACTGCGGATGGAGCTGGTTCACCGACAGCGTCATTTCTCTTTTGAGCGAACAGAAAGAACATCTCGTATTCATTCTCTGGGGCGGAAACGCACGGAAAAAGGTTCCGCTCATCGATCGGCGCAAACATCTGATCTTGGAATGCGCGCACCCCTCTCCTCTCTCAGCCTACAACGGATTTTTCGGTTGCCGCCACTACTCCAAGACAAACGATTATCTGATCGAAACGGGGCAAAAACCCATCGACTGGAATTTGTGCGAATAAAAAAAGACGGCTTTTTAAGCCGTCTTTTTTACTTTTTTATCGATCGCCTTCGTCTTTTACGAACACGAGCTCGCCGTCCTCCACGTCGATCGTAACGGTATCGCCCTTTTGGAAATTTCCTTTTAATATCTCTTCCGCAAGACGATCCTCCACGCACTTTCTCACCGTGCGGCTTAACGGACGCGCGCCCAACTCTTCGCTGTACCCCTGTTCCACCAGATACGCCCGCGCATCTCCGCTCAGGTGCACGCGGATTCCCATTTCTTTGAGCTGTCCGCCCAGCCCTTCCAAAATTTTATCGACGATTTTTGCCGCCTCCTCTTTTGCGAGTTTGCGGAATACGATTACGTCGTCGAGACGGTTCAGAAATTCCGGTTTGAACTTTTCTTTAAGCGCGTCGTTGATACGTTCTTTCATATCGGTGTAAACGCTCTCGGAATCGGATGAACGGAACCCGAGCGCGCTCACCTCTTTCACTTCGTGCGCGCCCACGTTGCTCGTCATGATGATAACGGTATTTTTGAACGAAACCGTTCTGCCCTTGCTGTCCGAAAGTCTGCCGTCGTCGAGAATCTGCAATAGAATATTGAATACGTCGGGGTGCGCCTTTTCGATCTCGTCGAGAAGCACCACGGAATACGGTTTTTTACGGATCCGTTCGGTGAGCTGTCCCGCGCCGTCTTCATAACCAACGTATCCGGGAGGAGCCCCGATGAGTTTACTGACCGAATACTTCTCCATAAACTCCGACATATCGAAACGGATCATGAATTTTTCGTCGCCGAAGAGATTTTCGGCAAGCGCCTTGGCAAGATCGGTCTTACCCACCCCCGTGGGTCCCACAAAGATGAAGGAACCGATCGGACGGTTTGCCGATTTCAGTCCTACGCGCGCGCGGCGGATCGCCTTGGAAACGGCGGCGACCGCCTCGTCCTGCCCTACGATCCTCTTGTGCAATTCCTCTTCGAGATGCATGAGGCGGTTGCTCTCCGATTCGGTGAGACGGGATACGGGAATGCCCGTGCGCGATCCTACGATTTGGGCAATCTCCTCCGCGCCGATCGCAAGGTTAGACGAATTGCGTTTATAGTCCCACTCCTTCTGAATCGCGTTCTTCTTTGCGCTCAGCTCCAAAATTTCGCGGTTGATCGCCGCGGCGCGGTCGTAATCACCGCGGATATTCAAAGATTTTCTGTAATCCTCGCCAAGACGCACGAGACGATCCTCGATCTCATGCAGTTCCCGCGGCGCATTGTAGGAATCGAGCTTTGCGCGGGAAGCCGCTTCGTCGATGAGATCGATCGCTTTATCGGGCAAAAACCTGTCGGTAACGTAACGGGAAGAGAGACGTACCGCAGCCTCGATCGCCTCCTCGCTGATCATTACGTTGTGGTGCGCCTCGTATTTATCTTTGAGTCCGCGCAGAATGACGATCGCGTCTTCCACGCCGGGCTCCTCCACCATGACAGGGGTGAATCTTCTTTCGAGCGCGGTATCCTTTTCGATAAATTTACGGTATTCCTCGATAGTCGTCGCACCCACCGTCTGCAATTCGCCGCGGGCAAGCATGGGCTTTAAGATATTCGAAGCGTCCATCGTATTTTCCGAAGAAGCGCCCGCCCCCACGATCATATGAATTTCATCGATGAACAGTATAATATTTTTATTGCGGACGATCGCGTCCATCATGTTCTTGATCCGCTCCTCGAATTCGCCGCGGTAGCGGGTGCCCGCCAACAATCCCGTTAAATTGAGCGAATATACGATTTTTCCGCGCAGAAGCTCGGGCACGTCGCCCGCGACGATGGCGCGCGCAAGCCCTTCGATGACCGCGCTCTTTCCCACCCCCGGCTCGCCGATCAGAACGGGGTTATTCTTGGTTCTTCGGCAGAGAATCTGGACGACCATCTCGATCTCTTTGCTTCTGCCGATCACGGGATCGAGCTTGCCCTGCCGCGCCTGTTTGGTGAGATCGACGCCGTAATTGGCGAGATCCTCGTCAAGTTCGTTTCTTTCGTTATCGCTCCCGTAAGCGCGTTTGCTCTCGCGCGGGCGCGCGTCTTCCGAAAAATAACTTTGTCTGCGCTCCGTTTCGGGAGGATCTTCCCGACCGATACCGATTGCTTCCCGCGTGCTCCGCGTGAGAGATAAAATTTCTTCGTCGCCGATCAGCTGATCGAGACACAACATCCCCACACATTGGCGGCGGTGTTCGAGAATGGCGAGAAGCAGATGCTCCGTCCCCACAATGGGCGAATACGCAGCTTCCGAAACGGCGTATCCGTTCGCCTTTTCGATCATGGCTTTCGTTCTCGTCGTAAATCCGATCTCTTTACATCCGTGATTGATCGAACGCTTGAAGAGCGTTAAAAATTTCTCGGCTTCCACTCCCGCCTGAGAAAGCAACAGGTTCGCCGTGCACTCCTTTACTTTAAGCATTCCGTAGAGAAGATGTTCGCTCCCGACGTAAGTGATCCCGTAGTTGCGCGAAAGTTCTTCCGCAACCGCGATGACCTGTTTCAGATTTTCGGAAAACCGTTTCGTTTCCATACCCGTCCTTCTTGATCAAAGATAAAGTTTCATTTCCCGCAGCATAGCCGACGCCGCCTTCGCGCGGTATGCGTCGCGTTCTTCGCCGTCAAGCTGAATCCCGCTCAGCCGCTTCAAGTTCGCGGGACGCATTTTCAGCATAAAATCATCTAACTCGCCGATGAGTTTTTCTCCGTCTTTCTCTCCCTCGATATAACCGAGCGCAAGTCCGAATTTCACATCCGCCACCCGAGAGACGAGCTCCTCCGCCGTAATCATTTTGCAACCGAGCAAGATTCCGTAAGAGCGTCCGATCTGATCGAAAAGAGACAGCCCCGCCTCCGCCTTCATTCGCATTCTCTCGCGGAGTTCGAATTCGGTCAGTAGTTCCGCCGCGCGTTCCACGCGGTAGAGAATATCTTCTTCGGTAAGCCCGAGCGTCATCTCATTGCTGACCTGTATGAAATCCCCCTCTGCGCCGCTTCCCTCGCCCGCCGCTCCGCGCACGGTGAGTCCCGCGCGCGAAAGCTGGGTCTCGGCCTTTTTCAAAAGTCCCCGTCTCGTCAGCGCGGGCAGAAAAAGCATAACCGAAGCGCGCAGTCCCGTTCCGAGATTGGTTGGACAAGCCGTCAGATAACCGAATTCTTCGTCGTAAGCAAAAGGAACCGTTTCCGAAATGATGTCGTCGATTCCCGAAACGCGCTCGAATGCCTGCTCGAACGCCTTGTTGAGAGCGAGTCCTTTTATAAAATACTGAACTCTGAGATGATCTTCTTCGTTGATCATTACGCTGATCCGTTCGTCCCGCGAGACGAGCGCCGCCGAAATGCGGTTATTGGCGATAAGGTCGCGGCTGATGAGCTTTTTTTCCAGCAGGAGCGCCGCCGTCTCCTCCGAAACAGATTTCATTTCATATAAACGGAATTCGTCCATGCGGTTGAGTTCCGAGGTGAGAATGCTTACGATCTCCGTCGCCTGTTCCTCCGAATGCACGTCGCGCAATAGCACGTTCGGAAAGGGATAATCCGCAAAGTTGCGGGCAAGACGCATACGCGTTGAAGACACAACGCTTTCGTGACTTTCGAGCACGTCCATATCATTCCACCGCCCACGCGATTTTTTCGTCGATCTCTTTCAGACGGTTATCGAGACGTTCCGCAAGAGCATAATCTCTATCCGAGACCGCCGCGTCGATCTGCGCCTGAATATCTTTGCGCTCTCGTACAAGCTCCGTCAGCCCGATTTTTCCGTGGATTTCTTTCAGACGGCGTTTGAGCTGTTCCGCAAGGCGGAAATTCTTGCCCGACATCGCCGCGTCGATCTGCGATTTTACGAGTTCTTGTTCGCGGACGAGATCGTATTTTTCTTCCGCGCCGCCGCTGGGGGATTTTCCCCTGTGCTGCGTATCCCATTGACAATACCGCACGGAATCGTATATTTCGCTGCGGAACGCCGCATAGCAGCCGGCGCACCCCGCGAGTCCCGTTTTCCGGAACGAGGCGAGCGTCATGCCGCACGAGGAACAAGTCTTGCTTTTTTTCGTTTTTGTTTCCGCGTTGCCGAAGAGGCGCGCAAATACTTCCGAAGTATCCGAATCGGTGTAGAGCTTATTATAGCACGCTTCGCACAGACACACCCGCTGCTCTTTCCCGTTCGATTCTCTCGTGTAAAATTGCGCGGAGGGACTTCCGCAATTCGAACAATCCATATTCGCTCCCCGAATCACAATATGATTTTACGCGCCGACTTTGCATTTTTCGGGAAAGTTCCGCGCGATATATTCGTAGAGCCCGTTGAAATCGGGCACGGCGTACACGCAGTATCCGAGACGGAATTTTACGTAATACTGTACCTGCGACTGTACGCGCTCCACGCTCTCGATCTCGCCCCAGTGCAAAAACGCTTTCTGAATCGCAAAGGGCGAATCTTCGATCTCTCCCGACCTGCCTCTGATCTTTATGTATACGCCTTTATCGAATATTTTGACTCTGCTCCCGAGTTTTTGCGCTTTCACAAGCACGATTGCAAGACAGGGCAGACAGAATATTCCGAATACAAGCGCAAGACTTCCCGTATCCGTGTGCAGAAAATAATTGAGAAGAAAGGCGATGAGCGCGCCCAGAAAGAGCGCTCCGAGCACGGAAATGGAAATCGCGACGATCCTTTTGACCAGCCCTCCGTCCTCGCTGAAATTCTTGCAAGACCTCATCACCGCAAGCGCGCCCGTTCTCCTGTCGGTCACGTGAATGGAGTATTCCGAGATCGCAAGCTCGATCCTCAATCGCTCGCTTTCGCTGAATTCGTGCGTGAGATAAGTTACGCCGTCCGCCTTAAAACAATAATGATTGTAGTTACACGGAAAGGAAACGGGAACGGTCATATACAGTTTTTCTTTCCCCCGCGCGGAGGCGGAAGAACGCGACGTAGCGCGGTAAAACTTTACCGCGCTGTAAGGCAGCAGTCCCTTTTCGCCGGTTTCCTCTTCGGTATAATCTACGCCCTCTTCTGTGAGTGAAAACGAATACTTTTCTTCCCGGAAACGATAGCCGAGTTTACGGTTTGCTTCGTTTTCCTCTAATCTTCTTCGCTGCATTTTTCCTGCCGCAACTCCTTGATGCAATCGTATGCGCCCTCGACCGCGGGTATCGCATATCTTCCGTAGGAACATTTGAATGAAAGTACAGGGTAACCGTTTTTCTCTTCGGGAATCACCTTGTCAACGTCATCCCATTTGAGGAACAAACTCTCGCCGTTTCCCGATTCGCTCCAAAAGATCCCCTCTTTGTACACCCCGAACACCGCGCGGGATCTTATAAACGCCCAGACGGAACGCGCCGCGAATACAATTCCCGCCGCCCCCATGAGCGCGCCCGCCGAAGCGGATGCATAAATTCCGAGGGGTATCGCGCCGCCGATCAGGATTACGCCCGCAATCAAACCGATCAGTGCGTTTCTGCGTTTTTTGCGATTGGGAAGATACATTTTTTTGATCGGAACAAACTTCCGATCTTTTTTCGGCTTATCGCGTTCTTCTCCGATCAGTTCGAGCGAATGTTTTTCAAGCGCGCGGTACAGCCGCTCCTTCGCGTCTGCCTGTACCAGAACTTTTTCGTCCTTTTTTCCCTCTCCCTTTTTGGAAAGGTATCTGACGGGAATTTCTACCGCGACGCACCAGCTCCCCTTTTCCCGCGGACGGCGGCGCGTACAGATCGAAATATAGCGTGTCTCCGCGTAAGGAATGAGCACCGGCGCGGTCTTTCCCTCCGCCTCGCCGTGCAATTTGAGTCCTTCGTCGCAAAAAGTCAAAAGAGTACCGTCGCCTACGAAAAAGCTCTCTTCGCCGAAAAGCCGTTCCCGCGCGTCAAGTTCTTTTTCGGAAACGCCGCCCGTCAGCTTGGAAAAGAGCCATGCAAAGAGCGCAAAGAGCGCCGCCCCGCCCGCAAACGCGCCGGTCAGAATATACAAAATCAAATCTCTCCGCTCGCTCGGTTCTCCAAAATTCAGCATCAGTACCGCAACGATAATACCGATCAAAGAAAGGATCGCGAGAATGGCAGCGGCAAAGGTCAGCACGGAAAGAAATATCCGCATGCGTCGAAGAGCGGCAATCCGTTTTTTCTCCGTTAAAGACGCGTTGGTGTGATCGTTCATTTAATCTCCCGTTCTTTTCCGGCGGAAGCTCCCTTTTTTCCACCATAAAAAGAAAAATATCGTTAAAAATTGAAGAGGAACGCCTATCAGAAAAATCAGCCAGACGTTATGCCCGAACGCCCATAACGTCAAAAAAATACAGGCGAGCGAAGTCCATATGATCAGAGAAATCGTAACGATCCTCAGCCACCGAAATTTCCAAACGCAGGCGAACACCAGCAAAACGACTGCCGAAACGGGCACTGCGTAAACAAACGCCTGCCAGCTGTATTCGAGCTCGGGCGCGAGAATGCGCAACAACACAAACGCAACGACGGCGATCAGCCATACGAGAAGCGCGGAGCACGCCATGATCACCGTGCGCCGCAAGAGGCGCATGTTCTTGGGCATAAGTTTTCTTTCCCGCTGCTCGTGCACAAGATCGTCGAGGGAAACCCCGAAAAGCTCTGCGATCTGCATGAGAATGCGCACGTCCGGAATCCCGTTCCCCTGCTCCCACTTGGAAACCGACTTGTCGGAATAGTTGAGTTTTTCCGCAAGCTCGAGCTGGGTCATATTGGCGCTTTTTCTCAGACGGGTGATATTTTTCCCGATCGTTTGGGCAATTTCCGTTTCGTCCATATTTTCCATTATAAGGCTTTTTTGCGAAATGTCAATGATTCTACTGTGGGTAGAGAACAAAAAAATCCACTCTACTGCGCCGTAAATGTCTGAAATACAGAAAAAACCGCGCCACGTCGGCGCGGTTTATCGTTTTCATATATTCAGATATAGAACCCGCCGTTTACGGAAAGAGTCTCTCCCGTGATATAACGGTTTTCGGCAAGAAACAATACCGCAGATGCGACCTCTTGCGGAGAACCGAATCTACCGAGCGGAATCTCTTCTTCGAGCGCGCGTCTCTCCTCTTCGTTAAGCCGCTTGTTCATTTCGGTATCGATCACTCCGGGGCATACGCAGTTTACCGTAATATCGGAAGGCGCAAGCTCCTTCGCAAGCGCTTTCGTCAAAGCGATCATCGCCCCTTTCGAAGCGGAATAGACGCTCTCCATGCTTCCGCCCGTCTGCCCCCAGACCGAAGAAATATTAACGATCGCGCCTTTACTTCCAAGCATTTTGGGAACGGCGTGTTTTACGCACAGAAACGCGCCACCCGCGTTCACGTCCATCACCCGCCGCCAGTCGGAAAATTCGGTATCCTGCACGAGTTTGAAAAGCTCCACACCCGCATTGTTCACCAAGAGATCGAGCGAAGAAAAATTTTCGAAAACCGCCCGCACATCCTCTTCGGAAGAGACGTCCGCGCGAAAAAACCGCACGGCGGGCAGGCGTTTTTCCGCTTCTTCGGCGCACCGCTCGTTTTGGGAAAAAAGCGCGGTGACGCGGTATCCGTTTTCGGACAGCAATTCGCAGACGGCAAACCCGATCCCGCGCGTGCCGCCCGTTACCAACGCCTCTTTCATAATTTCCTCATAATCGCAAAGATCTCCGCCGCGACTTCGTCCGCGCTTTTACCGTCCGTCTCCAAAGCAAAATCCGCAACGTGCCGATAGATGGGAGTCCGCTCGTTCAAAAGAGTTTCGAGCCGCTCTCTCGCCCCCGTATGCCGCAGAAGCGGACGTGTGTCATCGCCCTGCACGCGCGAAAGAAGGGTATCGAGCGAAGCGTTCAGAAAAAAAATTTTACCGTTCTTTTTGAGCAGTTCCGCATTTTCCCATTTGAGAACGAGCCCGCCGCCCGTCGATATGATAAGCCCGTCTTTTTGGGAAAGTTCTTCTACGATCTCCGATTCGAGCTGACGAAAATGCGCTTCGCCGTAATACTCGAAAATATCGAGGATTCTGCCGTAACGGTTTGCGATCAACTGATCGGTGTCCACCCAGCGTCTTTTGGTGAGCTCCGCAACCTTGATCCCAACGGTGGACTTTCCCACCCCCATCATGCCGCAAAGAACAATATTCATAACATAAAGCTCCTCAGCGCCAAGAGATAACTGTTCTTGCCGAAGCCGACGACCGAACCTCTGCATACTTCGCTCAGAACGGATTTTCGGCGGAATTCCTCCCGCGCGTAGATATTCGACATATGCACCTCGACGACGGGCACGGAGATCGCCGCGATCGCGTCGCGGAGCGCATAGGAATAATGCGTGTACGCGCCCGCGTTCAGTACGATCCCATCGTATTTTCCGTCCGCTTCCTGTATTCTCGCGCAAAGTTCTCCTTCGAGATTGCTCTGAAAGAATTCGGCTTCATGCCCCTGCATTTTGCAGTCCTCGCCAAGTTCGCGGTTGATTTCATCAAGCGTTTCGCTCCCGTAGATTCCCTCTTCGCGTTTTCCCGTCAGATTGAGATTCACGCCGTTGATTACTAAAAATTTCATAATTCCCTCCTGTAATTATCCCAGAGTTTTCGCGCCCTTTCTTCGTCGGGGGATCTGTCCGTAAATATGCAGTCCGCCGCATACGCCTGAAAAAACAGCATCGCTTCGCCGTTCAGAACGCGTTTCCCCTGTTTTTTCGCAAGGCGTAAAAACTCGCTCTCCCGAGGCTCGTAGATGAGATCGACCGCCGTATCGCAGTTTTCGATCAGACGCAACAGCGCGTCGTTTCCCTCCGTGTCCCGCACGAACGGAGTTTGTCCGACCGTATCGTGCATACCGACTCCCGTGCAGTTGATCACAAGATCGTACCGCAAATCGGAGATTTCTTTCAAAGGCGTAAAGTCGCCGTATTCTCGGAACGCCCGTTCGAGCCGTTCTTCGTTCTTTGCGTAGGCGTATACCGAAGCTCCCTCCCGACGCAACGCATAAATACAGCTCTTTCCCGCGCCTCCGACGCCGAGAATAAGCGCGCGCTTGTCCGAAAGAGAAATCCCCGCGTCGGAGAGCATCGCCGAAAATCCCGCGCCGTCCGTATTGAAGCCCGTGCGCGTTCGGCAGACGACCGTATTGACCGCGCCGAACACGCCCGCATCCCCTTTCAATTCGTTCAAAAAGGGCAACACCTCTTCCTTGAACGGAATTGTCACGTTAAAACCGTCGTAACGAAGAAACAGTTCTTCCGCATTTGCCGAAAATTTCTCCCGCGGAAGAGATACTTTTTCGTATGAACATTTCTCTCCCAAAGATTCGAGAATGAACCGATGCATCTCGGGACTTAAAGATTTGGATACATCCTTTCCCACGACCGCGAGCTTTACCATAGCCGTTCCCCGATCTCTTTTAACATCGCAAGATATTCTCCGTATCCGAGCTCTTCGAACGCATATTCTCCGCGCTTGAACGGCAGCGCAAGAAAAACTTTATCGTCCGATAAATTTTTCTTGTCGAAACGGGCGGATCTTACCGCTTCTTCCGCAGAGGGAAGATCGGGCAGACCGCCGAGCGCGATCTTTGCGAGCTCTTTCAGACGGTCGAGATATTCTCCGTCCGCGCCGCGAAGCGTGCGTTTTGCGATCTCTGCTTCATACAAAATGCCGATCAGAACATATTCGCCATGGGAAAGTTTTTTATCGACAAGCTCGAATGCATGCGCGGTAGTGTGCCCGAGATTCAGACATTTTCTTTCTCCCCCCTCGCGCGCGTCCCGCCGCACGACATTCGCCTTGATTTCAATATTTTCGCAAACAAGTCCGCTTAAAAATTCAAGATCGCCGAGACGGGAACGGTTGTCCCAAAGCAAAGTAAAAAGTTTTTCCGAAAGCGCCGAATGCTTTACCGTCTCGCCCAACCCGCAACGGATTTCCCGCGGCGGAAGCGTTTTGAGAAAATCGCCGTCGATGTAGACCTTTTTCGGTTCGGAGAAGATCCCGATCAAATTTTTAATGCCCCGAAAATCAATCGCGGTCTTTCCGCCGACCGAAGAATCGACCTGGGCGAGAAGCGTCGTAGGCGCCTGCACGCATGCAATTCCGCGCATATAGAGCGCGGCGGCAAGTCCGCCCAGATCGCCCGCCACTCCGCCGCCCACGCAGACAAGCGTGCTTCCGCGTCGAAGTTCCGCCTCTTTCATTTTTTCAAGAAGCCGAAAAAGCGTTTCTTCCGTCTTATGTTTTTCACCCGCGGGCATCGCCCAGACAGGCGCGGACGGAAATTTTTTCGCGATCTTCTCGCCGTAGAGAGCCAATACGTTCGTGTCGGTAAAAATAAAGTCCGCATGCTCTTCGATCGCCGAAAAAACTCCTCTCCCGACGAGTATTTCGGAAGTTCTCTTTTCTTCCGTTTCGATCAGAACGCGGTTCATTGCGGAATCTCTCCGTAACGTTTTATCCAATCTTCCGCGGTATCGCCGCCCAACCGCTCGCTCACGACCTTGCAAAGCTCGACGATAAGTGCGCTCTCCGATACGACCTCGCAAGCGGGTACGGCGCACACGTCGCTGCGCTCTCTGCTTGCTTTTGCGCGCTCTTTGGTGACGAAATTAACGGTATCCAATCCCTTTGCCAGAGTGGGAATCGGCTTCATGAATGCCCTCAGAACGACTTCCTGTCCGTTTGAAATTCCGCCCTCGATCCCGCCCGCGCGGTTGGTTCTGCGTTCGAACTTTCCGTTTCCGAAATATATTTCGTCGTGCGCCTGACTTCCGCGCACGGTCGCCGACGCCAATCCGCAGCCGATCGCCACGCCTTTGACTGCCTGCACGCTCATGAGCGCGGAAGCAAGCCGCGCGTCAAGTTTTTCCCGATAAGTCATCGGACTCCCGAATCCGCATTTCAAGCCTTTCACGCGCAACTCGATCTCGCCGCCCAAGGTGTCGCCTTCCTCCTTGCAGCGATCGATCTCTTCTTTCGCATTTTTTTCCGTCTTGCGATCGAGCATGCACAGATCGTCCGAACGGTTCTTTCGAATCTCTTCAAACGTATATTCATTCCCGTCGGCAGACGCGCCGACCGCACGCACGAAGCCCGTCACTTCGATCCCGAGAAGGGAGAGAAGCTGCCTTAAAACGGCGCCTGCCGCGACCCGCGCCGCCGTCTCCCGTGCGGAAGCGCGTTCGAGAATATTACGAGCATCCGTTTGCCCAAATTTAATCATGCCCGCAAGATCCGCATGCCCCGGGCGAGCGTTTTCCACTCTGCGCAACGAAATATCGCACCCCTCGGGAGCCATGACTTCTTTCCAATTTTCATAATCGCGGTTCCAAACCGCAAGGGTCAGCGGGCTTCCGAGCGTTTCCAGATTTCTCACGCCCGACAAAATCTCAGCCTCATCGCGCTCGATCTTCTGCCGCGCGCCTCTGCCGTAGCCGCCCTGACGGCGGAACAGCTCCGCGTTGATCCCCTCCAAATCGAGCCGCAGCCCCTTGGGAATCCCCTCGATAATCGCAAACAAGCCCTTGCCGTGCGACTCGCCCGCCGTGGTAAGCGTAATCATGATTTCCTCTTTTTGACGGAAAGTATCCCCGCCTCCGTCAGCGCCGTCTTGATTTCATCCATATGAGCGCGCGCTTCACGGTAACCGATCTCGTACATTTTATTCATTGCTTCGACAGAGACGTCCGTCGCACGGAAGTCGTACAGATTGGGACGCAACATGATGTTCGCCGCGTCATACCCCCGAGATTTGCTGTCCTCGGTATATTTGAGCGAAACGAACGCATTGATCGCCGAACCCAGAAGACGGGAAAATCTGCTCTTCTCTTCGTCGGGTTTGGTAAACGCGCCCAGATCGACCCCGATCACAAAATCCGCTCCGAGCTCTTTGCAAAGATCGGCAGGCACGCTGTTCGTGAACGCGCCGTCCGAGAGTTTTATTCCGTCGACCGTCACGCTTTTGAAAAAAGGCGGCATCGACGAAGAGGCCGCGCACGCCTTTGCGGCATTCCCGCTCTTTAACGGCACCCCTTCATTGGTCTCGGCATTCGTCGCCCACGCGGCATAGGGCAGAGAAAGTTCTTCGATATTTCCCTCGACGTACTGCCCGATGAACTCCTCCGCAAAATCCATATCCGAAAAAGGACGCAGATTTTTTGCAAATTCTTTACGATTGAGATTTTCGACAATCTCGATCATGTCGCGCGAAGTATAACCCTTCGTATAGAGCGCGCCTACAATGGAACCGATCGAAGTTCCCGTCACGGCTTTGAAAATGATCCCCTCTTCTTCAAATGCTTTCAGGATTCCGACGTGCGCCATTCCTTTGGCGCCGCCGCTCCCGAGCGAAAGTCCCAACACGGGAACTTGTTTCTTCTTTGTAAATTTCGATTTGAACCGAGAAAAAAATCCCATTCGCGCTCCTTATTCTCTCTGTTTCTGTTTCAATCAGAGCCGTATCGACATGCCGTCGTAAGCGGCGATTGCTCCGAATTCTTTTTCCGCACGCGAAAGCAGTTCTTCCGTCGGCGCGGAATTGTGCGAAAAATGCGTGAGAACTTTTATTGTGCGATCCGTTGCGAGCCCCGCTTCTTTCAGTCGGGTAAAAATCATGGCATTCTCCCGAATTCCCATGTGACGCGCGCTTTCCGACACCTCATCGTATACGAAAGTACAGTCGAACGTGATAAGATCGAACGGTTTTTTCTCCCGTTCGAGAAAAAGAAAATCCTCTTCGGGAAGGTAACCCGTGTCCGTCAGATGCAGAATGCGCTTGCCGTCTTTTTCGAGCAGATAGACAAACGGATTCTCGGAAGTATGATTCGCTCTGAGAGGGACCGCCCTCCAACTCCCGAACGATACGGGCTCGAACGCTCTGAGCTCGTGCAGAGAGATCGTTGCGGCGACCTCCCGCCGCATTTCCCGACGTGTCCCCTCTTCGAAGACAGAACACACTTCGCGGTTCGCGTAGATTTCAAGCGGAGCGAGCTCTCTCGCATATTTGTAGCCGCGCATGACAAAGTCCTGCGCAAAAAAATGATCGGTATGCGCGTGCGTCACGATGAGATATCTGATATACGCAAGTTCCGCGCCGTAGATCGCGTTATGATAGAACGCGTCGGGCGGAAAATCAATCGAAAGTTCTCCGTCCAGAATAATCTGGGCGCGCGAACGGATTCCCCGCCCGCTTTTCCTCACGCTTTCGCAATACCCGCACCGACAGAATAATGCCGGAATTCCCTCAGCCGCGGCCGTTCCGAGATAATCGATTTTCAACTTCTTGCCTCTTTTTTATTCCGACTTCAATAAAAAGGTTAAGCCCGCGTCCGGTTTCCGGAAACGAGCTGAACGGTTTCGTAGAGAAAAACAGCGGAAAAATCCGTTATACTCTCGACATATATTCGCCGGTACGGGTGTCGATACGGATCGTATCCCCCTCGTTGACGAACATGGGAACTTGGAAGGTTGCGCCCGTCTCCACTTTCGCAGCTTTCGTTACATTGGTCGCGGTATTTCCGCGCACGCCGGGTTCCGCTTCGACCACTTTGAGTTCCACAAAATTTTCGGGCTCGACGGAAAACGCGTTGCCGTAGAGGAATTTAACGGTGACCGTATCGTTCTCGCGGATATAGCGAAGCGCATCTTCGACCTGAGAAAGATTGAGCGGAGTGAGATTGAATTCCTCGTCCATGAAGTAATAGAATTCCCCGTCGTTATACGAATAGGTCATCTTCTTCGTCTCAACCTGCGCGGTTTCGAGTTTGGTCGTAGGGTTAAATGTTTCGTCCGAAAGAACTTGTCCCGTGACAACGTTTTTCAGCGTCGTTCTGACGAACGCCGCGCCCTTACCGGGTTTGACGTGCTGAAATTCCGTCACCGTGTAGACGCCGCTTTTATACTCGAACGTCGTACCCTTTCTGATGTCGCCTGCCATGATCTGTGCCATATTTTCGTTCTCCTTAAATATTACAAAATTACAAGGTTTCTTTGCGTTTTATTCATGAAAGAAACCGCTTTTCCGTCTTTCATCATTAAGCTGTCTTCGATGCGGATTCCGATCTTCCCCGCAAGATAGACCCCCGGTTCGTCCGAAAACACCATTCCGTTTTCGATCGTATCCTCTCCGCGCGGCGAAAGCGAAGGATATTCGTGAATCTGAAGCCCGATTCCGTGCCCCAGAGAATGAGTAAAATATTTTCCCAGTCCCTTGCTTTCAAGATAATCGCGCGCGATCGCGTCGCCCGCTCTTCCCGTCATGCCCGCAACGAGTTTTTCTTTGACAAGCTCGTGCGCCGTAAGCACATGCGCGTAAATCTCTTTGAATTCTTCGTGTTTTTTGTCGTCGCCGAATAAAAAGGTGCGCGTACAGTCCGAACAGTAACCCCCGAACTTGCAACCGAAATCGATGAGAACGGGATCGCCGAATTTGAGTTTGCGCATCCCCGTTTCGTGGTGGGGAACGCTGCCGTTTTCGCCGAACGCCACGATCGTATCGAACGAAGTTCCGCTCGCGCCGAACAGCCGCATTTTATACTCTAAAAGTCCCGCGACCTCGGATTCCGTCATCCCCTCCCTGATCTCGGGCAGAGTCGCAAGAAATCCGTCCTCCGCAATTTCGCACGCCTTTTGTATGAGCGAAATTTCCCTTTCGTCTTTATATAGCATCGCTTTTTTCAAAGCGGGCATGCAGTCCGAAAGTTCGAATCCCTCTTTCTGCAATGCAAGATAACGGGCAGCCGTCGTAAAGGGAAACGCAATGCCGATTTTCTTTTTTCCTTTCAGAAGTCCGAGCGCCTCGGAGTAGCTCCCCTCTTTCACGGCAACGCCGCTCCCTTCGAGCGCTCTCTGCGCCGCCTCGAAGTAACGCATATCGGCGACAAAAACGCAACCGTCGCCGTCGAGAATCACATACCCGTCCGTCGAGTAAAAACCCGTCAGATATGTTCTTAAAAAATCCTGCTCCAAATAGAGGGCTTCCGCGCCGCTCTCGGAGTATATTTTGCGCAAATTCTCTGCCGACATATCCACATTATAACAAAACGCGCGCTTCAAGTCAACAAATTTTTTTTATTTTCCGAACATAATGCGTTCGCTCGAAAGCATTTTCGCAATGACAAAGACAAGCAGCGCCGTATAAACAAGGTTGATCGCAACCGCCGTAAAGGGCAGCCATACGTGCGCGGTGCGGGTAAATACCTGTTGCATAGCAACGACCGCGTTGAGAAGAGGAAACGCAACGATCCAGTTTCCGATCCCCGAGATGAAGTTGACGGCGATGGACAGCACCATGCTTAAAATCATGACGATGCTTGTATACGCCGACGCCTCTTTCACGGAACGGGCGTACGTCGATACCACGGAGATCACCGAGACGATCAGCGGCACGATTCCGAGAAGCAGCAAGAAGATCATGAGATAGCTCAAAAAGGGATATCCGCCCAAAACGCCGAGCGAGGTTCCCATGAGCTTGGGCATGGAGAGCGCGATTCCCAAAAAGCTCGAAACTCCGCCGATCAGCGAGATACAGCTGAGGGGCAGAATTTTTCCGAGCGCAATATGCGACCGCTTTGCGCTCGTTACAAGAATCGTCGCGAGCGTTCCCCGCTCTTTTTCGCCCGCGATCGATTCGAGCGTCACGCTCATGCAGGACGAGAAGATCATAATCACAACGATAAAGGGAAGCAAACCGCTCATCACGTCGGCGGCGATTTCGTTCGCGTCCGAAAAATCGTAGCCCTCGCCCGAGAGAATGTCGAACTTATTGGCGATCGACTGCTCGTAGCCGTTCAGAACGCCGACGAAAAGATTGTAAAACGCCGCGCTCTCCCCGTCGCCCGAGCGGTAATAAATTTCCACTGCGGGCGCGTCCTTTCTGTCGCTCGCGATCGGATCGTATTCGGCGACTTTATCGTCGAAACCGGCGGGAAATACGACGAGCGCCGTCGCCTCCGAATTCTTCACCTTTTCTTTCGCCGCTTCCGTTTCTCCCGCCTCCTCGACGGTCAGCGTCATGTTCTCCGCATTTTCGACCGCAGTCTCCACGAACGCGAACGACACGGATTCCCCCGCAAGCAGTACTTTGAACTCGTACTTTGGCTCTTCGTTCATGAAAGTGCCCATGACCGAATAGATCGCATAGATCAGAATCCCCGGAAGAAGCATGGTGATAATGAGCCGCGGATCGCGGAAAAAGCGAAGGAACTCTTTTTTCATGAGCGCAAGCAATTTCATATCGCATCCCCCTTGATCCCGCGGTAGATTTCGAAAAATTTGTCTTCGAGCGTCCGATCGCCCCGTACTTCGTCCAGAGAGCCTTCAAGCGCCATCTTCCCGTCGACGATAATCCCCGCCCGATCGCACAGCTTCTCCACAAGAGAAAATATATGCGTGGACAGAAGCACGCTCTTTTTCATTTCTTTCAGTTCGACAAGAAAATCGGTGACGACTTTTGCGGTCAGAACGTCGAGCCCGTTCGTAGGTTCGTCGAAAATGACAACCTCGGGATCGTGCACGATCGACACCACGAGAGAAACTTTTTGCAACATTCCCGTAGAGAGATCTTTGACGCGGACGCCCGCGAATTTATCGATTCCGAAACGGGAAAACAGCGTTTGTTTGCGTTCCTGTATCATATTTTTTTGCATGCCGTGCATCGAACCGAAAAAATCGAATAAATAATCGGGCGTAAAAAACCCTTCGAGCTTTAATTCCCCCGTCATGAATCCGATCTTATCCCGCACCTTTTCGGGTTCTTTCACGATCGAATGCCCGCAAACGAATGCGTCGCCCGCGTCGGGTTTGATGAGGGTGGAGAGCATGCGCAGCGTCGTCGTCTTGCCCGCGCCGTTGGGACCGAGAAGCCCGTAAATCTCTCCCTTTCGCGCCGAAAACGAAAGTCCGTTCACCGCGGTCTTCTTGGTCGCGTCCGTCCGCTCGATCTTCCGCTGTTTGCGCGAGAGCGGAAAGGTCTTTTTCAAATCGACCGCCTTCACGATTTCGTCGCCGAATTCGTCGAAAGGCGCGTTGATCTCTTCGTCTGTTTCCATCTTCTTGCTCCTTAATTTAATTTTTTATGATTGCCAGGTCTTTGAGCGCACGGGTGTAAGCGATATACTTTTCGTTGTCCGTCATTCCCTTTTCATACACGGCGACGGCGGAAAATTCAAGTCCCTTGCTCTCGTATACGCTCATCGCGTTGATTTGCGTCTTCGAAATTTTTTCCGCCTTGCTCAATCGACTGTATCCCCTTTTTTCAAAAAGCGGAAGATATTCTTCTTTTGCGATGACCGCCTTTAATCCCTGCTTCTCCTTGAAAAAAGCATTCAGCTTTTTTATATCCGTGCCGCTAACTTTTTCGCCGTGCAAACCGATCGGCGTCATCGGCACGCCGAGATGTTCTTTCACGAATTCCACGATTTCGTTGGTGTTGCGGTAATTTCTGTCAAGTCGGTACTCCCTCTCTTCCACGCCCTTCCAATTCCCGACTCCCCGCCACGGCGTAATATTTTGTTTGAGGTCGCCGAACACATTAAAAGCCGCGTCCGAGTTGATATATCTGAGCAGTCCGTACTCGGAAAGAGAAATATCCTGCCCCTCGTCGATGAACACAAGCCCGTATCTGGGAGTGAGCCTTCTGCCTGCCGCCATTAAAAGACGGCAGAGCGCGTAGCCGTCCGAAGCGCACATCCCCTTTATACCGTATTTCTTTTTATATCCTTTGACCGTTTCACGGTAGAGCCAGCGCGCGATGTCAGCCCCGCTCTCGCACTTGCCGAGTTCCTCGCACGACCTTGTAAAACGCAGAACGGAAAAAAACTCGCAAAACAGCCCCACCCCTTCCGTCATGCTTCCGACGGTACGGGATACGCTTTGAATTTCTTCCAACAACTCTTCCCGCTTCGCTATACGATCGGGATAAGTATAAATCGTCTCCCCGTCGGCGCGGCGGATCCGGTAACGGCGCAAATCGTTAATTTCTTTTTTGACCGTTTCGGAAAGAGAATTCAGATCCTCTGCGGCGCGGCGGAACACTTTCTCCGCAGCCGCGGCAACAAGCCGCGCGCTCTTATAAAAACGCATGAACTGACGGAAAAAGTAATCGGGAGTTTTCTCCTTTTCGTCGAGCGCAAGGCAGAGAAAGTCCTCCGCGTCCGCAAACGCGCTCATAAGAGCGCGAAACGGTTTTGTAAAGGCAAATCCTCCGTCGGCACGCTCTTTCATCTCGCCGAGCACCGCTTTGCGGACTCTGAGAGAGGCGTTCTTAATGCGGACGTACTTCTTTGCCCGTTCCTTGCAATCCGCTGATATTTGCTCCGCGACCTCTCTGCATTCCCGTCCCGTAAATAAGCCGAAAATATCTTTGTACAACTTATCGATCTTCTTCTGAGAATCGTTTACAAAGTTTTCCGAATAGAGATAACTTAAATACGCCTCCGTCTCCGCGCACGATCCGTCGCCGATTTTTTCTTTGAAATCGATCCCCTCGTTTTCGAGTACGCGCAAATAATAGTTTTTCAGCGTAATCGTTTTTACAAGTCCGAGTTCGAGCGTTTTGGAGAGTTCGTCGATAAATTCGTTAAAGGAATCGGACGGAGTGACGACAAGCACGTCACGGGGAGCGAGCTGCTCGTTGTTATACATGAGATAACTCAGGCGGTGCAGTAAGATCATCGTCTTTCCGCTTCCCGCGCAACCCTGCAACACAAAACTCTCCCGCTCGGGACGGGTGACGATCTCAAATTGCTGCTCCTGAATGGTGCGGATAATATCGCGGATCCCCGTGTCATCCTTCCGCTCCGAAATGATACTGCGTAGGTAGGGATCGAACAAAATCTCTTCGTCCCGCCCCGCAATTTCATTCTCCGACAAGACCTCCCGCACGGAGAGATATTCGTTTTTGAAATCGAAGATTTTTCCGTTCTTCACGCTGAGCGCGCGGCGCAGAACGGTGCGGTAATCGTATTCGTTGATCGAAAAGTTTACGCGGCTCTTCTGATAGTAACGTACGGCAAGCGGAGCGCGCCAGTCTACGATCGAAAGATTCACGTCTCCCTTTCTGCCGATATAATAGGAGTTATACCCCTCTTTGTCGTCCACTACGTCCATGCGTGCGAAATATGGCTCCGAAAAGAAGCACTGAAACGCGTTTAGTTTTTTGGTCTCTGCGGCAATCCCGGCATTTATTTCTATCAGAGCGCGGTAGTCTTCCGCGGAATAATCTTTGCGGGAGAGAATCTCTTTTTTCTCCGCTTTTGCCTCGGCGATTCTGTTGAGATGCTTTCTCACATGATGAATTTTAAGCATGAGAAGCACCGCCGCAAGGTGATTTTTTTCATACTCCGCCTGCTTCTCACGATCGATAAGATCCAGATACCAATCTTTATTATCGTTTTTCTTCGGTTCGAGCAGACTTTTGATTCGGGAAAGCGTATTCTCTTCCATAATTCCATATCATAGCATATACGGAAAAAAGTTTCAATGCTTTTTCAAAAAATAATCGCCGTATTCAAAATTCCATTCGACGGAATTCCCGAAGATCCGACCGAAACCATAATAGCACAAGACCCCCCCCCGTCAACTTTTTTGAGATAAAAAAGAAAAAAGTTTTCCGAAATTTTTTCCTTTTGTTCGGGCTATCGTTGCATAGACCTTCCCCGAAGTCAACAGATAAAAAATTGCTTTGGTTTCGCAACCGAACAATCTTTCTTTCAGCATCGCGCTTTTCCGTTCGGTGTTCTTTCTTTTTACGCAATTATTGTCACACCTTATGAGGTTCAGATTTCAACAGATGTTTTACTTAATCTCTTTCACGGTTATTATTTCATAGTTAAAAGTAGAAACAATCAGACAAACGTCGTATGCATATTTTACCACAACGTTAACAGTGCTGTCAAGGAGTGCAAAAGTCGTACTAGATTTGCCTTAACAAAATTTTAGACCTATGGCAATCGCCATAGGTCTATCCCTATTTTTTTCTGCCTCTTCGTTTTATTTTCCCAGCAAATATAGTTTCAAATTCTTCAAGTGTGCCTTCAACCAAAAGATTCTTTTGACAGATGATTGCATTACTTAAACCACTATAAATTATGGTATACCACTTCCCTTCGTCAATGACTTTCTTAATCTTATTAACTTCCTTTACAACATCTGGTTGTTGAAACTGAACTTTATATATTTTCCCGTTCACTATACTAACCGTATAATTCCAATCTATACGAAAACAATTATTTGGTTGTGGTGCAATAAGTGAAATAATCGACATAACAATTATTACAACTGTAGGGACTAACAGTTTATAATACACAGCCCCATTTAAAATTGAAATTATTAAAGTCCCCGTACCACAAATAATCGCCGCGCCTAGCATTAACCACCCAAGCTGTCTATCTCGTTGCTTTAAAATTTGCTTTTTAAGTTCATAATCTATTCTTCCCGAAAATTTTATCAAAACTATTTTACTCCTTAATTAAAGATAGCATTAAATAAACCCCTAAATAGCGAACCAACGCCACTTCCAAAGATCATTCTTGTTAACTGTGATCCTAATCTTTTACTACAACCAGCAATCATTGTATACCCAACCGTTTTGGGAATTGGTGCTAAAAATGCAGCTATAGCCGACCCATACATTAAGCCTCCCTGTTTTATAAGGAACTCATTAAAGACGCCCGATTTCCCACCCGCAAAACCTGTCCAAAAATTGATTGTTGAATTCGCAAAACCATTTAATCCTGATAAGACAAAATCTTGCGGATTCCACACCCCTCTTGGTATAGATTCTGCTGAATAGGATGCCATTCCTCCTCCTATACCAATTAAACCACTTAACGCAAACGCAGTCGAAGTCGATAATGTAAAACCAGTAATTGTTGCGCCAGTAGCCGCTAACCCTGCCGCACCTCCTATAGCCATGACCGCCCCCATAGCCCCGCCAAATATTGCTCCCGCAAAAATGCTTCCAACCAATTGACCACCGCGAGCACCTTCATTATAAGCTTTTACTCCACTACCTACAGCACCTAATACTGCCCCTCCTACAGCCAAACCTAAAAGAAGAGCTAAAAAACCAAAAGTTCCAGTTGGATCCACGTTCATCACGGGATTATTCCCGCAATAAGCGTAGAGGTTAAGCCCGTTAATTGTTTCGGGATCGAGATATTCAATCTGATCCATATTAACAAACCGACCAATCTCGGGATCGTACCAACGCGTGTGGAGATAATAAAGCTTTACGTCGTCATCCCAATAATACGAACGATAGCGTATCGGGTTAATATTTCCGATGAAGTCCGGGCTGCTGTTTTCGTTCCCCTCCGGCGTCAGTACTTTGTGATTCCCCCATGCATCGTATGCATATCTGGCGACAGGATCGCCGGAAGTATAATCATATAGCGCTACGACGTCACCAAATACATTCTTTGCATAAAAGTATATCTTTCCGCCAACCACGAAACCGTTTTTCATGTTTTAATCCGGCTTTTTATTAAGCTTGACCCATTTAATGATACAAGCCCCTGCGCCCGCTAAAAATGCAACCGCAAATACACAACCCCCTATTTTTACTTTCATTGTTTGTCTATCTTCCATTCGATTATAACTTTTGAACGAAACGACTTCCGACTCTCCAATACTTAACGTCACAAATGGAATACCATCAGCATCTGGACTTTCTAACAAGTTATCAAAAAGAGTCCATATCCTAAAAGTTACGCTTACTCCTGAATCTAACTTTCCCATACTCTCATCCGATACAATCGTATCCTTATATATTTGAAAGCTGACATTATATTCTTCTAAATGAACGAGATATCCTTTATTGTTTTTGCTCTCTTCAACGCTACGACAGATGGCGTTATATTCTGTCGTATTGCTTTCGTCATAAACTTTTTTCGCAAATTCCGTCACGCCGAATGCAATAAAGAAAAGCACTGCCGACAAAAAGATAAAAATAACCGTCAAGGCAATCACAACTTTTTTACTCTTTGACTTAGAACTCATTTCAAACCTCCAAATATTGTGTTAAAATTAAACACCAAACAACCAACTTAAAACATTACTAAATGCCGTTCCACCATCGAATATCGCAATTACCGCAGTAGCCACTAAAGCAATCGGCGCTAATCCAATACCAACGCTAAAATCATGGGATTTACCATCAATTGTGACGCCACCGCCAACACGAATACCACTAGCGCCAATACTTTCATTTAGGTGAAACCACGGCGTAATATTAATGCCCACATTTAAGTTTATATCGGTATCGAAGCTAACATCTATTCCAAACCAATCCCAGAAATTAATACCCGCACCATATACATTCTTCTTATTTAAAAAATCAGAACCGCTGTAGACATATAAAAATCCAGCATCTGCCGTTTGCTCGGATATAATTGTATTGCTGTAGTCTATACGTCCCAACCATTTATTATTAAATCCAAACACTAAAGTCTCAGCAAAAGATTTAAAGAAATAGTTTGCAAAAGGAATACTCCCGCTCAAATCAACGTATTTTACGGGATTATTCCCACAATAAGCATAAAGGTTCAACCCGTTGACGGTTTCGGGATCAAGATATTCAAGCTGATCCATGTTGAATTTAATTGTAAAAATGATAGATTTATTCGATCCAAGGTGCTTTCAGTGAAGGCGGCGCATATTTTTGAAGAGCTTTCTTCGCCTTTTGGGACATATGAAAATAGATTACTTGCCTGTCTAACAGCATTTTGCTGCTGGAAAAAAATCCGTTGTCATACTTTTTTTCCTGTTCGGAAATATATATCCAACCCGTCCAAGAATCATTCGAAGTACATGATACTGTTTTTACTTTTTCCCATGAAAAATTTCTGATAACTCTTCCGAATCTTATCCTGCGCACACCTGTTTCGTCAAATTCTATCACGTTACTCATCGTCCATATACACCACAATAATAAAATACTAGGTACCAATTCGAGGCATATCATCATTGCCCTAGTGAACCAATTCCAGTATTGCCAATCGCCACCAAGCATAGCACACGCAAATAATGAACTACCTGCCAACCACATTACTAAGCATGCTATGACCACCAGAAGAAAAACTCGAATTCTCATGTGTTACCCCCCTTAAAGCGTTAGGATTCGGCAAATAATACGTCAAATACGTTGATATACCTATGCCAATATCCGAAATTTTTAACCCATCAATAAATCTTTTAAGCCACGTTTCTCCCGAAGTAAGTCCTGCGAACATAGATCCAACATAAAATAAAGAATTACTAACTGCACTTATTCCTCCTTGCATAGCTGCAATTTCCCAATCAACATTACCAAAAGAAATCGACTGTCCAATTGCATTTCCAGCCAATCCTCCAATCATTCCAAATCCCGCCGCAATGAAAAATCCCCACGGACCAGGAGTAGCTAATGCTATAGCAACACCTATGGTTCCGATAACACCATCAATAAAACCGCCAAAAAAAGCCCCCACAGTTGACTCTTCTTCCGTTTTATTAATAGCCGCAGAAGCCCCTGCCAATGCTCCAGCCGCTAAGATTCCAAGCGCAACAAGTATCCAACCAAACACTGTTCCAGTCGGATCCACATTCATCACGGGATTATCGCCGCAATAAGCATAGAGGTTAAGCCCGACAACACTCTCGGGGTCAAGGTAGCTTACGTCGTCAGGCGAAATAAATCTTCCTGCCGCAGGGTCGTAATAACGGCTCTGCAAGTAATATAAACCAAATTCCTTATCCCAATAATATCCGCGGTAACGGAACGGATTGATATTTCCTATGCTATTGATATCGCTTGAAATTTCTGTTCCGTCGGCATAAAAAGCCTTGTGTTTTCCCCAAGCGTGGTATACATGTTTTACCAAAACTTTACCTACGCCAACAAGAAAGACACTTAAAAAAGAGTCGATTTTTTAATAAACCTTTGGTTAAACAACAAAATTTATTATATTAGTCCTTCGTAACTTGAAATTTTATTGTCGGAAACCCATATGCATAATCATCGGAAAATTCATAAATAGAATCCAATAATTTTTGTAAAAAGAACTCACTAGTCGTCTTTTTGGTAATAAACTCATCTACACTATTTACCGAACCATCTTCAGAAATATAAATATCTATTTCAGAGATTCCACTTGCAAGTATAGTACCTATTATTTCATTCATAAACTCAAATTTCTTAAAAAACTTATCTTTTGTAGCTTGTCTATCCATTATATGGGTTAAAAAACTTGTATCTATTAAATCACAATTCTTATACCAAAAAGTATGTGATATTAAAATATAAGACTTCATGCTCCCGCTTTGAATTATATCCTCTTTATAATCCAATGCGTTAAAATGAACCGCAATATGTTTTCTTAACGCTAACTTAACCAAAACATTTGCTAATTTATTGAGTTCATGATCGCTTTTATTACTTTTAGTTAAATCAATAACACAAAATCCGCTCATAAATTCCCCACCTTATAACATTTTATATCTCCAAATGCAATCCCGAATCCACCATATAAATCTATGGATATGAGGCTTTTGACCATTATGAAAATGATCCAAATCTTTTCTATATAATAAATTCCCATATTCATCATAATAACCATAAGAACCACCCTTACTTATGATACTAAACGGCTCGCCATGCATAGGTATTTTATTGTTTGGATTACGTGATAGAAGAGCTTGTAAGCCGCCAACAGCAACTTGAACACCGCCTATAACCAAAGTACCGCCCAAGGCTACTGCTCCAACACCCGCCACTGCTGTTCCAATAGCAGCCATGCCACCCCCTGCAAGTGCGAAACTTCCGCCAAGCATCGATGTTCCCGCACCTAGGAGTACTCCGCCCGCTCCTATCATGCCGCCGGCTATCGTCCCCGCCACCGCTCCGATTGTTCCGCCTACTATTCCGCCCAATAATATATTGCCGAACAATTCCCAACCACGTGCGCCTTCGTCATATGCGTTCATTCCTGCTATCGTTCCGCCCACAACCGCTCCAACTGTAGCTCCGACGATTAGTCCCACCAATAATGCAGTTAAAAAGAACGAGCCGTTCGGATCCACATTCATCACGGGATTATCGCCGCAATAAGCATAGAGATTCAAGCCATTGATGGTTTCGGGATCAAGATATTCAAGCTGATCCATGTTGACAAACCGACCAATCTCAGGATCGTACCAA
>CAJUOV010000015.1:0-45289 GCA_910588695.1 uncultured Christensenellaceae bacterium
TATCGGCTAAGCCTATTTTTAACCACGCGACTATCGCGTGGTATTCTTTATACAATAAAAAATCCGACTTGAAAGTCGGATTTTTTTATTTTCTTTCTGCTGTAAGATAGGGCTTGAGCGCCTGCGCAAGCTGATCGGGACAAGAAGTGTTTTGCTTGCAACGGATCCCTTCGAGAAGGGGAACGATTTCATCGGGTGTTTTTCCTTCTACGAGGCGCGCGACGCCCTGTAAATTTCCGCTGCAGCCGCCGATAAATTTAACGTTGCGGATTTTGTTCTCCGGATCGAGATCGAAAATAATCTGTTTGCTGCAAGTTCCTTTGGTAGAATAAGTAATCATGTTTATACCTCGTTTGTTTAGTCGATTAAAGTATCGTAGACGGCGGAATACAGTTCCGCTGCTTTATCTTCCCATTTTTTACAGATGTTGTGCGCAGTTTTTCTGTCGGGAACGACAAACCTGAGTTCCAACATCGGCTGTACGGGCGCAAGAATTCTCAAAAATACGGTATAAGTTCCGTCTTTATTCAGAAAGTAATCAGACTTACAGTCTTGTCTGGTACGGAATTTTGCGCTGTTCTGCTTGACGAATCTTGAAATTTCTTCACGGGAGCTGCGCGGTATGTTGATATAAAAATTCGCGAGCGTCTCTCTGCCTTCCGGTGTAATTGTATAGAGCGTATCGTCTCCGCTCGGAATTTCGCAAATAAATCCGTCTGAAAGAAGTTTATGGATCAGCACAATGCAATCCATATAGTTGATCCAATCGTTGGACGAAGTGCACATATCGATGAGCGTTCGTTCGGATAGGGGAATTTCCATCTTATCAAAGACGAAGAGGAGTATTAATTTGTTGATTGAAGTTTCGCCTTTGATCTGCATGGTTATCTTTGGTTCTCCGTGTATAGCGGAATAACGCAAACAAGTCGCTTAAAAACTTTAAGCGACTTTGCATTTTCGCCCGAATATCAAAAACTGTTAAGCGGCAAATTTTGCAAGCTGTTCGAGAAGATCAGCGCAATCGTCGCTGTAAATTTCGACGGTGAGCGGTTTGGAAAGGTCTAAACTGAAAATGCCCAAAATCGACTTTGCGTCTACAACGTATTTTCCGCTTTTCAAAATGATCTCGCAATCGCAGTTTTGCGTGATTGCAACAAATTCTTTGACGCGCTGCGCAACTTCCAAAGAAATTTTCATGGATTTCATATTATTATCTCTCCTTTATAAAAAGACTTTTCACTATTATACATAAAAACCGAGATAAAATCAAGATATTTAAGAAAAATTCTTTAACATTTTTTTGTTTTGTGTTATAATAAAGAAAATATACAATCGTATCTTCGGGAGGAGACGAATGACGACGAGCGCACAACAGCTAAACGGCTTTTTTCAGGCGTGCGAGAAACTGATGAACGAAAAATATATGGTGGCAGACGCGCGCATAGCGGATGTTCTGAAAGCGATCGCGGAATGCAGGGCGCTTACCGACTTATTTTCTGCGGTTACGGAACGGTTTGATTATCCGTCCGCCAAGAAAACCTATTTACGCTTTCCTGCTTCCGTCGGCGCATTTCACGGAAAGGCGTTGCTGCCCAAAGACAGAGGGGAAGTGCTGGCGTTCGTGTTCTGTCTTCTCGTCGATATCGACGCGGGGCGGATTAAATTCGACGATTTTTTACTTCGATACTTTTATGAGGACGGAAGCTATACCGCAAGTTTTGCGATTTTTTCAGACCGTATGCTTCGCCCTTTCCGCGACATCGTAAGAGATTGCTTTCCCGATTTTGCAAAGCCGGAGATTGATTCTGCCGCCCAAACAAGTCAGGCAAAAAACGATACGATCGAAAAAATTTCCGCGCTTGCAATCGAAGAACGCGCGAGACTTTCCTCTGTTTCGCTTTCGGCAGTGGACTCCGTTGCGGGAGACCTGATTCTCTGCGAACTGATTCAGGCGGCAGGAAAGAGCAACCTTTCCGAAACCAAAGCGCTCATTGCGGGATACCGATATTTCTTGCGCGCGTTGTTTTTGGATGGAGGAGAGGAGTTATTAAGGGTCGGCAGAAGTTTGGATTGAGGGCGATTGATGAAATATACCGAAAAGACAGTTTCGAAAAATTATATATATAAAGGCAAGATATTATCGCTTCGTTGCGATGATGCGATTCTGCCCGACGGAAAACCGTGTAAACGCGAAATTGTTGAACATTCGGGCGGAGCGGCGGTGCTTGTAAGAACACAGAAAGGGATCGCGCTTGTGCGTCAGTACCGATATGCCTACGGCGAAGAGATTTATGAGATTCCCGCGGGTAAACTTAACGAAGGGGAAGATCCTATGCTCGCCGCCGCGCGAGAGCTTTCCGAAGAAACGGGATTGATTGCCGAAAAACTTGAACTTTTGACGGTGCTTTATCCTACGCCGGGATATACCAACGAAAAGATTTACATTTACGAAGCGAAAGGAATATCTTCGGGGAAGAGACACTTGGACGAAGGAGAATTTCTCGACGTGGAGTATCTGCCAGAAGAAGAAGTGTTATCTATGATCAAAGACGGTCGGATTTGCGATGGAAAAACGGTTTCTGCCGTGCTTTTGTCAGAAAAAAAGAGTTGATTTTAATTGTATGTGATGCGCAAGCGTACACGCTTGCGTTTTTTTATTAAAAAAATTTTTATTTTTTTGAAAATTGCCCCAAAAACGCTTTACTTCAATAAAGCAATAGTGTAATATAGTATCATAAAACAAAAGGAGATCAAAAATATGAAAAAAATTTTAGCGGTAATGATGGCGTCTGCCACGGTGTTTGCTGGGGCGATCGGTTTGAGCGCTTGCGGAGAGAGCGGCGACAAAACGGGCATGACGCCCAAGGATTGGGATAAGACGATCACGGTCGGCGTAACCGATTACGAACCGATGGATTATCGTACGAAATCGGGAGAGTGGACGGGGTTCGACGCGGAGCTTGCAAGCACGGTTTTCAATCTTCTCGGCTATAACGTTAAATTTGTCGAAATCGATTGGGAGACGAAAATCGTAACGCTCGAAGCGGGCACGATAAACTGTATTTGGAACGGCATGACCGTTACGGACGAGTTGACTGCGGCGCTCTCTTTGACCGATCCTTATCTTGAAAACAGGCAGTACGGGCTGGTCAAGACGGAGAATCAGGCGGATTATAATTCGGTTGCTTCCCTTGCGGGAAAGAAAGTGGCGTATGAGTCCGGCTCCGCCGCGGCGGGACTACTCGAAGGAGTGGATTGCACTAAAAACAATCTCGGAACGCAGAGCGCGGCGGTAATGGAGGTTGCGGCGGGAACGAGCGATGCTGCAATCGTCGATTACACTATGGCGAGAACGCTTACGGCGGAGGGTTCCGATTATTACGGCAGGTTGTCAGCCGTCGATCTCGGCTTCGAAGCAGAGGAATTCGCCGTCGGATTCCGTAAAGAAGATACCGAGCTTTGTCAAAAGGTTAACGCACAATTAAAAATTCTTGCCGACAACGGATTTATCAGAGAATTGGCAAAAAAATACGGAATTGAAAATTTACTCAAAGGCTGAATTATGTGGTGGAGTGTTACTGTTTCGTTGCTTGAGGGATTCGGGGTAACCTGTCTTATTTTTCTGCTTACGCTTTTGATCGCGTTGCCGCTAGGGCTTGTCATTTCGTTTGGCAGCACGTCCAAATATAAGGCGGTCAGCTATCCCGTGAAATTTCTGGTTTGGATCGTGCGCGGAACGCCGTTAATGTTGCAGATTCTTATTTTTTTCTATGCGCCCGGACTTTTGTTCGGCTGGCACGGGATGGAGCGGTTTACAACGATCATCGTTGCTTTTTCCATCAATTACGCCTGTTATTTTTCGGAGATCTATCGCAGCGGCTTTCAATCCGTTCCGCGCGGACAGTACGAAGCGGGACAGGTGCTCGGCATGACCAAAACACAGATATTTTTTAGGGTCGTGCTCTTTCAGGTCGTCCGCCGCATTCTGCCGCCGATGGGGAACGAAATTATTACGCTCGTCAAGGATACTTCGCTTGCCCGCATTATTACCGTGCAGGAAATATTGCAGATCGCGTTCAGCAGATACGTCTCGAAAGGAATAATTTGGCCTTTATTTTATACGGGCGCGTTTTACTTGATTTTTGTCGGTATTTTGACCGTAATTTTTCATTTCTTGGAAAAGAAAATGAGTTATTATAAAATTTGAGGAAGAAATGGCTTTACTTGAAGTTGAAAATATCAAAAAGAAATTCGGCGCGACCGAAGTTTTGAAAGGAGTCGGGTTCTCGCTTGAAGAGGGAGAAGTCGTCTCTGTGATCGGATCGTCGGGAAACGGAAAGACGACGCTCATGCGCTGTTTGAATCTTTTGGAACTGCCCGAAGAAGGAAGCATTCGTGTCTGCGGCGAGTCGGTGTTCGAGGCGGGAAAGAAGTACAGAGAGAGCGAATTGCGAAAGAACCGTCTTCATTTCGGGCTTGTGTTCCAGAATTTCAATCTGTTTCCGCAATATACCGCGTTGAAAAATGTGCAGCTTGCTCTCGATATGCAGACCAAGAGTTTATATCTGGAAGAAGTGAAAAGTAAACTCAGAAAGAAAAACAGAGGGGAGCTAAAAGCCGCTTATGCCGAAAATGCGGTTGCGGCGGAGCGGTTGCTCGTATCCGTCGGACTTGCGGATAAATTAAACAATTATCCCTGCGAGCTCTCCGGAGGACAGCAGCAGCGTGTTGCGATCGCGCGTGCTCTTGCGTTAAAACCGGAGATTCTTTGTTTCGACGAACCGACGAGTGCGCTCGATCCCGAACTGACAGGCGAAGTATTGAAAGTAATTAAGTCTTTAAAGAGCAGAGAGCGCGCAATGATTATCGTAACGCACGAAATGAAGTTTGCCGAAGAGGTTTCGGACAGGGTGATTTTTATGTCGGACGGCGTAATCGAAGAATGCGGTGCTCCGCAGGAAATTTTTTATAATCCTAAGAGCGAAAAAACAAAAAATTTTTTACAGAAAAGAACTTTTGAAACAGGGGATTAATCATGATCGAAAAAAATGAAATGCATCATTATCTTATGGATCGGCTTACGAAAATTACACCGGAGAACGCGGAGGCATTCCTGCGCGATCTCTGCACTTATGCTGAAATCGAAAATATGGCGCAGCGGTTGTATTGCGCCAAAATGATTCTCGAAGGAAAGACATACAATCAGATCATCGAGGAAACGCAAATCTCAACCGTAACTCTCAGCCGCGTTTCCGCCTGTGTAAAACACGGCGGCGGAGGATATAAGTCGGTTATCGAAAAATGATAATATTGTTTGAAACGCAAACGAATTGTTTGCGTTTTTTTATAATGGTTAAATATTTCACAATTCTGTCACGGTATCGGCTTGCGAAAAAATTTGGTTTTTTGTAGAATATGAAGTACAGTGCTTAAAACTATCACGGTGTGGCATGAAGAAGAAAGAATATCGGTTAAAACTGAAACGGGGGAGATGGATTCGATTTTTCAGCGCATTTGTCCGTCTTTTTAAGAAAAAACCGAAATTGATCAATCTTTCCGGTGAAGAACTTGCGGATAAAGCGATCTATTTGAGCAATCATGCGGGCGCGGGCGGTCCTCTCGTGCATGAACTATACTTTCCTAAACGGCTCACATGCTGGGGCGCGCATGAAATGTGCGAGGGCGTAAAATCGAGGTGGAGATACCTCTATTTTACGTTCTACCGTAAAAAGCTGCGTTGGGGTCGCTTTCGCGCGTTTACTGTTGCGACGCTCTTCGCGCCGATTTCGCTTTGTTTTTACCGCGGTGTCGGGCTCATTCCCACTTATACCGACAGCCGCTCTATCAGTACGGTGAAAACGAGCTGCCGTATTTTAGACGCGAATTCCGCATTGATGATTTTTCCGGAGGATTCGTCCGATGGTTACCACAATCCGCCGAAAGCGTTCAATCAGGGATTTGTCGTGATGTCCAAGCTCTATCGGAGAGTGCGTAAAGAGGATGTTCCCGTTTATCTTTGTTATTACGGCGCAAAAGAAAAGGTCATTGTTGTTTCAAAACCGATATTCGTGAATCGAATGCTGGAAAACGGTATGACGGAAGAGGAAGTCAGGAATGAAGCGCTCAAAATTACGCAGCAGATGTACCGCGACTGCGTCGCGCCGCTTCAAAAAAAGAAATAATCCTTTTTGAAGAATGTTTTCATTTTTTCGCCGTAGGTCATAAGATGAAATATGAGAATTATCCCTTATGACCGTCAGGCGGCGGCGTCTTATGCAAAAGAGTGGGCTTTCGGAAGGAATCCGAAATACTATAATTTCAACAATCTCGGCGGCGATTGTACGAACTTTGCTTCACAGTGTATTTATGCGGGCGCAGGCGTTATGAATTTCACGCCCACATTCGGTTGGTATTACCGTTCGCTCAACGACCGCGCCCCCGCATGGACGGGCGTGGAATATCTTTTTAATTTCCTTGTCGGTAACGGAGGCGAAGGTCCGTTTGCGGAAGCGGTTCCGCCCGACAAGGTCGAGGTGGGCGATGTGATCCAACTCGGTACGGCGGCGGGGGATTTTTACCATTCGCCCGTTGTTGTGGCGGTTCGCAACGGTCGGATTTTTATTGCGGCGCATTCATACGACGCGTATATGCGACCGTTGGATTCGTACCGATATTACCGCGCCCGCGGAATACATATTCTCGGCGTAAGAACGACGGAATAAATTATCGCCGCCCCGAACAAAAACGTTCGGGGCGTTTTTTGAATCGGAATGAAGATCATTTGTTTGACATTTTAGATGAGGAGGTGATAAAATATAGAACAAAAAGGGTGGGTGTTGACATGACGGATGACGAAAAATACATCAAACGCTGCTACGAACTTGCGATTTCGGCAGGCAAAAAGGGCTTCGATACTTTCGGCGCGTTGATCGTTCACCGCGGTAAAATATTGGAAGAGGCGGAAAATACTGCCGATCGGCAATCCGGTTTATTCGGACATGCCGAATTTAATTTGGTGCACCGATGCGCGAATCGGTATTCGGATGATATTTTACAAGAAGCGGTTTTTTATACGAGCTGCGCTCCTTGTGTGAGGTGTTTGACGGCGATTGCTTCGTTGGGTGTTAAAAAGGTTGTCTGCGGCGTGTCTTATCAGGCGTTTTCGTTGTTGATTCCAAGCGATTATACACCCGTGAATTATGAAGGTATACTGTCGCAAATGGGTATCGGTCTGAAAATGGTCGGACCGATTTTGGAGAACGAAGGGTTGCATGTTTTCGAATATTGGGGCGGAGAATATCATCCGTTAGAGGAATTGCTTGCACAGATGGCTGAAATCAAAAAGCGGTTGCGGGCAAAAAAATAAAAGTTATCTGACGATATTTCTTTTTTGAGAACGTTTATTTCATTCATGAAAGAGTTTGCGGTTAATTATCCTGTCAATTTTTTCCAACTTTGAAAAATCATAATAAGCTATTGACGGAAAATAAAGTTGCGGTTATAATAAAAGGCGAGAGGAAAAAATGAGCGCCGCAAAACTGATACGATTTTATGTATACCGACATTTGAAAAGAGATTACGTGCTGCCGCACAAACACAGCGCATACGAGCTTCTCTATTATGAAAAGGGAGCGGGCAGGGTAATGCTCGGGCAGAATACTTTTGAATACGGCAAGCATTCCTGCGTCATCATCGAACCGAATCTGTTGCATGACGACTATACATTGGAAGAACAAACCGTTTACTGTATACAGTTTTCATCAGACATGAAATTGGCTTCCGCCGTAATTGCGCCCAACCGCAACAATGAAAAGTTTATCAAACAAATCGGCGAGATTTTGAGCAGTGTAGGTAAAGATGAGGTTACAGGCTATCCCGTCGTTGCCGAATATCAGCTCGACGCTCTGCTCGTTCTTTTGATACGCCTTTTCAACGTTGACAACAGTATTCGGAGAGTATATCAGAAAACGGTTGTCGATTACCTGAAAAAGTATATGAACAACTATATCGGCTCGAAAATCGATTTTGAGATACTGAGCGAGAAAATAGGCTATACTTACGAGCGAACGCGCAAGATTTTCAAACAGTCGGAAGGGATATCCATGTATCAGTACCTTCTCAATCTCCGTCTCGCGAAAGCCCAAAATTTGTTGTACGACAAAAATAAAAAGATTTCCGACATAGCTGCCGAATGCGGTTTTTCCAGTCCTATCCGTTTCAACCTCTTTTTTCGGGAGAAGATGGAGTTTTCTCCCGGTGAGTACAGAAAAATCGTTCACCGTACCTATCGCGATAATGTGGCGCGCAAAGACTCCGACGTACAAAAAGGATAGGAACTCTTATATCAAATTATCTATTAAGAAGATTAACGAATATCGGTTGATGGTCAACCATTTTCGTTAATCTTTTTTCATTATATAACCACATTCATTAATTTTTGCATGATACAATATTTATGAGAACGGAATTTGAGAGGACTTTAATGGTTCAATTATTAATCGATACGGATTTGGCCGGCGATGTGGATGACGCGATAGCGATCGCCGTTGCAGGAATATTGGATAAGGAGCGGAAGGTCAGGCTGGAAGCCGTAACCCATTGTCTGCAACACAAGGATTGTGCAAGAATCGTGCAAATAGTGAACGACTATTACGGAATCGACGTTCCGATAGGGTACGCTTCGTCGAGTAAATTGAAATACGAGGAGTATTCCCGCCGCTTTTTAAGAAAAATAGTAAGTGAGGACGGAGGCGACGCAAGGCAGTTTTATAACGCCGCGGAGCTCATTAAGAGTACGCTGCGCGCCGCGGCGGAAAAATCGCTTACGCTTGTATTTATCGGGCAACTCAACAACCTTGCCGAACTCATCAACGACCCCGAAGCGAAGGAACTGTTATATACAAAGATAAGGGAAATCGTCATTATGGGCGGAAACTTTGCCGATTACGATCAGTATTTCGAGTTCGAGAATCAGAAATGGATGGGGGAGTACAACATAATTTCCGACGATGAGAGCGCGCGCACGGTGTTCGGGGAAAGCGAACTCCCGATTGCAATGGTCGACTTCAATCAGGGGCTGAACGTTTTGTTTGAACCCGAAAAGAGCGGACTGCGCGAGGACAATATTCTGTGCCGTATCTTTGCGGCGGCGCAGTTTCGCAGCCGTCCCATGTGGGATGTCGTTACAGCGATATTCGCGGCGCGCAATAAGCCGGAGTGGTTCAAGGTATCGCAAGAGGGACGGGTGCTTCTGGATGAACGCTGCAAAACGGCGTTTCGCGCGGGCGGAGGAAAACACCGCCTCGTAACGCTCGCCGAGCGGGAAAAGATGACCGACTACATTTACCGGATTTTGAAGGAGGAAGAAAGCAGTGCGATCGAACAGAAAAAAATGGCGGCGCAGTGATTTTGAATTGCAGTCAATGGTGCTGATGGGAATTGTATTCGTGCTCTTTTTCTGTTACGTACCCATGATCGGACTGCTGCTCGCCTTTAAGGACGGCAACGCCGTGCTCAATATCACGAACGTCGTCTTTTACGGGGAATGGGTCGGGTTTTCCAACTTCGAGATATTCTTAAAAGATAAAAATTTCCTCGACGTTATCGTAAACACGCTGGGGCTCAACGGTTTACAGCTTCTTGTCAATTTCCCCGCGCCCATTTTGTTTGCGCTACTCCTCAACGAGATTAAGCAGAGCAAGATAAAGCGTAGCATTCAGACGGTACTCTATCTGCCGTACTTCCTTTCATGGGTCATTTTCGGCGGAATTATATTATCCCTTCTGCGCTATGACGGAGGCGTGCTCAACGAGCTTCTGCTCGCCGTCGGCGTCATCGACCAGCCGGTAAACTACATCGCCCAGCCCTCGTACTATTGGCTAATCATCATACTTTCGTCCTTTTTGAAGAACGTCGGGTGGGGAATGGTCATCTATTTAGCGGCGATTGCGGGAATCGACGGCTGCCTTTACGAGGCGGCCGAGCTGGACGGCGCGAACCGCTGGCAGAAGATGCGGTACGTTACGCTGCCGTGTATGGCGCAGACGATAACGCTCTTTCTCATTCTGAATATCAGCAACCTGCTCGACAACGGCACGGAGCAGATTCTCGTATTCCAGAATACGCTCAATCTAAGCCGGAGCGAGGTCATCGACACTTACATTCTCAAATACGGAATCAACCGCATGATGTATTCGCTCGCCACGGCAATCGGCTTATTTAAGTCGGTCATCAGCGTGATTTTGCTCGTTTCCAGCAACGCGTTGAGCAAAAAACTGACAGGGAGAGGAATTTTCTGATGGAAAAAATAAAGTCAAGAAAAATTCACGCCGTATCTGTTGCAGAGGTGTTCATCATCGCATTCTTTGTGTTTATGGCGCTTTTGACGGTTTTTCCCATGTGGTACGTTTTAGTCGGCAGTTTCAGCGAGGGCGCCGACTATACGAGGGGCGGCGTCATCTTCTGGCCGCGCGTCTGGTCGTTTGCAAATTATCAGTATGTGCTCATTGATATCCGCATCTGGAAGGCTTACGGTATCACAATCGCGCGTACCGTGTTGGGAACGGGACTCCACATTGTTGTTACCTTTATCGTCGCGTATGCGATGAGTATACCGCTCCTTAAATTCCGTAATTTGTATTACGGAATCATGATTGTTACTATGTTTTTCGGCGGCGGCATGATTCCCTATTATGTATGGCTTTCCATGACAGGATTGTTAGACACCTTTTGGGTATACGTCATTCCAAAGATGTTTTCGGTGTACAACATGCTCGTATTTCTTGCGTTTATCCGTTCCCTGCCCGGGGAACTGCGCGAGGCGGCGACGCTCGACGGGGCGGGGGAATATAGAATCTGCATGCAAATCGTGTTTCCCTGCTGCAAGCCTGTCATTGCGACCATTGTGCTCTGGCAGGTGGTTTCGCATTGGAACAACTATTTCGACAGCATGTATTACGTGATGAACGGAGATTTATACACCCTTCAATACGTACTCAAAATCATCATCAACGAGCTTTCCGTACAGAACAACGATCTGATTCCGCCCGCCGTACTGGAAACTCTCACGCCTACGGTTATTTCCTATGCGGCGATAATCGTAACCATTCTGCCCGTTCTGTTCGTGTATCCCTTCCTGCAAAAGCAGTTTGCAAAAGGGTTCATGCTCGGCTCATTAAAAGGTTAAAAATAAGGAGGAAAACATATGAACAAAATCAAAAAGGCGGCAGTATGCTGTGCTCTCTCGCTCATTGCGGGCGCATCGGTGTTTGCGGGGTGCGGTCCTTCGGGCGGCGGCTCGTTCAAGTATCCCGATTTCCCTACGACGTCTTCCGACAAAAACAGCTGGGAGTATATCGACGAGGAATTTACGATTGATTGGTATGTCGGAATTAACGGGTTTACCGATTTCACTTGGGGAAGCAATTCCACTTCCCGCAGAATTCAGCAGAAGTTGGGCGTGAACATCAATTTCATCACGACGACGGAAAATTACGATTCATACCTTTCTTCGCTCATTTCGGCAAACAATACGCCCGACGTTGTAACCATTTCCTATGCTTCGGCTACGGCAAAGCAGATGATTTCGCAGGGGTACGCCTATCCTGTCGACGGACTTGCCGAGCGATGGGCGCCCAACTTTGCCCAAAGTCTGAAAACGGACTATAAGGACATGACCGATTATTTTACGGCGAATAACGATAATCTGTATTTTGTTCCTTCCCACACCTGGGCGGAGAAGGACGGGGAAATCCGTGATATTATGCCCAACGGCGCGATTATGGTGCGCGAAGATCTGCTCAATTGGTTCAAGAATAAGAATCCCGACGTAGACATTATGACGAGCGCGGGTTTTTACAAGATGATAAAGGACGTTCAAGATACCTTCAGCTTCACGACGGGTCTGGGCGGCAGTGTGGACGGCATTGCAAAGGTAAAGTATCTGCGCGGCTTGGAGCTCGCTAAGATAACCGACGCTTCGTCGAGCGCGACAGAGTATCTCTCCGAATACTTCGCCGCGCCTTTCGAAGATAAGGACGGAAACTATATCGATAAGCGCACGACCGAACAGTATGTCGAAACGCTCGACTTTTTGAACCGTGCATATAACGACGGCTTGATTTCGCAGGCGAACTTGACGGAAACCTTTGAGGACTGCGGGCAGGCGATCTCTTCGGGTAAAGTGTTCTGTTACCTCGGCAAACCGCAGGACTATACTAACAATTTTCAGACCTGCAGAAATACTTACGGCTACCGCTATGTTCCGCTCATTGTAACCAACGAAGCGGGGGAGGATCCCGTTTTGCAGAGCGAGCAGAAGTACGCTTACTGTTATAACATGATTACGACGTCGGCAAAGCGCCCCGACCTTATCATCAAGCTCTTCGATTATCTGTTTTCCGACGAGGGTCAGCTTTTGACGATCTTCGGCGAAGAGGGGGTTGTATGGGATTGGACAGACGAGAGCAAAACGAAAATTCTCGGAACCGACGCCTTCGTGAAGAACAAAGCGGAGTGGAACAGCGAATGGGTTTCGCATGGGGTTGCTTCTTTCTGGTTCTTGGCGCGCGGTTCCTATACCCGCAAGATGAATCCGGACAACATGTGGTCTTATAACGAGGTTGCAAAGAGCAACTCCCGCTTACCGTTGCAACCCATCGCCTATTCGTATGCGCTTGCCTTTACCGATTGTTATACGGGAGGCGACCGCTCTATGGCGATGATTTCCAATAATGTGGAGGCGTATTGGCAGAATAATATCGTCAGCGTCATTTCTGCCAAGCGTGAGAATTTCAAAAGCAGTTACGACAGCGTGATTGCATCCATGAAATCATACGGCTGGGATGATTTGCTTGCCTACTACAACACGGCGTTCAAGAATGTAAAAACCAAGATGGGCGTAACGTATGCATGGCCGCTCAACGACTCTGCATTCAAGTCAAAAATCAAGGATGAACGCGGAAATTACATCATTGCGCCGACGGGCAACGACGATTTGAAGATTACCTTCGAAATCATCGATCCCTGGCGTGAAACGGGAGTCAGACCATGAAAAAATCATTTTTTAGGTTGACGATGCTTGTTCTTACTGCAATGTTTTCCGTTATGCTTATACCCTTCGGCAGAGCGCGCGCTCTAGCGGAGGATTATCCTAACGTATCGGCAAAAGCCGACCCCAAGGGTATGTTCCGTTTGTATAACGGGACGGATTCGCTACCGCCTGACAGCCCTTACCGCCCCGAAAACAGAAAGTGGGCAGGCGTCCCCAATGTCGCCGTAACGGGGAACCGCATCTGGGCGGGCATTTTTACGGGCGGGATAAAGGAGCCCGATCCCGACGGGCTCAACCACAGTGTTGTTGCCGTCAGCGACGACGGAGGGAAATCGTGGATCGATCCGTATATCGTAAACGACGATCCGAATTATCCGACGTTTATGACCAGCCCGTGGCTTTCGCCCGAAGGCAGACTCTTTCTGTTTATCGAAACGGACGGCAATACCTATTCGGTGTACACCGATACGCCCGAGGCGCCGCTCGACAAGATCGAATGGAAGTTTATGCAAGAAAATCCAGACGGTTCGGTGAGCGGAATGTTTTCTTCCGACCATCTGTCTTACAATCAAAAACCCATTGTCGTAAAAACGGCGAACGGGGGCACCGAGTGGCTGTATCTTACCCGCAACTATCAGGATTTGGCGGGCGGCGGCTCTACACGCCGCGTTGGGATATGGGTTTCCGCCAATAAGGGTAAAAGCTGGTCGCTCCGCCGCGTTCTGGAAAACCCCAAGGAAATTGCAAATCTCGTAACCATTCCCGAACCCACGGCAGTTGCGTTAAACGACGGAAGGATCATGCTCCTTGCGCGCATCGAAAAGGGAAAGTACGGCGGTATGATGCGGTGTTATTCTTCCAATAACGGTAAAACTTGGACGGATTGGGAATACGATTTGCCCGCGCCGTACCGCGGACCCGGTTCGCTGTTCAACGTAACGATGCTCCCTTCGGGCAATCTTTTAATGATCAATCACGATAACACGGGCGAACGCACGGGGCTCTCCGCGTACCTTTCCACAGACGACGGAAAGACCTTTCCGTATGCTCTGACCATAGATCGGCGTGCAAGCTCTTATCCCGACGTCGCGGTAGGAAATGACGGTACGATTCACGTCATCAATGATGCGCTTCGCTATCAGAACAGCGAAATCCGCCTTTCCGTCTTTACCGAACAAGATATAATAAACGGACGGTTTGCCGACAAGAGCAAGCAAAACATGTGTGTTTTTCGCGTGAAAGGGAGAGATTTAACGGCAGTCAATTATCAAACGGAGCTCACTTATCCCTTGGAAACGCCCCTTGGAACGGTCATGCAGGCGTTGCCGACGGAAATCGAATATACGACATCGGACGGACAGAAGTCGACCGCTTCGGGCGAGTGGCGCAACGCGCGCTATTGGCAGGATAAAGCGGGCACATATGAATTTTATTTCGTCAGCAGCGAAATCGCTTCCGACGTGCAGGACGTATGTAACCGTCTGAGCGTATTCGTGACGCTGGAAGAGGAAAAACAGGAAGAAGGCGGATGCGCGGGCGAGATAGGAGCAGGCGGCGCAGCGCTGGGTTTTGCAGGCGCGTCGTTAGGTATTGCGGGCGCGGCTTCCGCGGGCATGTTAACAAAAAAGAAAAGAAAGAATAAGGAGGAAAAAAGATGAAACTTAAAAAAACAAGAGGGCTCGTTGCAACACTTCTCACGGCAATCGCATTGGCTTGCGCGTTCTGCGCATTCCTGTTTTTGCCGAAGAGCGTGGTTTTTGCCGAAGAACCTGAAACGGTTGCGTTTTCGGACGCGAAAGGAGTTGCCGCCAAGGTGGACAATACGTCAGGCGAGGCGATCGACTTCACCGTAACGGTTACCGACACTACAAACGATTCCAACGTGTGGACGGCAAATAACACGGGCTCCGTTCTTCTGCTCGGCGAGGATCAAACGCAGCCCGTTCGCTGGTCGCATCAGACGGTGCCCGCAGGATTCAAGGGAACAGTTTACGTGCCTCTGCGGCACGGGTACACCAATTGGAAATATGACGTTATGAATAAGGTGTTTGCAGGCGGAACGATCTGGCCCGCTGCGGCAACCGTCGAGTTCAGTTCCGATGCGTTTACGGATGTTACGCTTTTGAGCGAGTCGGACGCTACGACTTGCGAAGGGCGCACTTCCGTTTCTGCGGCAATGGTATCGGGAGAGGGCGTTTTTGCCGATGAAGTAGCTGCGCTCAATGCGCAGACGCCTGCGCAGATGGCGTATATCGAGCAAACTTCTACTTGGGGTAAGACGATAGTGAAAGGGGTAAGCACTTCTACGGCGGATTCTTACGGTCTTGTCATGCGTGTAATCAATACGGGCTCCAAGCCTTATCCCCTGCAACTCACTGTGGGTTCGGAAAAGGTGGGTTCGAGCGATACATGGCTGGCTACGAAGAGCGCAACGCAATATGACGTTGAAAAGCTCTACATGACGTATGTCGGCAAGGACGGTACAACGCAAAAGGTAGGTAACTATTTCGGGGCTAACATCGAGGCGGAAGGCAAACGCGACGGCTATTTCTCCGTTCCCGCGCATGCGGACGGCGTGTTTATCATTCCTTGGACGGAAATGATGTTCGCCGGTATCGACTGCGGCAATTTTAACGGGGTTGCAGAATTTCGGGTTGTTCAGATGAACCTTATCGATTCAACGACCGCATACCATGACGGCGTTCTCGCATTGGGTAAAATCGGATTTTTGAAAGTCGACGGTTTTACCGAAATGGCTGATTTCAGAGAACACGACAGTTTCACTTTCGATAAGGTAAAGCGCGTTCTTATGAGCGAAAGCGCCCTTACGGCGACGGCGGCGACGGACACGCAGGAGGACTGGTACACACTTTCTTCGGGCGGAAAGACGATTGAAAAGACGGCGACCGTCTACACGGGTCAAAAAATCGAAATCGTTCCCAAGGCTAACTTCGTCATTAAAGGAGCTACGGTAAACGACGGCGCGCTTGAAAAGACGAACGGAAAATACATTTACACCGTTCCAGAAGAGGCGGCTGCTGCGCTTGCGCTCGTCGTTTCGGCAGAGCTTTTGCAACCGCACGGCGCCAAGTTTACAATCGACAGCTCCTTCGTAAGCGAGGGCGTCGTACCCGTATCTTCTATGCAGGCAATCGCAATCGACGTCAATAACACGACGGGCGGCGAGCTTACCTTTGAAATTACGCTCACCGACGCCGAATCGTACTCGTATTGGATTGCGTCCGAATACGGCACGGTTGCGCTCATGAAAAGCGACGGTGAAACGATATATTCCGCGCCCGTCATTCCCGCAGGATTCGAAGGTTACGTGATTCTTGCCGTGTCTCCCGTGAACGCAGCTCTTACCAAGCACACGCACGTCAATCCAACCTTTACAAGTCCTACCGCCGATACTTTCGCGCAGAAAGTCTTACCCGACGTGTACTGCCGACTGCTTGACGGCTCCAATACGGAAATTACCGACGCGGCGGTTCTCAAAGATATTCAGGCGGTTGCTTCTTGGGATGACGTGCGCGAAAGCGCGTTGGGTACCGTAAAAGGTATGTTGAAAGATAACCAAACGACCCGCGCCGCGCTCGACGCTTACAACGAACAACAGAAAAAAGACATGGGGCTCATCACCTTTACGGAAGTAGCTCCCGCTTCCGCTCTCGCATACTTCAAGATCGACTTAAAGAGCTATCTGAACGAAGACGTATACACAGCGCAGAAAATGCCCGTTGCGCTCGTCATGCGCGCCGCCGTTACGGGTGCGAAGGATTGGTTTTATTTTCAGCCCCGTGTTATGGATAAAAAGGGTACAATGTACGAAATTCAGGGTAATCTCGCAGGCTGGTATATGTACGGCACAGACGGCGAGGTGAAGGATATTAATTTGACCACCAACAACCAATACATTACGGTGAAGGGGGACGGCGTTCTGGTGCTTCCACTTGCGACGCTCGCAAACTATCAGTCGGGCAGTAACGTCCGCGGACGCTGGGAAGAAGTTTGCGCATTTGAATCGTGGCTCCTTAACAGAGATTCTTTTAATAAGGAAACCATTCTCGCGCTCGGTCAATGGGGCATTCTTCTCGAAGACGGTACCGTTCAGAACCTGTTCGATTTCGGCGATTTGGAAAGCGAAATCATGCGCAACGCGTATCTTAAAAATCACGTTCGGATATCTGCGGTTACTTCTACGACCGTTACCCTTACCGTCAACGAAAACGCGGAAGACCATACGGCAATCATTACTCCGTCGGACATCGTTTACCTCGGCGACGCAATCGCAATCACGGCGGCGGAGGGGTATAAGGTTACCTATGTAACGGTTAACGGCGAATATCTGGAGTCGGTCGAGGGCAAATTTATATATACCGTAAAGGACACTTCGGCGCAAATCGTTATTGCGGCGGAAACGGAGAAAATTCCCGAACAGGGCGGGCAGACGCCGGGCGGCGATCCCGGCACGCTTCCGGATAAGCCGTCTACTGACGACAACAAGGACGGCGGCTGCGGTTCGGCAATCGGCATTCCCTCCGTTCTCGGTATGAGCGCGCTCCTTGTGGCAGGGCTTTTCCTCGTACTCCGCAAAAAGTCGGATAAGCGTAAATAATTAAGGCAGTAGTTCGGGAGGACGGTGTTCGTCCTCCCGTAAATATAAGGTTATTATGAAAAAAGTTTCCATGATTCATTACAATACGTTGAGCTGCGAGCCTGTGCTCCGTAAGGCGCCCGACGGGAGCTTTGTGGTATTGTGCCAATGTGACGGACTTGGCGAGCCCGCGCCGCAAAACCGCGTCTACGTATTCCGCAGCACGGACGGCGGAGAAAGCTGGGATAACGTCAATATGTGGCGCAAGGGAAGGCTTGTTGTTCCCGACGACGGCAGAGCCGTATATCAGACGGAAATGTTCGTCCTTGACGGACGCATGACCGCTTTTCTGACCATTCACAACGGCGCTTTTCTCGACTGGGACTGTCGTCTGCTGCACAGCGACGACAGCGGCTTGACATGGTACGACGGAGGTAAAAATCCGTGGTTCGACGGTTTCGTATTCATGCGCGGCGCGCTCACTCTCAAAAACGGACACATTGCGATCTGTTATCAGCATTATCCCGTTACGCGGGAAGAGAATGAAGCGCTTAAAAGTGCGGAGGGAAAGAAGCGTTGGCTCATGTCCTCTGACGTGGAATATCTGGAATGCGGCGTTGTTTTATCGGAAGACGGCGGTAAAACTTATGAAAAACGTCCACCCGTAAAAATCCCGCTGCAATCGGGAGGCAAGCGAAATTGGATCTGGGGAGAGCCGACGGTAGCGCAGCTCTCCGACGGGCGGCTTTGTATGCTCGTGCGTATGGACGGCGCGGGGCGGCTTTATAAGTGTTGTTCCTCCGACGAAGGCAGAACGTGGAGCGAGCCCGAACTTACCGATATTCCCAATCCCGACAACAAACCCAAGTTGTTGCAGCATTCGGACGGGCGGATTTTTCTCATTAATACGCCCGACGAGCGGCACGGACACAGGTATCCGCTCGAACTTTGGGTGAGCCGCGACGATATGCGTTCCTGGAAAAGACAGGAAACGCTCATGGGCGATACGGGTTACTATTCGTATGCCGACGGCTTTATCGACGAGGAAAAGAGGAAACTTTACTGCGTGTTTGAAAACAGGCATGATATTTTCTTTGCGGAAGTCGATATCTGATATGGATTTACTGATAGACGTCGGAAGTACGAATATAAAATTTCAATGCAACGGAGAGGCGGGTAGCATTCCGTTTCCCGCGCCCAAGCGGTGTGACGGGCTCTTTTACGAAGTAGACAGGGAAAAACTATTCGCTGAGGTTGAACAAATCGTAGAGCGGTTCTGTGCCGAGCGGGTATTTTTTTCCGTGCAGATGCACGGCTATCTGTTGGCGCGGGGCGGGCGGTTTGTTACCGATTACGTTTCGTGGCGGGATAAGCGCGGCGAAGGGCAAACTCCCGCCTTTTCGCTTACACCCGAATACGGCGTGCATATAAAGCCTAACCTGCCGAGGCTGTCGTTGCAAACATATAAAGAGACGGCGGACGAGTTTTTTACGCTCGGTTCGTATCTTGTTTACAGGCTGACGGGAGTAAACGCTTCGCATATTACCGATCTTGCGCCGAGCGGCTTTTATAACACGGCAACACGCTGTGCGGACGATGCGGATTACAAACTTCCCCGCGCGCATTACGAGGTGCAAAAAATAGGGGACTACAAAAGCAGCTCCGTTTATTCACCCGTCGGCGACCAGCAAGCCGCCGTATTCGGGGCGTGGAAAGAAAACTGTTATATTCTCAATCTCGGTACAGCGGGGCAGATGTGTACGGTTTCCGAAGATTTTGTTTCGGGTGCGTTTGAATCCCGTCCCTATTTCGGCGGCAAGACTTTGTGTACGGTTACCGGTATTGCGGGCGGTGCGGCGATCGGCGACTTTGCGGGAAGAGCAAGGGAACTGGAAAAATTTTTATATGCCGAGTACCGCTCTGCGGCGGATAAACTGCCCGAGCGGGATTATATTATCGTATGCGGCGGCGTCGCGCGTTATCATGAAGAACTCCTCGCCGGGGTGCTCAAGCGGATGAACCTGCCCTATGAATTTTATAAAGAAAGCGACGCGCTGTGCGGGCTTCAAAAAATTGCAGAGAGGACAAAATGAGAAAAAAAGGTATGATGATTTCGGAAATTCCGTTTGCGAATTTCCCCGTTTTAATGAAGAATGCAGGGCTCGATTATTTCATTATCGATTGCGAGCACGGAGGATTCGATTATAAAGATGTTTCGCTCATAATTATGAACGCGAAATTGTCCGGGATCGACTGTATCGTCCGTCTTGCCGACAATTCACGCAAGGACATTACAAAATTTATGGATATGGGCGCGGCGGGCTTGCTCCTGCCCATGACGAATTGTGCGGAAGATATTGCTAAGGTCGTGCGCTATGCGAAGTATGCGCCCCTCGGTATGCGCGGTATTTCCACTACGCGTGCGCATACTTGTTACGCGCCTCCGCCCCTTGCCGAATATATGCAGTCGGCAAATGCGAACACGCGCGTATACGCGCAGATCGAAACGCGTGAAGGACTGAAAAATCTCGACGGAATTTTGTCGACGGAGGGGGTTTACGGGTGCTTTTTCGGACCTAACGATTTTACCGCCGATTGCGGTCATGCGGGAAAAGTCGATTCGGAAGAGGTGCTCTCCGTCGCGTCTGAAATCGCGCGCGTCGCTTCTGCGTCGGGTAAGAGTTGCGGTGTAATAACGGGTAATCGTACCCTCTTGCGCCATGCGAAAAAAGAGGGCTTTACCGAGTTCTGCGTAGGGAGCGAACTTTCCGCGTTCGCCCGTGCGGCGCAGGACATAGCGGAGCAAATTGCCTCCGACAATTGAGGAGAAATATGATTAAAGATTTAAGCGAACAGCTTTGCTCTTTCGGATTGTGCGAGCCGCGTTGCTATTATGTGCCTTTCGGAACGGGACAGCACGCGGAAAGGCGGGAGGAAAGCGAATGTTTTTTGTCGCTCAACGGCGAATGGTCGTTTCAGGCTTATGATAAGATTTCGGATATCCCCGAAGATTTTTGCTCCGCCTCTCTTTCCGATACCGTTCCCGTGCCCTCGTGTTTACAGTATCACGGTTACGATTATTTTCAGTATACCAACGTGCGCTATCCTTTTCCGTATGACCCGCCGCACGTGCCCGTGCAAAATCCCGCCTACCATTACAGCCGAACTTTTTGTTTGAAACAGACAAAAAAAACCTATCTTCTGTTCGAGGGAGTGGACAGCTGTTTTTATGTGTATGTAAACGGTAAATACGTCGGGTTTTCGCAGATTTCCCACAAGACGAGCGAGTTCGATATTTCGGATTTTGTGATGGAGGGAGAGAACCGTCTCGACGTTGTCGTGCAGAAATGGTGTGCGGGGAGTTATCTCGAAGACCAAGATAAGTGGCGTTTTACGGGTATCTTCCGCGACGTATATCTTTTGTCGCGCCCCGAAGGGCATGTTGTCGATTATAAAATTCAAACGGAGATTTCGGGCGCGGATGCTGAAGTTTGTTTTATCTACCGCAAGGGCGGGGAGGCGGTCGTCCGCTTCTGCGGACGGGAGTGCGCCGTCCGCGAAGGCGATACTGCGCGCTTTTCCGTTTGCAATGCAAAGTTATGGAGCGCAGAGACGCCCGATCTTTACGAAATGGAAATCGAGTGTCGCGGCGAAAAGATTTTGGAAGAGGTGGGGATTTGTAACGTACGCGTGGAAAAACGCAGGTTTCTGTTCAACGGCAAGGCGATAAAGTTGCGCGGCGTCAATCGCCACGACTTCCGTCCCGATACGGGCGCGGCGGTATCATATGAAGATATGGAAAGCGATATTCGCCTCATGAAGCAGCTAAACGTGAACGCCGTGCGTACCTCTCATTATCCAGCTGCGCCTGAGTTCTATAAACTTTGCGACCGTTACGGGCTGTACGTCGTCGCCGAATCGGACGTGGAATCGCACGGGGTAACGCTTTTAGGCGAGCCTTACGCTCGCCTGACGCCCAACGAAAGGTATGCGCTGATTGCCGAGGACGAACGCTTTTCGGATGCAATCGTCGAACGGCAGATCGTGAACGTCGAGCGGGAGAAGAACCGTCCGTCCGTCGTCATGTGGTCGATGGGTAACGAGTCGGGGTTCGGGGAAAATTTTAAGCGGGCGAGTGCGGAAATCAGAAAGCGGGATACAAGACCTATCCACTACGAGGCGCTGTGGTATCTCGACCGTCCCGCGCGGGACGGCGATTATTATTCGGACGTCGTAGACGTTGCAAGCCGCATGTATCCGACTGTCGAATGGATGCGCGACGAGTACCTGCCCGACCCGCGCGAAGAGCGTCCGCTCTTTCTGTGCGAGTACTGTCATGCGATGGGCAACGGTCCGGGCGATTTCGGCGACTATTGGGCGCTCATGGAATCGGATGAAAGTTTTATGGGCGGCTGCGTATGGGAATGGGCGGATCACGGCGTGCGCTTAAACGGCGGGGCTTACCGCTATGGCGGGGATTTCGGCGAACGGCACCACGACGGAAATTTTTGCATCGACGGAATTGTCGCGCCCGACCGCTCGCTTAAAAGCGGCAGTCTTGAAATGAAAAAAATTTATCAGCCGCTTGAAATAACCCTCACGGAAAAGGGCGTAAAAGCGTTCAATAAAAACTACTTCGCGTCTATTCGCGGCAGGCTTGTCTTTACCCATAAGGAATACGGCAGAGCGGTGGGTGAAGAGGAAAGGACAGTGGTCATCGAACCGCGGCAAAGTATCGAAGTACCGTGCAAAAGGGCGCAGATGCTCCTTGTTCGCTTTTATTCCTTGGAAGAGCGCTGCGGCGTTCCCGCGGAACATGAGGTTGCGGCGGAGAGTTTTTTTCGGGAGTGCTATAGGTCAGCGCCTGTTCGGGGCGGTGCGGAAATCAGTCGCTCGGGCGATAATCTGCGCATATGCGCAGGAAAGACGAATTATCTGTTCGACGGGAGTACGGGTACGCTTCAACCGTTTGTCGGAGATAAGCCGCTCGGAAGTCTTACGCTGAGCTGCTGGCGCGCGCCCACGGATAACGACAGAAAGGTTGCTGTCAAATGGCGGCGCGTTGCTTTGGAAGAGAGTATAAACGAAATTCGCGCTGTTTCGGCAGAAGGGGATATTGTTACGGTAGAAGGACAGTTTGTTACGGAAGGCTTTTTACCGCTCGTTGGGTATCGGCTAAAATATCTGTTCGGCGCGGAGGGCTTTACCGTTTCGGCAGAGTTCGGATACGCCGACTATTTTGAATACCTTCCCCGATTCGGGTTGGAATTCGAACTTCCCGAAGCGTTTCGGAATCTGAAATATTGCGCTTACGGTCCGCAGGAAAGTTATTGCGATAAGCGGCTCGCGGCATATAAAGACGTGTTTTACTCCCGCGTTTCAGACGAATACGCGCACTATATCAAACCGCAGGAATCGGGCAGTCATTATTCTCCGGATTTTGCGGAGATTACGGACGGCGCGGTTTCCGTCCGTGCAGAGGGTATGCAGTCCTTTTCGGCAATCGGATATTCCGCGCGCGCATTGAGCGCCGCCCGCCATGATGACGAACTTCCCGCGTCTGACAAGACATATTTTTCGCTCGATTTTGCGATGAGCGGAATAGGCTCCAATTCGTGCGGTCCAGTGCTCGCCGAACGCTTCCGCGTTCCTAAAAAAGGGAGCGGGCAAATTACCGTCCGTATTTTGAAGGTTCGTTGAGAGATTTTGAGCATAATCTTGAAATGCCTTTGTCAAACGCTTGTATAGCTCCCTTGATTTTGATATAATATTTTATTATAAAGTTATTTGAGATGGCTTGGAAATGAAGGATAAAGCATTGGTCGTAATCGACATTCAAAACGATATTACAAAAAATTATAAAGAAATCATAGGCAATATCAATGCCGCGATTGATTGGGCTGCCGAGAACGAAATTCATATTGTCTATATTAAACATAATAATTTATCGGCGGGAACCCGGACGTTTAAGCCCGATACGCGAGGGGCAGAATTAGTATCCGATATGAAAATCGTATCTGAAAATGTATTTGTAAAGAGCAAGGGCAATGCCTTGACGAGCGAAGGATTTGCTTCTTTTATAAACGAAAACGGGATCAAAGAGTTTTATGTGGCAGGCGCCGACGCAGTCGCCTGCGTAAAATCGACTTGCTATAATATGGCAAAGAAGGGATATATCGTTCACGTTCTGTCGAATTGCATTACAAGTTACGATAAAGGGAAAATTTCCGAAATGTTAAATTACTATGAACGTAACGGCTGCTTTGTCGAAACATTGGGTTAAATAAAAAACGGGTGTTTGGGACAGGAATTTCTTTAATAATTTTGAGAAAAAAATAATACGAACCAAAAAAGTTCGTATTATTCTCGATTGGCGCAGAGAAAGGGATTTGAACCCTTGGATACATTCCTGCATCACACGATTTCGAATCGTGCGCGTTCGACCGCTCCGCCATCTCTGCAAGCGAATCTATTGTAAACTTTTTTTAGGGAAAACGCAAGTTATTTTCGTATGTTTTGCGAAATTTTATCGGATAAAAAAACGGAAGCGCTTTCACTAAATAAAAATCGGGAGTAAACCATGAATTATACATTGATTACTGGCGCGTGCGGCGGTTTGGGCGGCGCATTTGTGCGTGTGCTTGCCGAGAGGGGAGAACCTCTCTTTTTGACGGGAAGAAGCGAGGAACGTCTGAAATCGCTATCGGAAAATTTGAGAAATGAATTTCCGAAACTGTCCGTTCGTTTCCGCGCCTGCGATCTTACTTCACAAGAGGACAGAGAAGCGTTTTTCAAATTTACCGACGAAAACGAGATCGTCCTTTCTCGGCTCATATATGTTGCAGGCGTAGACACACAGAAAGCGTTTGAAAATTACACGGATGAGAAAATTGTATTTCAGACGCGGGTGAATTTCGAGGGAGCGTTATCGTTTATTCATGCTTCGTTAAAACGATGCGCGTTGGACGGTTCTTTTGAAATTCTGCTCATCGGCAGCATGTCGGGCATATGTCCGATGCCGTATTTTGCAATTTACAGCGCAACGAAGAAGGCGCTCTGTCAGTTTTCCGTCGCACTTCGTTCCGAACTTAAAGGCAAAGCGAAAGTAACTTGCATTCTACCGGGCGGGATCCCTACGCGCGAGGATATAAAACGAGATATCGAGAGGCACGGATTTTGGGGTAAAGTATCGGCAAAGAGTCCGCGCGCGGTCGCGCTTGCTTCTCTTAAAGCTGTCAAAAAGAATAAGAGATGCAAAGTTGTGGGTTTCTGGAACAAAGTCATTAAATTATTTACCGATCTTGCGCCGCTTTCTTTACAGTTGCATTTCATAAAAAAACGATGGTCTAAAACTGAAAAAGATGCATTTTGAAAAAAGCCTTTCTCCGAACGGGGAAAGGCTTTTTTTATTTTTTCTTTTTTCCGTTCCGTTCTTCTTCGGGCGCGGTAAAGTCAAATTCTATTTTTTCGTTCAACGAAGTGAGAGTCTGAATAAAGTCGTCGTACCACTCTTCTTTTACGACGATCGTGATAAAGCGGTTTTTGAAATCGTCGAAATATACGTTCAACTTATTGGAACCCGATAAAAGAGCGACAGACCGAATTTTTTTGATTTCGTATTTGGAACAAACAATGCCGAATTGCGTGATCAGAAGCTGTTCTGAGATCATGTAGCGCGAGCGGATAAGCATTGCGATCAGGAGTACTGCGAGGAATATGCTGACGAAATAGAGCAACAGATATTTGATCCATTCCCATGCGGAAGACATATCTCCTCGCATGCCGCCGACAAACTCGATAAACTGCCAGCTCGTCAAGGCGAAACATGTTGCGCATAAAACGATTCCGAGGCAAAAAACGGAAATCATTATTGGTGAAAAGCGGAATTTATATGTTTTTACGGGCTTTTTCATAACGAACAGTATAGAACAATTTGCCTGAAAAATCAATCTTTTTCCGCCTTAAAAAAATTTTTCGCCGAAAAGTTGATCGGATCGTCGGGAACGCTTGAAAAAATCAGAAAAAAGATTATAATAGAAGAGTACAATATACGGAGGGATATATGATAAAGGTAATCAGGCAAGGCGTTTATTTTATGAACGGAAAGCTCGAAAAGGAAACGCAGGCTTTTATGACTTCGGATAAAAAAGAGAAGGCGATCAGGAATACGCTTTCTTATGCTGTGATCGAGGCGCATGGCGGAACCGAAAAAGGAGTAACGTTTGATTGGCTATTATCGGATGTCGGCGCGCCCGATTACGATTGCGGAGTTATCGGCGGCGTGCATGCGTTAGGACTTGATTCATTCACTGTACCTTACACGTTCGTCGCGGGCGGCGCGGATGTGATCAACGCGCGTGCCGCGCTGGAAGCCGCCAAGAAGTTCGGCGGAAATTATTTGCCTGCCGGAGTTGCCGGCGCCTCATTTTATCTTGCGGAAAAAGGGGCGAAAAAAGGCGAAATGATTTTAACAAATTACGGCGCGACCGCGGGCGCAGTCGGCGCAATGTGCGTAGCCGGTTCCGATTACGACTATTTGGCGCAGTTTCTCCGATTGCCGTTCGCGCTTTCCGCGCCGCAGATCGTCTGCGTGTTCGTAAAAGGAAAATTGCGCCGCGGCGTCGGCGCAGTCGATACGGGGCTTTCTTTTCTGAAAGCGTTGGAAGATATTGACGCTTCCAATATGATTTTTGAATTTTTCGGTCCGGGCGTAGCAAATCTATCCATGGAAAGCCGTATTTCTATCGATGCGATTGTTCGTGAAACAGGTTGTCTGTCTACGATATGGGAGACAGATTCCTCTCCCGTGCAGCCGGCATTTTACGATTCGGGAGTCAGCATCGATCTGACGCGCGTTTCGCCTATGATTTCCGTCTGCGATGAGATAGAGCCTCTCGATGAGTTTTTGAAAAAGGAAACGCTTCCCTGCGATGACGATTTGCTTATTCGGGACGGCGATGGGGAGTTTCGGCTGAACGGTGGATTAATCGACGGAAGCATCGGGGGGACATACGAAAATATCGTTGAATTTGCAGAATTGTTGCGTGGGACGCGCGTAGAAGGGGATTACCGCGTTTATCCCGTGTCCCGTTCCGTTTATAAAGAATTGGCAGAGAACGGTTATCTCGGACTTTTGAGCGACGAGGGCGTTACGGTAGGGGAACCTGCAAACGAGGATTATTTTTACGACGGCGCGGCGGCGTGCGCGGTTGCGGGCAGATATGCGCCCTTGCGTCTTGATCCCAGAACGCTCGCCGCGTCAGCTTCGCAGGGCGGAAAACTTATTTCCGCACTCGAATATAAAGAATTGAAACGGTTAAAAAAGTACTCGCCTCATCCGGAATACTGTTCATGCTACGAAGGATTCGGAAAACCGTTAAAGGAATTAAAGACCGATTGCGGTTATGCGTTTCCCGTTCAAGAGCCGCTGCCCGAAAATTTGCTTGTAAAATTTTCCTGTATTCTTTCGCCGAACGGATGTTCCTCCGATTGGACATACGGTGAGGCGGACGGGGAAGGGCGCTATTTTGAAGCAGACGATTATACGAAAAAAATGATCGGGAGTTTTACGCTTGCGGAAAATACCCGTTGTTCTTATGCGGTGGCTTCTGTTTTCTGCGCCGATGTTTGCGATGAGATTTGCGAAGAGAGGATGATTTCTGCCTGTCTTGTGAAAGAGGCGTATTCCGAAGAGGAGCTTTCATCGCTTGTCAACGAGGGCACTGTTCCTTTCACGACAGATAAAATTTCCGTGAGGGTAGACGAATATCTCTATATCGAAGGACTTGCAGAGGCTTTGAGGGGAAAGCAAGAGCGGGTCGTGGCAAAACTTTTATCAAAAAGAAGAACGCGGGATATCGTATTGAATTTTGCACCGCTTAAAGAAGAACAGAGAAAAATGTTGCTTGCGGGCGGATTTATCGGATTTTACCGAAAAAAGATGAAATAAAGATAGCGGTTATGAGATTGACAAAACGGTAACGACATGATATTATATAGACAGGAGGCAAAAAAATGGTCAATTCATTGTTGTTAAGTCAAGGAGCGTTGATAGGAATTATCGTAGGCGCCGTTGCGGGGCTTGCAATCATCTTTATTGCCGTATGGATTGCGCTTCGTAACTCGTTGGTGCGCTTGAAGCACCTTGTTGAAGAAGCATGGTCGACGATGGACGTTCAGCTGAAAAAGCGTTACGATCTGATTCCGAATCTCGTGGAGACGGTGAAAGGGTATGCCAAGCATGAAAGCGGAACATTAGAAGCCGTGATTAGGGCGAGAAATGCCGCGATGACAGCGCGGGGAGACGCCAAGATGAAAGCGGAAAACGAGCTTTCCGGAACGTTGAAATCATTATTTAAGCTGGAAGAGGCGTATCCCGATCTCAAAGCAAATCAGAATTTTATGGATTTACAACGCCAGTTAAAAGGCGTTGAGGATGAAATTGCGTCTGCGCGCAGATATTATAACGCCACGGTACGTAGCTTTAACACAAAACTCGAAGTGTTTCCGTCCAATATAGTTGCGCATGGAATGCGTCTTGAAAAACGTACTTATTTCGAGCTTGACTCGGAAGAAGAACGTAAAAACGTTAAAGTTCAGTTTTAAGGGAAAAAGATGAAAAAAACAAAGAGTTTGTTGGGACTGTTTGCCGCATGTTTTGCAATCGTCCTTGCTCTTGCGGTCTGGGCGGGAATCAACCCGCCCCTTTCCGTATCGGCGAGTGCGTCGTCGCATACGGAATTCGGTTACAGGATCACAGATTACAAAACGGAAATGACAATATCTTCCGACCGTGTCATCGACGTAACGGAACGCCTGACCGTTTATTATACGGGCAGAAGTTCGCACGGCATTGTTCGTGATTTTCCGCTTGGGGGAGGAATGCGTTATCGCAATATTTCGGCGAAGTGCGATTCGTCGGATTTTTCTCCATATTTTCAGAACGATGATTTCAGGTTCCTCTCATATTATCTGGGCGGAAGCGGTGTTGTTACGGGTCAGACCCGAGTGTATACCGTTACTTATGAAATACTTGTACCTGTCTTGAAAGAGAAGGGGTATGTTCCGCTCAATGTGCTCGGTTACGGATGGGACGGAGATATTGAGCATTTTACCGCCAAAATATTTCTTCCCGGCGCCTTGAAAAAAGAGCCGCTTGTCTACTCGGGAAAATACGGCACTGAGGAGAACGACGAAAACGTTTCGATTGAACAAACCGAGAACGGATATTTGATTTCGGCGTATGATTTAACGTGTGATTATTATAATTTAGACGTCTTTACTGCGGCGGGTATCACGGTCGACTTTTCCTTTGAGGACGGTGTCTTAACGTCTCCCGCCGATTTGACCATACTTTATGCGTTTCTTGTCGGTGCGGCGTTGTTGGGCGCGGCGATTGCTGTACGATTGACTGTTTTCCGTCGGCCTGTAATTACGAAACCGATTAGTTTTTCTGCGCCGCGCGGTATGGATCCCTTTTTGATGGGCAAACTTGTTGACGATAAGGTGGATAAAGAAGACTACGGCGCTCTCTTATTTTATCTTGCTTCTAAAGGATATATTTATATCGACCTTTTCGAAAACGAAAAAAATCCCGTGTTGTATAAAACGGAAAAAGATTTATCAGACGAAGAGCCCGAATACTGTCAAGAAATGTACGAGGCTCTTTTCAACGGGCGGCAGTCGGTGCGGGTGAATGATCTTGCAAACAGCTTCTATACGACGGCTGATTCAATGAAAACGCAGGTGACGCGTAAAGCGGGGAAAAATTATCGAGGTATCGTTTTTCCTGTTGTGATTTTCGGGTTGTTTGCCGTGTTGTTTTTGGGCGGATTCGCTTGGCTCTATACTTTTTTGACTGTTTCGACAGGTTATTTGTTCTGGTGGATTACTTTTTTGAGTTGCGCGTTTGCTTTTCTTCCGCCTGCGCTCGGAATGAATGTATTTACACGCCGCAGATATAAATGGAAAACCGTGCGACTAATTTTTACAATGATCGGATTGTTTTTGTCGGGTACAGCGCTCGGATTTCTTTTTTGCCTTATACCTTCACCCTCGTTTGGGTGGGGAACGGGGTTTGTCTTTGTTATTTTTTCCGCGGCTGCGGGAGTTGTAGCGGGGGATTGCGTTACGCCGACGAAAAAACATGCCGAACAGCTCGGAAAAATTCTCGGATTCAAACAGTTCATTGAGTTTGCGGATCGCGAAAAAATCGAATTTTTGTTGAAAGATAATGCGGAATTGTACTACGAAGTGTTGCCATATGCGCAGGTTTTGGGTGTGACGAATGCTTGGACGGATAAATTTAAGGGGTTGAAACTATCTTCGCCTTCTTATTGCCGTTACAACTGCGGTTCGGATTTTTTAGATTGTATGATATGGTATTCTGTTTTCCGCTCTTTCAACGGGAATCTGTCAAAGAATATGGTGACCCGCCCGTCTCCCAAAGGCGGTTATCGCGGCGGAATCGGAAAAGGCGGTTTCGGAGGCGGCTTCGGCGGAGGGTTTGGGGGAGGCGGCTTCGGCGGAGGCGGAGGCAGGGGCTTCTGATAGATTAAGGAGAAAATATGAAGAAGTATGTCATCGCTTTGGACGAAGGAACAACGAGCGTCAGAGCGGGCGTTTACGACGTAGAAAAGGGGATGTTTATTCATCGCGCTCAGCAGGATGTGGGGCAGAGTTTTCCGCGATCGGGTTGGGTCGAACAGGATGCGAATGAAATTTATTATAAATCCATGTATGTTCTGAACGATTGCGTGCAAGCGGCGGGTGCAGAGAATGTGGCGGGAATCGGTATCGCCAATCAAAGAGAAACCGTCGTATTCTGGAACCGGGATACGGGGGAACCCGTCTGCCCCGCAATCGTATGGCAATGTCGGAGAACGGGTAAATTCTGCGAGTCTATCGAAGCGCCGATGCGTAAAAAAATCAAAGAAAAGACGGGGCTTTTGCCCGATGCGTATTTTTCGGCAAGCAAAATCAAATGGAATCTTGATAATATTCCGGAAGCCCGTAAACTGATGGGCGAAGGGAAGCTATGCGCCGGTACGGTCGAAAGTTTTATTGTGTTCCGCCTGACCGGTCGGTTTTTAAGCGATTATACCAATGCGTCCCGTACGATGCTTTTCGATATAAAAAAGCTATGCTGGGATAAAGAGTTGTGCGAATTTTTCGGTATTCCGCTCGGCATTCTGCCGCAGCCTGTCGCATGCGACGGAGATTTCGGTTCTGTGAGATTCGGCGGGAAGCAAATACCGATCACAGGCGTTCTCGGGGATCAGCAAGCCGCGCTTTTCGGGCAGGCTTGTTATCGGGAGGGGGACGGAAAAATTACTTACGGAACAGGGCTTTTTATGCTCTTTCATACGGGAGACAAGTGCATTTCTTCGGACAGCGGTCTTTTGACTACGATCGCTTATACGCTGAACGGTAAAACGTCGTATGCCTTGGAGGGAAGCGCGTTTAATGCGGGAAGCGCGGTTCAATGGCTGCGCGACGGCATCGGTTTGATTCAAACGAGCGGGGAGAGCGAAGAGCTTGCTTGTTCCGTTTCCGATTCGGGCGGTATCAGTTTTGTGCCTGCATTTACAGGGTTGGGCGCGCCGCACTGGAACAGCGAAGCGCGCGCTCTTCTTACGGGGATTTCCCGCGGAACGACGAAAGCGCACATTGTGAGAGCTGTTCTTGAAAGCATTGCGTTCAGCGCGCGTGATCTTGCCGAATGTATGATTCGAGACAGCGGAATTTGTCTGAGGGAAATCAAATGCGACGGAGGGGCTTCCGCGAATTCTTTCTTAATGCAGTTTCAGGCGGATACTTTGGGGATTCCCGTTGACAGACCGCAAGAGAGGGAGAGTACGTTGCTGGGAGCTTCGCTTTTATCTGCGGTGTCTTTGGGGTTATTGCGTTCGGACGAAATTGAAACCAGACGTGTTTCCGAGAAAATTTTTAAGCCGTCGCCTAATCGGAAAAAGTTCGACGATTTATATAATTCTTATTTGTTTGCGGTAAAAAGAGCATTGATGACGGAATAAAAAGAGGATTCATGCTAAATCCATAGTATTATGTCACGCATAATTACTATTTTTTTGACAAAAACCTGTTCATTTGAACGGGTTTTTGTTTTTTTGGCATTGCGGTTTGCTTTTCGGAGTCACCTGCTTTTTTTTTGCGGCATAAAATGGTTTAGCGTCAATTACCTTTTGGAGGAAAGTGATTTGGGCAAATATTTCGGAACAGACGGATTCCGAGGACGGGCGAACGAGACGCTGACCGCGGTGCATGCTTTTCGGATCGGCAGGTTTCTCGGCAGTTATTTATGCAAAAGAAGCGGTAAGAGGGCGCGGATCGTCGTAGGGAAGGATACGCGTCTTTCTTCATATATGTTCGAATACGCGCTTACGGCGGGTGCGACGGCCTCGGGTGCGGACGTATATCTTTTGCATGTTACGACGACGCCATCCGTTTCTTACGTTGCACGGACGGAAAAGTTTGACTGCGGAGTCATGATTTCCGCAAGTCATAATCCTTATACGGATAACGGGATTAAACTGATTGACGGCAACGGCGAAAAGATGAATGATGAGGTGATCGCAGCCGTCGAGGCTGCGATTGACGGCGAGGACGCTCCGTTTGCGACGGGAGAAATGATCGGCAGGACGGTTGATTATGTGTCGGGGCGAAATCGGTATCTTGCATTTTTGCTTTCCCTGCCGCGGGTATCCTTTCGGGGACTGAAAATCGGAATCGACTGTGCAAACGGCAGCGCGTTTGCAATTTCCAAAGCGGTATTCGACGCGCTCGGAGCGCAGGTATATCTGACGGGTGCGGAGCCGAACGGTACGAATATCAATTTCGATTGCGGATCGACCTGTGTTTCGCGTTTGCAGCAACTTGTTGTGGATCGTTCGCTTGACTTGGGATTTGCCTTCGACGGCGATGCTGACAGATGTATTGCAGTGGATGAGAAGGGGCGCATTGTAGACGGCGACGGAATTTTGTATGTTTCGGCTAATTATCTTGTTGCACGAGGAGAGCTGGACGGAAAAGGGATTGTTTTGACGGAAATGAGCAATTTGGGTCTGGATCGAGCTGTTGAAAAAAATGGGATCGTTTGCGTGAGAACGCAGGTGGGCGATCGTTTTGTATATGCGGAAATGGTAAAAACGGGTTATTTGCTTGGCGGAGAACCTTCGGGGCATATTATTTTTCGGAAGCATGAAACGACGGGCGACGGACTTGTAACTGCGTTAAAGCTTGCCGAGACCGTATTGGAGAGCAAGTGCCCGCTGTCCTGTTTGACGGAAGGGTATCGGCCTTTTCTGCGAGAGCTTTTGAATGTGCGTGTCCTGCATAAAAATCAGATCGTTTGCGATAAAAATGTTCTGGACTCGATTGCTCGCGCAGAAGAGCTGTGCGGCGGCAGGATCGTATTGCGCGCTTCGGGAACCGAACCGATCGTGCGCATTCTTGCGGAGGGGGAAAAGAATTGCAAAGAAAGCGCGGCGATTATTGAAGATGCCGTAAAAAAAGCGGAGGAACGTTTATGTGCGGAATCGTAGGATATACGGGAAGACGGCGTGCTGCGCCCGTACTATTGAAACTTTTGAAAATACTTGAATACCGCGGATATGATTCCGCGGGAATCGCGGTCGCGAATCAAGAAAGGATCGATATTTTCAAGAGACAGGGAAAAGTCGAGCAGATCGGATCTGCCTCATTGCTTGTGGGACGCACGGGTATCGGGCATACGCGTTGGGCGACGCACGGTGCGCCGAGTGAAAAAAACGCGCATCCGCATGCATACGGAAAGTTTGTTATCGCGCATAACGGAATTATCGAAAATCATGCTTTGCTGAAAGAAGAGTGCATTGCGCGCAATGAAACGTTTATATCGGATACAGACAGCGAAGTGATCGCGCATTTGATTTCCCGATATTACGAGGACGACTTTTTGCGTGCGGTTCAAAAGGCTTGCGTGCGGCTCGAAGGTTCTTTTGCGATTGTTGTACTCTCATCCGACCATCCCGATAAAATCGTATGTGCGCGAAAAGGAAGTCCTCTCGTTGTCGGCAAGGGAGACAGAGAGTGTTTTGTTGCAAGCGATCTTGTCGCGCTCTCTTCTGAAACCGATCAGGCGTTTCTATTGGAAGACGGGGAGTATGCCGTTCTTCAAGGTGCGCAACCTGTTTTCTATGATAGGGAACTGAGTGAAATTTATAAAGAAAAATTGCGATTCGATCCGGTGTTTGATTGTGCGGATAAAGAAGGTTATCTGCATTTTATGAAAAAAGAAATGAATGAAATTCCGTCTGTACTGAACAAAACAAAACTCTCATGTGTACCGGAAAAGGATTTTAATGATTTTTACAAAGTATTATGCCAGACAGAATATATACATATTGTCGCTTGCGGAACGGCATACCACAGCGGATTATGTGCAAAATACGCATTAGAATCACTTTGCCGCGTACCTACCGAGGTATGTATCGCAAGCGAATACCGTTATCGGAATCCGATCATAAAACCTCGCACTCTTGTAATTGCCATCAGTCAGAGCGGAGAGACGGCGGATACGCTTGCTGCGGCAAAACTCGCAAAAGAACGCGGCGCTTATCTTGCGGCTGTAACGAATGTTAAATACTCTTCGCTTACCCGTCTTGCGGACTGTGTTTTGGAAACAAACGCGGGCGCTGAAATTGCTGTGGCTGCAACAAAAAGTTTTAATGCGCAACTCGCCGTTTTGTATTCGGTTGCTTTGTTGCGCAAAGGAGAAAAAGAAGATTTTACTGAATTTGCGGCATATGCGCAAAAGACCTTGGATTCGGCGGAAGCCGTACGCGGTTGGACGCCCTATTTTTTAGGGGCGAAAAGCGTATATTTTATCGGCAGAGGAGTAGATTATTGCGCTGCGCTCGAAGGGAGTTTGAAATTAAAAGAAATATCATATCTTCCGAGCGAAGGCTACGCCGCAGGAGAGCTCAAACACGGAACGCTTGCGCTCGTAGACGAGAATACTCCCGTCGTTGCGATTTTAACGCAGCGCAGTCTCGCCGAAAAAACTATGAATGCCGTTCACGAAACAAAATCGAGAGGTGCGAGAGTATTTTTGATTACCTCGCTACCGGATATTGCGGCGAACGCCGAAGCGACCTCCAGTGTTCTGATTCCTGCTTGCCGAGAAGAATTTACTCCCATTTTGTCCGTGATTCCGTTGCAGGCGCTTGCTTACTATACATCGATCGCACGGGGGAATGATCCCGACAAACCGCGTAACCTCGCAAAGAGCGTTACCGTGGAATAATATAGAAAGCGAATCCCCCGCAAACTGCGGGGGATTCGCTTAAAAAATCAACCGATTTTTCTCACAAAAGGTCGGTAATCGAGAATAGTTTCGATTTCGTCGAGCACGTTGTCGGGTAGAATAAGTTCGCTTGCTTTTACATTGGAAATAAGTTGTTCGGGCTTGCTGGCGCCTGTGATAACGGATGTAATTTGTTTTTTGCGCAGAATCCAGCTCAGGGCAAGAGTAGAGAGGGGAACGCCGAGCTTTTCGGCAATCGGCAAAAGTTTTTCCACTTTATCGAGATTTTCCTCCGAAAGCAGATTCAAAAGTTGTTTGTCTTTCTGCCACGTGGCGCGGGAGCCTGCGGGGAGTGGTATCCCTTTGCGGTATTTTCCCGTAAGAAGTCCCTGTGCGAGCGGGGAGAACGCCGTAATTCCTACGCCGTATTTTTCGCAAATTGCTATGATTTCGTCTTCGATATAACGATCCGCCATATTGTATTGCGGCTGAATGACGCTGAGAGGGCGCAAATGGTTTTCTTTTGCGAGATGAATTGCTTCGGTAATCTGTACGGGCGACCATTCCGAAACGCCGTAGTAGAGGATTTTGCCGGCTGCAACCATATCGGAAAGTATTTGCAACGTTTCTTCTATGGGCGTAGTGGGATCGAAACGGTGGCAGAAGTATAAATCGAGATAGTCGAGCTTCATGTTTTTAAGCGTATGATCGAGTTGTTCTACGATGTGCTTGCGAGAGAGTCCCCACTCGTTTGCGCCGCTTCCCATAGGGAAAAATACTTTGGAAGAAACAATGTATTCGCTTCTTTTGTGTTCGCCGAGAATTTTTCCGAGAAAACGTTCCGCGTCTCCGCCCGAATATGCGTCTGCGCAGTCGAAAAAGTTTACGCCCGCATCGAACGCGCCGTTTACAACTGTCTTTGCAGTCGTTTCCGCTTCCGTTCCGGAAAGTTTTGTGACCCAACTCCCGAGGGCGATCTCACTGACTTTCAGACCCCATTTTCCCAAATTGCGATATTTCATAATTGCCCCTTGAAATTTTAGTTTGATTTATTTTCCGTATCGGTCGGTTGCGTAGACCGTTCGTCGGACGCGGATGCCGTTTGTTCGGGTAAAGGTCGTTTCATAAGATTCAGCTTGTCTTCTCTGCGATAAGAAGTTTTTAAGAGCACGGGCGTCAGTACGGACGAAACGAGAATGATCAGAATGACGAAAGGGTAGACGGCAGGGTCTACAAGCCCGCAGGCAACTCCTTTTTCTGTGCAGATGAGAATGACTTCCGCTCGTACCATCATGCCGAGACCTACTCGGAAAGAGTCGCGGTAATTAAATTTACAGATCTTTGCGCCAAGTCCGCATCCGAGAAGTTTTCCGAGAAGCGCGGCAACGAAAAATACCGCGCCGAATGCCAGAAATTGCACATTGATTGAATTAAATAGCTGTATATTGGAAATGCCGATGTTTGCAAAAAAGATAGGCGAGAAGAAGAGATATCCCATCTGATCGACTTTTGATTCGACATAGGGCGTCTCCGCAAGCGTTCCTCCGAGCAGGATTCCCGCAAGGTATGCGCCCGTAATGTCTGCTACGCCGAAGATTTTTTCCGCAATATAGGCGTAAAAGAAACATGCCGCAAGCGAAATAATGGGAACTCTTCGGTTATGAGGCGCTTTGCGTTCCATCGCATTGAAAAGCATTCTCAAAAGAATACCGAGTCCGATTGCGGCAATAAAGAAGATAATAATTTTGATCACGACCATTCCCGCATTGGGCGAAAACCAGTGCCAGCCGGTGTTTTCGCCGCCGCCGGACGAAAAGCCGGTCAGAACGGAGAGAATGATAATGCCGATCACATCGTCGATGACCGCCGCCGCAATGACCGAAGTGCCGACTTTGCTATCGAGCTTTCCGAGTTCCTTTAAGACCGCTACGGTTACGGACACGGAAGTTGCAGTAAGGATTGCTCCGTAAAACAAATTCGAGAGCACGTTTTCAAAGCCGAAAAACAAAGATGCCGTCAGCCAGCCGAGAAGCATGGGAACAATTACGCCGAATGCCGTGATAACGATTGCGGCGACCCCTGTCTGTTTGAGTTTTTTGAGGTCGGTTCCGAGCCCTGCCGAAAACATGATGAGAACAACTCCGATTTTGCTCATGATTTTCAGGGCGTATTTGATTTCGTCTGAAAAAAGAGCGTGTCGCAGAGGTTCCCAAGGGATAAATTCCAAAACGCCGATCAGAATTCCCGCGACTAACATTCCTATGACGGCGGGCATTCCCAGTTTGTGCGTTCCGAGCCCCATGAGTTTGGCGAGCAAAAAAATGAGCGCCAAAGGTAAAAGAATTTCAAATGCTTCCATAACTTGCCTGTCGGGATTTTATAGATCTAATCTATTATAGCCTTTTTTTGCGGAAACGCAACTTATTTTCGGGTGTTTTATGCGCCGCAGCAAATTGTTCGATAAAAATCCTGTCGTTCATTTTATTCGAACGCTTGTCATTTTACATAGATTGTGTTATAATTTATAAAAATGTTCTGTTTTCTCTCGCCCGTCGAAAAAGACAGGGTTAAACAAATGAATCCCGTTGTGCTTGCGTTTGTCGGCGATGCGGCTTATACGCTTTTCGTCCGTGAGCGCCTCGCGCTTGCTCTCAAATATAAAACGGGAGAACTTGACCGCCGAACCGCAGAAATTGTGTCGGCGCACGGTCAAAGCGAATCGCTTGATAAAATTCTTCCTCATTTAACAGAGGAAGAAGAGGATATTTTCAAGCGCGGCAGAAATGCTAAAAAACCGACGAAAAGCAAAAACGCTTCTGTGGGAGAATATGTTCGCTCTACGGGTTTTGAAGCGTTGTTGGGGTTTTTGTATCTGACGGGACAGATTGACAGGATCGAAGAATTGTTCTTTTCCGAGCAAGGAGCGGTAGAATGAAGACAGAAGGAAAAAATGCTGTTCTCGAACTTTTGAAAACGGATAAGACCGTCGATAAAATTCTGATGGAGAGAGGCGCGGAAGGAAGTTTGGGGCGGATTTTCTCTATGGCTCGGCAAAAGAATATCCGCGTTCAGTTTGTTTCCCGCTCTGTGCTCGACAGAGAGAGCGTTTCAAAACGGCATCAGGGAGTAATCGCTTTTACGACGGATTTCGTATATTCGGATTTATATGATTTGACGGGGAAAGCCGAAAGTCTGATCGTGCTCTGCGACGGGATCGAGGACGTGCACAATTTAGGAAGCATTCTGCGTGTGGCGGAGTGCGCGGGCGCGGACGGAGTCGTCATTCCTTCCGTGAGAGGTGCAACCGTCAACGAGTCGGTGATCCGCATTTCCGCAGGAGCGGCGGAGCATATTAAAGTTGCAAAAGTACCTTCCCTAAATCATGCCGTCGAAGAATTACAAAAACTCGGGTATTGGGTCTATGCATTGGAAGCGGGCGGGGAAAATATTTACGAGGAAAAATTTTCGGGAAAAGTTGCGCTCGTAGTGGGCGGAGAGGACAGCGGAGTCAAACGTTTGACCAAAGAGAAATGCGATAAAACGCTCTCTATTCCTTTATTCGGTAAAGTCAATTCGCTGAATGCGTCCGTTGCGCTCGGGATCGGTGTTTACGAGGTAGTGCGTGCAAGAATCAAAACGTAGAACGGACGAAGAGCTTGCCGAGGAGGCGCAACGGGGTGAGGCTTCCGCGACGGAAGAACTGATCCTTCGATATAATCATGCCGTGCGCGCCCGCGCCCGCCAGTTTTTTCTTGCGGGCGGGGAGACGGAAGATCTGGTGCAGGAAGGCATGATCGGTCTGTATTTTGCGATCCGCGATTACAGAACGGATTCCGGTAAAAGTTTTAAGAATTTTGCCTATCTCTGCGTGACCCGTCGGATTTACGACGCAATCGGTAGAATGACTACGAAAAAAAGTTCTGTTTTGACGGAGAGCGTCTCGCTGTTCGATCGGAATGTGTTGGATATATCTGACGAGAGGGCGTCTCCCGAAGAATTTTTGATCGACAGCGAAGCGCGGGCGGAATTTCAGGTGAAACTTATGCGTGAATTGTCTGATTTCGAATACCGCGTTTTGAATATGTATCTGGAAGGAATGAGTTATTCGAAAATTTGCGAGGCGACGAAAAAACCTTTCAAAAGCGTAGATAACGCGCTGTCGAGAGCAAAGCGTAAGATGCAAAAAGCGTTTGAAAATAAAGCGGAGTAAAAAATGGCACATTTATCCCTGTATCGGAAGTTCAGACCGGATACTTTCGATAAAATGGTGCGGCAGGAACATGTCGTGCGCGTTCTGAAAAATCAGATCGAGAAAGGAACGGTAAATCACGCATATCTTTTTACGGGACCGCGCGGTACGGGCAAAACGAGCGTGGCGCGTATTTTTGCGCGCGCCGTCAACTGCGAACAGCCTGCGAACGGTTCGCCTTGCGGAACCTGTTCTGTCTGCCGCGCCCTTTCGGAGGGATCTCTCGATATCGCGGAGATTGACGCCGCGTCCAACAACGGCGTGAACGAAATGCGCGATTTGCGGGAAAAAGTGCAGTATCCGCCCGTATCGGGGAAATATAAAGTTTATATCATCGACGAAGTGCATATGTTGACGGACAGCGCATTCAACGCGCTTCTGAAAACGCTTGAAGAACCGCCCCGTCATGCAATTTTTATTCTGGCGACGACGGAACCGCAGAAAATTCCCGCAACTATTCTTTCGCGATGCCTGCGGCTCGATTTCAAATTGATTCCTACGGCGGATTTAGTCAAGCATCTCAAAGGCATTCTTGACGGAATGAAAATAAAATACGAAGAAGAAGCGGTCGAAGCAATTGCACGTGCAGGCGCCGGAAGCGACAGAGATATGCTTTCTATTGCGGAAATGTGTCTTGCGTATTCCGATGCGCTGACATATGAAGGGGTGACCGCGGTTCTCGGCGCGGCGGATTTCAAAGAGACTTGCGCGCTAGCGGGGCAGATGCTTGCTCCCGATCTTTCGTCCGCGTTGACTACGGCTGAAAAAATTCTCTCCGAAGGGCGTTCCGTAGGAGTGCTTTGCCGCGATATACTGCAAGTACTCAACATGCTTGCCATTGCGAAGGCTTGTAAAAATGCGGAATCTCTTCTGATGATTCCGCAAGAGCATTTTCGCTTGATCGAAAATATTGCTTCCGCCGTTGACGGGAGATCGATTTTGCGGGTGACCGATATTTTCGTGAAACTCGAACCGGAACTGAGATACGCGACTTCGCCGCGTATCAGTTTCGAAACAGCCGTAATGCGCGCGGCGTTACCGGTTGCAGACCTCGATCTCGATGCGCTCACCGTGCGCGTTTCGAATATGGAAAAACAACTTTCGGAAGGGGTGACGTTTTTGGAACTTCCGGCGCAGGCTGCGGGCAGGGCGGAAAGCGAGATGATTTCATCGAACGAAAGATTGCCCGAGGAACCGCCTTTTAACGAAAACGATTTTCCGACGGAAGAACCGATATTCGATTACGTGGAACCGCCCGAAGAGCTGTTTGAAAAACCGAAAGCGGCTTTGAAAAAAGAAAAAACTCAGATAAAAGAGATTGCGGGAAATCCGATTCCCGAAGGAGCGACTGCCGAAACAGTGTTCGGAAAATTTATGCGGTCGCTCAGAAAAGCGGGCGCGTCGGGCGTGCTGTTCACGATGTGTTCTGACCTTGAATTCTTTTTCGAGGGGAAGATTCTTGTTCTGACGACACAGAGTAAAACCGTTTTCAGCATGTTGCAGAAAGAAGAGCATACAAAAATTATCAAAACCGTATTCGAAAATTTGGGGGTTCCTTATGAGGTGCGTCTTAAAGTATCGGAACCTGATTATAAGTGCGGGACGGAGGAACTCGAACGGAATTTTTCGGACTATGTAGTAGAAATAAAGGAGAAATAAATATGTCTGGATTCAACAAAGGCGGCATGGGAGGAGCCGGAATGCAAAACCTCATGAAGCAGGCGCAAAAGATGCAGGAGGAAATGCAGGAAACGGAGAAATTGCTCGACGATTGGGAGATCGTGGGTACTTCGGGCGGAGAGGCGGTCGTCGTGTATATGAACGCGAAAAAAATTATCGACGGGATCGAGATCGACAAATCGGTCATCGATCCTGACGATGAAGAAATGCTTGAAGATCTGATTATGGCGGCGATTCTCGACGGCTATAAAAAGGCGGAGGAAGTTTATAAAGAAAAGATGGGTAAATACTCCGCAGGCGGCATGGGGGGACTTTTTTAAGTGGATGTCTTTATCGAACCGATTGGTCGGCTCATGAACGAGTTTTCCAAACTCCCAGGGGTCGGGAAAAAGACGGCGCAGCGTTATGCGTATCGCGTGATCAGAATGTCGGAAGAAGAAGCGGAGGGCTTTGCAAAAGCGATTGTGGGAGTTAAAAAACAAGTGCGCTTTTGCAACGTATGCGGGAATTTTACGGTCAACGAAATATGCGACATTTGCAAAGTTCGCGATCATACGGTAATTTGTGTTGTAAAGGAACCGAAAGATGTGATCGCTTTCGAAAAATTGCGTGAATTCAAAGGCGTATATCATGTTTTGCACGGGGTCATCGATCCGATGAACGGGGTCACGCCGAACGATATTCGCATTAAAGAGCTTTTGGAACGCACGCAGAAAGAAGAGGCGCGGGAGGTCATCATGGCGACCAATCCCGACGTCGAGGGCGAAGCAACCGCCATGTATATTGCGAAACTGTTAAAACCGCTCGGAGTAAAAGTAACGCGGCTCGCGCATGGGATTCCGGTCGGTTCGGAACTTGAATATGCGGATGAAGTGACGCTTTCGCGCGCGCTCATCGAACGAAAAGAATTGTAAGGTGTCGATATGAAAATTTCCGTACTCGGTTGCGGCAGATGGGGTTCCTTTCTTGCGTGGTATCTCTCGCGGCTCAATCACAAAGTTATCTCGTGGGGACCGGAAGACGGGGAGTCTTATCGTGTTCTCAAAGAAACGGGAAAGAACGAATATGTTTCGCTCGACGAAAAAATCCGTTTGACCTGCGATCTGAAAGAAGCGGTCACTTCTTCCGAAATTATTGTAATTTCTATCAGCGCGCAGGGGTTGCGCGGGTTTATGCGCGAAGTGAATGTTTACGACGTGTCCGAAAAAATTTTCGTTCTCTGCATGAAAGGGATCGAATACGGTACGGGAAAGCGTCTCAGCGAGATCATGACGGAGAGCGGTATTTCTCCCGATAAGCTCGCTGTGTGGGTGGGGCCGGGACATATTCAGAGCTTTGTAGCGAAAATTCCGAGTTGTATGGTAATCGATTCGGAAAACGACGCGCTGAAAACCTCGCTTGTCGATTTATTCAAAAGCGATCTGATTCGTTTTTATTACGGAACGGATCTGCTTGGTACGGAGATCGGCGCGGCGGCTAAAAACGTTATGGGCGTCGCCGCGGGCGTGCTCGACGTGGTGGCGCAGCCTCTGAAAGGTCCGCTTATGACGCGAGGCGCTCGGGAGGTCGCGCGACTTATTAAAGCGCTTGGCGGAAACGAACTTTCCGCCTATGGGCTGGCGCATCTCGGCGATTATGAAACGACGCTGTTTTCGCAATATTCTCACAATCGTATGTACGGAGAAATGCTTGCGAGGGGAGAGCGGTTCGAAAAACTTGCGGAAGGGGTCGCGACTTCCGAAGCGTTGAAATTTCTCGGCGAACGGTATAACGTCGAACTGCCCATTACGGAAGCTGTCTATAACGTATGTTACGGTTCGGGAAACGACGTGGAGCGCTGTAAGAGCGAGATCGAAAGACTGTTTGCAAGAAGTATCAAGGCGGAAATTTAACGTTGATCAGAAAAACGGGACGCGCTTACCGCAGTTTCCATAGGGAATATTCGGTAAGCCGCAGGTTGTAGAGATTAAGGCGTGGCGTGAAGCCACGCTTTTTTTGATATTTATATTGCTGTTCGAGCGAGCTACTCGTAGCCTAGTGAGATATAGATATGTTTTATATAGCACGCAAAATTCAATCGGTTGCACTCTTCTATTTTTCGTGATATAATGATTGTACGATAAACAGTAATTTAGCGCAAGGAGAGTATTTATGTATTCGGTCGAATGCGATCAAACACAGGAACGCTTTAATAATCGGTATAAAGAAATTCAAAAATTTTTGCGGCTCAATGCCGACTGCGGCTATAACGAGCATTTTCATTGGGGACGATTGGATTGGATGATGGCACACCCGTGTCTTGACGTTGAAATGTTGCCTAAAATTGCTCTATTCAGAGATAGAAACACAACGATTGTCGGTGTCGTTATGTTTGATACTTGTTATCAAAACCGTTGGTATATTCTGCATTCTGTTTCCGACGAAAAACTTTTGCGGCAAATGATAGAGTATATAATCGAAATCGACGACAAGCCGACGATTAAGGCTAACTTAAATGATTTCGTACTTTGCAAATTGCTCGCTGATATGAATTACAAAATACAAAATACGGAAAGCGTCTTGACTATGGATCTATCGCACGATCTTTCCTATGGGCTTCCCGTAGAATTTTCTGTCAGCAAACCTAACGCACCAATCGACGAGTGGAAATGGCGGTTGGTGATACACCGCGGCTTTGATAACGACGGTATGCCGCAAATATTAAGCGAAGAAACCGCAGAAGCGGAAAAACAACTGCGAATTAACGAATATATTAAAATATTTGCAATTAAAGACGGAGATTATGTTGCCCATTGCGGTGTGTGGTATCACGGCGGAGAAACCGCGTATATCGAACCTGTTGCGACTGTTCCTGAATACCGCAGAAAAGGGCTTGGCAGAGCCGTTGTTTACGAGGCATTGAAACGAGCGGAAAATCAAGGTGCAAAAAGAGCAATCGTTATTTCGGGACAAGACTTCTATTATAATATCGGTATGAAAAAATCATCGGAAGTCGGTACTTTTGTAAAATAAATTTCAATTTATCGTTCTCTAACGTCATGTTGAGCGGAGGCATAAGCCGTAGCCGAAACATCTCACAATTTTAGATTCTTTGGCACGACGCAAGGACGCGTCGGCTCAGAATGACGTTTTGGGAACGGCGAGGGACATGACATTGTATAAAGATAAATTTTAATTTAGCGTGCTAAATATGTTTAGTTAAAAGCACTCGAATAAAATGTTCGAGTGCTTTTTTCATAATCTGAAAGCGTATCAATAAAATATTTGTTTTTTCAATTCCCTACGGGAAGTTATATTTACTGCGTCCCGTTTTTAATGTTTTGTTATAAACGTTTTCAAAAAAGTTCACAGCAACAATTACAGCAGTCGTAATCACTGCGGAAGTTGTCACAATCACAGCAACAGCAATTGTGAACGCAGATAATTTTATAATACACCTTTCTGCCGTTTTCGTTCGGAGTCCGAATAATGGTTTGAACCGAGTTGCTGTAAGTTATAATCGGGGTATTTTCCGAGTTGTCAGTTATACTGGCGATATTTGCTATTATTTTCATATTATAGTACCTTCACGTCAAATTCGACTGTAAGCGTTTCATTCGGTGTCAGACTGCGGAGGGTAAAACCCATTTTCGGATTATAGGCGGAATATGTCGTGCCGTCTATTTTGATGCTGTTTGCAACGAAGATCGTGCCGTCGGGGATTTCGTCTTTGAATACCAGATCGGTTTTTGTAATGTTTCCCGTATTTTTGACAGTGACCGTATAATGCAGTTTTTCGCCTTTGATTGCAAACGATTTGTCTACGGTTTTTATTACGCTGATATTATCGGAAATAACGAAAATTGAAAGGGTATCGGTATTTTCGTAATAATTTACATTTCCTCTTGCGGGATCGTTTACGCTATAACGCAACGTTGCAATATTTTTTATGGGCGCCGTTGTCGGCTTTTCCGCTTTTATTTCGTATTCGATAATTATCGTTTCGTCCGGTTTCAAATCGGGAAGTTCAAATCCCGTTAAAGGATTGTAAGTCGGTTGTGCGACTCCGTTTATTTTAACGCTTCCCTCCACAAAACTTGCGCCGTCAGTTTGAGGTACCGTAAAATAATTACGGAATAGTTTGGTTGTTGAATGGTTGGTTATAACAATGGTATTGCGCACGTTTTCGCCCACCCGAACGGTTGTTTTGTCGGAACGGATTGCTTTTGAAACTGAAAAAGATAAAATTTCAGTGATTACGGTGTTGCTTTCCGTTTTTTCCGAGATTCGTTTACTATCGGGCAGAATAGCGCTGTACGTTATGTTCGATTTATTGGGTATTAGCATAATTTACCCCTCAATTAATCTACGGTAACTTGGAAACTTGTCGTTGCGCTGCCGTCGGGCTGTAAATTTGCCACACTGTAACCG
>CAJUOV010000015.1:45299-46457 GCA_910588695.1 uncultured Christensenellaceae bacterium
TAACCGATGTCAGGACGGTAAGCGGGAATATTGTGACCGTTGATCAGTACGGATTGTTCGACAAACGTGGTGCCTTGGGGGATATTATCGGTAAAATAAATATCTTCTATAGGGACATTTCCTACGTTTGTAAATATTACGGTATACGTCAACGTTTCGCCTTTAACGGCAAAAGTTTTATCTACGCTTTTCACAACGTTGAGTTTTGCGGAAATAACATTGATTGAAACGGTGTTTGTGGGTTCGGAATAGGTTACGTTTCCTCTTGCGGGGTCGTTTACGTTATATTGGAACTCGGCGGAGTCGGTTACGGTCGTTACCGTCGAAGGGCTGCTAATTTGCATATCATACTCGATTGTGACTGTTTCGCCGGGTTTTAAGTCGGGAAGGGAAAATCCTGTTAGAGGGTCGGAGGTTGATTCGGTAACTCCGTTTACCTTAACGCTTCCCGCGACGTAACTTGCACCTTTGGGCGTAGTGTTCACAATATAATTCGGACTTAAAACCGTTGAAGAATTGTTCGTAATTGTGATTTTATTGTGGACGGTTTCTCCTTCTTTGACATAAGTTTTGTCGGAACTTATTACTTTTGTTATAACGTCGGATAAAACCTCTGTGTTTACGGTGTTGCTTGCGAGACGGCCGGGGGTTCCGGGTTTGTTGGGTACTACGGCATTGTAAGTAACGTTCGATTGATTCGTGATATTCATAATTAATTTGCTCCTAAAAAAATTACTACACATGGCTCCTGTTTTGAGAGCCAATATGTAGTAATAAAAAGCGGAATATGTTTTAACTGTTAAATTATTTCTTACTGTATTTTATGATAAGATTTATATAATGGTTACATTAAAGAAAAAAACGAAAGGAATAAATGAAGATTGTGCTTAATTGATCTGGGCAGATAATTGGAAATTATGAAATTGAGCAACACCTGTATGAAAATGAAGTCGTGTTATAATACACGACTTCATTTTGGTGCGGACAGCGAGATTTGAACTCGCACGGTTGCCCACAGGATTCTAAGTCCTGCGCGTCTGCCTGTTTCGCCATGTCCGCAAAAAACAAAACCCCATATATCGGCGTAAATAAGGAGAAGCACAATATACAGGGTTTCCTGGTGGGAACGACAGAACTCGAATCTGTGACCTCTTGCAT
>CAJUOV010000016.1 GCA_910588695.1 uncultured Christensenellaceae bacterium
TTTTTTCCTTTTTGAAATAGTCGCCGAGCGACCAGTTGCCCATCATCTCGAAAAATGTGAAGTGCGAGGGATCGCCTACCGATTCTATATCGATCAGGCGCACGCACCCCTGCACGTTACAGAGACGTTTGCCCTGCGGATGCGGTTTTCCCAACAGATAGGGCATTAAGGGCTGCATGCCCGCCACGTTGAACATGACGCCCGTGCTGCCGTCGCCGATGAGCGATACCGCCCCGATATTTTTATGCCCTTTACTCTCGTAGAATTCGATCCACTTTTTGCGCAATTCTTTGGAAGTCATCTTTTTCTTTCCTTTATTCTGTTCGGAGTTTATCAAAGTTCGTAGAAACGAGCAGTTCGCGGAGCGCGGGGAACACCCGAGGGAATTTACTAAAACGGTAAATGACCGAAGGTTGCCACAACGCGACAATGAAATGCGAAGTTTATACGAACTTTGAAAGTTCGTAGCCCTCTTTGGTATCCTTAACGGTATAACCGAGCGATTTGAGTTTGTCTCTCAGTTCGTCGCTCTTCGCCCAATTCTTTTCGGCGCGGGCAAGCCTTCTCTCTTCCGCGATTGCAAGCGCCTCGGCGGGAATCTCTTCTTCGGGCGCGTATCCTTTCAGATACTCTTCCGCATTCTTTTTGAAAAGCCCCAAAAGCGAATACGTCTTTCCGATCTGATTCGTCATGCGGCGAGCGCGGGGATTTTTTTCGGCAAGCAGCCGCGCGACCTCTTTGAAATACCCGAAGAGATCGGAGAGCGCGAGCGCGGTATTGAAATCGTCGCTCATCACCTCGTCGAACCGCTTATCGATCTCCTCTTCGCCGCCCGCCTCGTTCGGAAACGCCTTTTCCGCTTGGGCAATGAGCGCATAAAATTTTGCAATGTGCGCCTCCGCCTCCGGAAAAAGAGAATCGGTCACATTGAGATCGCCTCTGTAATTGTTGGAAAGGAGCGCGAATTTAAGCGCGTCCGTCGAATAAGAATCCAACAGATCGCTTAAAAGAAGACTGTTGCCGAGGGACTTGCTCATCTTCTGTCCGTTCACTTTGATGAGCCCGTTGTGCGTCCAATAGTTCGCAAACCGTTTGCCCGTAAGACTCTCCGTCTGCGCGATCTCGTTTTCATGGTGCGGAAAAATGAGGTCTCTGCCGCCGCCGTGAATATCGATTTGATCGCCGAACGCCGCGCGGTTCATGGCGGAGCACTCGATATGCCATCCGGGGCGACCCTTCCCCCAAGGGGATTCCCACGATATTTCCCCCTCTTTCGCCGCCTTCCAGAGCGCAAAGTCGTGCGCGTTCCTCTTCGCCTCGTCGTTTTCGACGCGCACGCCGTCAAGCGCGTCGTCCGCGCTTCTGCCCGAGAGCTGTCCGTAGGCGGGACAGCTTTCCACATCGAAATACACGTCGCCGTTCTCCGCAGGATAAGCGTGCCCCTTTTCGATCAACTCCCCGATAAAAGAGATGATGTTGCCGATGTTCTCCGTCGCTTTGAGCCAGAGGTCGGGTTCGTCGATCTCGGCGCGGCGCATCACCGCATTGATATTCGAAATCATGCGTTCGGCGTATTCGTCGGCGGGAATGCCCGTCTCTTTGGATCGGGCGATGATCTTGTCGTCTACGTCGGTATAGTTGCGGGCGTATGTCACCCGATAGCCCTGCTTTTGCAAAAACTTACGGAACATATCGTAGACGATCGCCTGATAGGCGTGCCCGATATGCGCCTCGCCCGAAACCGTGATCCCGCAGGCGTACATTTTGATCTTACCCGCTTCGAGCGGAACGAATTCTTCTTTTCTTCTAGTAAGCGAATTATACAGCTTCATTCCGATCTCCCGCTTGCTCCGCCCGCTTGATGGGCAATGTGTTGATTTTATATTCGGCAAGACACCTGTCGCGCATATCGGTGTTGAAGATCCCGTTTTTAAGAAGATATTCGCAAATTATGTCGCGCACGCTCTCTTTTTCAAAGGTATATCCCTGCACGTTCATCAGATTGTTAACGTCGGCTTGCTGCATTCCGGTCACGAGCGCAAGCGCAATCACCGTATTCTTTTCGGGATACAGTTTCCCCTTCACGATCTTCTGCCAGATTTTGGGAGAGATATTCAGCTTCTCCCCCGCGCTCTCCGCCGTTTCGCCCGAGTGGGACAGCGCCTCGGGAAGAACCTTCGCAAAGGTAAATTTGCGGAACGGATCGCGCATTCTGTCGCGGAAAGGGCGAAATAAAAAATTAAAAGTAAATTCGGTATCGGCAAGCCCTTCTTTGAATTTCGCAAGGAGCGCGCCGCAATTTTTCTGATAACAAAGACGCATAACTTCGGAACTTTTGCGTTCGATGCTGCCGTTCGCCCCGACCGAAACGACGTCGGGCATTTCATAGCCTTCGAGCGCGCTCAGCTTTACGTAATCGGAGTACTGCGCGCAGAAATATTCGTCAAGAGAAGTTAAAAATTGCGTTTCCATGATTGCGGATATTGTATCACTTCCGCCCGAAAAACGCAAGCAAATTGCCGCGCTCCCAAGCCAATTCAAATGAAAGAAAAGAAAGTGTTTTGTCAAAATGTAAAATTTTTACAAAAAAAGTCGCATAAAGCGTGAATCAAAGGCAAAAACACATAAAAATTTTCAAAATGCTCAAATTTTTTGTTGTTTTTATTTGCGCTTTTGCAAATATTATGTTACAATTTTACACGGTGCGGGGGAATTTTTTCTCCGCCCGGAGGGGTGATCATGAAAAAAGAAAGAATCGACAGGATCGCGGAGCTGCTCGACAAACGGGGCAAACTTTCGCTCGATCAGCTCGTGGAATATTTTCCCGACGTCTCGCAGATGACCCTCAGGCGCGACCTTGTTCTTCTCGAACAGCAGGAACGCATCATCCGCGTGCGCGGGGGCGCAATGTCGGTGAAAGAGGTGCAGAAAGTTTCGGGGGAAGCATACGCGAAAAAGACCGCGTTTCATTCGGACGAAAAAATCGAGATCGCGCGCAAAGCCGCAAGACTCATCGAGGAAAATTCCTCTCTCTTCATGGACGGAGGCACGACGAGCATGCGCCTTGCAAAAGAACTGCCCGACTGTGCTCTGCACGTCTTTACGAACGGACTCGCCGTTGCAGTGGAACTTGCAAAGAAAAAGAATTACGACGTAACGGTATTCGGCGGACAGGTGCTCAAAGATAACCTTTCCACCGTCTCGGCGGCATCGAAACTGCAATTCGAAAATACAAACTTCGAGATCGCGATCATGTCTTCGTCGGCGTTTACGCCCGAAAACGGATTTTCGTGCGGCTCCCAGCTCGAAGCGGACTTCTTACAGGAAATTCAGAAGAAAGCCAAGGCGGTATACATCATGCTCGACAGTTCCAAAATCGGCAAGATCATGCCGCACACGTTCGCCCGCATGGACGAGATCGACGTGCTCATTACCGACGTTAATTTCCCCGACGATCTGAAAAAGCTCTTCGAAGAAAAAAACATCGTCGTTATGTAAAAACAAAAACCGCCGACCTTTCGATCGGCGGTTTTTTTGCGAAAAATTCAATAATCCCCGATTCCCAAAATGTAATCGCTCGAAACGTCGAGCACGGCGCAAAGTTTTGCAAACGTGTCGAGCTCGGGAAAAACGTCTGTTCTCATATATTTCGAAACCGTCTGTGCGGACACTCCGATTCTGACGGCGATCTCTTTCTGCGGAATTCCGCTCCCCGCAATCGCCTCGCGTATTCTCTTTTGTATTTCTTTGATCTGCATAATTGCTTCCTCATATTTATTTTTAAAAAAATATCGCATATTATACGATATAATGCTTGACAATCGTATAATATGCGATTATAATGTGGGTAAGTTCCGCAGTGCGAGATTTATCCCTCTGCGGAAGCAGTGGCCCAACGAATTTCTCCCCCCTTTTTGAAATTTATTTCGCCACGGAACGCGCGGTTTTTTACCGTGCGTTTTTAATTGCAAAATAAAAAAGCGCGGCGTTAAGCCGCACTTTTTATTCGGTTTTCTTTTTACTTTTCACAGTTCTTTTTGAGGGTCGCAAGGCTCTCTTTGAGTTCTTCGGGCAGTCTGTCGCCGAACTGCTCGTAGTAACCCGCGATCTCGTCCGCCTCTGCGCCCCAGCGCTTTTTATCGATATAAAGGATCTTATCAAGATCTTTCTCCGTCATATCGAGCCCGTCGAGGTCGATGTCTTTCGCGTAAGGAACATAGCCGATCGCAGTCTCTTCCGCCTCGACTTCGCCCGAACAGCGTTTCAGAATCCAGTCGAGAACGCGCATGTTGTCGCCGAATCCGGGCCACAGGAATTCGCCGTTCTCATCCTGACGGAACCAGTTCACGTTGAAAATCTTAGGCGGATTCTTTGCTTTTTTGCCCATTTCGATCCAATGTTCGAAGTAATCCGCCATGTGATAGCCCGCAAACGGCTTCATCGCCATGGGATCATGGCGCAACACTCCGACCGCGCCCGTCGCCGCCGCCGTCGTCTCGGAACTCATAATCGAGCCGACGAACACGCCGTGATCCCAATCGCGGGACTGATATACGAGGGGGGTCGTCGTCGCTCTTCTTCCGCCGAACACGATCGCGTCGAGCGGAACGCCCGTCTTGGAATTAAATTCGGGAGAGAGGCAGGGACAGTTGACGGCGGGAGCCGTGAATCTCGAATTGGGGTGCGCCGCTTTGACCCCGCTCTCGGGAGTCCAGTCGTTTCCGAGCCAGTCGATGAGTTTTTCGGGCGCGGGTTTGGTCAAACCCTCCCACCACACGGTATTGTCGGCGGGATTGATCGCCACGTTCGTGAAAATGGTACCCTTCTGCGTTGCAGCGAGCGCGTTGGGATTGGATTTTTCATTGGTTCCGGGAGCGACGCCGAAAAATCCGTTTTCGGGGTTGACAGCCCAGAGTCTGCCGTCCTCGCCCACGCGGATCCATGCGATGTCGTCGCCGACGCACTCCACTTTATAGCCCATATCGCGGTAATGTTTGGGCGGAATGAGCATTGCGAGATTGGTCTTGCCGCACGCGGAGGGGAAAGCCGCCGCGAGATATTTCTTTTTGCCGTCGGGATAGGTCACGCCGAGAATAAGCATATGCTCCGCCATCCAGCCCTCGCGTCTTCCGAGGTTGGACGCAATGCGCAGCGCAAAGCATTTTTTGCCCAAGAGCACGTTGCCGCCGTATGCCGAGTTGACCGAAATAATGGTGTCGTCTTCGGGGAAGTGCATGATGTATCTCTTTTCGGGATCGACGTCGCACTTACAGTGGAAGCCTTTGACGAAATCGCCTTCTTTGCCGAGCGCCTTGTAAACGTCGAGCCCGACGCGCGTCATGATCGCCATGTTGAGAACGACATAAATGGAGTCGGTCACTTCGATTCCGATTTTAGAGAACGGCGAACCGACGACCCCCATCGAATAGGGAATGACATACATTTTGCGTCCTTTCATCTTTCCGCGCGCAATCTCGCGGCAAAGCGCATACGCTTCGTTGGGATCCATCCAATAGTTTATGGGACCTGCGTCCTCTTTGTTCTTACAGCAGATAAAGGTGCGCGCCTCAACTCGCGCCACGTCGTTTTCCGCCGTGCGGTGATAATAACAGCCCGGGAGCTTCTCCTGATTGAGTTTGATCATTTCGCCGCTCGCGCACGCCTCTTTTCTGAGCGCTTCGAGCTGAGCCTCGCTTCCGTCGATCCAGACGATCTCGTCCGGCTGGGCAAGCTGCGCGCTCTCTTTGACAAAATCGAGCACTTTGCGGTTTTCTGTCAATGCCATGGTAAAATAAACCTCCGAAAAATAGATGATCGAGCGGAAAGCCTCTTTCCGTCCGTATATATTATACCACACAATTCTGTCAATGTAAATCGCGGAACGGAAAATTTTTCCGAAATTTTTTTCACAGCAAAAAGCCCCGCCGCGTTCTTTTTACCAATTAAATTCGTCTTCGACTGCTTCGGGATCGTGAATAAACGAAACGGTAACATCGCCTCGGCGAAGAACCTCCGGCGGGATTTCGCCGCTGTAATAAACAGTTACTCTGTCTACCATTTTCTTCTCGTAACCTGACGTATACATATCTTCGACGACAAGTCTCGTGACTCCTTCCCTTATGTAAATACAGTATTCACCACCGTACTTGATATGAATTCTGACATCATTCCCGCTCGTCGCCTTTTCGTAGTGCGCGGTAAAAGTAATGTCGTTTTTCTTTTCTTTCGGATCGATCGGAATTTCGGCTTCCTGTACCAATTCCCCTCCCTCTTCGGTTTCCCAACCGAGAAAGAGATAATTCTCGAAATATTCGGGACCCAGACGGACGGTAAACGCCTCGTCGTCCTCGGTGAAGTTCTTACGGGGACGATAGCTCGTATCCCCTTCGACCGTCAGCTTTGACTGATTGGAGACATAAGAAATTTCATAGACGCGCTGCCATTTCGCATAGAGATTTACCGTCGTCGTTTTATCGTCGGTCATCGAAGCGGTCGTCGTATAGGTTTCGAAGTCCGGATCGCGGTACCAGCCCAAAAAATTATGTTTCTCTTTAACGGGTTTTTTCAGCGTCTGCGAACCCGTAAGCTCCGTCGGATTGTCGGCGTGATTCACTCCGCCGTCGAGGTGATAGACGACTTCGAAGAGAATCTCTTCGTACTTGGCGTACAGATTGTAGACCGTTCCGCCAAACCCCGAGCCAACGATTTTGAAAGGCGTTCCTATAAGATCGCCCGTACCGCCTTTATTCATCGTCCAGCCTAAGAAACGGTAGCCCGCTTTCACGGGCGGGATATAGACTTCTTTCAGCTCGTATTCCGTACCCGTCCGGACGGAGTACTTCTCCTGCCAATAGTTCTCCATGACGACGCCGTATTCATAATGATAGTTTACGGTCGCAGTCCCGTAAGAGACTGCGGGCGGTTTATCCGATTGATCGCCGCCGCTACCGAAATCGCAGGCACAAGCCGCCGTCGCCATAGACAGCGACAAAAACGCCGCCGCAAAGATTTTAAGAACCCGTTTCATCATTTCTCCCCCTGTCGGTCGAAAATTTTCTATGATTATAATCCCTTTTTTTTCCGTTTGTCAAATAAAAAACCGCCCCGAAAAGGACGGTTCTCGGTCGGGAATTTATTCGTCGGTCGCGCCGAGCAAATAATCCGCGCTCACGCCGAAGAATCGGGAGAGCTTAAAGAGAGCATACGCGCTGGGACTGCGCCGTCCTCTTTCCCATTTGGAAATGGCGCTGATCGTCAGCTTCGTCGCATCGGACAGCTGCGCCTGCGTGATTCCCTTCCGTTCCCTCAACTCCTTTAACCTAAACGCAAAACTTGTCATTGTTTCCTCCTGTGTTCTTATTCTCTAATATAATTTTATTTTTAACAATCGGTGATTCCGAGCAAGTAGTCGGACGATACTCCGTAATATTTTGCAAGAGTTATGATCGCCAACGCGTTCGGAACTCTGCTGCCTTGTTCCCATTTTGAGATTGCACTGATCGTCAATCCGGTTTCTTCTGCAATTTGCGCCTGCGTTTTTCCTTTTTCAAGACGAAGTTCTTTCATCCTTTCAAAAATCTTTTGCATATCAATAAAATAACACAAATGTACATTTTTTTCCAGACAATATACATATGGATATATACAATAGTACATAAAAATAGTACACAGAAATCTGCGACTAAAAATTTAATCGGAAAATAAAAAAGTACGCCGCGCTCGACGAGCGCGGCGTGTTCTCCCCCCGAAAGTATGAACCTTATTTAAGCGTCGGCGGTCTTTACATACGCTCCGCTGTCCGCATCCTGAAATACAATATAAAAACCCCGTTCTTCGGTGAAGGGCGACTCGGGAACGAATACGCAGTTCTCTTTCATATCATCGGGCGGCGCGCCGTTTTTTTCCGCCGCCACGCAGAGATAGCGGGGCTGTCCGTTCTCGTACACGATCCCTAAAAGCGCGTGATCGGTTTTTACCCATTCCGAACGCGGAAAGACGGACAAGAGACGGGTGTCTTTCGGAAATTTACGAAACGCTTCCTCTAAATCCCGCCTTACTTTTTTATAATATGTAAGTTTTCCTTTCGTGCGGAGGAAAGGGTTGACAGAGAGATCATCTTTTTGAGAATTCTCTCCGCCCGATGTTTTTCCTCGCTTTTTCTGACTTTTGCCCGCAGAATCTTCATTTCGATCGCTCTTTTGTACGCTTTCGGCGAAGTAATCCGCATCTGCGATCGCTTCGTCGTTGTAAGCGCACGCTCTCTCCCGAAAGGGAGCGCCGTCGTCCTGCCCCTCCTTTTGCGGAAAATCCGGTACGGGCACAACGGGCGCCCGCGGAACGTTGGGTCCTACGGGCGGGATTTCTACGGGAGGCACCGGCACCGGAGGCATATCTCCCTTTTTTTCTCCCTGTTCCATAAGCAGTTTCATAAGCGACACCGCTGTGTCCTGCGGTTTGCCCGAAACGCCGAACGCGACGGGATAGACCGCGTCTTTGACAAATGCGAGAAGCACGCAGAATCCCTCTTTCAGAGAGGGCGCGTCCGAAACGTGAATCGATTCCCCTTTTCCGAGATCAAGACAGTACCGCTTTCCTTCCGCCGAAAATACGACGACGTAGCGTCCGTCTTTCAACGCGGCAAGCCCCGCCGCCTGTATTTTCAGAGTCAGGTCTTTTCCGAGGCGTTCGGCGTAGACCGCGCCCGTCAGCACGCTCCCGTCGGACGAAAAACCCTTGCCGACCTGTTTTAATACCGCAACTCTTTTTTCGTATGCCATAATCGCTCCTTTTCCTTTCGACTATTCTACACGATACAAACGAAAAAAGCGACTCGCACTTTGTCGAAAAAACACCCCTTTCCGCGAATTTATCCCGCCGATTTCCAAGCGCGAAACTCTTGTAATTGCGCGCCGTTTGTGCTATAATAATGTTATGAACGATTTTATCGGAACAGCGGACTATCTTTCTCTTATTTCCGGCGAAAAAAGCGCGCTCTTCGAACGTTATTTCGAATTGCTTACCGAATATAACGCGCGCTTCAATCTGACTGCGATCACGCAAAAAGAGGAGATCTACGAAAAGCACTTTCTCGACAGTATAATGGGAGAAAGCCTATTTCCGAAATATGCGCGCGTGCTCGAAGTGGGTTCGGGGGCGGGATTTCCTTCGCTACCCTTAAAAATCATACGCGGCGATCTTGTTTTCACTCTTGTAGAAAGTACGGGAAAGAAGTGTTCCTTTCTTCAAACCGCCGTCAAAGAACTCGGGCTCGACGGCGTTTGCATTGTCAACGAACGGGCGGAAACGCTCGCCCGAAATTCCTCTTTTCGCGAACGATTCGACGCCGTTTGCGCAAGAGCTGTTGCAAAATTGAATACGCTGTCGGAATACTGTCTGCCCTTCGTGCGCGTCGGCGGCGTCTTTGTCGCTTACAAGGGCAACGCCGAAGAAGAAATTCAAGAAGCGCAATCCGCGTTCCGTAAATTAGGCGGAAAAGAACGCTGTATTTTACGGTATACTCTGCCGACCGCGGGAAACAGAACGCTCGTCGGAATCGAAAAAATCCGTCCGACTCCCCCTTCTTATCCGCGCGGGCAGGGCAAAGAAAGGAAAAATCCTCTATGAAAGGGGGTTCCTGCGCCCTGACGGGACACAGAATACTCCCCGACGGGTTAGATAGGAAGCTGCTCTTTGACGAACTCGAAACTTTGATCAAAGAGGGTTACGACCATTTTTTCTGCGGCATGGCGGAAGGATTCGATTTGCTCACGCTCGGTTTTTTGGTGGAATTGAAAGAGCGCTATCCTCTCTGCCTCGAAGCGTGCATTCCGTTTCAGGGACAGGAGTCCTCTTTTTCCGAAGAAAACCGCAAACTCTACCGCGATCTGCTTCTCCGATGCGACCGCATAACCACTCTTTTTCCCCATTATAAAAAAGGTTGTTTTCTGATACGAGACCGCTATATGGCGGATTGTTCCGATCTTATCTTTGCATACTGTACAAAACGGACGGGCGGAACCGCCTACACCGTGCGCTACGCCGAACAAACGGGAAAAAAAATCAAATTCTCCCGTTCCGCTCCCTCTTCCGGAGATAAAGAATGATCCATTCCCTGAACGCAAATTTTTTACAGACGCTCAACCTCATGCAGATGCTGTTCTTTTGGTTCGGCATCTTTGCAAGCGTTCTTTTTCTTGCCGAAATGATCTTGCTCTTTCTTCCGCCTTCCTCTCTTTCTCTTCCGAAAGACGAAACTCCTCCCGTCTTTTCGGAAAAGACGGTAACAGCTTTTCTCGCCGCGGGAAGCTTGGCCGGACTTATCACTTCCTTTTTTGTCGAAAATATTTGGCTCCCCATTCTCATTGCAATTCTTTTCGGCGCTCTTTCCTTTACGGGAACCGTCTTTCTGATCAGAAAAATCGTAAAAGTGCAGAAATCGAATTTTCTGAATCGCTTTGCGGGTGCGGACGCCGTTGTATCCGCGAAAATTCCTCCCGAACGGAAGGGATACGGAAAGATCGTACTTCTGATCAAAGATTCCTATGAAAAACTCGACGCCGTCACCGACGAAACGGATTTGATTCCCGTCGGCTCTCCAGTAAAAATCTTAGAATATACCGACGACTTTGCCGTTGTATGCCGTCTCGAAAAGCGTAAAATCGGCAATAAGCAAACAAAAATTCAACGTGAAATGCAGGCGGAAACGGGCGCGGGAATCAACACAGACCGTTTTAACGGGAAAAATTAAATCGTAATTTGTGGACAAGGGTGAATAACTTTTGTTTATACACAGCCTGTCCACACAATTCTTCACGCTTTTATCCACAAAGAAAAACCTTACGATCTCATATTTTCCTTCTAAATCGTTTGAGTTTTTTACCCTTTTTCGGTATAATGGAACTGATAAAAGAACTTGTCCACATATTAACAGACACTATTACTAATAAATACTACTATTTATAATTCTTCTATAACAATATATCGTCACGGAAGAAAAGATTTTTTGAAACACGGATTTGAAATCTGCAAATAAAGGAGAAAAAATTATGAGATTCAATTGCGACGGGTTAACGCTTGCGGAAGCGGTGATGAAGGTGAGCAAAGCATGTGCGGTCAGAACGACCGCTCCCGTAATGGAGTGTATTAAAATTACGGCTACGGGAGACGGAATCTCTTTGCTTGCGACCGACGGGGAACTTTCGATCGAAAAAAAGATCAACGCGGAAGTTTCGGAAGAGGGAGCGGTGTGCGTCCCCGGAAAATTGTTTTCCGACTTTATCGGAAAACTTTCGGGAGAAGAAGTGGGCGTAGGAACGGGAGAGAAAGGAGTTGAAATCTCGTATCGCGATTCGAAATCTTATATGCAGGCGATTGCGGCGGAGGAATTTCCCGATATCAATCTCAACGTCGGGGAGAATAGTTTCGTTCTCAAACAGACCGCGTTCAAAGGAATCGTTTCGGAGACGGTGTTCTGCTGTGCGCAGGACGATTCCCGTCCCGTATTGAAAGGTTGTTTGATGGAACTCGGGGATACGCTGAAAATGACTGCGCTCGACGGATACCGGCTTGCCTTTTCGGAGACGGCGATTTCTTATAAGAGCGGAGAAAAGAGCATGATCTGTCCTGCGAGAGCGCTCAACGAAATTTCGAAAATGCTGCAGGGAGAGGAAGAAGAGGAAGTAACCCTCTACGAAGAAAACGGTCAGATGCTCGTAAAGTCGGAGGGAACGACCATTGTAACCCGTCTTTACCGCGGCGATTTTATTAAGAGAGAGAATGTAGTTCCTACCCGCTTCTCGACTTACGTCACTCTTAACCGCAACGAACTGATCGCGAGCGCGGAGCGTGCGGCGATTTTGATCCGCGGAGATAAAAACAATCTTGTCACCCTCGACATTGCTTCTGAAAAAGTAAAAATTTCTTCGGTATCCGACTACGGCAACGTTGCCGAAACGGTGGAAGCGGAGACGGACGGGGTGGATATGACGATTTCGATGAATGCAAAATATCTGCTTGACGCGCTGCGCGCGCTCAACGAAGAGAACATTGTAATGTCGTTCAACGGCGCGATTTCCCCCTTTATTCTTCAAAATCAGGAAAAGAAAGACAGTCTTTACCTGATTTTGCCCGTCAAGAATGCGTCGTAATTGCTTGACGGAAAGTGAATTATTCTTTATAATAAAACGGAATCGGAATTTTTATCGATACTGATCAAACCTAAGGAGTAAATATATGAAGAGAACTTATCAGCCCAAAAAGAGACAGAGAAGCAAAGTACACGGTTTTCGTAAGCGTATGGCTACGACGGGCGGAAGAAACGTGATCAAACGTCGCAGAAACAAGGGAAGAAAGCACGTTTCCGCATAACGAGAAAAGTGGGAAAACGCTGTTTCCGTCTTAAAAAAAGCAAAGATATTGAAAAAGTGTTCAGAAGCGGGAAGCGAGCGTTTTCGGAAACGGTGACGCTCGTATATTTTCCTGCAAAGGAAACGCAATACACCGTCTGCGTGGGAAAAAAGTATGGAAAAAGCGTTGAAAGAAACAGAATCAAGCGTCTTTTGCGCGAAGCGTTTGCCGAATACGGAAACAAAATCAAACCGTGTAAAATTCTTCTCATTCCCAAAACGGGAAAGGAATACTCGGTTAAAGGATTTTCGCGCGACCTCAGAAAGATGTTTTCAAAAGAAAAACTGTTTGAAAGTGGGAGCGCAGACGCTGTTTCGTGAAAATTTCCGCTATCTCAGGCGAAAGTATTTTCCTCCCGTGATCAAATCTCTCTGTATCCGCATGATCGTGTTTTATCAGAAATACCTGTCGAGACACACCTGTATGTACGAGCCGACATGTTCGGAATATACCAAGCGGTGTATCAACAATTTAGGCGTTGTTGTCGGTATTTTGTTGGGAACTTGGAGAATTTTAAGGTGCAATCCCCTTTCGAAGGGCGGGTTCGACCCCGCGCCGGAGAATCCTTTCAAAAAAAGATGGCTTATATAACGGTAAGAGGCGTTAAATAAAATTATGTTACAATCTTTGCTCGATCCGATCGGGATCAACGTCCTCGAATACGGATACGAAATCGGGCTGGACTGGCTCGGAAAATTTGCGCAGGTGATCATCGAAGGCGTCGGGGCGATCGGTTTCGGAATCATCGTGTTTACGATTGTTCTCAAAGCGATTACATTGCCCTTCGATATTTATCAGCGTATCAGCATGCGCAAACAGAATCTTGTGATGCGCGCCATGCAGCCCGAGCTAGAAAAGCTGCAAAAGCAATATGCGAACGACAAAAACACCTATAATCAGAAGATGATGGAGCTATACAAGAAAAACGGGTACAGTATGCTCGGCGCATGTCTGCCCATGATCTTGTCGCTCGTTATTCTGATCGTGGCGTTCCAAGGGTTCAGAACTTATTCGCAGTACGCCAATCTCGCCATGTACGAGAAAATGTCGCGCGTATACAGTGAAGAAATTTATAAATACGCGCCTGCCGTCAAGGATTTCGGCGAAGGAAGAAATTATTTCTTGCTTGCAGGCGAGGGCGAAGAAGAAAATCTTTCAGAGGGAAAAATTGTTTGGTCCGACGACGGAAGAGTTATTCCGGGCAGCGCGGTCGGTCTGGACGATACCGTTTCTTTCCGCCTTGTTCCGCGTGAGAACGGCGAAGGAAATAAATATATTGAAGTAACCTCTTCCGATACGGTAAAGTTTGTCACATACAGTTATTGGCTCGAAGAAGAGACGGTGACTTTTTCGTATATTGTCGATCGGGACAAGTTCGACGGCTTTTTAGCGGCGTTCGGCGATACGGAATTCGGAAAAACCGAGATCACAAAGGAGGGAGAGAGCGGAGAAATCTCCCCTTTTACATCCAGACAGGTATACGATTCCATTCGGGAAGCGGTCGTAATGGAGGGCGTCGAAGCGGAAAAAATCGAAGACGTAACGCGTCGGCGGTTTGTCGTAAGACTTGCGGCGTCTGCCGCGGCGGATTGGTACCGCGACGGGAATGATTCCGGCTTTTTGTGGGTAAAAAACGTTTGGTATGCCGACGTTTCCTACGAACACCCCATTGCCAAATACTCCAAATTCAAAGATCAGCTCAATAAAGACGTGACTCTTCGTAACGGAAAAAAGGTTTCTCTGACTGCGGTGCTCGGCGAAGGCGCATACGAAGATTTAACGTCTTGTCTTTCCGAAGAGAAAGAACAGGCGAACGGATACTTTATTCTCATTATTCTTTCGATCGGACTCATGGTGCTCTCGCAGTTTATTTCGATGAGGTCGAGCAAGGAGAGCAATAAATATCAGACGGTTGACGGGCAGGGCGCGAAAACGCAGAAAATGATGTTGATTATCATGCCGCTCATTTACGCGGTCTTTGCGTTTATGTACAGCGGCGCATTCTCGATCTATATGACGATGTCGAGTTTGATTTCCCTCTTAACTACGCTGATTGCGAATCTGATCATCGGAAGTATTTTCAAAAAGAAAGAAGCCACGGCTGAAAAAGAGCGGGTGACGCGTAAGTATGCTTGGCAGTTGACCGAAAAAGAGAAGCGGGAAAAGGAAAAACAGGCGAAAAAAGAAGCAAAAATGCAGGAACGTGCGGAAAGATTCAAAAACCGCAAAAAATAACTACGGAGTAACATTATGGAAAAGACACTCAACTTTACCGCAAAGACGGTAGAAGAAGCAATCGAAGAGGGATTGAAAGAATTAAATGTTTCCAGAGAGGAAGTAGAAATCGAGGTGATTTCGGAAGGAAAAGCCCGCCGTATCGGCAAGTCTGTTCCCGCGGAAGTAAAAATGACGGTTAAGGAGATCTCCCCTGCCCGTTCCGAGACTTCGTCCGACGGCGCCCGCGCGGTCGATTTTTTGAACGGATTGTTTGCGCGGCTCGGCGAGGAAGTCGTTCCCGTACTTGAAAGCGAAGAAGAGAAAATCGTCATCAATTTACAGTCTGCCTCGTTTAAGGGAATTATCGGCCGCAGAGGCGAAGTAATCGACGCGTTGCAGACGCTTGCGGGAGCAGTGGCGAATACCGGCAGAAAGAGTTATAAGCGCGTTGTCGTGGACTTCGAGAATTACCGCGAACGCCGCGAAGAGACGTTGCAGCATGTTGCCGAGAAGTTTGCGGCTAAGGCGGTGAGATTGGGCAAGAAAGTCCGTTTGGAGCCGATGAATCCCTACGAACGCAGAATCATTCACGCGGCGCTTATGGAAAATCCCGACGTTACGACGCACAGCGAAGGCAGCGAGCCCGCGCGTTTTGTGGTGATCACGCCTAAAAATTTACGCTTTGACAGAACCCGTCAGGGCGGCAGAGACAACCGCGGAAACCGCCCTTCCAACGGCGGAAAATTCAACGGAAAGGACAGAAACGCAAAGCCTTATCCCAAGCGCACCCTTCCCAAGGAAAACACGCCGCAATCGTCCGGTACGAGTCTGAACCGCGGTTCTTCCTATCAGCGTTTTTTCGGGAGCTACCTCGGGAATTTCCGCGACGACGATTCGAATAACGAGGAATAACGAAGAAATCAAAAGCCCGCTCTTTCAGCGGGCTTTTTTAATACTGAATTAGTCTTTTCAATGTCCGTTCCGAACGAAATCGAGAACGAGATCGTTCATGTTCGGAGGAGTGTCGCCGTGTCCGCCCGAATATTTGATAAACTTCGCGTGCGGATAGGATGCCGCCGCTCGTTCGCTGTAACCGACGGGAACCAGATCATCGTTTTCGCCGTGCATTAAAAGAACGGGTTTTGTAAATTCGTGCATCTTTTCATAGACGTCGAGAGTACGAACAGAGGTAAAAAATTCTTTCCCGAGCGTCACGCCCATCACGGGGTATGTTTCGGGAATCTCTTCCTCGTTGGGGAAAGCGTTGTTCCAGTCGTCCGGAATGCACAGCGCGGGATAAAGCATGATCAATCCCGCAATTCTTGTGACGAGCTCCTCCGCCGCGAGGGCGGAAACCATGCCTCCCTGACTTCCGCCGAACAGGAACAGATCGCCTCTGAAATGATTGATCCGATTTGCATATTCGATGACCGCGTACAAATCCTCTCTTTCGGTGAAAAGCGTCATGTCTGTGGTCGGAAAGCCGCTTTGATCGCGCGCGCCGCTTCCGCAGAAGGTGAACGTGATCGAAGCGATCCCGTGATTCATAAGATATTCTGCGGTCGGTTTGAAATCGTCTTTGCAGCCGTTATACCCGTGGCTGAAAATTACGAGGGAAGAAAAAAATTCGGTATCGGGAATATATACGTCGCCGTTCACGGTTCGCCCGTGATGCTCCACGGAAAACTCCGATACGCCGGATTTGTATTCGATCCAAACCGTCGGGTCTGTCGTATCCGAGCCCCGCGGCTCGTCGCAGTCGCAGGCAAACAGACAAAATGACGATAAACCGAATAATAAGCCGCCCGAAAAAGTTTTCAATTTTTTCATAATCCCTCCCCTCCTCTTTTTTAGTATAAGGCATTGTTTTGCGAATGTCAAGGCTGAAATATTTTTGAAAAAATAAAACCCGCCCCTGCAATTTAGCAGGGGCGGGTTTTTGTAAAAAGTCAGTTCTCTTTGAGCCACGCTTCCGCTTTCGCTTTGGTGTAAGCGGTAATCGCTTCCTTCTTGTAGGCGGAAGCCTCTCCGCCGAAGGTGTAGAGGAAATAGTCCCCCGCTTCCGTGACATACATCGTCATTTCATAGCCCGCAGGATCGCCCCATGCGCCGCTCGTAACTTTTTTCACAACCGACGCCGTATTCGTGTCGTAAGTCGTTGTTTTTGTCTTTGTCTTTACAGTTTTTACCATGATCGTTTCTCCTTAATAGATGATTAAGGATATTGTAAAGAAATATCCGGATTTTGTCAACCAAATAAATTGTTTTTGATAAAAGCGCCGTAAGTTAATAAAAAGTAACAAATTTTTATGCGTTTTTGCGTATTTGGCGCATTTCTCCGCACGAAAATGCCAGAATCGCCTCCGATATTGCCTCAGCCATGCCGTATACCATGTTGAGACGGGTCAGATTGAGTACGGAATAGGAAAAAGCCGATCTTCCGGCTACAATTCCCAGAATAGAGAGGTCCCCTACCTTTCCGAGCCGTTTATTCGCGCCCGATCCGGGTTTTAAGGGCAGATCGGTTACCTTGACAAGTCCTACGTCGGTATCTTCGCCCACGGCTGCGTCAATTGCGATAACGGGAGTATTCGGGTGCGTTTTTTTCAGAAAATCGTTAATATACTTAACTTCTTTTGCCGTGACCGGATTTTTGAGCGTGCCGTAAACGGGACCGGAAAATCCCCGTCTTTTCAGCATAGTGCCGACCAACGGACCGAGGCTGTCGCCGATCGCGAGGTCGCTGCCTACGCATAAAACAACAGGCGCATAATTAAAATTTTGCGCCAAACGGCTCAGCGCCGTTAAAATTCCTGTTTCTGCCAATCCGTTATAAAAATGAAAAGAATACTCCATAATATCTCCCGAAACCGAATAGATTGTAGCCCGTTTGAATTCGTTTTATACAATCTTTGACAAATCAAATCGATTATGCTATAATAAAAATACGGAGATAACATGAACTCACTTTTGGCAGCGGGAGCCTGGACGATCGATGTTCTCTTTTTTGTTCTGCTCCTTGTCGGAATTTTGCTCGGCGTTCGTCGGGGTTTTATTGCGGGGATCTGTAAACTTGCAGGGACTGTTTTTTCCGTGGTTGTGGCGGTGGCGTTCTGTGTTTCTCTTCAAGCACAGTTGGAGCGCAGCTTTGGGGCAACCAGCGCAGTAAACAATGTAGTTGGCGCACCGTTCGGCGAGTGGATCATGGTTGTACTTTGTTTTATTCTTTTGTTTGCGCTTGTCAAAGTCGGCTGTTGGTTATTGGGAGGGATCGGAAACTCCGTCGCAAACGGATTTGCGCCCTTTCGAATTATTAATATGTTTTTGGGCGGAATCCTCGGAGCATTTAAGTTTTTTATTCTTTTCTTTGCTCTGCTTGCGATTTTCAGCTGGATTCCCAACGAATCGTTGCACGCGTTTATATCGTCAAGCGGGGTGGTCGGTAAAATCTTTGATTCTACATGGTTTATTGATGCCACGCATCTGAATTTTCATCTTCCGTAACGGTAAAACTCCTTTGAAAATCAATCGGAGGAGTTTTTCAATGTCACGCAATCGTAAAAAATCTGCGTTTAATGTTTCACGTGAAACACAAAAAATGTGAAAATATTCCGTGAAGTGTTTCACATGAAACATTTTTGAGTAAAATTGGGCTAAAATCCTTCAAAAAAGCCCGTTTTTGGCTTATTTTTGGGTATTTTTTGCAAAAATAGTGAGAATTTTGAAAATTTGATAAAATTTGGGATATAGTACTTGCAATATTCATAATCTTATGATACAATAGTAATCGATTATCACGCATACTGATATGCGGGATCAATAATTTCAAAGGAGATTTAATTTGAGTAAAACAGCAAAAATAGTGATCGCTGTGCTTCTGACTGCGGTTTTGGGAATCGGAGCATACTTCCTCATAACATGGCAGCTTAAAAACAGCAAGCACCTTGATACGTCCGAATTTCTTGAAATGGTAGAAAATAAGGAATTTTCGGAAATTAAAGTAGAAGGGTATACGCTTACAGGTTATTTCAGAGATAAAAACGATTATCGTTGGGCGGTCGTTGCAAATTATTACGACAGTGAAAGCGCACTTGACAATGATTTATATCATTGGAAAAACGACCCTGACAAGCAGTGGATTGACTCTTATAATATGAGTAATCCCAATTCGGGTTCGGGTTGGACGAACGTCATCTACATTGCGGTATTGGTAGTCGGTGTCGTTGCGTTCTTTATGGTGCTTCGGGCAACCAGCGGCGGCGGTGGCAAAGCAATGAGCTTTGGAAAGACCAAGGCAAAAGTCACGACCAATTTGAAAGTGCGCTTCTCCGATGTTGCGGGCGCAGAAGAGGAAAAAGAAGAGCTTGCCGAAGTTGTCGAGTTTTTGAAGAATCCGAAGAAGTTTTCCAATCTCGGCGCAAAAATTCCCAAGGGCGTCTTGCTTGTGGGACCTCCCGGAACAGGTAAAACCTTGTTTGCAAAAGCGGTCGCGGGGGAAGCGGGCGTTCCGTTCTTCTCGGTCAGCGGTTCCGATTTCGTCGAAATGTACGTCGGCGTAGGCGCGTCGCGCGTGAGAGACCTCTTCGATATGGCGAAACGCAATCAGCCCTGCATCATCTTTATCGATGAGATCGACGCGGTAGGGCGCCAGCGCGGCGCAGGCTTGGGCGGAGGACACGACGAGCGCGAACAGACCCTCAACCAGATCCTTGTTCAGATGGACGGTTTCGAGACGAACGAGGGAGTTATTGTAATGGCTGCGACGAACCGTGCGGACATTCTCGACAGCGCATTGCTTCGCCCGGGGCGTTTCGACAGACAGGTATACGTCAATCTCCCCGACGTCAAGGGCAGAGAGCAAATTCTTAAAGTGCACGCGCGCAACAAGCCGATGGCTCCTGAAGTCAACTTCAAGGTGGTCGCCCGCATTACGAGCGGTTTCTCGGGCGCCGACCTTGCAAACCTGTTGAACGAGGCGGCGATTCTGGCGGCTCGTGCGGGCAGATCGACGATCAATAACTTCGATCTGTACGAAGGGATCAATAAGGTCATTATGGGACCGCAGAAGAAGAGCCGCGTAGTGAGCGAGCTTGACAAGAAAAATACCGCTTACCACGAATCGGGGCACGCGATCCTTGCAAAGCTGTGCAAGAACTGCGAAGACGTTCAGGAAGTTTCGATCATTCCGCGCGGCATGGCGGCAGGATATACGCTGACGCGCCCCGAAACGGACGACCGGCGCGACACTGTTAACAAACTTAACGATGATATATGTATGACGCTCGGCGGACGGGTTGCGGAAGAACTTGTCGTGCACGACGTTTCGGCGGGAGCTTCCAACGATATTCAGGTGGCAACCAAGGAAGCGCGTAAAATGGTGACGGAATGGGGTATGAGCGAAAAGCTCGGACCGATCGCTTATGGTAGCAGCGGACCCGTATTCCTCGGGCGTGACTACGAAGAGCGGAATATTTATTCCGAGGAGACGGCGGGGCTCATCGACGAAGAAGTCAAAAAGATCATCATGACGCAGTACGAGCGGGCAAGAAAGCTCCTCTCAGAAAACCGTTCCGTTCTCGACAATATGGCGCGCGTTCTCGTGGAGCGCGAAACCATTTATACGGACGAAGTGGATATGCTCATGAGCGGAAAGGACTACAAAGAAGTGCTCGAATATATGGAACGGCACGACAGCGGGAAACCGGACAGTCCGTTCGGCAGAAAATTCGAAAACACGCCCGCGGGAGCGGCGGTCAAGGATTTGCAGGCGGAAAAGAGCGAAGCCGAAGCGGAAAAGCCGAAAGAGAGCAAAGAACCGAGCAAAACGCCCGACAAAAAGGATTCCGACGGCGAAAATAACGGAAAAAGCGAAGAATAAGAGGTGAGAGAATATGGGAAAGATTATTTCTTTTTCCAATCAGAAGGGAGGCGTGGGCAAGACGACGACCTGCGTCAACATGGCGGCGTACATCGCCACTTCGCATAAAAAAGTGCTTCTTATCGATCTCGATCCGCAGGGAAACGCCACGACGGGGCTCGGATTTTCCAAGAGCACTTTGAAGAAGTCGAGCTATAACGTGATTATCGACGAAGAAGACGTCAAAGACAATATTCTGCCCACCGAAATCGAGGGGCTGGATATTCTTCCCGCAAACATCGATCTTGCGGGAGCGGAGGTAGAGCTGGTCTATAAAAAATCGCGCGAAAAAGTGCTGAAAGCGGCGCTCGACAAGGTGAGAAAGGACTATGATTTTCTGCTGATCGACTGTCCGCCTTCGTTGGGGCTTCTCACGATCAACGCCCTTGCCGCGGCGGACAGCGTGATCATTCCCATTCAGAGCGAATATTACGCGTTGGAAGGGCTGTCCCAGCTTATGAATACGATTTCGCTTGTTCGTCAGCATCTCAACAAATCGCTCAAAATCGAGGGCGTGGTGCTCACGATGTACGACGGCAGATCGCTCATCAGCAAACAGATCGCGGCGGAAATCAAGAAGTATTTCACGAAAAAACTCTACGAAATCGTTGTTCCGCGCAATATCCGTCTGTCGGAGGCGCCCAGCCACGGCAAACCGATCTTGCTGCACGATTCCAAATGTATGGGCGCGCGCGCGTATGCGGCGCTTACCGAAGAATTTTTGAAAAAAAACGAGGGAGAATAACAAATGGCAAAAGGACTCGGAAGAGGGCTGTCCGCATTATTCGGCGATACGGAAGAGGCTTACGAAAACGCGCAGGCGCCGACCGGAGAAAATCCGCCCAGAAGCGGCGTAGAGGAGATTCCCACGGGGGACGTATTCCCCAATCCCGACCAGCCGCGAAAAGAATTCGACGAGAGCGCGATGTACGATCTTATGAATTCCATCAAGGAGCACGGGATCATCAACCCGATCGTCGTTATCCGCAGGGGCGAAAAGTATATGATCATCGCGGGCGAACGTCGTTACCGCGCGGCGATCATGGCGGGGCTCGAAAAAGTGCCCGTGCTCGTCAAAAACTATTCGGAGAAAGAGATTCAGGAAATCTCGCTCATCGAAAACTTACAACGCGAAGACCTCAATCCCATCGAAGCGGCTTACGGAATGAAGAAACTCATGGAGGAGTACCGCCTTACGCAGGAAGTGCTGGCGGAACGGCTCGGTAAATCCCGACCCGCAATTGCCAACACGCTGCGGCTTTTGACGCTTGACGAGACGGTCGTCAATCTTGTGCGGGAAGGAAAGCTCTCTTCCGGACATGCAAGAACGCTTGTGCCCGTGCCGCGCGAAGAACAGGCGGCGCTCGCGGCGGAATGCGTTAAAAACGGTTGGTCGGTGCGCGAAGCGGAACGCGCGGTCAAGCAGTATCTGAATCCGCCCGAAGTGCTCGCAAAAGAAAAGGAGAAAAAGAACGCGTTTGCGAACGCGGAGCTCAAACACCTTGTGGAACGCATGAGGGGGTCGTTCAGAACCAAGGTTTCTCTGATCGGAACGGACAAAAAGGGAAGAATTTATATCGACTATTATTCGCGCGACGATCTCGACCGTCTGAGCGAAATTCTCGATATTATCGAACGGCAGGAATAAGCGATATCCGTATTGTACCGCGCGCCCTTTGGGGGCGCGCGGGTTTTTATAGTACCGTATTTTAGGCGAAACATGAAGAAAAGTTGCAATAAAATGACGAAATCTGATGATAGATAGCAAAAAAAATGAAAATTTCACAAAAAAAATTGCGTAAAGCGGATTGACAAAGGCATTCTTCTATGATATAGTATTGGCGGTACAAAAAAATGACGACGGGGGGAAGTCATAATATGAAAGTGATCCGATAGTATTTTCGCATACTTTTTTTCCGACCGCATTCTGCGGACGGATTTGCGGAAGCTATCGGTTTTTTTATGGCGTTTCTCCCAAGTGATTTTGTTTTCCGGCAAGTTTGCCGCCCCCCAAATTTCGGCAAGCCGTATGGGAACAGGTACCCAAAACAATATAATAAAGAGGTAAAAAGGATGAGGAAAAGTATCAAATCCGCAGGAATTGTTGCGCTTTCGGCCGTTCTTGCATGCGGCGCGCTCGGCGCGCTCGCGGGCTGCAACAACGGGGGCGGCGGGAATCCGCTCGGCGACGAAAATACGTTGACCGTTTCTATTTTCTGCAATGCGGCAGACGCGACGACGAACCAGAGAATCTGCGACGCTTGGGCGGCGGAATACAGCGCCGCGCACAGCGAAGAGCTCGGAGGTAAAAAGATCAAAGTCGATCTGTCAAACAACACCGACAAGGGCGAATACTTCAAACAGCTCAATAAAGACTGGTCTACGGACGCAACGGCGGATATTATCTATCTCGCGCCCAAGTATGTGCGCAACTATGCCGAGAACGGGAACATTCTCGATCTTTCGAGCTATCTTACGGGCGACGAATACAAAAAAGAAGGCAAATATCTGACTTCCGACGTATGGCAGAACGGAATCAGCTATTACGGATATATCAAGGGACAGAGGCAGTCCTATAAGATGGGGCGTCCCATCGAGGTGAACGCGGCGGGCGAATACGTGACCGCGACCAACGAGTCCGCGACGGGCAACGATAAGGGTACCAAAGTGGGGCTCTACGGGTTGCCCAAAGATTATTCCAATTTTTCCACGGGCTACAACAGGAACTTTTTCAGCGACGAATTGAAACGGGCATACACTACAACTTCTCCCGAACAGAACCGCAATGTAAAAGGACCCAAAGGAGAGGGAAGCGGAGAGTTCACTTCGGGATTGACGTATACGGGCGAGGAGACGGGTAGCGACGTAATCACCTATGCCGCGACCGGAAAATATACCAATCCCTATACGGGGCAACAGGTCGATGCGGTCAAGGGTCGGCCCGCAAATATTATCAACGTGGGGATTCCCGTTACCTATAAACCCTATAATTTCTTCCGCTGGAAGAATTTTGAAGCCGCGCTTGCGGGAAACGATCCCGTCGCGGTCATGTCCGATGCGATCGGCGGCTATACCGTTACGATTCCCGGATTCCCCAACGACGAGCTGAAAGTCACGCAAGACACGTTCAACGCGGTCTACGATCAGGCGCCTACGCTTGCGGATATCGACGTGCCTTATAATAAAGATATTGCGCATGTGACCTATACCTATGCGGAATACGGCGCGCTGCTCTGGGCTACGACCTATTACCTCAACACTTTCGCTTGGGCGAACGGGCAGAGCAGTCCTACAAACGGCAGAGGGGGCGCGTATTTTGCGAACGAACCCCAAGAAGTCGACAAATACAAAGCGATCTACGGCGGCGAGCAGTATGAAGGAATCGCGGGGGCGGCGGGCAGCGTTCTTTATCTTCTTCCTTGGCTTGCTTCGAACGATGCGGATCTTATTAACGATGTCTCCACGCTGACGGCGCAGAATCTGACGGATACTACCATTACCGACGTCAAGGATTGGAAGTCCAAGGCGGGTACGCAGACCTATTCCGCGACCAAGCGCACGCTTGCGGATACCGACGTGAAAAAAGATATTCAGTTCGGGCACAACAGTCAGAACTTTATCGAGACCTACGCGGCGTTCCTTGCGATCGGTTCCGACTGGAACGGCAACCCTTCGGGCGATACCGAATCGACCGACCGCGGCACGAACGGTAACGGCTGGGCTTATTTCCGCTCGGGACGCTCTCTCTTCTACGGCGCGGGCTCGTGGGACGGCGCGACGAGAAACGACGTGCATATGGATATTCTCGATTTCGGTCAGATGCCCACTCCCGTCGCGGAAAAGTACGCGCTCTATTCCGAAATCAAGGACGCGAACTATCAGAAAGCGGTTTACAGCAACGATCCCGCAAGAGCGGTCGCGGGTTCGGTTAACGAAGGCAATCAGCGCGAAATGCTGAGCGACGGTTGCAAGGTCTATTCGCAGGACGAAATTTTACAGAACCAGCTCCGCCGTCAGGATAAGTGGGCTGCCCGTATGGATACGGTCGGCTACGCTGTTGCGGCGAAAGTAACGGAGTATTCCGAAGCGCACGCCTGGAAGGAGAAGGCGGCGGTCTCTCTTGCGGCGCGACTCACGATCAATGAAGAAGCGCAAAAGACCCTGCTCTATGCGGGCGCGCAGCTTCCCAACTTCGTCTCCCAGTGCGAAGATTTTGTAAACTATAAAGAATTCGGGGAAAACGGCGCGTTCAAAGATATGCTTACGCCCGAGGGTTTCTACGACGATGCGACTTCCGCAGCAGGAAAAGCGACGTGGGATCATTATTACGCGATCGCTCTTGAAATGGAAGAGGCGGCAAAAGCGGGCAACACGCAGACCGTCGATGAGTTCCTTGCCAACAAGAAGCATTCGGACGGAACGAGCGCGATTCGCTACGATAAAGAAAATTACGGTTCCACGAGACTTGCCGACTTTACGGGCGAGGGAACGGCGCGCGTTGCGTTCGCGATGAAAGTGCTCAGAATGGTGACCTACCGCGCGGACGACAGAGACATCAACATCAGAATGCAGTACGGACTCAACGCGGTCAGAGATTCGAGCATGTATACCTACGACGATATATGGATGGGGCTTATTGACGCGCGCGGAAATACGAACATGTTGGCGTACCTTTCGCAGAAGCCGCTCGCGAACGCAAATATGGCGAGAAACTTTTTGAAACTGTCGTCGGGAGCATACGTGAGCGATTATGTTCAGATGAATCCTAACGATACGAGCAAAGAGTGGTCGTATATGACCCCTGTGGTCTGGTGCTTCAAGCAGGCTGTCGCGGCACAGAAAGAGCTTTCGAGAGCGGTGCTCGACGAACTCAACGCCATGACGGGGAAATAAGCCGTTTATAAACTTTCATTCCGCCCGCCGCAAGTACGGGCGGAATGAAAGCTCAACTTTTGAAAAGGGGGGGGAGAAACATGGAGAATCAGATTTCTGCAAGCGATACCGCCGTTGAAATGGGCGGCGTTGCGGAAAACGAGGCTGCGGCATCGGCGGAAAGCGCCGTGCCGCCGAAAAAGAAAAAACGGCATATCAATCAACAGAAATTACAGGATAACATCTGGGGTTGGGTGTTCTGTATTCCGCTGATTGTGGGAACGGTGTGGTTCGTATACGCCGCGCTCATCATGGCGATCCTGCTGTCGTTCACCAATTATCACCTTGCGGACGGCACGCTGATGGACTGTCTCGCCAATCTCGGCGATAACATCTACGTCAATTCAGGCGGCGGAATCGATCCCGATACGGGGGAGATCATTGCGGGCGTTGCAAGAACGGAGCCTTTCCACTGGTACGCGCAGATCTTTACGCGCACGGTTCTTTCGACGGGTACGACGGATATTTACATGAACGAAATGGGAAAATATCTGTTTAACACCGTTTTCTACATGATCGGCATTCCGATCGGTATGATCCTCGCGATGTTTCTTGCGGTCTGCATGTCGCGCGACATCAAGGGCGGAAGCGTGTTCCGCGTACTCTACTATATCCCGTGCGTTGCAAGTACGATCTCGATCGTGTTTACGTTCAAACTGATGTTCTCGCAGGAGGGCGTCATGAACGAAATTCTCGGCACGAACATCGCTTGGATCAAGCAGCTCGGTCCGCAGAGCTGGAACGATCTCTATCGTCCCGACAATCCGTCGAGTTCCAACTTTATGCGCGATCCGTTCTGGTGTCAGGGTTTTATTTCTAAAATGGTCATCGTCATTATGTCTGTCTGGAAGGGATTGGGCGGTACGATCATTCTCTACGTCGCAGGACTTTCGGGCGTGAACGCGGCGACCAAAGAGGCGGCGCAGATCGACGGCGCAAGCGCATGGAAAATCTTCTGGAAAGTGACGATGCCCGATCTTTATCCCGTAATTTTCTACAATGTCGTTACGGCGGTCATCGGCGGTATGCAGATCTATGCGGAGCCGGAGCTGTTTATATCGAGCACGACCTTGGGCGGCGAGCAGATTGCCGGATACGTGGCGCTTATATACATACACGGTCTGAACGGCGACGCGGCGACCCCTGCGGCTGGCGCGGCTTACGGATTATTCCTTGCCGTGATCATCTTTATCATGACGCTCTTCCAGTTCTGGCTGGATTCGAGGAAAAAGGACTGAGGAGGTGAGTGAGATGAAACAAGAAATCGAAATGAAAAACGAAACCGCTCAGACTCCCGAATTGCAGGAAAAGCAATATTCTTCTTTCCGCTATGCGCTCGGCGCGGTGCTTGCGTTCTTCGGATTTTCGTCCAGAACGCACCACGCAAGCCAGAAGCGGGCGAAGCTCGTCGGCGACATCTTCGTGTATATCGTGCTTCTCTTCGGCGCGTTTCTCATGGTCTATCCGTTCTGGTGGATGCTTGCGGGTTCGTTCGCTTTCACGAGTAACTTGCAGACGGGCAACGCGATCTTGAACCGCCTTGTCTGGTGGCCCGAAATTTCCACGGCAAATGCGAACGAGACGGGTGTAGGGCTCTTCTACAACTACAAGATTATGTTTACGGAGGCGTTCGTCAAGAGCGATTATTCCAACTTCCACGCAAACTTCAATTATTGGCGTGCGCTCGGAAACAACCTGTTTTATTCGATCGTGCCTGTGGTTGTGGGCGTGATCACCTCCGCTTCCGCGGCGTTCTCGTTTGCCAAGATCAACTGGATCGGAAGAAATCAGGTATTCTTTTTCCTGCTCGCGGCGATCATGGTTCCGGGGGCGTCTATCACGACCACGCAGTATGCGATGTATACCGACCTCGGTATGGCGAACAACTGGTCTGTTATGGTCGTACCGGGGCTGTTCGGCTCGATCATGACGGCGTTCTTTATCCGTCAGTTTCTGTTCGGACTTCCTACCTCCATCATCGAAGCGGCAAAGATCGACGGAGCGGGCTATTTCAGAATTTTCTGTTCGTTCATTCTTCCGCTCGCGATGCCCGCGATCATGGCGCAGGCGCTGCTCTCCTTTATGGGCGCGTGGAACAACTACATGGGTTCTTACATCTTTATCAATCCGCAGTCGGAATGGATCAATATGCCGCACGCTATGCAGATCATGAGCGCGGGTACATACAAAAGCAATCAAGGCCCCGTCATTGCGGCGAGCGTGATGTGCGTGCTTCCCGTGCTGATTCTCTTCGCGTGCTTCCAGAAGCTCATCATCGGTTCGTTGATGCTGACGGGTTCAAAAGAGTAAGCGCTTCGTGCGGGAAAGATAGGACGGCTCCCGTGCGTTTTCCAAAAACAATCAAGGAGATAATTATGAAAAACGTAAAAAAAATTCTGATCCCCGTTTCGCTTGCGGTTGCAATGTCGCTTTCGGCGTTTTTAGTCGCCTGCGGCGGAGATGACGACGGCAATACGGACAAGTGGCGCGATCAGAGTATCTGGTTGCAGCAAGACGCGCTTGTGCCGAGCGATGCGGCGGAAATTCCCGAGGAATCGGAATATAAGAATCCTGCGGCATCGGTGCACGACCCCTCCATTTTCCGCGATCCCGCGGACGGAGCATATTATGCGTTCGGCACGCATTACGCCGTTGCGAGAATTTACGATTTCGCTGACGAGTGGGAACAGCTTGTAGGCGATAATCAGTATAAAAAACTGTACGGCGATGCGGATTTCAATCATGCGACGTCTGCGCGGTGGCCGGAAGCGCTCCGCTCTACCGTCGAACTCGTAAATCCGAGCGGAGCCGAGCCGGGTACGACGACTTGGGCGCCCGACGTGGAATATATCAACGGAAAATATTATATGTATTATTCGCTTACCAAGGCGTTCGGCTCGCACGAATCTGCGATCGGGCGGGTGGAAGCGGATAACGTTATGGGCCCCTATTCCAACAATACGATAATTATTGACAGTATCGGCGCGACGAGGGGAAAAGATCCCAACTGCATCGATCCCGAGCTTTTCTATGACAAAGAGGGCAAGCTGTGGATGGTGTACGGATCCGATTCGGGCGGAATTTATATCAAAGAACTCGAAACGGATGGGGAGAGAGCGGGACTTCCCAAAAAGAGCAAAGAGGAAGAAGGCTTCGGCAAAAAGTTGTGGAAAGGCGGCTCGAATCAGGAAGGACCCTTTATTTACTACAACGCTTCGACCGATTATTACTATCTTATGGTCAGCTATAACAGTCTGATGTCCAACTACAACATGCATGTTGCGCGCAGCAAATCTCCCGACGGACCCTACGTCGGAACGGACGGGAAAGACGTTGCGACGGAGGGCAACGGCAACCTTGTCGCGGGCAACTTCAAAATGAACAGAAGCGGAACCGCGGGCAACGGAATGGCGGCAATGGGGCACAACTCGGTCATTAAAGATAAAGACGGTAAGTACTTTCTCGTCTATCATTCCCGCACGACGACTTCGACGGGAGCGGTATCCCAGCCGCATAACCTCTATGTAAATCAGATTTTCTTCAACGAGGACGCATGGCCTGTGATGGCTTCGACCCCTTACACGGGGGAAACGCGCGGAACGTTTGCGGAAGATCAGATTGCTACGACGTTCGACCTTGTTGTGCACAGACAACCCGACAGAAAAGGCGAACATCAGGCTTCTTTTGAATCTTCGGCGGAATATGTTTTTGCGGCAGACGGAAAAATTACCGGTTCCGGCGTGAAAGAAGGAGACGGCTGGAAGCTCAAACAAGGCTATTATATCGAGATCACGTTAAAAGGCGTGACCTATAAGGGAGTTGTCGCCCCCGGTTGGGACAGTTACTCCAACACGGCAAAGAAGGGAGTCGTAACGATCACCGCGGCATCCGTTGCCGACGGAACTGCGCTTTGGGCGGTTCAGAAATAAAAAGGATTGCAGTTTGATCCGCGCGTGCCGTTCGGCACGCGCGGTGTAATATGGAGAAGTATGGCGATCAGATACGTTAAAAATCCTCATTTTAATCCGCTCATGATGCGCACCAAAAATTTTTCGGAGTGGAAAGAGGGCTGCGCGCACGATCCCGCGCTCGTCGAGTGGAACGGAAATTTTTACGCCTTTTCCACCGATACGTTCGGCGCGCCGCAAGGCTGTCAGATCAGAAAAAGCGGCGATCTTTTACATTGGGAGACGCTTCATTCGGCGTTCCGCCTCGAAAACGCGGCGCCGCATTATAAAAAAGGAGAGGGGGAATATTTCGGCAATCTTCAAGAAGCCTATGATTGGTGCGTGACCGATCTGAGGGAAGTGGGCTACGGGGTCTGCACCCGCAAAGACGGGACGATGTCTTTCTGGGCGCCGCACTGCGTGCGCGCAAGAAACGGAAAATACCGCTTATATTATTGTCTTACGGGATATTTCGGCGGATCAAAGTCCTGCATCGGCATGGCGGAAGCGGATTCTCCCGAAGAACCGTTTGTTTCGAAAGGGCTGATCGTCAAGTCGCCTGCGGGGTGGAGAACGCCCAACGCGATCGATCCGCAATTTTTCAGGGCGGCGGACGGGAGAGATTTTCTTGTCTACGGCAGTTTCGGACTCGGCATCTATCTTTTGGAGCTCGATCCGGAGACGGGTTTACGCAAAGACGGCGCGGAATACATGGATTTTTGCGAAGGAAAGCGATCGTTTGCCGAGTATTACGGCAAAAACCTTGCCTGCGGTTCTCTCGAAGGGGCGGCGATCCGTTATCACGAGGGAATCGACGTCTTGGAAAACGGAAAGTGGACGAAAAAGAATTATTATTATCTCACTTGTTCCTACGGTTCGCTTTCCTCAAAGTATCACATCCGCTGCGGCAGAAGCGAATCGCCGGAAGGTCCGTATCTCGATGTAAACGGAAATCCGCTCGTTTGTTCTACCGACATCGGCACGGGGAACAAATTGCTCGGGTCTTTCCGCCGTCACGGCGAGCAGGATTTTTTCTGCCCGGGGCATAACGATCTTTACGCGACGGAAAAGGGGATCAATCTTATTTCTTACCATTGCAGGACGAATAAGTTTATCGAAGAAAAACGTTCCGACTCGAATAATTTTCATTATCTGTTTCTCGGGCAGTACGATTTCAATGCGGACGGGTGGCTCGTGGTAAACGCAAACCGCTATGCGGGAGAGGAAATTCAGAATATTTCGGCAGAAGATTTTCTGAACGTTTCGGCAGGCAGATATTCGGCGATTCTCTTTTCGCAGGGAACGGCGACCGAGGAAGAAAAGGCGGTCGTTTTCCGTTCGGACGGAAAAACGGAGGGCGCCGTGAAAGGAAATTGGAAAATTTTCGGCTCCCGCTATATCGAGATCGAAACGGAGAACGAATCGTATTCGGGAGTCGTAATGCCCGCATGGATCGAGGGCGAGGGGGCGGCGGGGCTCGCCGTATCCGCGCTCGGCAGAAAGAGCGGCATGGCGCTCCACCTCAACAGCACGGTCAGAATATAAGGTAAGATAAAAAATAATCCGCGCAAGTTTCGCGCGGATTATTTATTTTGTCCGTTTTACTTTGTTTCACGTTTATCGTCGTTTTTGCGGATTTGCTCGTTTTCTTCATCGGAGTTCATAAAGTCTGTCCGGATTTCTTTTTTGGGGCGGGAAAATCCGTTCTTTGCGCCGAACATCAGCATGGCGAAAACGCCTGCCGCAACGACGGGAATCAAACACCACCATTCGAAAAAAATGCCTACCGGAACGGCGGCGGCGACGCAAATACAGGAAAATATGCAAAAAGTGATTCTTAAAGCAGTCATATCGAATTGTTTCCTTTTACACTAATTGTAGCACATTGTCGAATAAAACACAACATATTGGGGTATAAAAGAGAAAGACAAAAAAACATAAAAAAAATCAAAAATTTCTTAAAAAATCGGTTAAATTCAGTTGACATTATATTTTTCCTATGATAGAATAAGCAAGCTGTTCGGGTGAGGCGCACGAAAAAAGTTTTTTCGGAAAATTCTGAAAAAATTCAAAAAGATCGTGAAAAATGCTTGACAAAGGATAGCGGCTTGTAGTATTATAGACAAGCTGCTCTTCTTTAATGCGGGTAGCAACGGACTGTCGTCCGTTTTATGCAGATTAAAAATAGAATAAGAAAGAAACGATTTTTTGTAACACAAAAAGCAGTTTCTGTCAATTTTTTTGAGCAAATAGTACTCAAAACAAAGTCAGCAAAAAAGATAACGAGAAATTATTCAAGTTAGAGCCGTCGGAACGTTTAGCGCGTTTCGGCTTTAAACAATTAAACTCAAGAGTTTGATTCTGGCTCAGGATGAACGCTGGCGGCGTGCTTAACACATGCAAGTCGAATGTAGCAATACATGGCGGACGGGTGAGTAACGCGTGAGCAATCTGCCCATGTCTGGGGAATAACAGTTGGAAACGACTGATAATACCGCATAAGACCACAGGAAGGCATCTTCTAGGGGTAAAAGATTTATCGGATATGGATGAGCTCGCGTCTGATTAGTTAGTTGGTGAGGTAACGGCCCACCAAGACGACGATCAGTAGCCGACCTGAGAGGGTGATCGGCCACATTGGAACTGAGACACGGTCCAAACTCCTACGGGAGGC
>CAJUOV010000017.1 GCA_910588695.1 uncultured Christensenellaceae bacterium
CGAACGCTTTTCCGATTAAAACCGGTTTAACGTTCGGATTATATTCGTTTGGCGCAGAAGACGAGATTCGAACTCGTGCTACCGGTAAAGGTACTACTCCCTTAGCAGGGGAACACTATTTTTGTCTATATTATCAAAATATGTAATTTAATAATCAATAAAATACAATATATTGCGGTTATCCGCTATTTCACAATTGTCTATTGTCTATAAATTGTCTATATCAAAAGAGACCGAACGGACATCTCCGCTCGGTCTCTTTTTAATTAGTTTTTGATTTGAGTGCATTCACCATCGCCTTCAGCTTTTCTTCAGCCGTTGGCGGCGAAATTAAAGCCTGATCTAATTGCGCCAGATCTTGCGTCGACAATTTATCGTCGGGGCTTTCCTGAAAATTTTCCGCACTTGAATGCTGAGGCACATCCTCGCCATTTAAGATTTCGGAAAGACCGCTTCTCTCTACCGTCTCGATGATCGGCTCAAATTTTCCGTGCTTTGCAATCGCTCGAATTAAATTGACCGCCGCCTTCCTCGTCGGTTGGAACAATAACCAATAAATCAACATCGTTCCCAAACTGAAACAGACGATGAGCAAAATGAACATTTCCTCGCTTTCAATATGCACGAACTTGTCGAGCCATATGTACTCTCCAAGAGCCGCGAGAACCAACGCAATCGGCGTAAACAAATAAAACAGGTGCTTCGGTAACACACAAAAATTCTCTGCGTCCATCCATCAAATGTTTTATCTACGATTGCAAAACATTGTCTTTGATGATAACTGCTCGGAAACTTCGACGTATCTCTCAAAATTACGTTCGATCCACAGCACGGGCATTGAATCCTTCTCGAACTACGTGCGTGATCTAATTCGACGGTCGCTTGGCACGCTTCGCATCGCGCAGTATACTTGCCACGCTTGATTTTTTTATAGAACATGACTTTCTCGAAAATGTTATCAACCCAATCCGATAAGTCGCTCGGCAGTCCTCCTATTGATAAAACCGCCTTCTTTGCAATACGCCTCCGTTGGCGTTCCGTTTTGTTCTGCTTCTCCGCCGCCCGAATCATTGCCTTGTATTCCTTTGACGGTTCTCCTCCGTCGTAGTAGCTCCCGTACATACACATGAGCGCACCCTCCTAATTAAAGAAAATCTTCAAGCCTTTTTATCGGCGCTTCTGCAGGCTGTCCGAACTGCGCCCGCATACGGTCGAGCGGGCTGGTGTACTTCACACCGAGCTTCTCCGCGATCAGCTCTGATGCCTTGAACGGAGATACACACTGCGCTTTGGAACTCTTTCCCGATTCCAAGATTACATTGAACAATTCTGAAAGTCCGATCGCGGAATTGATTTCAACGTCGTCCGCGGTCTGCGACAGCGCTTCTACGGTGCATTCAAGCACCGCTTCGTGAAGTTCCTTCTTCCTTGCATCCGCTTCCGTTTCGTTGTCCTGAAAAAGCATGATCAAGTATTCGTTCTTTTTCATAAGCCCATCTCCTCCTTCCATCCGTCGATAACTGCGTTAAGAGCCTTTCTGCATTTGACGGAAGTTTCCTCGTCCATCCCCTTAATCGCCTTCACCATCTCCCCGCCGATCCGTTGGATATCTCCGAACTTCACTTTGAAAACAAGAAGATCGTCCGTCGCAATCGTTTTCTTCTGTTCCAAAGCGGCGGTCAACTGCGCATTGGTCTCGCGGAGCTTCTGTTCGAGTTCGTCCGCCCGCGCCTTCTGCTCTTCGGCAAGTTTCTTTGACGCTTCGTCGGGAACAGTCTTGACTTCCTTCGCCGCGGCTTTCGCCTCTTTCAGCTTCTGCTCCAAATTGGACTTCTTCGCCTTCAAATCTTCCGCCTGCTTTTTGGCTTCCGCAAGTTCCGCCTTCTTTTCGTCGTAGGCTTTCTGCAAACCATCCTTCCCGTTCTCGCGGTCCGCAAGTTCCGCTTGGAGATTCTCTTTCTCTGTTGCGAGAAGATCGATCTGCGCTTGGAGATTCTCTTTCTCTGCCGCGAAAAGATCGAGTTGCATCTGCGCTTCGTCCCTTTCCCGAAGCGCCGCCTTGACCGCCTCGTCCACCTCCCTCGTCGATGCTTCGGAAAGGTTGATGTTTTCCTCGATCTCCTCGCGCTCGCCCGCTGTGAGCTTTGCAAGATATCCGAGTTTCGTAATTCCGAGGGCGGCGTGATCTTGCAAATACTTCTCGCTGAAATCATCCGCCGCCTTTGCGTAATTGTACGCCTGCCGTTCTTTAAGGTTTAGCGCCGTTTCCGTGTACTCGCCGAAAGTTTCAAACCCCGCCGCGCGATACAGTTTACCGTCGCGCATTTGCTTGACCTTTTGGCACATTTCCACAAAGTAACGCCCCGTCATTTCCCCGTAGGAAACGATCTGTTTGTGAACCTCTACGAACTCCCGCTCTTCGAGCGTAAGCGTACCCGACTGTTCTTGCAACATAAGTGATTCAAAGTTGTTCATAAAATATCTCCTTATAAAATTTTCAAAGTATCGCGGCAAATCTCAATTAAACTGCCGCGGGAAACGTCGGCGACTACTTCGCCGCCGCCCCGATAGGTGATGGTTACCGTCTCGCATCCGCCGACCTTTTTGTAACGCGCATCGCAAGCGTAGATATCCGCGTTAATGATGAGCGGTTTGAGATATTTATCCACAAACCGCTTTTTGCGCCTTGTTTCGCGCTTTTGTTCTAAGTACCGTTTTATTGATTTCATGGTTTCCTCCGTTTTCTGCATTTGAATGCAATTCAATCTTCCCAGTAATCGTTTTCTTCACACATACTCTTAGCCACCAACAATTCCCTTCTCGGCGGCATTTTGAAAGACTTCCCGTCGGAAATGTATTGCGCCCAATACATACCGTTCGACTTCGAAATCAGAAAGGAGCCGTTCTTTCCGATTGCCCGCCATACCTTTTCGCTTGTGTGTTCCCACTTCATTCCTTTTTTCTTCATACAGTTCTCCTTTTTGATACGGTCGATTGCATTGCGACTTGCAATGTGCAGACCCCATTTATTTTGCTGATTGCAACCGCTTTCACCCTTTCCTGATTGCGGACAACTTCAAGAATCACCGAATCAATGTGCCACGGCATCACCTCACCGCCGTTGACAAAAACCTTCTCAATTCGACCGAACTCTTCAAAATACTGCCGCGCCTGTATGATTCGATTTTCGCGTAACATTTCTGAAAAACTTTCTTCATTCATGCTTCGCCTCCGATCGTCGTTCTTTTCATTTCAAGCCAACGAACTATATCCGATGCCTTTACTTTCCGCGCCCGCTCTCCGATTGGATAAAACGCCAACTCTCCGCAGTTGATAGCGTCATCAATCCTGTGGCGGGAAACCCCGCACTTTTTTGATGCCTCGACGATGGAAAGTAGGGGTTCGATTTCCCTTTCTTCTGTGTTCGCCGCCGCCCGATTCTTCCTCGGTGCCCGCCGCCCATCAATCACGGGAATCTCTCCGTTGACGGGCAAAAAGCGATTCGCCAGATCTCTTTTCAAAAATTCGTATTTATCTCCCATTCAATTTTCCTCCCCAAACTGGTTCTCAATGGAATACATTGCTACCACGGTAAAAATTTCACTTATTGAATTTGAAAGAACGAACGACGCACTATCGTTTAATCCAAGCAAATCCCGAACTTTCTCTTCAAACTGCTTTTTGAGTGATTGCTTTGCTTCATGGTACTCGGTCCACTCTTCTTTCGTTTCATAGCACACGCGGTCATTCCATTCATGCGTATCAAGTTCCTCTTGCCTCAGCGCGCCAAGTAAACGGATAACCAATGTCCTTACTCGGTATTCCTCATCTAAAAATTCTCCTTGCGCTATGATTTCGATTTCTTTATTTTTCATGAATTTCTCCCCTTTGTGTTGAATTTAATTCTACACATTAAGCAAAAAAAATTGCCTGCGTTTCAGCATCGGACAAGTCTAAAACTTTCCCAATTTTTTGTACTTCATTGCAAAGGAACTCTTGTTTGTTGTGGATTTTGTTGAACAGTCCTGTTCTTGACAACCCTACTTCACGCGAAAGCATATCAATGGTTAATCCCTTCTCTCGCATTTTTCCCTGCAATTTTGCCGTATTTGTCATCTTATCGCCTCCTGTTGAATTTAATTCTACAAACATATTACACTGCGATTTGTTGAATGTCAAGTGATTTTTCTAAAATTTTTTTATTTTTTTCAAAAATTGTTGATTTTTATTCACCGCCATGTTATAATAACACCACTTGGAGGAAATCATGGACGGATTGAAAGAGTTCGGAGAGAAAATAAGGCTTCGCCGAATTGAATTAGGAATGACGCAAGACGAATTAGCAAAGATTACAGGTTACACATCACGATCGAGCATTAACAAAATCGAAATGGGCTTAGTTAATTTACCACAGTCTAAAATCGAATTAATCGCAAAAGCACTCATGGTAAATCCTACTTATTTATTAGGTTGGGAATCGCCACAATCAAAACACCCCACTTTTGATTATGCAAATATTTCCCCTATTCAAACGCAAAAAATTCCCATGCTTGGCGACATTGCCTGCGGAAAGCCCATTTTCGCAAGTGAAGAACGCGAATCCTACGTTCAGGCGGGAATGAATATAAAAGCCGACTTTTGCCTGACGGCGCGCGGAGACAGCATGATCGGCGCGCGTATCCACGACGGCGACATCGTTTTTTGCCGTTCCCAAGCTATGGTTGATAACGGAGAAATTGCCGCCGTTATCATCGGCGACGAAGCTACGCTGAAACGGGTCTATTACTATCCCGAAAAGAAAAAGCTCGTACTTCAAGCCGAAAATTCGAAGTATGAGCCGTTTGTGTATATCGGTAGCGAACTCGACGAAATCACGATCCTCGGCAAAGCAATCGCCTTTCAAAGCGACATAATTTAAGGAGAAAACGGCAATGAAAAAAAGAATTTTATCAATAGGTATTTTTTTGACTTCAATTTTATGCTTTTCCGCGTGTTCAAATCCTGACACCACACCATCATCGCCTACTGTTCTAAGTACCCCCGTTATCCGCTATGACAATGGCACTATTCTTTGGGATGAAGTAAAAAATGCCGAGAAATACGAAGTATCAATTAATAATGAGATTTTTATAACCTACAATTGTTATTATAATATACCCGTAACCAACGACCAGTTGCCATATACGGTAAAAGTAAAAAGCGTTAGTCAAACAATGACCGATTCCGATTTTAGCCAATCGCTCACTTTTTCCGCAAGACTTCTAAAAAAAATAACTAACGTATCCATGAACTTCAATCATAATTCTGACGAATACACTTTGTCATGGACGCGATCTGACTGCGAAAAATATACTATTTGCATAAATCAAAAAAAGTATATAACCGAAAACAACTCACTCAAAACTAAAAGCTCCGACTATGTAACAGGCGAAAATATAATTTCTGTTCAGCCGCTTGGAAACACCTATGATGTCATTCCGGAAGCAAGCACATTAAGTGTGGAGAAAAGTCAGCCGTTCGCTGATACTTCTAATATTCGAATAGAAGATGGTTGTTTGATTTATGGTCATAATTCAATATATAGCACGAATCATTTGCCATCAGGCAAAACAAATATTATTCAAATAAGTAATATAGAAGAAAATAAAATAAAAAGTGATGGACCGATTTTCTCTGCTTATAAAGTTTCTCCGCCAAAAATTACGAATGCCAATTTGGATTTAGATCGTTCAGATAGTTCCACATGGGTTATTGACATTGACGGTATTGCTTCTTCCGATTGTGAATGGATACGCATAGAATTATTTTCATCTAATGATTCATTCATAGGTTCTGATACTTGTTACAAATTGAACAATGAATTTGGTACCGCATTTGTTATTAATCGCCAACATAGTTTACCTTACATTCAAGTTGTTGCTGGTAAAACCGGTTGCCTTAACTCTAATATAGTTACAAAATCCGTTTCTTACTAAAAATTATTTGAACGTCAAAAATAGTAGTGCAGTGTTATTAAACAAATATCGCCTTTAATTTGGAGAAAACAAATGATAATCGAACTTGAGAAAGGAAAGAATTACGCGGTGCGGTTTTATTACAAGGATTGCTTCGGACGGCAGCAACGCCCCTATAAAAGCGGATTCTCCACGAGGAAAGCGGCTCAGCTGTGGGAACTGCAAGAAAAAGCACGCTTGGAGGGTGAGAATGTTTCTTCCGAAAAGATGACCTTCGGACAGTTAAAAAAGCACTGGTTCGAGAACTTGAAACTGAAAAATGCTTCGCCGAAAACGCTTGAAAAATACGAGCAGTACTTATCCTACGTTTCGGAATATCTCGATCATCTCCCTCTCCAAAAAATCAACGAACGCGTACTCGGCAAAATCATCGAAATGCACCGATCCTCCCCTTGCACCTGCAACGAGATAAGGAAACCAATTAGTGCGGCGTTCAATTACGCCATTAAAAAAAGGTGGATGCGAGAAAATCCTTTTTATTTCGTTGATTTGCCAACTTACAAGCCCAAGAAGTATCCCGCATACGACTTTGACGATATTCGAGAACTTTTCTCTTGTATGAAAGCGGCTAATTCGAAGCTGTATATCCCGACGCTCTGTGCCTGTTTCTTTTCCGCCACGCGCGAGGAAGTCTGTGCTTTACAAGAAACGGATATTTCCCGCATGAAGAACGGAAAGTACCGTATATCTCTCGATAAAGCAGTTATAACCGTTAAAGGACGTTCCACCATTAAAACGCAAAAGACGGAGAACCGCCGCCGCTCGTTTATTGTTTCCGAAGCGTTCTATCAAGAGTTGCATTCATTTAAGACCGTCAATGGAATCATGAGTCCGTTTGTCTGTTGCAACATGAACGGATCGAATATTCAGCCGAATACGATATCGACTCACTTTGCAAAGTTTATCGCGCAAAATGGATTGAAGTACACCACCTTCCACAAACTGCGCGACGCCTTCGCAAACGGCTGTAAACGGCTCGGCATCGACCTTGATACAACTTTCAGAATGATGGGACATTCGTCATACAAAGTGACCGCCGAGCACTACGCAAGCGCAGACGACGTACTTATAGACAACGCCATGACGCGGATCGAGAAAGAATTGCTTTCAGTTGTATAAAAATGAACGGTCGGCAAAAACCGACCGTTCATTTTTGTTTGGCGTGGAAGGCGGGATTTGAACCCGCGCCACGGAAATCCGTGCTAACGCCTTAGCAGGGCGTCCTCTTGAGCCACTTGAGTACTTCCACATTGTCTATTGTCTATAAATTGTCTATCGCCTTGAAATATCCTGCAATAAACAGACATATTTCGGGCATTTTTCTGTCTATTGGGGGAGTTGCTTAAAATCGTCCCAAATCGTTCCTATATGTTGCAAAATTTCCCGAATTATGCTACTCCCCGCAAAGACACGCTTCGCAATTAGCAGGGGAGCCCCTTGAGCCTCTTGGGTACTTCTGCAAACTTTATTAAGAACGATAACACTATATCATAAAAACCGAAGAATGTCAAAGTAATATCAAAGCGGAAACGCAAAATTTTTATTAAAAATTTTTTCGGCGCGTCTTGCGGACAAGGGTAAAATATGGTAAAATAGGCAATAGAGGTTAATATCATGAATATCTGGCACGACATCGATGAAAACAGGATCAAACCGAACTCGTTTGAATCCCTCATTGAAATTCCGAAAGGCTGCAAAGCAAAGTACGAACTCGACAAAGAAACAGGACTTCTGAAACTCGATCGGGTGCTCTACACGTCCACCGTGTATCCCGCGAACTACGGGTTTATTCCCAGAACGCTCGCAGACGACGGCGATCCTTTGGATGTACTCGTATTGTGCAACGAAACGATCTATCCCATGACGCTTGTGAACTGCTATCCCGTTGGCGTGATCAAAATGATCGACAGCGGCGCGCTCGACGAAAAAATCATTGCGATCCCGCATAAGGATCCGACTTATAACGATTATTACGATATTCACGAACTGCCCAATCATATCTTCGACGAAATGATGCATTTCTTCGAAGTTTACAAATCGCTCGAACACAAAGAAACCGCGGTCAAAGAGATCGCGCACCGCGACGAAGCGGTAGAGATTATTGCAAAGTGCATTGCCAATTATAAAAAGAAATTCGGCGTATAAGACGCCGTTTGGGGGGAAATATGAAAATTATCTTTTTCGGAGACTCGATCACCGACGCCGACCGCGATCGAAATAATCCGAACGATCTCGGCAACGGGTTTGTTCTGTTTGCCGCAAACAAGCTGCGACTTTTATATCCCGATAAGGACTTTCATGTCCTTAACAGAGGCATAGGCGGCAATCGCACGTGCGATTTGCTCGCGCGCATCCAGCAAGACGTTGTTGCGGAGAAACCCGATATCGTAGTGATGCTCGTGGGAATTAACGATGTGTGGCACAGATTCAACGCGGGCATCGTTACAACCGAAAAACAGTTCCGCGAAAACTATACGAAACTTGTTCAAACCATTCAGGATACGGGCGCAAAACTTATTCTGATAGAACCATACCTGCTCGACGTGGCGGATAAGCAAAATTTCCGTCCCTACCTTAACGCCTTTATCAAAATTATCCGCGAGATCGCGGGCGGAACGATTCCTCTTGTTCCCATGGACGAAATTTTTTGCGGACTTTCGCAGGACATCGCACCCGAAAAGTTTGCGGCGGACGGAGTTCATCCAACGCACAGGGGCTGCCGTTATATCGCCAATCTTGCCGTAAAAGAGCTGAAAAAACTTCTGACATGAAAAAATTACTTGTGATCGTAGATGTGCAGAACGACTTCGTAAACGGTGCGCTCAGAGCGGACGGGGGCGAACAAGCCTTAAAAAATGTGCTCGCTCTTATCGAAAGAGAGCGAAAGAAAAACACCGAAATTGTTTACACCAAAGATTTGCACGGAGAAAATTATCTGCAAACACAGGAAGGGAAACGTTTGCCCGTTCCTCACTGCATCAGCGGAACGGTCGGCGCGGAGTTTGCCGAAGGCGTTTTTATTCGGGGTGCAAAAGTGTTCGAAAAAGATCGCTTTGCAAGCGTTGCGCTCGCCGAATACGCCCGCGACGGCGGATACCGCGAAATCCTGCTCGCAGGAATCTGCACCGATATTTGCGTCATCTCAAACGCGCTGCTTCTGAAAGCGTTCTGCCCGGACGCAGAAATCAAAATAAACGCAAGCGCTTCGGCAGGCACAACAAAAGATAATCATCTTGCGGCAATCAAATTAATGAAAACCTGTCATATCGACATCGAAGAGGAATAACCTCGAAAAACGCCCGCTCGTTGCGGGAGTTTTCTTTCGCGGATGAAAATAAACAAATAGCCCGCCAACTTCACAAACGAAGGATGGCGGGCTATTCTTTATGAAAAATTATAACGTTAAATTATATCTTGATTTGTCATCTTTTCCACGGACGGCTTTTTTTAAGCCAGCCGTTATCCTGCCAATATGCATTGTCAAGCCCCGCAACACCGTTTTTTCGTACTTGTTTCTGAATAAAACGGCAGAACTGAAATCTGAGTTTTGTAATAACCTTCGTATGCGCCGGTTTTATATAATTGATTTTAGCAAACCGAGAAGCAAGTCTGTTTATTTTGTTTGCGAGCCGTTTGCGCTTCTTTTCGGAAAGTTTGTCCCATTTTATATCTTTCATGAGCGCGCCGTTAAACACACCTATTTCTGAGATACCCCACCACGACAAACTGTGTTTAATATCTTTGGCTGTCGATTTTGCTCCCGCCCCGAGACATTGCGTAATTATAACAGCACGTTTCCCAAACATTTCGGGCGCAGGTCTATGCGGCATCCAGCGATACGCAAAATGATCCAATAACGCTTTCATTGCCCCCGTTGCGTGCATAACGTATGCGGGTGAAGTCATGACAATTAAATCGGCTTCGATCATTGACTTTTCGATTTTATTTATGGAAACAAAGTCTTTACAGTAATTTTCCCCCTTCATAAAACAACTTGTACAGCCCACACAAAAGGACGGGCAATCTTTCGGCAGATAATACTCAACTATTTCTGCGCTTTGAAAACTCCGTAAAAAAAGCTCTGTTAAATGATGTGTAACGCCCTGTTTTTCAGTACCGTTTATGACTGCGATTTTCATGGTTCATCCGCCAAATATTTGTTTATCGTAACATTGATGATAAAAAAGCAAGGATACAATAATTTCATTCCTTGCTTTTTTATCTCTATTCAATACGCCGCAATGCGTGCGTATCTATTTTTACTTATTGATACGGTTGTTCGGATTATTGGGATCGCTCGGTCCGCGGGGAAGAGCGCCCATAGATTGCATTCTGTTTCTGTTCGCCCGTCTTTCGCGGTTTGCGGCGATTCTCGCCGCCTCCTCTTCTCTCTCCCTGATGATCTTGGGTCTGATGACCGCGCAGAAGATGATGACGATAATTCCGATCACGGAAAACGCAATGAGTACACCCAGAACGATGATGAGCTGCATCTGCGTGCTCTTTGTGCCGAGCGTTTCGTCAATGGGAGGATCGATCGTACCCGGATCCTGCGTACCCAGCGCGCCGCCCGAGGGGAAATCCTTCACGATCTCGTTCTTTTCATCCTCGGTATACGCAGTCGTACTGAGCTGGGACGATACAAAATGACCTGCAAAGCCCTTGGCTGCATCCGTCGTGCCTGCCGCGCCGGCTGCGACGAACTCCGCATACAACACATTGTTCGGGCTGGGACGGGAGCTCTCGCCGATCAGCAATCCGTATATGATTTTGAATTCATACACCGCGGGTTTCGTGTCGTCTCCCTCGGAAATGATTCTGAACGTGCTGCCCTTCGTTTGATCGTTGCCGTTAAGGGTAAGAAAATCGAGTTTATAACCGATTTCCGCCGTCAGAGTATAGACAATCTCGTCTCCGGTCTTGCCCAGCACGTTTACGGGTTTGTTCGTGTTCGCAGTGATCTTACCGCCTACGCCCGAAGACTGCGTCAAGACCGTCTTGTACATCGTAACGTCGGAGGGCGGCTGGAACTTCGCGCTGTTCAGCGCCACGACCGTAAAAGAAGCGAACTCATTCACCGCAACGACGAGCCCCTGCCTCGTTTTAACGGGATCGAGCACTTCGGGCGAATTATAATCGGCTACGCCCTCTGCGTTGCGTTTGAAATGGAAGACCTGATACACAACGTTCTGCGTTTCGGGTCCGTAGCCCTCGGGATACGGGAACGCAAGTTTTACATAGGAATTCGGCGACGCCTTTTGTCCGTTTGCGGTAAGGTTGATTTCATAAGACTCGGACGATTTGAACGCGCCCTCCTGATAATTGTATTTCAAATTGCGGTTTGCCGTGATATATCCGGTTACCGCGTTGTCGATCGCCGTCTGATCCTCTTCGACGGGTTTGGTCGTAACAAGCGCAAGTTGATTGCGGACGTTCGCCGCGAACGCGCTGCCGTTATTGACGAGCGCGGGCTGCGTAAAGTTACCCGTGTAGAATCCGTTATTGCCGCCGAATACTCTGTTCGCAACGATCGAATTATAAGAGAATGTCACGCCGCACGCTTCGGGCAAAACGCCGGATCTGCTCAGATTTTTGGGTACGAATTCATAGCGAAGTGCGTTAAAACGCAACAACGTGCTCGGCGTAAACTTAAACGAGAGCGTATTGGTTGCCTGACTCCAATTCACTTCCTCCACTTTACAGCCCGCTTTCACGCCGTTTTCGTTGACTTCGTATCCGAACGGCGAATAAATTTTGAATTCGACGCCGACTTCCGCATTTTCGTCTGACTTTGTAAGTCCCTCTTCGTAGACGATCGAGATCGTCTGCGTCTCTTTGATATTCCACTTTTTCAGGCGGAGACCGTCGGGAGTCGCAGACTTGATCTTTACGGGCGCGACGGATTCGGAACCTTCCGTAGGTTCGGCAATTTCTTCGCCGTATTCAAGCAGTTTGTTCAGATTATTCCCCTCAAACACGCCGATCTGGAATTTTCCTTCAGTGAGACCGAAAAGATAAGTTTTTCCGTTCTCTTCGTCCGTTGCGATCTTGCAGTCCGCTTCGGTCAGACCGTTTACGCCCGCGCCGAACTGCGTTTTATACTGGTCGAAAGCGATCCATGCGCCCCAAAGGTCGCCGTTGAGCGTGCGAATCGCAAGCGTTACAGCCGTGTCTCCTCCGCTATTATAATATACGACGACAGCGTCTCTCGTCTTTTCCTCCGTCGTAGGTTCCGACGGCTCCGTAGGTTCGGGATCAGTAGGTTCCGGATTCGTCTCTCCCTCCGCCGTAGTCTCTTCGGGAGTCCCTTCTACCGTTACGGTGTAAATGTAAGTTCCCTTTTCGATTTTAAGATTGCCGGAAGGCACGTTGTAATTTTTCAGAGCAAGTTCGGGATAGGGCATCTTGTAGCGGGAAGCGGAAATAACCGCATCCTCGTAATGTTCGAGCCCGAACAATTCTTCCGAAAGGAAGAGATACTGATTGTATCTCGTTTCCGAAGCGCCGTCCGCCTCCGCCGTCTTCTTATTCAGAAAGTTGCCCGCGACGTCGACCGCATACCATTCGCCGCCCTCCTGAACATAGTTCCACACGCGCGAAGCCGTAGCTCCCCCCGCGAGATAATAACCGGACACAAGCTCGCACTCCGCGCCGAAATCGTTCATCATTGCTTTGAAGAGACGTGCAAATCCTTCGCTGTCGGCAAATTTATTGACTGCCGCTCCATAGACGGTGCTAACGAACTCAGCCTTTCCGCTCTCACCCGACTCATAACCGAACTTGACTTCTTCGCAGATTGCTCTGTTGACAGCGTTCGCCTTTGCGGCGGCGGAAATTCCCGCAAAGTTTGCGGGATTGCCGAGCGCAGTTTTCGCGCTCGCAAAAATCGCATTGTAATTGGTTTTGTAGAGCTCGGTTTTGGCGGCAAGCTCTTCCGCCGTAATCCCCTTCATAAAGTAAGTCGCTGCTCTGCCCGCGCCGATCGTGACCGAATAAGTCGGTTCGCCGCTCAACGCAACGGGTTCGGTTTCTTCGCTTCCCTCTCCTTCCGTGCCGCCGCCCCCTTGTTCTCCGCCATCGGGTTCTTCGGGTCCTTCGCCGCCCGCGACGGTCTTATTTACGTTGAAGGTCAAAAGATCGAAATCGACGTAATAAAGCTCGGCATAGTCAAAACGGAAACTGTCGAGCGCAGCCCCGAACTGTTTGCCTAAAACGTCCGAGCCCGTTTCGTAATTCGCAGCCTCGGCAAGAATCGCCTGACTCGTTACGGTATGAGCCGCGCCCTGTTCGAGTTCGCTCTTTCCTTCGCCGTCCCCGTCGGGATCGGCCGCCATCGCAACGAGTTCGTCATAAAACGCGGTAGCAATCGCGTAACTCGCATTGCCTGCGAGTTTGGCTCCGTAATAGCCGCGCACAGTCCGTCCGCCGTCCGCAACGGCAGGCGTTGCTTTGAGCGCGACAAGCCCGCCCGACAAACAGAGCGCGCACGCGGCGCCGAACGCAAATGCCGATTTTTTGAATTTCGTCATAATGGTATACTCCTACATATTAGGATTTAATAAAAAAATTATAATATACTTTCCCCGAAAAATCAATCGTTTTCCCGTAGTTTTTTCCGAAACGCCTCTCATTTTACTCTTTCATCGTATTCCGCAACGAATTTTTGCGCTAACAAACCGCCTTTTCCGCAGACGGCAAAAGTACGATTTTACCTGTCGACAGCTCGTCGTCGCGAATAATTTCGCCCACTTCGGGCACATAAATCGTTCCGCGGTAAGGATTTTTAATGCTCAGAACAGGAGTCGTAATGCTCGCCTCCGTCTCCGATTTTTCAAAGCATAGATCGGTTTCAATCATCTCGCAGTCGATCAGTTTCAAATTTTTACAGTAGCACAAAGGTTGCGTGCCCGTGATCGTACAACCGATAAACGTCAGATTCTCGGAATACCAGCCCAAATATTCCCCTTTGACGAAACTATTTTTTACGACAACGCTCTTCGCGTGCCAAAACGCGTCTTTCGTGTCGAAAGAGCAGTTTTCGAAAACGGCATTTTTTATGTATTGAAAGGAATATTTTCCTTTCATCGAAACTTTTTTGAAATCGAGATTTTTCGAGCGCATCATAAAGTATTCGCTCTCCGCCGCCGTATTCTCCATAACGATCTTATCGACCGACCATCCGAATTCGGGAGAACGTATCTCGGAATCGCGGATCGCGACGGAACCGCATTCCCTGAGCGCTTTGATCCCGAACATCTTCGTGTTCTCGATTAGAATTTTTTTTGAGTACCAGAGCGCGGCGCGGCAGAGCGGCGTCATTTCGCAATCGCGCAAAATAAGCCCCGTATCATGCCAGAAAGGATAGCGAAGATTGCAATAAGCCTTTACGAGCTCGATATTTTTACACTCTTTCAACGCGCTCTCGCCGTCCTCCTCCCCGTCGAACGAAACGTTTTTCAGAATCAGATTTTCACTTCCGTACAGCGCGCGCTCTTCGCCGAACCGGACGTTTTCGATTGTTTTCTTCATTTTTTCTCCTTTGGAAAAGCATTATAACACGATTTGTTTGTTCTTGCAACCCCTTTCTTGCCGCCCGAACTTGACTTCTTGCGGCAACCGTGTTAAAATACGGTTATGATTTCATACGATACGTTTTTACACTATCTCGAAAGCGGCGTGATTCCGAAGCTCAATTTCTTTTACGAATCGAAAGAATATGCCGTCGAAAGAAAGGAAGACGAGAACGGCGTAGTTTGTTTCGTCTTTGCGAGAGAGGACGGAGAGCCCGAAATATTCGATACGGCGGAAGAACTTTCACGCTCGGTCTCCGTTTCGTCGCAATCCCTCGGCGAAATATGGCGGCTGATCAAGCCGATCGGAAACGATACCCTGACCGACGAGGACTACATCACTTTGCGCTACGAGGATCGGTTCGGCAAAATCGTAAACTCCGCTTCCGGAACGGCGGAAACGCATGAACGGTATCTCACGCGTTATTTCTTTCCCACCCTCATTCTGGGAATACTCGTGATCTTTTCGTTTTTAATGTGTACTTTATTTATCGATAAACTGAGCTGGACGTTCTTTGCGATCGCCGTTTCCTCCGTTGTAGCTGCGTTCTGCGTGTTTCAGATTATTCTGTTCAGCAACACGCGTAAATTCAGACGGGGAAATCCGCGTGCTCAGCTCTTTCTTTTGAACAGCGGCGCGGTCATTCTTACCGCGCGCAACGAGTATTCGATCCCCTACGATCAGATCACTCGTCTCGACACGGAAGCGGGGCTTACAATCGTTACGCTCAACACGGTCTATCTGTTCACTCCCAATCACGGCGAAGATATCACAGATGCCCTCAAAACCATCTACGAAGAAGAAAAATCACTGAAAAAACGAATATTCGCAAAAAAGAATTAAAGCGGCAACCATGCCGCTTTTTTTATTCTCGGAAATCCAGAACTTCCTGATATACTTCGTTTTTAGAAGTTCCCCTGTCGCGGCAAACCGCTTTGATCGCCTCTTTTTTGTCGAACCCTTTCCGCATATAGTGCGCGACGTGCTCCCTTACGCTCAATGCGTTGAGGGGGTTTTCCCTTTCCTCCGCGCCCTCCACGACGAGCACGTATTCCCCGCGCTTCTCGCCCGCAAGCCCCGCCGCAAGATCGAACGGGATCACCTCTTCGTGTATCTTTGTGATCTCGCGCACCGCACAGGCGGCGCGGGAACCGAAAATTTCGTACATGATTTTGACATAAGCGTCCACATCCTGCGGCGCAACGTGAAATATCAGCGTTTCGCGCGCGTCGCGGTAACTTTCCAGAACCCGTCTCCTCTCTCCCGCCTTATCGGGAAGAAAACCGAGAAAGGTAAACTTTTCGGAGGAAAACGCCGAGAGCGCGAGCGCGCTCACAAACGCGCACGCCCCGGGGATCACCGTATACGCCTCGCCCGCTTCTCTCAGCTTTCGCGCGACAACCGCTCCCGGATCGGAGACGACGGGCATGCCCGCATCCGAGACGACGCATATGTTTTTTCCTTCTCGGGAAAACGCAATGATTTTTTCCGCCGCTTCTCTCTCGTTGAACTTATGACAGGCAAACAGCGGCTTTTTGATCTGATACGCTGTAAGCAGTTTTAAGGTGTGACGGGTATCCTCGCAGAAAACCGCGTCCGCCTCTTTTAAGGTTTCGAGCGCGCGCAGCGTAATATCTTTGAGATTCCCGATCGGAGTTGCGACGAAATATATCATAAATCCTCCTTTCCGTTCACGATTTCGTTCAATATGCGCACGCCCGCTTTTGCGCCCTTTTTCGCCGAGATGAGCACGAGATAGGGATCCCGCCCCGCTTTGCCCGAGACGAATTGCATGAGCTTGGGCTCCAAGCCCGCCGCATGCAGCGTGCATACAACCTCCGCGGCACGGTCGGCGCGGTGACACAAAACAAAACGACCGCCGAATTTAAGACAGCGTTTTGCGGCTAAGACAAGCTCGTCCAGAGAAAGGGACAATTCCTTTCTGCACACCGCTTTTTTCGGATCGGCATTCTCGAACCCCGCGTTTTCAAAGGGCGGATTACAGAGGATCAGCGAAAATTTCTCGATATAGTTTGCGGGAATTTCCTGCAAACGCATCCATTCGACTTTCATTCTTCCGTTTAAGCCGTTCAGATTTATCGATTCGGCGCACAATGCGCAAAGCTCCTCTTGCGCCTCGAAAAAGGTAACGGAAGAAACCCCCTCGTTCTCCGCGTAAAAATTCAGACCTACGACTCCGCCGCCCGCGCAGAAATCCGCGACAACCTCCTCTTTGCCCGCCGAAACAAAACGGCTCAACAAAAAGGAATCGGACGTGAATCTGTATTTATCCGTATCCTGCACGATTCGATAACGTTCGTTAAGATAATCGATTGTTTTCATTACGAAACGATTTGCGTATGAAAAAAGCGCGGCAAGCCGCGCTTTCTTACTCTCGCCCGACTCAGTCGGTAGTAATCGCACCCACAGGGCAACCGTCTTCACACGCGCCGCAGTCGATGCATGCTTCGGGATCGACAACGTAAGTCGCATCGCCGGGAGCGATCGCGCCTACGGGGCAGGTATCCGCGCAAGCGCCGCAGGATACGCACTCATCGGAAATTTTATGTGCCATTGGTGAAACCTCCGTCTCTGAAATTATTTATATTATATCATAACCGTATGCAATAGTAAAGAGTTTTTATGCAAATTTTTAATCTTCCGAAGAATTATCCGCTTCCTCTTTTTCCTGTCCCCTGCGGAAGCTGATCTTATCCACGGGAAAATCGCGGTAGACAAAATTGTTTCCGTCCTTTTCGATCTTAACGCGCACTTCCATTTTAAGCATATTCACGGAGACGACCATACCTTTTCCCTCGGGCGTTGAAACGCTCGAACCGATCTTGGGCGTTTTTTTATACGCGTCCGCATAATAGTCGTTCTCGTAGGAGAGACAGCACATAAGTCTGCCGCACAGACCGCTCACCTTTCCGGGGTTGAGCGAAAGTCCCTGATTCTTCGCCATCTTGATGCTTACCCGCCTGAATTCGGGCATACAGCCCGCGCAGCAAACTTCTCTGCCGCAGGGCGCGACGCCGCCGAGAATCTTCGTTTCGTCGCGCGCGCCGATCTGTCTGAGTTCGATTCGGGTATGGAACGTCGAAGCAAGATCTTTGACAAGCTCGCGGAAATCCACTCTGCCGTCCGCGGAAAAACTGAACACCACCTTGCTCCCGTCGAACGAAAATTCGCAGTCCACGAGCTTCATGTCGAGCTTATGCTCGCGGATTTTTTCTTTGCAGAGCCTCATCGCTTCGGGGCGGCGTTCCGAATTGGTCTTTCTCATCGCTTCGTCCTTTTCGGACGCGGGACGCACGATCTGCTTCAAGGGAGCGACAAGTTCTTTATCGTCCACTTCGCGCTCGGGTTCTTCGACGACAGCGTATTCGTTTCCCTTGGCGGTCTCTACGATAACCCCCTGTCCCTTTTGCAAACTGTATTTTCCCGCGCTGAAATAATAGGGTTTATCCCCTTTTTTGAACCTGACTACGACAACTTTTGCCATTTTGCTTTCTCCTCTAAAATTTTCAATCCCAACGTATACAGGCACTGACGCAGAGACGCGTTGAAACGCGCGCCCCGTTCCGCCTCGCGGATATAGCGCGCCGCCGCAAGCAAAGCCCCCTCGTGATAATCCGCCGCAAGCGTTTTTACCTTCGCTCCTTTAAGAGACGCGAACCGCTCCTGTCCCGTGCGATAGAGCAACAGATCGCGCGCCGTCAGCGAAAGCGCCGCAAAGAGCGCATTCTTATCCTTGATCTTCTCCGCTTCACGGCAGAGTTTTTCGAGCTCTTCCCCCGCGAACAGCCTCTCGGCAAAGCGGAAATTCTCCCCGCCCGCAAGCAATTCTTCCGCAAGGGCGTACACGCCGCCCGAAGCGGCGGCAGCGCGCGCCGCTTCCTTTTCCGCCCCGTGGTTACGCACGAGCGCAGACATAATCTCTTCTTCCCCGAACGGGGGAACAACGATCTTTCTCACGCGCGAGAGAACGGTGGGCAGCACCGCCCCCTCTCCGGACGCGCCCAAAAGAAAGTATACCCCCTGCGGAGGTTCTTCTAAAATTTTGAGCAACTTATTCTGCACAAGCTGCGACGCAGTATCGAACGCGTCGAATACGAAGAGCTTTTTTTCCTCTTCGACGGGAACGAGAAGACTCTCGTCGATCACGCGAGCGGCGTCCTCTACGGTAAACTTTGCTCCCGCGCGCGGCAAAACGATGCAATCCGAAAAACTCTCCTCTTCGATGAGCGCGTTGCGCCTTGCGTTATCCGCGCCGAAAAACGCCTTGGCGCACTCTTTCAGGAGCGCGCGCAAATTCTTGGCGTCGGGAAACACCATGAGCGTAGAGAGAGAGACCTCCCCTTTCATCGAACGGTATGCGTTTGTGGAATGCAGCAAAGAAATCATTTTCGCTCCGTGTAGACCGCTATTTTTCCGTCTTTCAGTCCGAATACGTGCACGGCGCGCTCCAGCCGCGCCGCCGCTTCCTGCGTGATCAGCTCCCCCCGCGTCACGACGGGCAGAGAGGGCGGAAAAATCCCCGCCTCCTCGGCGCATACTCTTCCGACCGCCTCAAAGAGCGGAAGATATTTGACTCGATCGAATTTTCCGCATTCCTTTTGCAGAATGCGCTCTCCGCTTTTCTGGCAACGGGCGGGATATTTTTTCAACAACTTACCGAGGCGTTTGAGGTCACTCTCTTTCGTACAGGGAGATAGGTAGAACATCAAATAGTTTCCGTCGTTGAACTCGGGATATACGCCGCGCGACTCAAAATACGACTGTGCTTTTTCGGCGTCGTTTCCGTAATAATAGAGTAATTTCGACCAGTCCTCGTTTTTTACCGCGCCCGTATCCGACTTGAACCGTATTGCCGCCGCTTCGATTTTTTCGTTACGGGGAAAGAGAAATGCGTTCTCTACGCTTGCAAGAATAGGATACGAGGGAGATGTCGTATGAAAAAGCCTTACCCCCTCTCCGAGCAAATCCGACCAAGCGGAAGTCTTTGCGCTGACCGCCGCCCCCTGCGTGAACGCGGGCAGCGATTTGTGAGCTCCGTCCGCCCACATATCCGCATAGTTTCCCGCGTAATGCTCGCCGAAATGCAGATGACTGCCGTGCGCGCCGTCGATCACAAACGGTTTATTCTCCCTCGCGCACAATTCTTTCGCAAACGCAAGCTCCGGAAAAAAACCGTAATAATCGGGCGAAGTCAATAAAAGCGCGTCCGCCCGTTCCAACGCGGTTCCGATCTCTTCCCGCGAAGGTTGCTGCGGAATGCCCGCCCGCATACGCGCAGGGAAAAATTCGCATCCGAGCCCTAAGAGCCGACAGCCTCCCTTGACGCTCGGATGGGAAAAAGGCGAAAGCGCTATCCGTTCGATCCCTTTCTCTTTTAAGGCGTAAAGCATGGCATGCACGCCCGAAGTGCTTCCGTCCGTCAAAAAAAAGGTGCGGTCAGAACCGAGCTTTTCCGCAATCTCCTCTTCCGCCTCTTTGATCACGCCGTGCGGAGAGAATAGATTGTCCGAATAGCTGAGCTCGGTTATGTCCGCGCCTGCCCGTTTATGCCCCGGAGTATGAAAGGAGATATGCTTCTTCTGCCTGCGGAGCATTTCCGAAATCTTTCCGCAAATCATTGCGCCGTCCCGTAGGTTCTTACAAGATAGGCGAGGAAGTTGACGGTTTCGTATTTCAAATCCCCTTCCCGCGTTCCGTTATCGAAAATACAGAGCGCGACGTCTTTATTCGACTGAACGGTCATACCCTCTTCTTCGACGGTGTAATACACGAGCGGCGTCAGATTGAGCGCGTTCATCGAAAAACCGACGGTATGCGTTTTGATCTCCGTCGTACAGGTGATATAAGTGAGCTTATCGCCGACCGCCTGCGCGACGGAAAAATAGTCCTCTTTCAGCTTTTTCAGACGTTTGGCTTCTTCCGCGATCCCCGCTTCCTTCTTTGCGGAGGAGCGGAAACGCTTATCGCTTCCGTTCCGCGCCATAAACGTCTCGCGCACTTTGCCCGCGTCCGGCTCTTCGCCCGAAAGCGTTTCGCCGAAAAACGCGGAGAGATAGGTTTTACAGTCCGCGAGGAACTGTTCGGGATCGAGAAAGATTCCGAATCTCTCCCGCTCCTCTCCCGCATAATCCATAAAGCTGAGAAGGGTGGATTTTTCCTTTCCGTTCTCGTCCGTCTCTCTCACGTCAGAAACAAACATCACCCGACCCTCTCCCGCCGAACGCCGCGCAGTAAACACCGAATTGCCGTAAAGCCCGCTGCTCTTGAACGATTCGCTTCCCGTATTGAGAATATCGTAACCGAACACCTTTTTATCGAGCAGATTGTTTTCGAGCAGACCGAAATCCCTGCCCGTGTTCAAGCCGTCGTAAGCGTAAACGTAAAAGGTCTGTCCGTCCGTCGCACGCGTTGCGATCATTACGAAAAACAAGCAGAAGAATACCGCCGCGAGCGCAATCGCCCCGAGGATCTTCAACCAATCGTATGACAGCATGTTTGCAAGCCGTTGTTTGGTAATCCGTGCGTCCATAATTTCCTTCTTTGTATCCGCTGAATTTGTCCGTGATTTTTATGCAAAAACGCAAACCTATTTCTTGGGTTTCATTGTGGGGAAGAGCAACACGTCTCTGATCGAGGGGCTGTCCGTCAACAACATGATGAGGCGGTCGACGCCGAAGCCCAGCCCGCCCGTGGGGGGCATGGCGTGTTCGAGCGCGTCCAGAAAGTCTTCGTCCACTTCGGCGTTCGCCCCGCTCTTACGCTTCTTTTGCGCCTGCTCCTCCATACGCTTTCTCTGATCCACGGGATCGTTGAGTTCGGAGAATGCGTTGCCGAGTTCCATTCCCATTGCAAAATATTCGAACCGTTCGGTCATCTCGGGATCGTCGGGCTTTCTCTTTGCAAGCGGAGAGATCTCTACGGGATAATCGTAAATAAAAGTGGGATCGATAAGATGATCCTCGACAAAGCGATCGAAGAATGCGGCAAGCACATATCCCTTACTCTTCTTTCCCTCTTCGAGCGCCACGCCCTTTTCGTTTGCAACTCTCTGCGCCTCTTCGTCTGAGGAAATCGCGGAAAAGTCCACGCCCGAATATTCTTTGACCGCCTCGGTCATCGTCATGCGTTTCCATACGCCGAAGTCGAGTTCATGCCCCTGATAGGTAAATTTGGTCGATCCGAGCGTTTCGAGCGCAACCGTCTTATAAAGGTCTTCGACGAAATCCATTACGCTCTTATAATCAACGTAGGCGGTATACACCTCGACGGAAGTAAATTCGGGATTGTGCGAAGAATCCATGCCTTCGTTGCGGAAAATTCTTCCCATTTCGTACACTTTTTCGAATCCGCCCACGATGAGACGTTTGAGATAGAGCTCGGTTTCTATTCTCAAATACATATCGAGATCGAGCGCGTTATGGTGCGTTTTGAAAGGACGGGCGTCCGCGCCGATTTCGAGCGGCAAAAGAATGGGCGTATCCGCTTCGATATAACCGTGCGAATCGAGATAACCGCGAATGCTCCCGATGATCCGCGCACGGCGGAAGAACGTCTTTCTCACGTCTTCGTTCATGATGAGGTCGATATGGCGGAGTCTGTATTTCATGTCTACGTTCTGCAAACCGTTGTGTTTTTCGGGCAGAGGCAGAAGCGCCTTGGAGAGCATTTCGAGGCTTGTCGCGTGAACGGTCACCTCCCCCGTCTGCGTTTTGAACACAAAGCCCCTGATCCCCACAACGTCGCCGATGTCGAAGTCTTTTTTGTAAGCGGTATAAACGTCTTCGCCTACGTCCTGACGGGTGATATAGACCTGAATCTGTCCCTCGCGGTCCGAGACATGCGAAAAGGAAGCCTTGCCCATCACGCGGCGGGACATCAGTCTGCCGGCAATGCACGCCTCTTTCCCCTCCCATGCTTCAAAGTTCCCTTTGAGAAGAGCGGAATCCGCGCTCACGGGAAAGCTCGTTTTTTTGTAGGGATCGTTCCCCTCGCTCTGCAATTTCTTTAATTTTTCGCGGCGGATGAGCGCCTGCTCGTGCAACGCTTTTTCTTCCGCTTCAAAAATTTCGTTCTCTTCCATATCTCTTCTCCTCGTTCCGTGCGGATCAGTTGATTTTCAGAATCTTCAGTTTATACTCGCCGTCGGGAGCCTTTACGGAGACGGTCTCGCCCTTTTTGTGGTGCAGAAGCGCGACGCCGACGGGGGACTCGTTGGAAACGATCCCTTTCATCACGTCCGCCTCGGTAGTACCCATGATCGTATAGACGGTCTCCTCTTGAAGATCGTCGTCGTAAACGGTAACGACGGAACCGATGTGAACGAGCGAATTATCCTCGTTCTCCTCGATGATTTCCGCATTGCGGATTTTATATTCCAGTTCGACGATTTCCCCCTCGTTCGCCGCCTGCTCGTTGCGCGCCGCATCGTATTCGGCATTTTCCGAAAGGTCGCCGTGACTGCGCGCCTCCTGAATGCGTTCCACGATCTCGGCACGTTTTACCCGCGTGAGATAGTCGAGTTGTTTTTTGGCGGCGTCTAAGCCCTCTTTCGTCATGTAAAACTTGTCTGCCATACTTCTCCTCTTTTTTTGCGTTTTGACGCGTTTTTTAATAAAGACGACCGTGATTTCCCGCACGGGAAACCACGGCAACGCTCGATATTCGGATTATACCTCTTTTTTTCGGAATTGTCAACGTTCTTTTGCGTTTTATCTGATTTTTCCGCGAAATTTCAAACAGATTGATTTTTTCCGAAAACTATGCTATACTGAAACTATGTTCCGTATCTGGGCAAAAATTCTGAAAGAAGAACACATCGAAAAGCAGTTTGTCTACGAGAGCGAGAAAAAATTCGCTTACTCCGATTTTTTCGGCTATCTTTCCGACATCTGCGTCGCGCTCGATATTCCCACGCCCGTGCTCTTAAAGACGCACGTTTTCAATTACGCGAAATTCAATCACGTCGCGTTCCGTCCCGACGATTTTATCGAAGAGGTCGCTTTCGACAAACTTCTGCTCGAAAATATTCTGTGAACGGACTTTCCGCCGCATGAACCGCAGAAAATTCCGCATACTGCGGATATGAAAATCACGACTTGGATCTGCTCTGCCGTTCTGATATTTTTCGGCATATGCGCCTCGGTGTACGCGCTCACGCAGTTTAATCTTCTGCTCTTTCTCTGCGCGTCCAATCCGATCGTATATCGCGCAATTCTTTCTCTTGCGGGCGTCGCCGCGCTCTGGCTTTTGTATTGGCTTATCGCATTCCGTCCCACGAAATACGTATCGTAAATAAACGCCGCCCGCAGGGGCGGCGTTTATAAATCGCGCAGAAGTTCTTTCAGCGACTTGATATGCGCTTTAACGCGGTATCCCTCGGGCAGCGTTCTCTCCTCGGGATCATACCATACGCAATCCATGCCGAGCTTATTCGCAAGCGCAATATCCGAAGTCAGCGAATCCCCAACGAAAAGGCACTCGTCCGCGGTCGCGCCCAGCTCGTTCAATATTTCGGCTCCGTACTCCGAAGACGGTTTGATGCAGCCCATATCTTCCGAAATAAACAGGCGGGTAAGGCAGGGCTTGAATTCTTTGAGGCGGGCGTTCTGCATTTCCGAAAGTCCGTTTGTTGCGATTGAAACGCAATATTTTTCAGAAAGCGCACGCACCGTTGCAAGCGCGCCCTCTCGCTCGTGCGACGGAGAGCACAGAGAACGGTAAAAGATTTTCTCGGCTTCTTCGGCGTTTTTCAGTCCGTATTTTCGTTGGGCGTGTTCGAACAGCGCATGAATGTGCACATAGTAGAGCGCATGATATTTTTTTCTGATTTCGAGATCGTTCACGCGGTTGAGCCCGAGTTCCTCCCAATTCCGATAGGAGAACTCCCACATTGCGGCAACCGTTTCTTCGTCCGCCCGATCGATCCCCCGAAACGCCGCGCGGAAAGACCGCTTCTCGTCCTCGTTGAAGTCGATGAGCGTATGATCTGCATCGAATATCACATGACGGTAATTTTTCACGGCTCACCAATCCTGCTTTTTTAAGGACTTGTCCTTGATATCGTCGTAAAAATCGAAATACCGCCTTTTCCATTCATCGGGAGAAAGCGGTTTTTCTTCGCCCTCGGCGTATGCGAGATATTCCTCGATCTCCTCGGGCGTAAAATCCCCCTCGGATACTTCGGAATCGTATTTCGAGAAAAATTTCATCAGATCGGCTTGCGACATCGGTATTCTCCCTCCCGTGCGGGTTATCCACACCGCAAATGTTGATATGTGGATAACTTTATTGCATTGCGGCGAACGTCCGACGGGTTTCGTCGTAAAAATACCCGATTTTTGCGAGCTTCCCCTTGACTTCGTCCGCAGAAGTATCTTCGTCGGAGCAGAGCTCGTCGAGCGGCAGATCGGAGTCGCGGAGTTTCATATTGACTGCGGAGAGCAGTATATAAGGATCGTTCGGCAGCATAGCTCCATTATACAGAAGCGCCGCCCGCGCGTCAATCATTCCGCAACGAATTTACGGATATTTTCTTTTCCGATGCGGTACGTGAAGAAAACGACCGACAGTTCGTAGAACACGATATACGCCGCAAGAGACACGAAGAACGCGCCTACATCAAACGAGTAGCTCGGCATTGCCTCCACGTTTTTGAAGACAAGATCGACCATAAGCCGCAAAAGTCCGTATTGATAGAGAGTCCCGACGCCGAAACCGAGATAGGCAAAGGGACGGAATCCGCCGAACACCGCGTTGCCGTATTGCAGGAAAGTATAGCCGTAAGCCTTCATCAGCGAGACCGTCTTGGCGTTGCCGCGCATCAGAGAAGTCATGGCAAGCAAAAACGCCGTAATTGCGAGCACTACGCCGATGACGAGCATCATCACCCCCATCGTAACGGAAGAAAGGTCTTTCATAGACCAGCTCATCTGCAACATCGCCGCAAAACAGAAACCCGCAAACGCGACGAAGAACGTAAGCGACTTGTGCGCGGCGGGCGTGCGGAAAAATACTTCTCTCAAAAACGAACGATCGCGAACGTCTTTTCTGCCCGCGCGCGCTTTTTCCGCCTTACCGCGAAGAAGCGTCATCACGGGAACGCGTAGTTTGAGATAAGCGCAAAGAATTGCCACCGCGCCGAAAAACAGAGTAGGCGCAAACACAAGCCCAAACGTCAATTCGAAATGATAAGTGAGAGGCACTTCCAGAAGTCCGTCGCTCATCAGATTGTAAATCATCGGCGAAAACGCGTATCCCAAGCCGTGTCCCGAAGCGGTGCCGAGAAAGGCGCTCAATCCGAACACCCAGAACCCGAACGCGATTCTGCCGTCGGAATAGCCCATCGCTTTGAGCGCGCCGATTGTTTTGCTTCGGTTTTCGATCAGAATTCCCGTATAAAATGCAATAAGAAAACAGCTTACGAGCGCAAGCACTCCGCCCGTGATCGCACAGGTCAGCTTTGCGGAAAGAATCTGCGCGTCGTAGAGTTGCACGCTCTCGGGCGGCACCGTGCCTTGGATCGACATGCAGTCGAGATAGTAATTGAGAAAAAAAGTACAAACAAATACGGCGCATGCGGATACGATCGCAACCCCGAATAATTTAAGACCGTCTTTGACTCCGATGATCATGTCTGTCGCTCCTCACCAACCGATTTCATAGGCGCTCTTGGGCGTTTCGTTGCGGTAGATTTCGGCAATCTTTCCGCTGCTCATGCGGATCACGGTGTCCGCGGTCTCGGCAAGATTCTGATTGTGCGTCACCATGACCGCCGTAAATCCACGCTCCTTTTGCAGTCTGCCGATAAAATCGATTACCTGCCTGCCCGTCTCCTCGTCGAGCGCGCCGGTCGGTTCGTCAAGAAAAAGAACTTCGGGAGTTTTGGCGAGCGCACGCGCGATCGAAACGCGCTGCTGTTCTCCGCCCGACAGTTCGCAGGGATATTTCTTTTTTTTGTCGGCAAGTCCTACCGCTTCGAGAACGCCGTCTATTTCTTTGATACCCGCAAGATCCGCGCCGAGTCTTACGTTTTTTTCCACAGTAAGATGCGATAAAAGAAAATACTGCTGGAACACAAACGCCACCCTTCTCTTGCGGAAAGCGGTGCGCTCCTTGTCCGTCATCGCGCTCACCTCTTCGTCGCCGTAAAACACATTTCCGCTGTCGGGCGTTTCGAGCCCCGAGAGTACGGATAAAAACGTACTCTTGCCCGAACCGCTTGCTCCCAATATAACGCACGTTCCCCCTTCGATTTCGAGGGAAACGTCTTTAAGAACCTCCGTCACCGTCTTCCCGTTTGTGTACGATTTGAAAATATGTTCCGCCCTGATCATTTTGTTTTCTCCCGTTTGATTTTTTGAATGAGCCCCGAACAGACGTCCGTCAACATTCCGGAAATTTCTTCTTCGGTAAACGAACAAATTTTAGTTGCGATCGCCACGGCGATCCCGTGGGAGTACAGCCACATATGCAGATACACCCGCTCCGCCGTCTCCCGATCGAATCCGTATTCCGTCTCTACGGAATTTAAGATCTTTTCGTAATAGCCGTCGATCGACTTCAAAACCTTGTCGGATTCGGGCACGTTTTCCGCCTCTTTCATGAAAAACAGCTGAAAGAGCTTGGGTTCTTCCGATGCAAAACGGATGTAGCCGGTTCCGGAACCTTTGAACGAATTTTCTCCGCTCATCTCCCGATCTTCGTAGCTTTCGTAGAGACGGCGCGCCCGCAGAATCACTTCGGACTGCACCTCTTCCATACTGTTGAATACGGTAAAGATCGGACGCGGGGAACTGCCGAGCGCCGAGCCCAGAGCCCGCGCGGTCAACGCCTCGAACCCCTCTTTCCGCACGATTTCGAATGCGGCGTCCACGATCTCGTCTTTTGTAAATTTTGCTTTGGGCGGCATATGTAACTCCTTTGGAAAACACTTGTTTTGAAACGATTGTTTTAATAATATCACAAAAAATCCGCTCCGTCAAGCAACGGAACGGAAAAAATCAATACAAAATCTGCGCGTCGTTCGGAAGAGACAGAATTTTTGCGTTGTCGCCCCGCACCGAAAATTTCTCCTCGTCCCGACCCGCGCGGGGAACGCAGTAAATCCGCTTATCCTTCCACCTTCCTTTGAGCTCCTGCGCGAAATAGCGCCCGAGCAAAATTTTATGCAGAAGTTCTGGGTTGATCTCCACGATCGCCGCTTCGTATCCGCCCGAAAAGCAATCCATGATCGCTCCTCTGAGTCTCATCGCGAGAAAATGATCGGAGAGCGCATATCCGTCGCCCGAACAATCGGGACAGGGCTTGGTAAGAAAATTCAAAAGATCGCCCCGCGTACGCTTGCGGGTGAACAGGGTGACGCACAGCTCGCTCATCGGATAGACGCGCGTCTTTGCTTTATCCTCGGAGAGCGCTTCGGTGAGCGCCGTCTCCACCGCCGTGCGGTGCACCTCGTCCTGCATATCGATAAAATCCACTGCGACGATCCCGCCGATATTTCTAAGGCGCACCAACCGCGCGATCTCCTTTGCCGCAAGCAGATTGGTCTCGAATACCGTCGTCTCCAAATCGTCTCTGCCCGTAAAACTGCCCGTGTTCACGTCGATCACCGTCATCGCCTCCGTGCGTTCGACAACGAGATACGCTCCGTTTTCGAGATCGGCGCGCGGACGGGTCAACTGACAGACCTGATCGAACAGTCCGAATTCGTTAAAAAGCTGCCGCTCTCCCTTATAGTACTCCACTTTTTTCTCGTCGAGATCGGGGCGGATCATGGCAAGCCGCCGCACGCGGTCGTACAGTTCGAGATCTCCGACATAAATGCGGTTGACCTCGCCGCCGAGCGAGTCGCGCATGATCTTGACGGGCAGATCGTAATCACGGTACACGCATGCGCCGACGGATGAAGACGCGGCGCTTTCTATCGTCATGCGGTATACTCTGCGCAGATATTCCGCCTCCGCTTTCAATTGCCGCCTCGTCGCGTCTTTCGACGCTGTTCTCAGAATAAAACCCTCTTCTCCTTCGATCAGTTTTTCCGCCTCTTTCAAAAGAGTGCCCCGCAATTCGGAATCGACGAGTTTTCTGGAAATTCCCAAAAATTTACTCAACGGCAAATAAATAAGCGTCTTGCCTACGAAAGAAAGATCGCGCGTGACCTTTGCGCCCTTGCTCCCTCGCGCGGGCTTTACGATCTGAACCAGAATTTCGTCGCCCTCTTTTAAGGAAGCGTCCTTTGCCCCGAGCACGGTGCCGTCGTAACTCGACAGGATCGCAGCACGCTCGCCGAGCGAGAGATAGCAGCTCCGCTCCATACCGCAGTCGACAAACGCCGCCTGCATTCCTTCTACAATGTTCTTGACTCTGCCTTTATAAATATTGCCGATTTCGTCGCCCTGCTTCTCGCTCTCGACGGCAGCCTCTTTCAAGATTCCGTCTTCGGCGTAAGCCACAAGCTGCTCGCCGCAGAAGCGATCGAAAAACCATTCTTTCTTCATGCGTTCAAAAACCCTCTCGGGTAAGATTTTAACATAACCGACCGTTTTTTTCAAGCCCCTTTTTCAAAATCGCCCAAACAATTTGAAAAAGGCGCGGAATATTCGTGCGTTTCAAGCGCGGAGAGATACTCAGTCTCCGACAGTTCGCCCAAAAACTCCTCTCCATCGTAGAGCACGAACACGATGTAGCGGTCCTCTCTCAAAAACCGCAATCCCTCTTTGATCGGACGGGCGGACGAAATCGCGATCCGCTTTTCCTCGATTCCGCGCGAAAAGCTCTTTTTGTGCGAAAATCGCAGTTTTGAATATTTCGCCTTGCCGAACGCGCCCGCGAAGAGCAGACAGGCAAAGACAAGCGCGGAAAAGTTCGGCTTGGAAAAACAGGAATACACAAAATAACCCAAAATGGCTGCCGAGACGAAAAAAGTCACGCATTTCAAAACGAGCCCCGTCCGCTTTTTGCAGAACGGGCGGAGCGCGATTCCCAAAATCCTGCCGCCGTCCAAGGGATAAGCGGGAAAAAGATTTACAAGAAACAGGGAAAAAGAGACGTTTGCCGCCGCTTCGGTAAAAGGGTACGTATCGGGAAAGAACCACCACAACGCGGCAAAAGCGAGCGCCGTAAGCGCATTAACGAGCGGTCCCGCCGCCGCCACGAAAAACTCCTCTTTGGGCGTCAGCCCCGTCACGTCGCCCGAAATCACCGCGCCGTAAGGCATAAGCACGATTCTGTCGAGACGGAACCCGTAGCGGCGCGCCGCAAACGCGTGCGCGCATTCATGCTCGATCGCGGCAAAGCAGGCGCTCAGAAAATGAAAAAGGCCGCCCGTAAACGCCGACAGGATTCCCACAAGGAAAAACAGCGGGTGAACGGAAAACCTTTTGAATACCGGAGCGCCCCTCTCCGCGCCGTCCTTTTTGGACGGCGCGTTTCGCGGGACTTTCTTTTTTGGAAAACGCTTTTTGAAAAAGCTCATTTCAGATCCAAACGAGTTTATTATTCTCCGCGCTGTAACAGTTCAGAAGGGTTTCGCCCGAATACATCATTACGTTGACCGCGCCCTCGCCGTCCGTGTAGCCGACGGGGATCGTGCTCATGACAGTATCTCCCTCCGAAAGATATACGGTATCGAGTCCGCTGATAACGGTGGAGAACTTATCGGAATGTTTGACTTCTACGGTATAACCCGTTTCCTTAGAGCCGTTCACTTTGCTCAGTTTTCCGCTCGCGGGAGCATACACGCTGCACTTCGCCTCGAAGGAGAGCACGCCCGTTTCGGACACGTTGAGCGCCACATCCACGCCGTCGCTCACAACGGGGGTCAGCTTGAAATCGGAATATTCGCGGTTGTCCGCCGTCTGAGCGTTGCCCTGAAAGAGTCCGCGCACAAAAGTATTGATCGCGCTGTCAGTCATAAAGATATTTGTAAGGAAAATCACGCCGCAGAGAGCGCACACAGCAGCGAGCTCTCCGATTAGAATCGCTTTGATCCCTCTCTTCTTCTTTACGGGTTTTTCGCTGCGCTCAATCTGTTTGCTCTCGGCAAAGTTCGGATCGGATTCGAATTCCGCGGGAACCGCGTCCTCCGCCGCCTCCGCTTCTTCCATGCGCCCGTTGACCTGCGTTACGAGCTGTTCGCCCAAATCGGCGGTCTCCGCCTGACGGCGGCTCTTTTTGCGCTCTTTCTTCCTGACCGTCACGGTCTCCACGGGAATTTCGAGCATCTCGGCATAATCGATTTCGTCATTCATTTCCACACCTCTGAATACAGTATTTGACAGGTCGTCCCTATCTGACATTTTACTGTATGCGGACAACTGTCCGTTTAGAAGAATAATTTGTCCCGTAAATAAGATCGGATAAAATATTTTATTGTCGAACGTTTAGTTTTTCTTTGAATTAAAAAACTCCCGCGCATTCGGTGAATATTCAGAGATAAAAAGCAAAGAAAAAATCAATCATCTATTCTTGCTCTTTCTTCAGAATCTTGCTATAATAATGATACGATAAAAAGTAATTTAGCGGAGATTTTAATATGCTTACAACAGAGCCAACTATTGAAATGAT
>CAJUOV010000018.1 GCA_910588695.1 uncultured Christensenellaceae bacterium
ATATACAGGGTTTCCTGGTGGGAACGACAGAACTCGAATCTGTGACCTCTTGCATGTCAAGCAAGCGCTCTAACCAACTGAGCTACGCCCCCGTGGACAACATTATTATGATATTCTAAATTAAATCGAATGTCAAGCGATCTAAACGCTTTTTCATAAAAAAATATTTTCTTTTCGGGGTTTATAAGGCTTTCGAATGGGGAAAGATAGAATAACCCCGTGTTTTCCGTTTAGTTTTGAAAAAAATGGCGCGTATAATTTTTGACGGATTGCCAAAACTTGTTCGGGGGAGTACATAAGGAGGAAATATTTATGTTGCAAAAGGTAGTGATCTGCGGGGTGGATACAACGGGGCTTCCCAAATTGAGCGCAAAAGAAAACGAAGAACTGATTGTGCAGTTAAAGGCGGGCGACGAAGCGGCGCGCGAAAAGTTTATCGTCGGAAATATGCGTCTCGTGCTCTCCCTTGTCAAACGGTTTTGGGCGAAGAACGCAAACGCTGACGATGTCTTTCAGGCGGGGTGCGTCGGGCTCATCAAAGCGATCGATAATTTCGATCCGAAATTTCAGGTGAAATTTTCGACTTATGCCGTTCCGATGATTTTAGGCGAAATTAAACGTTATTTAAGAGACGGAAACTCATTGCGGGTGTCCCGTTCGATTCGGGATACCGCATATAAAATTCTCAAAGTGCGGGAGAGTATCGAGGAACGCGACGAGGAAGCAACGATCGAGCGTATCGCTGCGGAAATGCAGGTGAAAGAACGGGAAGTCGTCTATGCGCTCGATGCGATTTCCGATCCTATTTCTTTGCACGAACCCGTCTATAGTAAGTCGGGCGATACGGTGGAACTCATGGACCAGCTTGCCGATGAAAAACAGAGCGACGAAATATGGACGGAAAAAGTGGCGCTGAGGGAGGCGATGTCGCGTCTTGCGGACAGGGAACGCAAAATTTTGATGCTGCGTTACTATGAGGGAAAAACGCAGACGGAAATTTCGGCAGAAGTCGGAATCTCTCAGGCGCAGGTTTCAAGGCTTGAAAAGAATGCCTTGAAACAAATTAAATCAAATATCTCATAATTTTCCGGACGATAGAAAAACCGGTAAATCCGCGGAATTTTTCCGCGGAATTTTTTTGCGTTTTTTTCGATTCCGCATTTGGTTGATGTTTATATATATTTATTTTGTGGTATATATGTGTAATACAATGTATTGCGTCGTTTTAAGCGATTCGGCGAAGTTGGGGCAAATTCTGCTTAAAAACCTTCGAAATACGAAGATTCAGGAAAGGGAGAAGGGATGTCAGGACAGCTTTTGGCAATGAGTACGGGCTTGAATATATTTCTTTTGATCGTGTTCCTGCTTGCCGTACCCGTCGCAAGTTATTTTCTGTTTCTCGACATTCGCAGGGAACATAAAAGAGCCCGTCTTTCCCGTTATAAACTGAAAGATTTGAAAAAAGAGCAATTCGGCGCATTGCTGAAAGAAATGATCGAGGGTGAGAACGCAAGATCGTTTTCGGTCATTTTCGCGGAGTTCAACACCGCAAAAGAATTCAAAGAAACTTACGGAGAGGCATGGTACGCCTGGGCGCTCGGGACGATTCGGGAGCGTATTGCATCCGTACTTCCGAAGGGCAGTAAGGTTTGCCTTTACGAATACGATACATATGCGTTTTTGTTGGAAGGCGAATTGACGGAAGAGGAACTCGGCGATTATGCGGCGAAGTGTATCACCAAAGGGTATGCTCCCGTTCCTTTCGGAAGAAAGAAAGGACAAAAAGAGTTGCCCGATCTCGTAATCGGCGCGGCGGCGTATAACGTAAACGACGTTGAAACGAGAGTGGAAGATTTTTTAAGGAATCTCGAAATCGCTCTCGCCGTTTCCGGACGGGAGGGGCTCAACGATTATGTGGTATTTACGCCCGAACTATTGAACAATTGTGCGGATTATCACTATTACCGAGAGTTGAAAGACGCAATCAACGCAGAAGAATTTACGCTTTATTTCCAGCCCATTTACAATCTTTACGAAAATGAACCGATAGCATATGAGGCGACGCTGCATTGGGATCACAACGAGCTCGGCGCGCTTAAACGCGATAAGTTTATTCATGTAATCGAGCGTTCGGGTGATATCGGCTGGGTGGGACTTTGGGCTTACGAGCAAATGGTCATCCAGTTCAAAAAGTTTATTAAAATCCACCCCGATTCGCGAATTGCGTTTTCGATAAACCTGAGCGACCGTCAGCTTTCCGATCCGAAGATATGCGACGAACTTTACAGAATCGCGACAAAGTACGGCGTTCCCCCTGCGGGTATTTGTTTCGAGGTAGGGGAAGTCGTCGTCCTCGGAAGAAACGCCATTGTTGCGGAGACGATCGAAAAATTGACTCAATGCGGATTTATGACGGCAGTGGATAATTTCGGTTTGGAAACGAACGCCGTTATGAAGATCGGCGAGCAAAGAATATTTGACTGGGTGAAACTTGACAAGCGCTTCGTCGCAAAAGTGCAGGACGGAGAACCGGATATCAAGAATATGCAAACGCTTCTTGATTTTGCAAGGGGAAATAATTTTTTAGTGATCGCGCAGGACGTTAAAGACGCACTGACCGAAGAGTTTATTAAGCGGATCGGCATATTCTGCGGTCAAGGTTATTATTTGGGAAAACCGGAACCGTTTGAAAAATACTCTCATCAAGCGGAAGCGGTTGTGGTAAAACAGTAGGCAGTCTTCTAGGATAAAGCAATGAAAGATAAGTGGACGATACGGCTTAAAATTAAGCGAATTTCCAAATATTTCATGATTTTTTCCCTGATTTTTTTGGTGATTCTTTCCGGTTTTACACTCTATGGAGATAAAGTCGGTAATTTCGTCGTAGTCTTGAAAGAAGATAAAGTTAAAATTGCCGCTTGTCTTACAAAAGATTTGGAAAAAGACAAAACTTCCCGTTTTGACGTGCCGGGGATAGAGTACCTCGAACCGACGACATATCGCGATCTGCCTGACGGGATTCCGCAGGACATCGGGCTTAAAAACGACGCAAAAAAGCGATATATGGCTTTCAGCTTTTATCTGATGAATCTTACGGAACGGGCAATTAATTATGATATCAACGTACATATTTTAGACGAGCTTCCGGGGACGAAAGATAAACGATATAAACCTTCCGATGCGTTGCGCGTTCTTATATTGGAAGAATGCGGAGTGGACGAGAATCTGGAGGGCAACGCGGATCTCAAAGAAGACGGCGCCGTTTATGCGCGAGCGGAGGACAGCGAAGAGGGTATATTGGAACTGGAAGCAGCGGGATATCCCGAAGGTAAAGTCATCGGTTTTTTGGATGAGGACGGGGTGATCATCAGTCGAAAAGAAATTCCGTTCGAGACGAATGAAGTCAAAAAATATACGGTTGTTTTATGGCTCGAAGGTTATGATATATCCTGTAAAACGGAATTGATCGGCGGGCGTTTGAAAATGAAGATGAGCATAGAGGCTTATTGATAAAAGGGTACTGCAAATAAGAAAAAATCCATTGGAGGATCATGAACATGAAGGCAACAAAAAAATTGATCGGAGCTTCGGTTGCGTTGGCGGTTGCGGCATCGCTTACGGTGGGCTCTACGTTTGCTTGGTTTTCTTATCAGTCGAACGTAGAACTTGCGGAAGTGGGCTTTGCCGTCGATTCGGGCGACGAGAATTTACAGGTGGCGGTAACCGAAGTCGGCGGAACTCCCGCCAACAGCGACTTTGTCTATTCTCTTTCGGCTGATACGATCAAGAGTAAAATTAACGGCGGGAGTCCTATTGCATATACCCCGCTCACTGTGACGGAGGACTCGGCTAATACCGTTTCCGCCACGAATGCGATTGATCTTATTGAGAAGAACGGAAACGCGGCTGCGTTGGTCGAATATGCTACATTCGATTTGGTTTTTCGTTATATTCCCGCGAAAGATGCTTCTGCAATGCCTTCTCTTGTGCTCGATTACGGATCGCAAGTCACGGCGGATTCCGATGACGCATCGTTTGAGCCTACCAGAAAGATTTACGCATGGGAAAATCTGACGACTGCAAAGTACGGTATCGCAACCGAAGTGAAACAGAATGAAATCATTAAAGCGAGAGCGAGAGACGCGGCGCGGGTAGCGTTTATTTTCGGAGACGCAACTTCGAAAACCAACAAGATCTGGGCGCCCAGCGAAGAAATCGCGGGCGGAGTGACAACGAGCGATACGGCTAAGGGTTTTTACAAAGGAAATCTCGCGAGCGATTATGCGATTTCTCAGCATATTACAACGGATACCGTGACGGCGCCTACTTACGCCAACCGTATTTATGCGGGGATTGAAACGCCTGCGCAGGCGAGCGATTTCACCGCTTCTTCCATTAACGAGTTTACAGCTCCCTCTTCCGGAGTATCTTATACAGATATGAGGATTACCGTGAAAGTCTGGCTGGAAGGAAAGGACGGCGATTGCATCGAATCGGTGCTCGGAGATACTTTTAATTTCCTTTTGAAATTCAGAACAAGCACGCTGAAAAGCGTTTCTTGATGATTTTGCGGGCTTGTCTGCCATTTTGAGTTTATGAATCCGCAAACAAAAAAGATATGGAAAATCGTTTTGAACGTAATTGTGTATCTTCTTTTTGCACTGATTCTGTTCGTGACGGTCATGATCGTAAAGTCGGGCGGAAAGGGGTATACTTCTTTGTTCGGAACGGCGTTCGTCGCCGTAAAATCCGATTCCATGGACGGAGACAGAGAGGACAGTTTTTCCAAGGGCGCGCTTCTGAAAGTCAAGATTCTTTCCGAAGAGGAGAAATTGGCGCTTCAAACGGGCGACGTCATATCTTTTTACGATAACTTAGACGGTAAAATTGTCATCAATTCGCATCGGATTGTCGAGGTGTGGGGGAACGGATATCAGACTGTATTTTATACGCAAGGGGATAAAACCGGGATACCGGACGCGCCCAAACGCACATTGGATGAAGTGATCGGAAAAGTTGTTGGACATTCCGACGGAATCGGAAATTTCTTTCTCTTTCTTCATACTCCCGCAGGTTTCGGCGTGTGCGTAGTGTTGCCTTGTCTGTTATTACTGGGGTATTGTGCGTTCGATTTGGTTTTGATTATCCGCGAACAGAAGAATCGGGAGAAAAAGTCGGACAAAGAACTGATGAAAGAGGAACTTCTGAAAGAGCTGCGCGCCGAGGGAAAAATACCTGTCGATCGGGATACGCCGGAAGGCGATCCGGAAAGAGTTGAAAAATCGGAGCGTTGCGGAAAAAACGAGCCGAAAGGCAATGACTGACCAACGATTTTTTTGAAAACAAAACGTGCGATTATAAGCCGGAACGGGATAAATTATGACTGCTTTTGCAAGGTTTTTTGTAGAATTTTTATGGACGCTGATTCGTAATATCGGCGATTTTTTCGCGTCCGTAGGAATTGCGATTTATAACTTTTTTATCAGCGACGTCGGTGAATATTTCAGGCTTGTCGGTTATCACATGGATGGATTCGGAGTATTCGGCTGGATTTTTCTCATTATTGTTTCGGTTATAATCACCGTTTTCGTCGGATTTATCGTTTATCGTTTATGGTTGTTTATCCGCAGATACTTCGTGTATCGGGTGAAACATGTCCGAACAGATAAAATCATGGAAGAAGTCGCAAGACTGAAATTGCAAGCAGACGAAATGGCGAAAGAAAAAAAGTTTGCGTTTGCCGAAAAATTGCAAAAAGAACTGGAACCCATTTTACAGGAAGAAAAAGAGAGTTTACCTTCCGAACCTGTTATAAAAGACGAAACGATACGATTTGCTTCGCTCGTTGAAGTGGACCGCTTTTACGAAGAAAATCCGAATAACGTTCAGATGGCGGAATCCGAGCTTATTTCGCTGCGGGAAATGGTGAAGAACGTAGTGGCGTATTCGGCAACCCAGCTTAATTTATATTACGAAGAGGATATGATCCGTCAATTTTTTGCGGCTCTCGCCACTTCTAAACTTGTGATTGTCGAAGGAATTACGGGCGCGGGAAAAACAAGTCTTCCGCATGCAGTAGGCTGTTATTTCAATCATCAGCCCATGATAGTTCCCGTAACGCCGGATTGGCACGACAGTACGGAATTTCTCGGATACTACGACGATTTCAATAATCAATTCGTCGAGACTTCGTATCTTGCCGAAATTTATGCCGCAAGTTACCGAAAGGAGCCCGATTTTATCGTTCTCGATGAAATGAATCTTGCGCGTGCGGAATACTATTTTTCGGATTTTCTTTCTCTTATGGACGTGCCGGATGTCTCGGAATGGAAGATCGAACTTGTTCCCGCCGTTTCGACAAACGATCCCAAAAATTTTTCTTACGGAAAACTTCCTGTTTCACAGAACATTTGGTTTATCGGTACGGCGAATACGGACGATACGACTTTTGCAATTTCAGACGATGTTTACGAGCGGGCTATGATTATACAACTGAATCAGATAGCCGAGCCATTTGAAGCGGACCCCGTTGAACTCGCAAACTGCTCTTCCGATTATCTGCAAACATTGTTTGACAGGGCGCAACACGATCACGCGATCAAAACGGACAATATGCACCGTATCGAGGAGCTTGATACATTCTTGGGGCAGAGGTTTGCTGTGAAATTCGGTACGCGGCTCATGAAGCAGCTTTCCGCATTTGTTTCCGTTTATGTCGCCTGCGGCGGGAAAGAGTCGGACGGTATCGATATTTTTGTGTGTAACAAAGTTTTACGTAAACTCGTTCCTCTTAATTTGCAATTTTTGGTACGCGAGCTTAATGATTTGATCGTGTGGATGAACCATTCGTTCGGAAGTCGAAAAATGCCTCGTTCGATCGAGTATTTGCAAGTGCTTCAAAAAGTCAACTGAGAAAATGGATGCCCAAAAGACGGAAAAATCGCGGGAAATGTGGAAAAAAGTCAGCTCGTGGATTGTTACGGTCGTTTGCATCGTACTGTGTGTTCTCGCGGTAATAATGTTAATTTTAACGTTCGCAGCGCGCAAAAACGGTCATCGCGCGGTTGAAATTTTCGGATATTCTTTTTCGGTCGTAGAGACGGATTCTATGACGGGCGAAATCGAAGTCGGAGAACTGATCACAGTTAAAATTTGCAACATCCGCGATACGGAGATTGGCGCGCATGCCGTCTACATCGCTTCCGAGGGTTCGCTTGCCGGGCGGCAGATCGTTCATAAAGTAGTTGAGACCGGAATCGATGAAAAGGGATTTTTTATAATCACGAAAGGCGTGAAAGAAGGGGCTCCGCTTGATAAACCGATATACGAGGCGGACAACCGGTTTGTGGGAATTGCCGTAAGTCATTCCGTATTTTTCGGAAAAGTCGCTGAATTTTTTTCATCGCCGGAAAACTGGATTTTGCTGTTGGCGTTGCTCGTCGGGGTTCCGTGCGTATACGCGGCGATAAAATTAGTCGTCAGATACGCGGGAGAGGCAAAAAGGGAAAAATCGGAAGCGGAAACGGCAAATTGCAAAAAAACGAAGCAAGCGGCTCCGCCCGTACAAAAAACAGAAGAAAACGATAACGACCGCAAAAAATAGCGGTCGTTTTTTGGGATATTTTGTCGGTTATCTTCATATATTATCATGTGGAAACGAGCTTTTCGGAATTAAAACAAAAAGAAACGATCAATATTTGCGACGGGAAACGACTCGGAAAAGTTTGCGATATCGCATTTACTTATCCTGAGGGAAAAGTGCTGGGGATCACCGTCCCCGGCGGAAGAGGTTTTCGTTGGGGAAAAGACGTAATCTTTATCGAATTGAAACATATCGTTAAAATCGGAGAAGACGTCGTGCTCGTGGAACTTAAAAATCCGTCGCAGACTTGCGAGCCGCCGAAGAATAAGTGCGAAGAGAACCGTCCCTGTCCGCCGCCCAGACCGCAGCCGCGCGACCGTCGGGACTACGGAGACTACGAATAAAAACGCGGCATTTGCCGCGTTTTTCATTTAAGTGGATTGATAACAATCGCACATTCTTCCGTCTTTCATAAATCCCGTATCCGAACATTTTTTGCAGGCATAAGCGGGTAGCAGGTCGGATTCGGTAATTCCCACGGCTTTCAGAGATTGTTTGCGCCGTTCTTTTGCCTGAGTCAATGCATATTGAAGGGGAGACAGATCGTTTGTTCCGAGCGATTCGGCGCGGGCGAGCGCAAGCTCGCATTCTTTGACCAAGATGTTCGCTTTTTTGAACTCGGCGTTTTCTTCGGCTTTTTTCCGCATTTGTTCCGCGCGGTCGATCGCTTGTTCGCGCAGAACCGCGTAATACCGTTCGCGCGAGCCGCGAAGGTCCGCAGCGATTGCCGATTCGTTCAGATAAGGCTCGCTCTTTCGGGCAGGCGCGTTTTGGTTAAGCGCTTCGGGGGTGTAAATTCCTTCCCGCTTCCATTCCGAAAGCAGTTTGCTGATGTAGGGCAGCGGGGCGGAAGCGTTGGCGCTGCGTTTCGCGGCTTCTCTGATCATCGCATCCGAGAAATTCCAGTTCTTCCATACGGAAACCATATCGAGCGCGGATTGCGTTTTTTTAATGATTCCGCATTCCGTCTGCAAAGATTGCAGCAAACGGAATTCTTTATCACGCGCAGCGCAATAATTTTTAACGCTTTGCTCGTCCACCGTGCCGCTTTGATAAAGTCCGTCGATCAAGGTGTCCATTTCTCCGAATCCGTAACCGAGTTTCATGCAGAATGAGGCGATCATACTCAGAGAAGAGGTTTCGTAACCGCGTTCGAGCCATTTTTCTACATATTCATCGGCAAAAGGCAGGGGGTTCTGTATTTTGACACCCAGCCGTTTTGCGACGGAAAAGACCGTTGCCGCAAGTTCGTCGCGTCGAATCAGATAGCTTTCCGCCTCGTTCGCTTTGAAAATCTTTTTTTGAATTAATTCTTCCAAAATTGAACCGATCGTGTTGAGAGATCCTTTTTTAAGGTGTTTCGCAACGGCGAGGATCGTTCCGGAGTCCATTCCGAGATTCAGCCATTTTTCGAGAAATTCATAATCGCTCTCTTTTACCTTTCGGCTGATTCCGAGATAATCGAGCATTTTAGAGAGGTCGCGTTCATGTTCTTTGAAATCTGAAAATTCCTGTTCCGCCTGTTCGAGCGTATATTTCCGTTCCCGACACATTTTTGCCGCTTTGTTCAGAATATGACCGGAAGTGAGCTTTTCGCCGTCTTTTTTTACGCAATATTCCGTAACAAGCAAAAACGCTTGCTGTTCCATAGGATTGTTTTCGAGAAATTCAAGAATTTTCAGCATTTCATAGGGCTTAAACACAATGCCCGCTTTTTGCAGAAGTTTATAAAACTCTCTGTTGAACGCCGCATATTTTTCCGCTTTGACAGGCTTCGGTTTCCCGATCGAAGCGTTAACGGGAAGATATTCGACGAAGAGGGGATCTCGCGAGAGAATGTGCACAAGGTCGCATTCCTCCCAAAAACCGTAGATTTCTACAAGTTTTTCCGAAGAGACGTGCAAAAGTTTGGCGAGGGAAGCCGCGTCGAAATCTTCTGCGCACTGGCACAAATAAAGACCGTAAAGATAGACTTTTACTGCGTCTCCGTCCGCCTGCGGCAGATATTTTGTGATGAATTGATTCTCCACGCTCGTGAACATGTTCGCAGTGAAGCCTTTGGAAAAGGTGCTGAACGACATTTTATCCTCCGCCGATAATCAGGCATGTTGTATAAAAACAGTTTATTTAAGACAAGCGCATTTCAACGCTTGATTTTTTCTGAAAACCATGCTATATTAATATAGCATAACTTTCGGCGAAAAGCAATGTCTTTTGGCACGTTCGGTTAAAATTTCGGCGCATGAGAATTTTACACACTTCCGATTGGCATATCGGCAAACGGCTCTCCGATCGGGAACGTCTTCCCGAACAGGCGGATGCGCTTGACGAAATTGCCGAAATCTGCAATCAAGAGAATATCGAACTTGTCCTCGTAGCGGGCGACGTGTTCGATACGTTTACGCCGCCCGCCGAGGCGGAAGAGCTTTTTTTCTCGAAAATCAAAAAGATCGCGGGGAGTAACCGCGCCGTCGTGATCGTAAGCGGAAATCACGACGACGGAATTCGTCTATCCGCCGCCGCTCCCTTTGCGCAGGAATCGGGCGTTTACCTCTTCGGAAACAGACCGAAAAAAGCATGTGCGGATGCGGACAGAAAGGTTCGCGCAGTGGAATCGGGCGATTTTTATTTGATTCTCGAAAATGAAAGAGGGGAAAAAGTTTATATCAACGCGCTTCCTTATCCCAACGAAGCGAGCCTGAAAGAAGATAAGAAACAAGAAAGTTATTCCGAAAAAATCAGCCGTTGGATCGCGCGCGGAGAAGAGGGATATTCAAAAGGGCTTCCCTATATCGTATTGACCCACCTTTTTGTTGCGGGCGGCAAATGCAGCGAGAGCGAACGGGATATCGATCTCGGCGGCGCTCGCGCAGTTCCGCTCACCGTTTTTCCGAATCAGGCTTACGTTGCGCTGGGGCATTTGCATCGTCCGCAGAAGATTGCGCAGAACGTTTGTTACAGCGGTTCGCTCTTGCAGTATTCTTTCGACGAGGCAAATACGAAAAAATCGGTGCGTATTCTCGAAACGGACGGCGAATCGATTCGGACAATAAAGGAAGTTCCGCTGCGTTCGGGCAGGAAACTTATCCGTCTCGAATGTAACGGCGCGGAGGAAGCTCTGAAAATTTTGAGCAATTACTCCGACGAATTCGTGGAACTGACGCTTAATCTGAACGCGCCGCTGACTTCGTATGAAACGCAATCGCTTAAAGATGCGTGCGAGGGGCTTATATTCATCAATCCCCGCGTGAATGCGGAGGGGGCCGAGCCTGTCGTTCAGCGCGCGCGGCTTTCGCCGGCGGAATTGTTTAACGAATACTACCGCTCCAAATTCGGCGGAAATGCCGACGGAGAACTGACGGAGAAATTTTTGAGTCTGTTGGAGGAGGAAGCATGAAACCGCTCAGACTTGAATTTTGCGGCGTCAACTCTTTTTCCGAACCTCAGGCGATCGATTTTTCAGAGTTGCTGCAATACGGAATATTCGGAATTTTCGGCGATACGGGTTCCGGAAAAAGTACGGTTCTCGACTGTATCGGGTTTGCATTGTACGGTGATGTAGCGCGTTCCCGCAGCGGAAAAATCGCAGATATTGTCAATTACGGTAAAGACAAGGCTTATGTCAATTTCGAATTCGAGACGGACTATGCGGGAAAACGCCGCCGTTACCGCGTGGAGCGGGAGATCAAACGCAAAAACGCCGCGCAAAACTTGAAAGTATACGAATTCGACGGCGAACGTTCTGCGCTTGTCTGCATTGCCGACGCTGTGCGTCAGGGCAACGAATTGCTTGAAAAAATTATCGGGCTTGAACAGAAAGATTTTGAAAAATGCATTGCGCTTCCGCAAGGAGAGTTTTCGCAATTTGTAAAATCTACCCGTTCGGATCGCTTGAAACTGATGTCCCGCCTTTTTGATCTGGAACGATACGGCGAACGGCTTGTGGCGCGGGCAAACGGCGCATATAAAGATGCTTCGATTTCCGTAGAGTTGTCGAAAACGAAACTGTTGCCGTATACCGCAATTTCAGAGGAGAGCAACGCGAGGTTAAAAGATGAAGCCGATCGGCTTTCGGCAGGCGCTGATTCGGCGAGACAAAAGCTCGCCGAATTGAAAGAAAAAGAAAAATCGCTCTCGGCGCTTTACGAAAAGAGCAAAGAAGCGCAGCGGCTTCTACTAAGGCGCGAAGTGTTGAATGCCGAATTGCCGAACATCGAAATTCTCGAAAACGAACTGAATCTGCTTGTTGCCGCTTCTGTCGTAAAGGGTGCGGAGACAGAATTGAAGAAAGCCGATTCCGATCGAAAAGAAGCGGAATTTTCGCTGACTGTTGCCAAGAAGAATCTGGATCGGGCAAAAGAAGCGGAAACGCGTGCTTTAACATGGAATGCGGAGAAAGCGGAAAATGACATTTCTTCGTTCGCCGAGCAACGTGTGCGCGCGGAAGAACGCGATAAAAATGCGAAGAAAACAGCTGAATTGCATGATAAACTCCGAGTTTCGCGCGAAGAGTATAAAAAAATCAAAGATCGATTTTCCGGATTCGATTACGAAAAAGAAAAGACTGACATAGAAAAACGGATTTCCGCTCTTACCCAAGGGGGAAAAGACTGGATTTCGAAAGCGGCGTTTTTCCGTGAAGAATACGCGCAGTTCAGAGAGGATCTTCTTGTCCTCGAAAATAAGTTTCCGCAAATTAAACCGGACACGGAACCGCTTGTGAGAAAATACGGGGAGTTGGCTCAAGGACATGCGTCTGATTTTTCCGAATGGGGAAAACAGAACGAACAGAGAGAGAAACTTCTTAAAAAAGAACATGAAAATCTTCAAACGCTCGAACGGCGTTACGGTGACTATAAAGCACATCTCGTTTCCTTAAAAACAATTGAGGAAGAGGGAAAACGTTTAAGGTCGGAACTCGAAGAAATCGGAAAAAATACGTTTGATGATTTGCGTTCGCTTGCAGAAATCGACGAACGGATCGCCGCACTGAAAAAAGAGATCAAGGAACATGCGGCGCAATTGGACGAGGCAAGAAAGGCGCGTTCTTCGGCGGAAGCGGCGTTTGCCGTGGGGGAAGAGAGATTGCGTGCGGGTAGGAAATTGTATATGCAAGCGGAAGAAAAACTCCGCGATGCGCTTGCCGCGGGCGGTTTTTCCAATATAGACGGGGTTGATTCTCTCTTAAAGCGTTACGGCGACGCGCAAGAAGCGAAAGAACGCGTCAGAAAGTTTCGGGATGAGTATTCCGCCGTGCAAGTTGCTTATGAAAGTTTCAAAGAAGCGCCTATCGTCGGAGAGGAAGAGTTGAACGATCTCCGTCGGGCTCTGCGTCAAGCGGAAACGGAGTATGAGACAGTTGTAACGACTCTTGCGCTTAAAAAAGATGAACTGATCCGTTCCGAAGAAGCGCTGCTGGTAAAGGTTGCGCTGGAAAAGGAACTTCGTGCGGACGAAAAACAGCAGATGCTTTATGAGCGGCTGAAAAAACTGCTTGAAGGCAATAAATTTATGGAGTTTGTGGCGGAGGAATATCTTGTAACAGTTGCGCTCAATGCGAGCGGGCGACTTCTTTCGTTGACAAACGGTCAGTATTTTTTACGGTACGACGGCGGTTTTTTTGTGGGCGACAATCTGCACGGCGGCGCGCTTCGCGGTGTAAATACTCTTTCGGGAGGAGAGACTTTTCTCGTATCGCTTTCGCTTGCGCTGTCGCTTTCCGCGGAAATCTGCGCGAGAAATCTGCGCTCGTCCGAATTCTTCTTTCTTGACGAGGGATTCGGAACGCTTGACGCAAAACTTGTCGATACCGTCATGGACAGTCTCGAAAAACTCAGGGGCGAACATTTTTCCATCGGGATTATTTCTCATGTGGAAGAATTAAAGCATAGAATCAACCGTAAACTTACGGTGAAAAAAGCGACTGAAAAACACGGATCCCAAATTTCCGTGGAGTGAGGTAACATTTTGGCAATTCTGACACCCGTAACGCTTTGGAAAGATTTTGACGATACGCTTCCTTTGGAAACGGAAGTGATATCCGAGACGGAATGCGGAGGCATGATCATACGCGACGTCTTTTTCTCCGGAAGAAAAACGGTAAAAGGGCGTATAAGAATTTATGCGCAGTACATCGTTCCGAAAGATCTGAAAACCTTTCCCGTAGTGATGATTCTGTTTGAAGCGGGTTTGAGATCGGACATGAAGTTTATCCGTCGTTTTGTGGCGCGCGGATACGGGGTTCTGTGCGTGGACTATTGCGGCGACAACGGCACAAACAGATACACTTATTATCCGCAGGACGTAGACTATGCCAACTATGTCCGCGCAGGGCGGGCAATGCGGTATGCGGAGCCGTCTGCAAAGGAGACGAGCTGGTACGAATGGGCGGGAGTAGCGCGCTACGCAGTGCGTTTTCTCACGGAACGACCGGAAGTTAAATGCGTGGGGGCGCTCGGATTGAGAACGGGCGGAGAAGTTCTTTTTAAGGTTGCGCCTTATGTTGATTTTTCTTGTATGATTTCAGTCTGCGCCGCCGGCTGGCTCGCTTATCAGAATATCGAAAAGTTCGGAGAAAACAAGAAAAACGCTTTTGACGAAGAACGTCACCGCTTTATTGCGGGAATCGACTCGCAGAGCTATGCGCCTTATCTGAAATGTCCGCTTCTGTTGATTTCGGCGGTTAGCGATAAAAAATACAATTACGATCGGGTCTACGACACGTTCCAGCAGATCAATCCGGAAGTGGAGAAAGCGCTGCTCTTTTCTTCGCACGGAAACGGATTGGTCGGCCGTCGTGCTTTGGCGGATATCGATTTGTTCCTCGATAAGTTTATGAAAGAGCATTCGGTATTTTTGAGCGCGCCCACATCGTTCAGCATAGAGGAAGATCAAGACGAAAATTTGATGGTCACGATCAAAAACGATCCCGAAGGAGAAGTCGTCGATTGCGGTTATTTCTTTACGGAAAAGGTTGCGCGGTTCCGAACGCGCGACTGGACGCGCGTGCTGTGCGCTCCCAACGAGATCGGAAAAGACAATGTTGCCAAAGCGCCCCTCTCCGTATACGAGGGCAGCGACAAAGTATTGCTCTATACGTTTGTGCGGTATTCGAACGGTTTCAGCGTGACGAGCAAAATTCAGGAATTCGAAGTGAAAAAGCCGTATAACAATAACTGTCCCTCGCGCAGAGTGATTTACGATGCGCAGGAAGATAAACTGAACGGTTTTATCAGCCTTTACGGAAGCCGCCCGCTTGCCGATTGTTTTGCGGACGGGGAAGTATCCGAAGAGTTGGAAGCGGAGGGCTACGGCGGAATCAAAGGAATTTGCGCCGACGCAGTTATTTCTTACCGCGTGGGAGAGCCGCGCTTCGAAGCGCCCGAAAATTGTTCGCTTTCTTTTGATCTGTGGTCTGCGACGGACGCGGCGGTAAAAGTGACCTTTTATAAAGACGAAGAGGAGCAAACGGGATATTCCGCGACCGTGAAACTTTCGGGCGGAGGCAAATGGAAGAATTTTACGCTCGATCCCGAAGAGTTCAAAACGGAGACGGGCAAATCTCTCGACGGGTTTAACGAAACGGTTTCCGTCGTGTTCCGTCTCGAAAACCGCGTTGTTCTTAATAATGTGATTTGGCTGTAAAGTAGATATGTTTGACGATAATTTGCCCGAGCGCCCTCTCATGCTCAATCAACGCAAAAAGAAATCTCCGCTCGTTGTGTTTTTCAGCGTATTGGCGGGACTTTTGCTTGTTGTTTTGCTGGCGTTTGCGATTTTTAACGTATGGGTCAAACGTACTTGTTTTGTTGTGGAAGTCTCGGGAAGTTCTATGTTGAATACCGTGCAGGACGGCGATCTTCTCTATGCAAAGAAGGGCGGAGAAGATGCCCGTCGCGGCGATGTGATCATTATTTCCGTAAAAAATTATTCGCAGGAGAACGGTTATCAGTTCAGCGGCGACTATATCATCAAGCGTCTGATTGCAGTTGAAGGCGATACCGTGGCTTGTGAGAACGGTGTAATCAGCATTAAATATGCGGGGGAAGAAGAGTTTACAACGCTTTCGGAACCGTATGCGAATGGTGCGACTCCCGATTTTGACTTTGGGAAGATGAAATTGGTTGAAGAAGGAGAAATCTTTTTTTTGGGCGACAATCGGGGAAACAGTTACGATTCCGGCGAGATCGGTTGTCTGAAAGCGGATGACGTTGTGGGCGTTGTGCCTGAATGGTCGATAAACATGAAATCTTTTATTTCGTTTTGGGCGAAGATGCATACCTCGATTGCCGTACATCCGTAAAAAATGCCTTTATGGGCAGGAGGAGAAATATTATGATAAAAATTACTGCCGACAGCACATGCGACATCGGGGAATATGCCGAGAGCCGACAGATCGGATTGCTTCCGCTCAACGTGATTTTGGGAACAGACTGTTTTTCGGACGGCGTGGACATAACCCCGCAAAATATCTTTGAGTTTGTAGAAAGAACGGATACGCTTCCGAAAACTTCGGCTCCCAATGTCGGAACTTACGAAGAATATTTCAACCGCTTTGTTTCGGCGGGAGACACCGTAATCCACATCAACATTTCTTCCAAGTCGTCTTCTTCCTGTGGCAACGCGAAAGAAGCGGCGAAGAAATTCGGCGACAAAGTATTTGTGATTGATTCCCGTGCGCTTTCGGGCGGGCAGGGATTGCTCGTTATGAAAGCGGCGGATTTCAGGGATGAGGGAATGGGCGCGCCCGAGATCGTCGACCGTCTCAATGCATTGGCGCCTAAGATCAATACCTCGTTCGTACCAGACAGGCTCGATTATCTTTATAAAGGCGGAAGATGTTCGAGAATGCAGATGTTCGGAGCGAATCTTTTGAAAATTCATCCGCTTATTCAGATGGAGGACGGACAACTTGTCGCAGGCAAAAAATACCGCGGTTCCATGGAAAAATGCATTTCGAATTACATCGACGATCTTGCGGTTATGTATCCGAACTACGATGACAGCCGATGCTTTATCACGCATTCCTCTGCGGATAAAGAACTTGTCGAAGTCGCAAAGAGAAAGGCGGAAGAGAAATTTTCGTTCAGACAGACGATAGAAACGGTTGCGGGCTCGATTATCACAAGCCACTGCGGTAGAAATACGCTCGGACTTTTATTTATCGCGGAATAATAAAAGTCGGTTTCACTTGCTATTTTTCAACGGATAGGATATAATAAAAAAGTTATGACAAAGAAATTATATACAGACGACGATTTATGGAATGCGGTCATGCAGAAAAGAAAGTTGCTTGCCGTGTTTTTGGCGGTTTTCGGTGTTTGGCTGGTCGCCGTAGTGGGTTGCGCGGTGTGGTACGCGATGCTTCCATACGAGGATCAGATGCAGCCTTGGGTCATTGTTATCACCTGCGTAATTACGGCAATTTTTCTGATGTTTACATTCCCTTATATGGGAATCAGTTATAAACGATGCAAAAATTACGTGAGAATGCTGAAATTCTTTTCGGAGGGGTTGAAGGAGTGTTGCATCGCGCCCTTCGAAGGGATCGACGATTGGATGACGCACGACGGCGTAGACGTTAATGTGGCTGATTTTTCAGTGCCCAACGTTAAACGCGACGGCATGATGACGCGGCGTATCCTTGTAGACGGAGAAAAGGATTTTCCGCCCTTTGACGAAGGGGATACGGTAAAACTTATCGTTCAGGGAAATTTGTTGTTGGAATACGAAATTTTGAAGAAAAAAGAGGAAGAAAAATGAAAGCGGTAGTGACGGTTACGGGTTCCGACCATCGCGGGATCATTGCGAAAGTGAGCGGGTATCTTTTCGATCACGGCGTGAATATCGAAGATATTTCGCAAACGATTTTGGGCGAGCAATTCGCCATGATCATGAAAGTGGACACTTCGGAAAGCAAGGAGGATTTTTCTCTTCTTGCTGACGGATTGGGAACAATGGGGCGAGAGATCGGAATGAGCGTCAGAATACAGCATGCGGATATATTCGACGCGATGCACAACGTTTGAGCGGGGTACGGGAAAAGGCTATGTTCAGTAAATTCGACGTACTTGAAACAATAGAAATGATCGAGCGCGAACATCTCGATATCCGCACGGTGACGCTCGGGGTGTCGCTTCTTCCCTGTATTAGGGAGAGCGCGGAAAAAACCGCCTCCGCAGTCTATGACTGCGTTATGAAAAAGGCGGAAAATCTTGTGCCTGTCGCGGAGGCTCTTTCTAAGGAATACGGAATTCCCATCGTGAACAAGCGGGTGTCGGTCACGCCCGTCTCGCTTGTAACGGCGGCGTTTCCCGAAAAAAGCGGGCTCGTAGGACGCGCGCTCGATCAGGCGGCAAGCGAACTCGGAATTGATTTTTTAGGCGGTTATTCCGCGTTGGTTCAGAAGGGTACGGCGAATTACGAAAAAACCTTTTTGGAGACGATTCCCGATGTGCTTTCGTCTACCCAAAGACTCTGTTCTTCCGTCAATGTGGGTTCGAGCAAGTCGGGGATCAACATGGACGCCGTTCGCATGATGGGCGAAATCGTTAAAAAAACAGCCGAACTTACCGCCGATAAAGACGGTCTCGGTTGCTGCAAGCTCGTAATATTCTGTAATGCGGTAGAGGATAATCCCTTTATGGCGGGCGCATTCCACGGCGTGAGCGAAGGCGACGCAGTGATCAATGTGGGAGTGTCTGGACCGGGCGTCGTACATCATGCGTTGAAAGATAAAAAGAACGCCGATCTGACCGAAGCGGCGGAGATTATTAAAAAGACGGCGTTTAAGATTACGCGTGCGGGACAGCTGATCGCGAAAGAAGCCTCCCGTCGGCTCGGGATTCCGTTCGGAATTGTCGATCTGTCTCTTGCTCCCACACCCGCGCGCGGGGATTCCGTCGCGCATATTCTCGAAGAACTCGGACTCGAACGGGTGGGCGGGCACGGCACGACTGCCGCGCTCGCTATGCTCAACGATGCAGTGAAAAAGGGCGGGTTGATGGCTTCTTCCCGCGTTGGGGGTCTTTCGGGCGCGTTTATTCCCGTATCGGAAGATATCGGTATGATCGAAGCTGCGGAAGCGGGTAAAATTTCCGTCGATAAGCTCGAAGCAATGACTGCCGTCTGTTCGGTGGGGCTTGATATGATCGCTATTCCGGGGGACACCCCCGCGACAACAATCTCTGCGATGATTGCAGACGAGGCTGCGATCGGCATGATCAACAATAAAACGACCGCGGTGCGCGTAATTCCCGTACCCGATAAAAAGGTGGGAGACGAGGTGCAGTTCGGCGGATTGTTGGGCAGGGCGCCCGTGATGCGCGTGCACGACGGCGATGCAAGTATCTTTGTGGCTCGCGGCGGTTTGATTCCCGCGCCCGTACATAGCTTCAAAAATTGATTTTTAAGGAGAATAATATGCAACGCAGCGAAATCGATGAAAAATATCTTTGGAATACTTCCGAACTTTTCGGGAGCGACGAGGCGTGGGAAAAGGCGTTTTCCGCACTTGAAAATCCGCAATTCGCAAAATATAAAGGCACGCTGAACAGCGTGGAAAATATCCTTGCTTATTTCCGCGCCGAAGAGGAATACGAGATCGCGCTGTTAAGAGTGTATCTCTATGCGCACATGAAGCATGACGAGGATGTGAGCGATTCCAGATATAATTCCGCGCTTCAACGCGTCATGCAGCTTTTTACGCGGCTTGGTTCGGAGACGGCGTTTGCGATTCCCGAAATATCTTCGCTCGACGAAAATAAGCTGATTGCATTTTCCGAAGAAAAGTCGCTCTCCGATTACGATTACTTTTTTTCGCGTTTGATTGCGAAGAAAAAATACATTCTTTCCGAGAAAGAAGAGCGTATTCTTGCCGAAGTTCAGGAACCTCTTTCCACGGCTTACGATACTTTCGAAATGCTCGATAATGCGGAAGTGGATTTTCCGGAAATCGAGTATAACGGCGAAACGCTACGCTTATCGCATGGGCTCTATTCCGTCATTCTCAACGGCAGCGACAGAGAGAAACGCAAAGAGGCGTTTGAAAAATATTATTCCGCTTACCGCAAGATTGTGGGTACGCTTGCAACGACTTATTACGGCAACGTAAAGCAGGATGTGTTTTTCAAAAACGTGCGCGGCTTCGATTCCTGCCTGCAAATGGCGCTCTTTGAAGAGGACGTGGACGCGAGTGTTTACAAAAATCTTGTCAACAGCGTCAATGCCGCCGCGCCCGTCATGCACCGATATATGGCGCTCCGTAAAAAGATCATGGGGCTTGACGAAATGCATATGTATGACATTTACCCGCCGATCGTCGAGAACGCCGATTTGCGCCTGACTTATGAAGAAGCGTATGAAACGGTGCTCAAAGGACTTGCTCCGCTCGGAGAAGAGTATCTTTCGCTTTTGAAAAAGGGCAGGGACGAGCGCTGGATCGACGTTTACGAGACGCAAGGCAAAAAGAGCGGCGCGTATTCTACGGGCGTTTACGGAACTCATCCGTATGTTCTTTTGAATTATCAGAAAACGACGCACGATGTATTTACGGTCGCGCACGAAATGGGGCATTCGATCCACACCTATTTTTCTACGCGTACTCAGCCTTATGCGAAGGCGGATTACAAGATTTTCGTCGCCGAAGTTGCGAGTACCGTCAACGAAGTGCTGCTTTTGAAATATCTCTTAAAGTCGACAACGGATAAAACGCTCAAAAAATATCTTGTAAGTTACTTTATCGAAATGATCCGCACAACGCTTTTCCGCCAGACGCAGTTTGCGGAGTTCGAAGAGAAGGCGCACGCGATGGCGGAAAACGGCGAGCCGCTCAATAAAGATAACTTGTCTGCGTTATATTACGGACTCAATAAAAAATATTACGGCGATGCGCTCTTTCACGATAAAGACATTGAGATCGAATGGGCGAGGATTCCGCATTTTTACCGTTCTTTCTACGTTTACAAATATGCGACGGGAATTACGGCGGCAGTTGCGATCGCCAACAAGATTCTTTCGGAGGGGGAACCCGCCGTCAAGAAATATTTTGAATTCCTTTCGGGGGGAAGTAAGACCGATCCCGTTTCGCTTCTGAAAATCGCAGGAGCCGATCTTACGAAGAAAGAAACGTTCGAGAGCGTGATGAAAGAATTTGAAGACGCGTTGAATCAACTTGAGAAGCATATCTGAACGAAGGAGAAATTATGGCAGTCAATCAGATGCCGCACAATTTAGACGCGGAAAAAGCGTTGCTCGGCTGTATTTTGTTGGATGAAAATGTGCAGTCGGACGTTCTTGACGATTTGAAGCCGGATGATTTCTATCAGGAATCTCACCGCGAGATTCTCAGCGGAATGAAGGCCGTTCACGCGATGGGTAAGGCGGTCGATATTGTAACTTTGACGGACAGACTTTCGAACGACGGCAAGCTCAATCGGGCGGGCGGAGTGCAGACGGTGACCGAGCTTGCGGAAAATGCGCTCTCCGCCGTTAACTATAAACAGTACCTTGAAATTGTCAAACGGGATTCGATGAACCGTAAACTGATCCGCGCTTCCAAAGAAATCATGGAAAACTGTATGGCTTCGCCCGAAGAGAGAGACGCGTTGAACTTTGCGGAAAATAAAGTGTATTCGATTTCTCAGAACGGCGAATCCACCGCGTTGAAAGGATTAGAAGACGGGGCGGATATGAAAGCGGTGCTCGACCGGATCGAGTTGATTCAGACGGATCCGAACGCAGCGCGCGGAGTCGAAACCGGATTTCCGCGTTTAGACCGCAAGATGAACGGATTGCAAAAATCCGATCTTATCATTATTGCGGCGCGACCCGGCGCCGGTAAAACTTCGTTCGCTATGAATATCGTGGAAAATGCCTGTTTGCAACGCGGAAAGGTTGCGGCGGTGTTTTCGCTCGAAATGTCGCGCAGACAACTTTTACAGAGATTGCTCTGTTCTTATTCCGGCGTGAGCATGAAAAAGGTGAATACGCCTTCGGAAGAGGAACATGTGACGCCTGCCGATTATAAAAAAATTTGGGCGGCGACAGATAAAATCAATAAAAGTAAGCTCTTTATCGACGACAAAACAAATATTACGGCGGGAGAGATTCTTTCGAAATGCCGCCGTTTGAAGAGTTCGGAGGGCAGGCTCGATCTTGTTATGATCGACTATATCCAGCTCATGCAGGGGGATTCGGGGAAAAACTCGCAGGAGACCCGCCAGAAAGAGATCGCGGACATTACAAGAGGACTTAAAATTATGGCGAAGGAGCTTGACGTTCCCGTTATCGCACTTTCGCAGCTCAGACGTTTTCAAGGGAAGGAAGCGCAGCTTTCCGACTTGCGTGAATCGGGAGCAATCGAGCAGGACGCGGACATCGTCATGTTCATCAACCGTTTTGATCAGAACGCTTCGCGCGAAGAACTGCAAAGCGGAAAAGTCATCGAGGGCGCTTCCGAACTGAATATCGCAAAATTCAGAAACGGCGAGCCTTGCAGAATCCAACTGAGGTTTATCGGCTCAAAAACGAAATTTGTCGAAGTCGATATGCAGGGGCGTCCCGAAGAGGAACCGCAGTACGGCAGAAAAAAACCCGAATGGGCGGAAGAGGAATCTGACGGCGACGCCGATATACCACTCGAATGAAAACGGAATTGCTGATCTCCTCCCGAGCGAGTCTCGAAAAAGCGAGAGAGTATATTTTATCGGACAATGTTGTTGCCTTTCACACAGAAACGGTTTACGGATTGGGCGCGAATGCGTTCAGCGATCGAGCGGTTCAAAAGATTTTTGCGTTGAAAGGGCGGCCTGCGGATAATCCTCTGATCGCACACGTTCACCGTGATTTCGATATTTCCTCTTTGGTCGATAAAGTTCCTCAATATGCTGCGGTGCTTAAAAATGCGTTTTTACCGGGACCGCTTACAATGGTTTTTCCTTCGACGGGCAAAGTCAGCCGATACGTTTCATGCGGACTGAATACGCTTGCGATCCGCGTGCCGTCTTCTCAAACGGCGCAGGAATTCTTAAAAAAAGTTGACTTGCCGATTGCGGCGCCAAGCGCGAACCGAAGCAAACACGTTTCTCCCGTAACTGCGCAACATGTATATAGGGATTTCACGGATGAAATACCGCTTATTCTCGACGGCGGCGCATGCGAGGGCGGGATCGAGAGCACTGTTTTGGACTGTACGGGCGCAGTTCCGCAGATATTGCGGGAGGGGCTCGTTACATGCGAGATGATCGCTTCCGTTGTAGGTTCTTGCAAGGTATATAAGAGTAAACCGAACGAGAGGCCCAAAAGTCCCGGAATGGCGTATAAGCATTATGCGCCTAGTTGTAAAACCGCTTATTTTACGATTGACGAGCTTGAATCCGCATTGAAAATATATAGCGAAGAGGCGGAGAGAGGCGGCGTTCCTTATTTAATTGCTGAACGGAAAATTGCAGATGAATTTTCACAAAAAGGCTTGAACGTATTCGATTTCGGATTAACGGGTGAAGAAATGGCGCAAAATCTGTATGCGTTGTTACGGCAAGCGGAGACGGTTTCAACCCTTTTGATTTGCGTCGAACCGACGCTTCGCGGCGGAGTTATGGCGGGTGTCATGAACCGTTTGACGCGCGCATTCGGAATCGGAGAAAAAACGGAATGAAACATAAGAAAATCGTGTTTGTCTGTTCGGGAAATACCTGCCGTTCGCCCATGGCGGAGGCAGCGTTCCGAAAAGAACTCAAGCGGCGGAAAATTTCATGGTATACCGTATTATCGGCAGGAATCAACGCGGCAGAGGGTTTGCCGATGAGCGCGGATGCGAAAACGGCGTTGTCTGAAGCAAAGATTGCTTATTCCGATAAGTTTCAAAGTTGTATACTGACGCGTAAGGTTGTGGACGAGGCGATTGCGGTTATCTGCATGACGCGGGATCTTTGCGATTTGGTTCCGGGAAAAAACGTGATGAGTATGCATGAACTTGCAGGGAAAGACATTCCCGATCCTTTCGGGCAGGGAATTGACGCATATCGAATCACGCTCCGCATGATAAGAGAATGTTTTCCGGCTGTTATTTCCCGTCTCGGATTGGACGTCAAAGAAGATTGAATCATAAAATATATCGACAGAGGTTTTAATATGAAAATAGCGTTATGTTGCGATCACGGCGGTCTGCTTCTGAAAAATGCCATTATCGATTATCTTGAAAAAAACGGTTATGAGATTCGGGATTTCGGAACGACAAACGAAAATTCCTGCGATTATCCGGATTTTGCTTTGCTTGCCGCGGAGGCGGTGAAGAGCGGAGAATGCGAGCGCGGAATCTTCGTCTGCACAACGGGAATCGGTATCAGCATTGCGGCGAATAAAGTACCTTCGATCCGATGCGCCCTGTGCAGCGAACCCTATTCTGCCAGAATGACGCGTTTGCACAACGATGCAAACGTATTGGCGCTCGGCGGAGGATTTATCGGCGTGAATTTGGGCCTTGAAATTGTTAAAACTTTTTTGGAGACACCTTTTTCCGCTGAAGAAAAGCACCGGCGCAGAATTGATAAAATTACGGCGATCGAAAATAAGTATTTGAAATAAAGAGAGGAAATAAAATGACCAAAGCGTTGAAAGACAAAATCATCGAGTCGCTGACTTCGATTCTGCCGATCGCGCTCATAATTATCGTATTATCCGTCGCGTTTACGCCGTTAAAAGCGGGCACGTTTGCGTTGTTTACGGTCGGAGTCGTATTGCTCATTATCGGAATGGGCTGTTTTACGTTGGGCGCGGATATGTCGATGCTCGTCATCGGCGAAAAAATCGGTTCCGCAATGACGAAATCGCGCAAAGTTTGGCTAATCGCGCTTCTGTCGTTTATCATCGGGATTATCGTTACGGTGGCAGAGCCCGATTTGCAGATTTTGGCGAAGCAGGTAGGAAATCTTAAACCAGAATGGGGCTTTTTCGGGAAGAATCTCTTAATCGTCGTCGTTGCGATTGGCGTGGGAATCTTTTTGATGATTGCAATGCTGAGAATCGTGTTCCGAATCCGTCTTTCGATTCTGCTCATTATCTTTTATGTGGGCGCGTTTATCGCGTCGATATTCGTGCCGAAAGAATTCTGGGCGGTCTCGTTCGATGCGGGCGGTGTGACGACGGGTCCCATGACGGTGCCTTTTATCATGTCGCTCGGTGTCGGCGTCGCGTCGATCCGAAGCGATAAAAAAGGGCAATCCGATTCCTTCGGCTTGGTCGCGCTTTCGAGCGTGGGGCCTATTATTGCCGTTTTAACGCTCGGGATTATATTTAACATCACGAAAATCGACGATTCATATTATCCGTTAGTGCCGCCGGACGATACGCGCAAGGTCGCATGGGATTACTTATGCGGCTTCGGTGATTACGCTCTGGAAGTGTTGATTTCGATTGCGCCGATCATCGTATTCTTCCTGATTTTCCAGCTCGCCACGCGCGCCTTCCATAAGCGTCAGATCGCGAAAATATTTATCGGTTTTGCCTATACATTTATTGGGCTCGTCGTCTTTTTAACGGGTGCGAACGTGGGATTTATGCCTGTGGGCAGAAGAATCGGCGAAGAGCTTGCAAAACTATGGGGCGGATGGCTACTGATTCCCGTCGGTATGATCGTCGGTTATTTTGTCGTCGCAGCGGAGCCCGCTGTCCACGTTTTGAATAAGCAGGTCGAAAAAACTTCGGCGGGGGCGATCAGTTCCAAAGCCATGAAGTACGGGCTTTGCATCGGCGTTTGCATTGCGATCGGTCTTGCTATGACGCGTATACTGACGGGGATCAACATTATGTGGATACTGATTCCCGGGTACGCGATCGCATTGGTTCTGACATTTTTTACGCCGCCCATGTTTACGGGTATCGCGTTCGACTCGGGCGGAGTTGCGAGCGGGGCGATGGTTTCGTCTTTCGTATTGCCTATGGCAATCGGCGCGTGTCACGAGCTGAATCCGGAGGCAATTATGACGCAAGCGTTCGGCTGCGTTGCGTTCGTTGCGCTGGCACCGCTTATTACGATTCAGATTTTAGGAATCGCATATAAACGCAAAACGAGCAAGATTAAACGCACTTTCCTCTCGGTAGAGGATAAAGTACTCGAATACGAGGTGGATTGATGGCGGAAAAAGAAAAACAGAAGAAAGCGAAAGAACCGCGCCAAAACCGCACGAAACTTTTGATCAGTATTGTTAACCGCAGCGATGAAACTCTCTTAAAATCTACGCTTGACGATTGCTCGGTCGCTTTGAGCGTGGCGTTTGCGGGAACGGGTACGGCGCGTTCGGCGATTCTTGATTATTTCGGGATTGGAGAAACGGAAAAAACCGTTGTATTTTCGCTCTTTCCGGAAAGCGATGAGGATTTACTGATTCGTGAGATACGCGCAAAAATGTCGCTTTATTTGGTCGGCAGAGGAATTTCGTTTACCGTGCCGCTTACGGGCGTTTCCGAAATCATCGCAAACGGACTCGCAAAGGCATCCGCAAAAAAAACAGTCGTGGAGAGTTTGATTATGAATGACGAAAAAAGGATATACGATTTAATTGTCTGCGCTGTGGATTCCGGCAGCTCAGACGACGCAATGGAGGCGGCGCGTTCTGCGGGCGCTGCGGGCGGCACCATTTTGCACGCACGAATGCTCGACAACAAAAAGGCGGAGCAATTCGTTGGAATCTCTCTTGCCAAGGAACAAGAAATTTTGTTGATTTTAACAAAGCGGGAAGGCAAACTTGCCATTATGCAGGCTCTCTTTGACCGCGTCGGGGTCAAGACGGAAGCCGGCGGAATCATTTTTTCTCTTCCCGTAGACAGAACGGTGGGAATCGGTGCGGACGAGGCGGACGAAGCGGCGATTGCAAACGATAGCAACGAAGAACAATCGGAAAAAGATAAGAAAGAGCACGGAATGAAAAATGATTGAGCGGCGTATTATTGCAATCGGCGGAGGAGAAATCAAAAACCGTGAAACGCTGGAAATAGACCGTTATATTGCAGAAGAGGCGAAAAAAATTGCGGGAGAGAGACGAGCGTGCGGTTTGTTTATTCCTACGGCAAGCCATGACTGTATGCCCTATTACAATACTTTTCATAAGGTTTATACGGGAATTTTCGGATTAAAGACGGATGTCGCGTTGACCGTGAGCCGAGAGATCGACTTGGATAAGTTGCGCGTAAAATTCGAAAAGGCTGACTTTATATATGTCGGGGGAGGTAATACCGTATTCATGATCGAGCATTGGAAAAAAACGGGGTTGCTCGATCTTATCAAAGAGACATACGAAAGAGGAGTTTTGGTTGCTGGGCTGTCGGCGGGCGCAATCTGCTGGTTCGAGGAGATGTACTCCGATTCTGTCGTGGAAGGGGATTATTCCGTATATCGCGGTCTCGGTTGGATAAAAGGAAAAATTTCTCCGCATTACGATGAAAGAATGCTTGACTTTGACAAGATAGTATTGTATAATCATGACTGCGCTTGGGGCGTAGAGAATAATGCCGCGCTCGAAATTGTGAACGGAGAACCGTTGCGTAGCATTTCGGGAGGCGGAAAAGTTTATCGGTTAGACGCGAGCAACGGCGAGACGGTAAACAAAACAATTTTTTAATTGCGGACGTGGCGAAATTGGCAGACGCGCAGGTTTCAGGTTCCTGTGGGAGACCATGGGGGTTCGAGTCCCTTCGTCCGCACCAAACGGGAACTATCCGAACCGGTTAGTTCTAAACAATCCCGATGAGAGTT
>CAJUOV010000019.1 GCA_910588695.1 uncultured Christensenellaceae bacterium
CTCTTACGCCGATGGTACTGCGCTTCCCGCGGGAGAGTAGGTAGTTGCCGCCTTTCAGACAAAATAACGGATTGCTTAATCGCAATCCGTTATTGCTATATGGTGCGGGGAAAAATGAAGCAAAACAGTAATATTTATTTTTGCGAAGATAAAAACTTTTCGCCTGAGCATTTGGAACGGTTATTTTCGTCTGTCGGTTGGCTGGCGGGCAGGGAACCGGAACGGCTCTCCCGCGCCGTAGCGGGATATAAAACAGTTATATCGGCATGGGACGACGATGCGCTTGTCGGACTGATCGCGGCAATGGACGACGGAGAAATGACGGCATACGTTCATTACTTGCTTGTCGATTCTTTTTACCGCAATCGGGGAATCGGGGGAGAATTGGTACGCCGATTGCAAGAAAAGTATATTAATTATTCCATGATTGTATTGCACGCGGAAGAGGAAGCGAAAGAATTTTACCGCGCCAACGGGTTTTATGAAATGAAAAACATCCTCTGCATGGGATTTATAACGAAACACGATTAAGGAGATAAATATGAGCGAAACAGCAAAAATGCTCGCCGGAAAAATTTACGATACAAGCGATCGGGAACTGATAAAAAGCCGTGCGCGCGCGCATTCTTTGAGTCGGCAGTACAACGAGACCGACGAAACGGAAGAGAAAAAACGCAAGCGGATTTTAGACGAACTCATGCCGAACCGCGGGGAGGGAGCGTATTTGCAGGGACCCGTTTATTTCGATTACGGACTTTATATCAAGACGGGCAAGAATTTTTATGCGAATTTCAATCTGACCGTTCTCGACTGCTGTCCCGTTACAATCGGGGACGATGTTCTGATCGGACCCAACTGTTCGCTTGTGACGCCCGTTCATCCTTTGCGCTATGAGGACCGGAATATCCGTTTTAAGGAGGACGGCACCCCGTTTGATTACGAATATGCGAAGCCGATCGTAATCGGAAACAACTGCTGGCTTGCGTCGAATGTAACGGTGTGCGGCGGCGTGACGATCGGCAACGGCTGCGTGATCGGCGCGGGAAGCGTTGTGACGCGCGATATTCCCGACGATTGCTTTGCGGCGGGCAATCCCTGCAAGGTGATCCGCAAAATTACGGAAAACGACGCGATCGAACTCAAAAAAGAATTATTTTGAAGTAAATTTGTCTGCGTATACGGAGTCGGTAAAAATATAACCGACGGTTTAATAAACAAAAGCGGTCGGAACATGCGGATTTGTTACGGAGGAGACGAAGATGTACCGTCATCATCAGGAAAGTATCGAGAAACTCAAAGAATATTTCCGCGATAAGGAAGGCGTGGTTGCAATCGTTCTGGACGGGTCGATCGTCAAGGACAACGCCCGTCCGGATTCCGACATTGATGCGATTATTGTTGTGACCGAAGAGAAATACGAAGCATTTGTGGCGGAAAACCGCCTTGCGGAAGTGATTGCAGGGCATTGCACCTACGAGGGCGGGTATTTCGATATTAAATACAAGACGAAGCGCATTTTGGAGCGCGCTGCGGATTTCGCAAGCGAGCCGACGAGAAATGCGTTCGTCAAAGCGCGGGTGATCTATTCTACGGACGGGGAAATTCAGTCGCTCGTCGATCGGATCGCCGCCTACCCCGAGGCGGAGAGAGACGAAAAGATCAAATGTTTTAACGCGAATTTGCAATTAAACCGCGGGTATTTTTTAGGGTGCGTCAAGGAAGAAAACGCTTACATGCGCGCGCATCTGGCGCAGGAAATTGTGTACAGCGTATATCGTTTGATATTGGCAGAGAACAGAGAGCTGTTCCCCTGTAACCGTCGTCTGGAAGAAACGATTCAAAAATGCAAACAACGTCCCGAAAATATATTAGAGTTGGGTGCAAAATTTCTTAAAAGTATTTCCGCCGATGACTGCGAGAAATTCGTTAGAGCGTTTTGGGAGCAGAGCGAGCTTCCCTTAACGGAAGACGTGAACGAAAACTGTTCGCAGTATGTAAAGTACTACGAAGATTGGTGGTTGGATGAGAATTCGCCTTTTCCGAACGAGTGGTGAAATCGGAATTGCGATTCGCTATAAAGTTTGCCCGCGCCGAAAGGCGCGGGCAATTTATGAATGACGAATCCGATTATTTATTCTTATCGATTCGCTTGGATATGCTCTCGTGCCGTTCGTAGAGCGCGCTCAGTGCGTTGCGGCTCGCTTTTGCCTCCTCCCGAGGGGGTTCTTTTCCCTGAAAGTCGGGCGGCAAAAAGGACTTATCGTCCGCCGAAACGCGGGTTTCGGGCGCCGCAGACTGTTTTTTCTCGTCGTTCTGCGTTTCGGACGCAATTTGCGACAGCGTATCCAATAGTTCAAAAATTCCGAATTTGTCCACGGAGTTCTCCCAAAATAAAAATTTTTCCAAAGAAAAAGTTTGCGGCTCTGTGTTTTTGATTGCAAAAAGCCTTAGTTTAGTATATAATAAAACCTGTATCGTTAGAACTTTATTTTCTCAATGAGGATATTCATGCGTAAACTGTACAAAAACATTATGATCTGTGCTGCCGCGGCGGTGCTTGCGGCGGGCAGTATGGCGTTCGCGGCGTGCGAACAGCCGTTCACGCCGCTTGCGGGCGACGATTATAAGTCTGCCGAAGCTGCGATCGACAACGGCGGATTTGCCGTGGAATACGGCAAATACGTCTATTTCATCAACGGCGCGGCGACCAACGAGGCGGACAACACGTTCGGTTCGCCCGTAAAAGGTTCGCTTATGCGGATTGCCAAGACCGATCTCCAAAACAAGACGGGGGAAGCGCAGATTGTGGTTCCTTCTCTGATGGTCTCCGCAGACTATTCGGCGGGTTTCTTCATTTATAACGACCGCGTCTATTACGCGACGCCCAACAACGTGAAGAATATGTCGGGTAAGATTGAGAACGATTGGTTGGATTTCAAGAGCGCGAGCCTTAACGGCAGCGATGTGCGCGATTATTTCCGTCTTTCCGATAATGCGACGGTGTTCCGCTATGTGCAGACCGAGAAAGACGGACCCGTGTATCTCCTTTACAACGGCAAAAAGCCGAACGATAACGACGGCGCGACGGGGATACAGTCTTACAATACCGAAACCAATACCTGTACGACGATCGCGGAGGGCGCGTCCGCATACGTCTTCAACAGTACGGACAAGACCGACCCCTATGTATATTATACGATGGCGGTCAAGGATATGGCGGACAGCGCGTCGCCTATCTCGCTCGAATACAACCAAATTTACCGTGCGCGCGCAGACGTGACGGAATCGCCCTATACCTACGTGTGGGATCAGGATTACCTCGACGAGCACGACGGCGTTGCGCCCTATCTGAATCTCGGCACGATTGTTCTGGACGGAGTGGGCAAGCCCACGGAAGACAGCGCGGTGACGCAGTTCACGCACGACTACAAAGACGCGTCCGGCAACGTGCTTGCGGAACCCATTGCTCCCGTAGGATATTCCTATACGCTGCAATCGTATGCGAATTCTTCCACGGCGGATGAAAACTATAAGGGAATTTATTTCACGCGCAAAGACTTGACGTCGGCGGGCGAGTCGGACGGAAGCGGCTCCGCGCTCTTTTACCTGTCTGCGAAAGACGTAGACGAGGAAGGCTGGAACTCGATTTCCGGCAATAAAGAGAAAAACGGATATACCGACGGCAAACTCGAAATCGTTGCGAAGTCCACCGAGACGGCGAACGCTTCAAAAGACGCGATCTTCTATATCGACGGCGACGGTCATCATTATATCTATGTGAAAGACGCGAATATGATCCGCGCGGACGTGGACGCGGACGGAAACGTTGCGGAGACGGAGATCTGGTACGACGCGAACGGAGCGAAACTCGTTCGTCTCGACAACCGCGCGACGGCGAGCGAACCTTATAACTACGTTTGGTTTTCCCGCACGAACGGAAGCGGAATGAGCGTGGAGCGCGCGGTCTATAACGGCACAAAAGAAAATTACGAACAGCTCGGCTTCGGCGACAGAGACAATGCGCCCTATAAAGCGCTGAAAGTTCTGAATTTGCAGCATAAGAGCAGCTGGTATCCGTTTGAGACGATTTCGGATATGATCTTGTTCGCAGACGCGGAATCGGTCGGCTCTACATCTTACGACTATATCGGCGCAGTTTCTTTGACCGATCAAAACGGCAAATACCTCAACAATCAAGAATTCGAGGAGCAGGTCAACGATAAGTGGGATTCCCTGATGGATTCCGACAAAAAAGTCGGATATTTTGCAAAACTTTCAGACGACGGAAAGAGCAATCTCTCGAATGCGTTGAGTTACTATTTCAGAACGGGTAAGACGGATGCGTTCTATTCCAACATCAAAGATGCGGTGGATCTGGGCAAAAAAGAGACCTATCTTTACACCGAAGAGGAACAAGTCGCGTTCAAGAACTTTACCGATTACAAGAACGAGAGCGCGGATAGCGATACCAAGGATAAATTTCTCGACGGAGATGCTTCTTACCGGACGCGCAGCTATTTCATCGCTTCCATCGGAAAGTTCGACGAAGACGATCAAGAGGCGATGGACGAATACTGGAAGAGCTATCTCAAAAATTACACCGTAGCGGAAGAAGACGCGGGGCTTGAAGATTGGGAACTCGCGCTGGCGATCGGAATGCCGCTGCTGGCGGCAGCGGTTGCGGCAATTGTGTTTGCGGTCGTGTATACGAACAAAAAGAATAAGACTGCCGCGCAGGATCGCCCCGAACGCATGCGCGTCGATACGGCGGTGGACGAGGATATAGACGTATACGGAAACGGCGAAGAGACCGAAAAATCAGACGATTCGAACGAAGAATAAAGGTAAAATATGGAAAACCGCCCCTTTGGGCGGTTTTTCCCATTAAAAAACAACAAAAAATTTCAAAAAACCGACTAAAAACAGTTTACAAAAAAAATAATAACTAATATAATTTATTAGCTTTATTTTCGGATGAATGCTCCGAGATAGGTGAGGAGGGAATAACATGGTGCGGTATATCAAATGTCCGCGTTGCGAACTGAATTATATCGACGGAGAAAAACAATCGTATTGCGACGTCTGCTTAAAAGAAATGAAGGGGCTCAGAACGGACGCGGACGAACTCGAAGAGGACGAAGAGGAAGAGCTTGCCACAGAACTCTGCCCCATCTGCGGAGAGAATATGATGCACGTCGGCGAGAAGATGTGCGAAGAGTGCCGCAAGAAAGCGGAGCTCGAAGAGGAAGAGCCCGATCCCGAAGAGGACGACGAGTGGAGAAATTATCTCGACGACGATGAGGACGAGGATCTGGGCGCGGAAATCGGCGAGATCGACGCATCGCTCGAAGAGGAATTCGCGGAGGACGCCGAGGAACTCGAAGAGGAGGAGTTCGAGCCCGAGGAAGAAGAGGACCTCGAATATGTCACGGGCGATGAGATCTATACGCTTGCGGGCGACGACGATGACGACGATGAAGACAAACAGGACGACGATGATTTCTGATCAAGGGAGACGGCGGGCATAGCCCCGCCGTTTTTGAAATACGGCAGATGAAACTTTTCAAATCGGTCGCGGAGGCGATTTCCCGTTACGACGACGCGCACAATTTTACCTGCGACAACTGCGGCAGAGAAGTGTTTGACGGCAGACGGCTGTGCGAAGCGTGCAGACAGACGTTGCCCTATAACGATAAAGAAGTGTGCCCGCTCTGCGGGCGGCGGGTCAGGGAAAGCGGGATCTGCATGGAGTGCAAAGAAAAGCCGCTGTCCGTCGATAAGGCGCGCTCGCTCTGGATTCACGAGGGCGACGCGGCAAAGCTCGTGCGTTTATTCAAAACGGGCAGCAAGTATCTGTTCAGAATGTTTGCGGAAGAGACGGCGCCATTCGCGGAAAGGGAGTTTGCGGAGGCGGATTCGATCGTATTTGTTCCCATGACGGAAAAAGACCGAAAGAAACGAGGGTATAACCAATCTTATCTTTTGGCAAAAAGGTTGGCGGAGAAAACAGGCAAAAATCTTTTGGACGTGCTCGAAAAGCGCCGCGATACCGTCGATCAGAGAGAGCTGACCCGTCGGGAACGGGAAGAAAATATGAAAGGCGCGTTTGCCGTGACCGACAGAGCGGCGGTCTGCGGCAGAAGAATTTTGATCGCAGACGATACGCTTACGACGGGCGCCACCGTTGACGCGATCGCCCTCGCGCTGAAAAATGCGGGCGCGGAGCGGGTTTTTGCCGTTACGGCGACGAGCGTAGAAAAGAAACATCCATACGGGATCAAAAACTGAGTCAGGTATTTACCGCGCTTGGGTCGGCGCGGTTTTTTTGTGTTATTTCCGTGAGAAGAAACGCATATCGGGGAAAGTTTGTTCATACGCTAAAATCGGAGAAAGTGACGGGCTCCCCGCGGGGAACAAAATACCGAACTGCGAGAGAATAGCGAAAAATGGTTTTCGACAATTTCTGTTACGGTTCGTCAATACCCGTCACATTTTTCCGACAAAAAAATGATAATATATGGGTGTTGCGATGCGGTTTATTACGTTTCGACTAAAATCTGCACTTCTTGCGTTTTCTCTTGTATTTCTGCTCGTGACGGGGATTCTGACCGCGAACGCCGCGGGCGCCGCGGAAGCGTATTGGACGGGCAAACGGGCGCTGCCGATCTACTGCGTGGGGCGTGAAGACAATAAAATTGCAATTTCATTCGATTGCGCATGGGGCGTAGACTCGACCGACGAAATTTTGAAGCACCTTGCCGAAAAGAAGGTGCGGGCTACTTTTTTTACGGTGCAGTTCTGGGCGGAGAAATACCCCGAGTACCTTAAAAAAGTGGACGAGGCGGGGCATGAAGTAGGCACGCACAGCGCGACGCATTCCTATATGAGCAAGCTCAGCGAAAGCGAGATCAAGGCGGAGTTCGAAAGTTCGTGCAAGGCGATCGAAACGGTCACGGGAAAACCCGTTTCCCTCTTCCGTCCGCCATACGGCGATTACGACGATCTTCTGATCGACACCTCGAACGCCGCGGGACTGTATCCCATTCAGTGGGACGTGGATTCTCTCGATTGGAAGGATCTGTCCGCTTCGGACATTGCGGAGAGGATCGTATCGCGGACGAAGAGCGGTTCGATTATACTCTGTCACAATAACGGACTGCATACTGCGGAAGCGCTTCCCATCGTCATCGATAAACTGCGGGCGAAGGGGTTCGAATTCGTGCCGATCGGCGAGCTGATCTATAAAGAAAATTACACGATCGATTCTACGGGCAAGCAAATTGCGAAAGGTACGCTGTAAGCGGAAAAACCGATATTAAGAAAAACCTTTGGAGGTAGTTATGGATTACTTTGCGGAAAAAAACAACAGGGTCTACGTAATGGGAGAAATCGTGTCGGAAGCAAAATTTTCGCATGAAGTGTACGGCGAGGGATTCTATGAATTTTATGTGCGCGTCATGCGCCTGTCCGGACAGGCTGACGTTCTGCCCGTGACCGTTTCGGAACGGCTCATAAAGAGCAGCGATCTGAAATTGGGGAGCACGATCTCCGCGCTCGGTCAGTTTCGGAGTTACAACAAACTCGAAAACGGAAAGTCGCGTTTAATGCTTACGGTGTTCGTGCGCGAGCTGGTGGAGCCCGTCGCGGGCAACAACCCGAACAGCATTGTATTATCGGGCTATATCTGTAAGCCGCCCATTTACCGCACGACCCCGTTCAACCGCGAAATTGCGGATATACTTTTGGCGGTCAACCGCGCCTACAATAAATCGGACTATATTCCCTGCATTGCATGGGGCAGAAACGCGCGCTTTGTGCAGAATCTCAAAGTAGGCGACCGCGTCGCCCTGTCGGGCAGGATTCAGAGCAGAGAGTATCAGAAACGGCTCTCCGAAACGGACGTTGTAACGATGACGGCTTACGAGGTATCGGTGAGCAAACTCGCGGCGTTCGAAGACGGAGAAAATTTCGATTTGGACGGAGAATTCGATCTCTACGCCATGCCGAGCGAATCCTATTAAGTCGGAAGTTTATAACAGAAAATCTTTTATACAAACAAATATCCCGCTGTCTTCGTTTCCGAAGTCGGCGGGATATGTTTTTTCAAAGAGCAATGAATGTTTTCAGAACGCGATTTTTTCTTCGATAAATTTGATCGCCTCGTCGGGGGTCATGCGAACCTGCTCCATACTGTCGCGGTCGCGCAGGGTCACCGTTCCGTTTTCGAGGGTGTCGAAGTCGATCGTCAGGCAGTAGGGGGTTCCGATTTCGTCCTGACGGCGGTAACGCTTGCCGATCGAGCCCGCCTCGTCGTAGGCGACGGGGAAACGTTTTTTGAGTTTCTGCCACACTTCGCGCGCCTTTTCCGAGAGATTCTTTTGCAGAGGCAGAATCGCCGCCTTGTACGCCGCAATCGCGGGGTGGAAGTGCATGACGTTCCGAACGTCGCCGCCCTCCAGCGTCTCTTCGTCGTAGGCTTCCGCAAGGGTTGCAAGCATGAGCCTGTCCGCGCCGATCGAGTATTCGATGACATAGGGAATATACCGTTCGCCGCTCACGGGATCGATATAGGTGAGCGTCTTGCCCGAATATTCCTGATGGCGGGTAAGGTCGTAGTCGGTGCGGTTGTGAATGCCGTTGAGTTCCGACCAGCCCATCGGGAAGTCATACTGAATATCGCACGCTTCTTTGGCGTAGTGCGCGAGTTTGTCGTGATCCTTAAAGCGCAGGCGGTCTTTGTCGAAACCCAGATCGATGAGAAATTGCCAAGCCTTTTCTTTGAACTCTTTGTAGTATTCGCTGTCCGTGCCCTGTTTGCAGAACCATTGGTGCTCCATCTGTTCGAACTCGATGGTGCGGAAGATGAAGTTCCCCGGAGTGATCTCGTTGCGGAACGCCTTGCCGACCTGCGCGATCCCGAAGGGAACTTTGGCGCGGGTGGTACGCTGCACATTCATAAAGTTGACGAACTCGCCCTGCGCCGTTTCGGGACGCAGATAAATTTTATTCTGGCTCTCGTCGGTAACGCCGCGCGAGGTCTCGAACATCAGATTGAAAGTGCGGATATTCGTCCAGTTGTGTTTGCCGCAGATGGGGCAGCAGACCTTGTGTTCCGCGATATAGGCTTCCATCTCTTCGTTGCTCATAAGATCGGGATTGATCTTGCCTTTGGAATGCGCCTCGATCAGGTTATCCGCGCGGTGACGGCTCTTGCATTCTTTGCAGTCCATTTTTGGATCGGAGAACGAAGTCGTATGTCCGCTTGCGTCCCACACGCGCGAGTTCATTAAAATCGCCGCGTCTACGCCGTAAGAGTTGTCGCTCTCCTGCACAAAGCGTTTCCACCAAGCGCGCTTTAAGTTGTTTTTGATCTCCACGCCCACGGGACCGTAGTCCCATGTGTTGCCCATGCCGCCGTAAATTTCGCTCCCTGCAAAGATGATTCCGCGCGCCTTGCACAGGCTCACGAGTTTGTCCATAGTAACCGCTCTCTTTTCCATAAAATTCTCCGTAAATAATTGCTTTGAAATATTTTAGTCCTTTCCGATCGATTCGTCAAGTATTAGTCCGTAACGCCGAGCAAATAATCGGTCGTCACGCCAAAATATTTTGCAAGGGCTTTTAACGTATCGAAATCGGGTTGTCTGAATCCGGTTTCCCAACTACTGATGCTGCGTTGGCTGACTTGTAATTCTTTTGCCAGCTGAATTTGCGAAAGTTGTTTTTCTTTTCTAAGTTCTTTTAATCGATCGTTAAATTGCATAATTAAAAAAATTATACTACAAAATGAGCTAATTTTCTTGACTTAGCTCATTTTGAGCTATATAATATAAATAAAGGAGATAAATATGGATTCTGCAATTAAAAAACTGTATTACGGGGACTTCGGGCGGTGCGATCAGTTAAACCGCATGTCCGAAAGATATTACGAATATTTGGAAAAGACGATCGATTACGAAAAAAAATTTGCTGATTTTTTCAAATTCTTTCCCGAGGAAGCGGGTTGGTTCGAAGAACTGAAAAACGCTTTGGAAGAAATTGCCGGCCAGCAGATTGTGGAATATTACCGATACGGTTTCCGTAACGGCTTTCTCCTCGCGCTCGACGTGCTTGCGGACGAATAGCTCTTTTATAAAAATTTACCGCAAACGGTTTCTTTTTTTTGCCGCGTATGCTATAATATTTCAAAACGCTTTGAGAGGAATTTATGTCGGAAGCGAAAAATTTTATCGAACAGATCGTGGAGAGCGATCTTGCGGAACAAAAAGTTAAAACGGTCAAGACCCGCTTTCCGCCCGAGCCGAACGGGTATCTGCACATCGGGCATGCAAAGAGCATGTTTGTGAATTTCGGCACAGCCTTAAAATATAACGGAACATGCAATCTTTTCTTCGACGACACCAACCCCGCCAAGGAAAAGACGGAGTTTGTCGAGGCGATCAAAAACGACATTCGCTGGCTCGGCTATTCGTGGGACAAAGAGGTGTATGCCTCCGACTTTTTCGACGTTATCTACGGATATGCCGAAAAACTCATTCAAGAGGGCAAGGCGTTCGTCTGCGATCTTTCGGCGGAGGAGATCAAAGCGACCCGCGGCACCCTCACCGAGGCGGGCACGGAGAGCCCTTACAGAAACCGCACCCCCGAAGAGAACTTAACGCTGTTCCGCGAGATGAAGGCGGGGAAGTATGCGGACGGCGAAAAATGCCTGCGCGCCAAGATCGACATGAGCTCGCCCAACCTCAATCTGCGCGATCCCGTCATTTACCGCATTCTGCGCGCGACCCATCACCGCACGGGGGACAAGTGGTGCGTCTATCCCATGTACGACTATGCGCACCCCATTTGCGACGCGCTGCAAGGGGTTACCCATTCGCTCTGTACCCTCGAATTCGAAGATCACAGACCTTTGTACGATTGGGTCGGGCAGAATCTCGGTTTTGCGCCGAAGCCCCGTCAGATCGAATTTGCGCGCCTCAACGTGACTTGTCTCGTCATGAGTAAACGGTATCTCAAAAAGCTCGTCGAAGACGGTTCGGTGCACGGCTGGGACGATCCCAGAATGCCCACCCTTGCGGGACTGAGAAACCGCGGAATCCCTGCGGCGGCGGTGCGCGATTTCTGCGAACGGGCGGGCGTCGCAAAGGCGAATTCCGAATGCGAGATCGGCTATTTCGAAGCGGTGGTACGCGAATATCTCAATGCACATTCTCCCCGCGCCATGGCGGTCGTCGAACCCTTGAAGCTCACTCTCGTCAATTACGAGGGCGGCGAAGAGGTGGATTTCGAGATCAATCAGCTCGACGAAAACGCGGGCACGCGCAAAGTTAAATTCGGAAAAACCCTCTATATCGATAAGAGCGATTTTTCGCTCGATCCGCCTCCGAAGTATTTTCGCCTGAAAATCGGCGGTTGCGTCCGACTGAAAAACGCCTATATCGTGCGCGCCGACGAGGCGGTGACCGACGAAAAGGGCAACGTGACCGAAGTGAAATGCACCTACTTCCCCGAATCCAAGAGCGGAAACGACAAGAGCGGGATCAAGGCGAAAGGGGTTTTGCATTGGGTCAACGCCGAAACCTGCGTCGAAGCGGAGCTGAGGCAGTACGATCATCTTTTGAAAGAAGCGGAGTATGCGGGACAGGATTTTTCCGAACGTATGAATACGGAGAGCGAGCGCATTTTTTCCGCCAAAGCCGAACCCTACCTCGCACAAGCCGAAGAGGGCGAAGCATTCCAGCTCATGCGTACGGGGTATTACAAAAAGTGCACGGAGAACGGAAAACTCGTGCTTTCGGAAATCGTGTCTCTGAAAGATAATTTTAACAAATAACCGCAATAAAAAATAAAGTTTTCTCCCGCCGCAGGCGGGAGTTTTTTTGCATAACAAAATAAAATCAGGCAATAATAAAAGAAAATAAGGTGGATTATGCTCGACAGGCGAACGGGGAAGCTGCTTGAAAAACTGAATGCGCTCTGCGCGAGCACGGCTTTTTGTCTGGTGGACGAAGAGGAGCTGATCTTTGCGGGAGAGGACGGCGACAGCGTCAGAGGCATGCTCGGTTTTCTCAAAGACAGGGGCTATCTCGAAATTCAGTACGCAGACGGAGGGGAGTATTGCGTGCGCATTCTTCCGGAAGGGCGGCTGTATTCCGAGCGCGAACGGGCGGAAAAGAGGGACGAAAAGCGCCGCAACCGGAGCGTCGCGCTGTGCGCCTTTGTCGGGGCGCTCCTCGGCGCGGTTTTGGGCGGCGGCGCGGTCGTGCTCGTTGCCCTGTTTGCATAACACGGGAATCGAAATATGTTTAACGAAATGCTTTCTAAACGGGAAAACGCGGTCATGGGCGCCGTCTTTCGTCTTTCGGAGGGAAAGGAACGCTTTCTCGTTTCGCCCTGCGAACTTCTGGCGGTGCTTCCGCCCCGTCTCTCGTTCGACGAAGAAAAACTCTTCTGCGCTATGCGTTCCCTCGAACTCGACGGCTATTTCGAGCTGATCGAGAGCGACCGTAAAGGGGAACGGGTGTTTGTCGTGCATATGAAGGAATCGGGGCGTTCCTTTCTCAGAAACGACGCCGTAAGAAAACGCAGGATCGCCTATAAAATCGCAGTGACAGTGCTCTGCGGTGTTTTGTCGGCGCTCGTCGGTATTTTAGTGAAAAGCCTGTTAGGGTAAAAAAATATTTGACAGATAAAATCGGTTGTGTTATGATAGATACAAACTTTTGTTTGTATCTGTTTTTGTGTTTAGTTGAGTCGGCGTTGCAGGTTTTGTCGTGCAAAAACAAATTCGTGAATTTATGGAACATTTTGATTTCAAATTAAAATCCGCTTTTCAGCCGACGGGCGATCAGCCCGAGGCGATCAAAAAACTGACCGAGGGCGTAATGGACGGAATCCGCACGCAGGTGCTCGTCGGCGTTACGGGCAGCGGAAAAACGTTCACAATGGCGAATGTCATCAAGAACGCGGGGCGACCCGCGCTCGTCATCGCGCATAACAAGACGCTTGCGGCGCAGCTGTGCAACGAATTCCGCGAGTTCTTTCCCGAGAACCGCGTCGAATATTTCGTCTCTTATTACGACTATTATCAGCCCGAGAGCTATATTCCCTCGACGGATACCTATATCGAAAAAGACTTGTCTTTGAACGATGAGATCGATAAACTGCGCAACGCCGCCACCTGTTCATTGGGCGAGCGCGACGACGTGATCGTCGTCTCTTCCGTTTCCTGCATTTACGGGTTGGGCGCGCCGGAGGAGTTCTTCCGACTCGGGGTCAGTCTGCGCCCCCAGCAGGCAATCTCGCGGGACGAGCTTCTGCGCCGTCTTGTCGAAATTCACTATTCCCGAAACGATACCGATTTCAAACGCTCCACCTTCCGCGTGCGCGGAGATGTGGTGGAAATTTTTCCCGCCTCCAATTCCGAAGTCGCGATCCGCGTCGAGTTCTTCGGCGACGAAATCGAGAGCATCGGCGAAGAGGACGTCGTCACGGGAAAAGTGATTTCCGAACTCAAACACGCCGTGATCTTCCCCGCAAGCCATTACGCCGTCGGGAGCGAGCGGCTCGCTTCCGCGCTCTCCGTCATCGAGGAGGATTTGAAGGGGGAAGTGAAGGCGTTCGAGGCGGAAGGTAAGCTCCTTGAAGCGCAGCGTCTCTCCCAGCGCACAGAACACGATCTCGAAATGATGCGTGAAATCGGCTACTGCTCGGGGATCGAGAACTACTCCCGCTACTTCGACGGGCGCGGGGTCGGCGACCCCTCTTTCACCCTGCTCGACTATTTCCCGAAAAATTTTCTCGTGTTTATCGACGAAAGTCATATGACGATTCCGCAGATCCGCGCCATGTACCACGGCGACCTTGCACGAAAGACCAACCTTGTGAATTATGGGTTCCGCATGAAATCCGCTTACGACAACCGTCCGCTGACTTTTGAGGAATTCGATGCGCGGGTGCCGCAGCTCATCTGCGTCTCCGCGACCCCCGCGCCCTATGAATTGGAGCAGGCGGGACAGGTCGTCGAACAGCTGATCCGCCCCACGGGGCTTTTGGATCCTCCCGTCACGGTGAAGCCGACGAAAGGGCAGATCGACGATCTTTTATCCGAGATCCGCACCGTCGTGAACGAAAAGGGCAGGGTGCTTGTGACAACGCTCACCAAGCGCATGGCGGAGAGTCTGACCGACTATCTCAAAGAGAATCACGTGAAAGTGCGTTACATGCATTCAGACGTGGATACTTTGGAACGGATCGATATTATCAACGGACTGCGCGCGGGCGAATTTGACGTGCTCTGCGGGATCAATTTGCTGCGCGAGGGGCTCGATCTGCCGGAGGTGCGGCTTGTCGCCATTCTCGACGCGGATAAAGAGGGCTTTTTAAGAAGCGAAACTTCCCTTGTGCAGACGATCGGACGCGCCGCCCGGAACGCCGACGGGCGGGTCATTATGTATGCAGACGGTATGACGGGCAGCATGCAGCGCGCGATCGCGGAAACCAACCGCCGCAGAAGCATTCAGGAAAAATACAATTCGGAGCACGGGGTTGTGCCCAAAACGATCGTCAAGGAAGTCAAGTCCACGATTTCCATTACGGGCAAGGCGAAAAAGACGGGCGATATTAAAATGAAAGATATTCCCGAAGAGATCGAAAAACTCAAAGCGCTCATGCGCGTCGCCTCGGCGCAGCTTGACTTCGAACGAGCGATCGAAATACGCGAGGCGATCGCGGAACTGAGGAGAAAGTACAGGAACTGATTTATGAAAATCGCAATCGATATAGACGATACTTTGACCGAAATCGACAGGATCGCGGCGACCGAAAAATATCTCTCCGAAAACGGGTTTTCCTTCCGTCTCGTCGATCCTTATGCGCACGCGCTCAGCGAAATGTACGACTGGACGCACGACGACGTGACCCGCTTTATCAAAAGCGGCGGATATAAGGTTTTTACCGATGCGCCTTTGCGGAAGGGCGCGAAAGAAACTCTTCGGAAATGGAGGGCGGCGGGGCATGAGATCGTGATTTTGACGGCGCGCCCCTCCGCATGGTTCGACGACGCCGAATCGGTCAGCAAAGCGCAGATGGACAGGTGCGGCGTGCCCTGCGATCGGGTAGTCGCCGACGTCTGGGAAAAGGGAGAGTACTGCCGCGCGCACGGGATTGAAATTCTGATCGAGGACAATTTCGAAATTTGCAAAAAAGCGCAGGCGCTCGGCGTGAAAGCGGTGCTCTTTGTAGACAGGCACAATTTGGAACACGCAAAAGAAATCCGCTATGCGGGCTCCGATTGGGGGCATATTGCTTCCGCAGTCGAGTATATTCTCGATCCGCCGCGGGAACGGAGCTAAATCAGGAAATATTATGAAAGACGAATTATTTGTAAAAGGCGCAAAAGAAAACAATCTCAAAAACGTGGACGTGCATATTCCCAAAAATACGCTCACGGTATTCACGGGCGTATCCGGTTCGGGCAAGTCTACGCTTGCGTTCGATACCATCTTCGCGGAGGGGCAGCGCCGCTATATGGAGAGCCTCTCTTCCTATGCGCGTCAGTTCCTCGGCATGATGGAAAAACCTGACGTGGAGAGCATCGAGGGGCTTTCGCCCGCAATCAGTATCGACCAGAAGACGACTTCGCACAACCCCCGTTCCACGGTGGGAACGGTCACGGAGATTTACGACTATCTCAGATTGCTGTACGCACGGATCGGGATTCCGCACTGCCCCGAATGCGGCAGAGAGATCCGCCGTCAGACGGTGGACGAGATCGCCGACCGCGTTATGGCGATGCCCGCAGGCAGTAAAATATTGGTGGAAGCGCCCGTTGTGCGGGGCAGGAAGGGAGAGTTCCAGAAAGAACTTTTGGGCTACCGCAAAAGCGGGTATGCCCGCGTCAAGGTAGACGGGATCGTGTACGATCTGCAAGAGGACGTCAAGCTCGAAAAGAACGTCAAGCACAACGTGAGCGTTGTCGTGGACAGGCTTGTCGTAAAAGAGGGCGTGCTGAGCAGATTGACGGAAAGTCTCGAAGCGGCGCTCCGCCTTGCGGACGGGCTCGTGCTTATCTCCTGCGGAGAGGATGAGACTCTTTATTCTTCCCGCTATTCCTGTCCCGACTGCGGGATCTCGATCGAGGAAATCGAGCCCCGCCTCTTTTCGTTCAATACGCCGTGGGGGGCATGTCCGGAGTGCTCGGGGCTCGGGTTTAAGCAGAGCGTCGATCCCGACCTGATGATTCCAGATAAAACCAAGACTTTGCGCGAGGGTGCGATCCATGCGAGCGGCTGGATGTTGGAGAGCAACAACACCAATTTCATGTATATCAAAGCGCTCTCGGAGCACTACGGTTTTTCGCTCGACGTGCCCGTAAAAGAGTTGCCGAAGAAAGCGTTCGACATACTGATGTACGGCAACGGCGGCGAAAAGATCGATCTGAAATATAACACGCACAGCTTTTCGGGCAGTTACAAACTCAGTTGGGAGGGATTTGTCAACAGTCTCGAACGCAGATACAAAAATACCTCTTCCGACGGTGTAAAGTACGATATAGAACGGTATATGCGGGTAACGGACTGCCCTGCCTGCCGCGGACAGCGTCTTAAAAAAGAGGCGCTTGCGGTCACCGTAGGGGGCAGAAACATATTCGAGGCATGCGCAATGCCCGTGCGCGATTTGAAAGAGTTTATGGCAGGGCTCATTCTTTCCGAAACGGAGCGGGCGATCGCGGGGGTGATTCTGAAAGAGATCGGGAAACGGCTTGACTTTTTGGTGGGCGTGGGGCTCGACTATCTCACGCTCACGAGAAGCGCGGCGACCCTCTCGGGCGGGGAGAGCCAGCGTATTCGTTTGGCTACGCAGATCGGTTCCGCGCTCTCGGGCGTGCTGTATATTCTTGACGAGCCGAGCATCGGGCTGCATCAGCGCGACAACGAAAAATTGCTCGCTTCCCTCAAAGGCTTGCGCGATCTCGGGAACACGCTTATCGTAGTCGAGCACGACGAGGATACGATCCGCCAAGCGGACTATATCGTGGACGTGGGTCCCCTTGCGGGCGTGCACGGGGGAGAGATCGTCGCTTGCGGCACGCAGCGGGATATTATGAACGAACCCCGATCGATCACGGGCGATTATCTTGCGGGGCGCAAAAAAATCGAAGTTCCTTTGTCGCGCAAAAAGCCGGACGGCAGATGGCTGAAAGTATCCGACTGCCGTCAGAACAATCTGAAAGGGATCACGGCGGAAATTCCCGCGGGGCTCATTACGGCGGTCACGGGGGTCTCCGGTTCGGGGAAATCCTCTCTCGTCAACGAAATTATTTTGCCCCTTTTATCGCGCGAGCTGGGCGGCGCGCGTCTGCCTTTGGGCAAGAGCGGCAAAGCGGAAGGATTGGAGTATTTCGATAAGGTCATTGCGATCGACCAGTCGCCGATCGGCAGAACGCCGCGTTCCAATCCCGCCACCTATACGGGTGTATTTTCCGCCATCCGCGAGCTCTTTGCCGCTACGCAGGACGCGCGCACCATGGGCTACAAGGCGGGCAGATTTTCGTTTAACGTCGCGGGCGGCAGGTGCGAAAACTGCGAGGGCGACGGAATCATGAAGATCGAAATGCACTTTCTGCCCGATGTGTACGTTCCATGCGAGGTGTGCGGCGGAAAGCGGTATAACCGCGAGACGCTCGAAGTAAAATATAAGGGCAAGTCCATCGCCGACGTCTTGGAAATGACGGTGGAAGAGGCGTGCGATTTCTTCAAACCCGTGCCTTCCGTATACAATAAAATTTCCACCCTCAAAGAAGTTGGGCTCGGTTATATCAGACTGGGGCAGAGTTCCACGACTTTGTCCGGAGGCGAGGCGCAGAGGGTCAAACTCGCGACCGAGCTTTCGAAACGCTCGACGGGCAGAACCTTTTATATTCTCGACGAACCCACGACGGGGCTTTCGAGTTACGACGTGCAAAAACTTGTCGATATTCTCTTGCGGCTCAGGGAGAACGGCAATACCGTGCTTGTCATCGAACACAACCTCGACGTCGTCAAAGTCGCAGACTACCTCATTGATCTCGGACCGGAGGGCGGCGACGGCGGCGGAACGGTCGTTGCGACGGGCGCGCCCGAAGAGATCGCGCATTGTAAAGAGAGCTATACGGGTCGGTTTTTGAGGGAAGTTCTCAAATGACGGATTTCGAAAAACTCTTCTCGGGCGGAACGCCGAATTTTGAAAAATTACTTCAAAACGGTTTTCGCGTTACGGAGCGGGGATATTTCAGGGAAACGCCGCTCTCGGATTTTTACTTGCGCGTGAGCGTAAGCAGAGAGGGCAAGACGAGCGCGGAACTCTACGATCCCGAAGCGGACGCGCCCTATACTCTTCACCTTGTGGCGGGGGCAGAAGGCGCGTTCGTCGGAGAAGTCAGAAAAATTTACGAAAAAGAACTTCTTAAAATTGCCGAAACCTGTTTTGACAACGCGGTGTTTCAAAGCAGACTTGCAAACGAACTGATTTGTTACGCCCGCGATACATACGGCGAAGAAGCGGAATATCTGTGGGAAAAATTTCCTAAGAACGGCGTTCTGCGCCGAAAGGACAACCGTAAATGGTACGCGGCGATTCTGACGGTGGCAGGCAACAAAGTGGGGTTGTCCACAGATTCTTTGGTGGAAATTGTCGATTTGCGCGCGGAAGAGCAGGTTGTCAACAGGCTGAAAGAGCAAAAGGGGTTTGCGCCTGCATGGCATATGAACAAAAAGAGTTGGCTGACCGTACTTCTCAACGGTTCGGTAGAGTTATCCACAATCAAAGAGATGATCGACAACAGCAGAAATCTGGCGTTGAAAAAATAAATAAGGAGAAAGTTATGAACGAAAGAAAATTAAAATTGGGACGGGAACGTTCATCCATCCGCGAACTCTTTGAGTACGGCAAGCAGCGGGCAAGGGAGATCGGCGCGGAGAACGTGTTCGACTTCTCGATCGGCAATCCGTCCGCGCCCGCGCCCGACTGCGTAAAAGAAGAGATCGTAAGGCTTCTGAACGAAATGCCCTCCGCCGAACTGCACGGTTATACCTCCGCGCAGGGAGACCCCGCGGTGCGCGAGGCGGTCTCTACATATCTTAAAAAAGAATACGGCGCGCATATTTCCGCGAATCATATTTATATGAGCTGCGGGGCGGCGGCTTCTTTGACAGTGTCTCTCAATGCGATATTGTCGGGCGGAGAAGAGGTGATCGTTCTCGCGCCCTACTTTCCCGAATACCGCGTGTTCATCGAGGGCGCGCACGGTGTGTGCAGAGAGGTCATGACCGACGGGAACTTTCGTCTTGATTTAGACGCTCTCGAAAAGGCGATTACAAACAATACGGCGGCGGTCATTATCAACTCTCCCAACAACCCCGCGGGCGTTGTGTATACGGAAGAAGAAATCGAATCGCTCGCCGCGCTCTTAAGGAATAAGAGCGAAGAATTCAAAAAACCCGTCTATCTCATTTCGGACGAGCCGTACAGGGAACTCACCTACGGCGCTCGCGTACCCTTTCCCGCAAACTATTACGACAATACGATCGTTTGCTATTCTTTCTCGAAATGTCTGACCCTTGCGGGCGAGCGCATCGGCTATCTCGCAATCAACGATTGTGCGGAAAACGCGGACGAGACTTACGCGGCGTTTGCGGGCGCGGGAAGAGACCTCGGGTTTGTGTGCGCGCCTGCCCTCTTTCAGAGAGTGGTTGCAAAGTGCCTCGGCAAGACTGCGGACAGGGCGGTGTATGAGAAGAACCGCGCCCTTTTATATCGCGCGCTTTCGGACATGGGGTACTCCGCGATCGAACCGGAGGGGGCGTTCTACCTGTTTGTAAAGAGCTTAGAGCCCGATGCAAAGGCTTTCTGCGAGCGGGCGAAAAAATACGAGCTCTTGCTCGTTCCCTCGGACGGCTTCGGAGTAAAGGGTTACGTGCGCGTCTCCTACTGCGTGCCTACGGAGCGGATCGAAAAGGCGCTGCCGAAGTTTGAAGCGCTCATCAAAGAATATCGGAAATAAAATAACACCCCTGCGCTTCAGCGCAGGGGTGTTTTAGATAGTTTTTTTAATTCAGAGAATTAGGGTCGATGTTGAGGGTGTAACCCGTTGTGCCTCTGTCTTCGGGAAAGAGGGTGGAACCGGGAACTACGGGCAGGGTCAGGGGATTGACAAGCGCGTCCGCCGTCAGATTGGTGACCGCCGCGCGCAAGTAGGGGAACATCGTCTCCGTCGCGTTGATGGCGAAAATTCTTCTGTCTTCGTCGTTTTGCATGTTCTTTACTTCGAATACGCCCATAAGCCGTACCGTAAGATTGAAAGGTTTGGGCTCTTTGTCGTTGGTCTCGATCTTGCATTCGAGCATAACCACGTTGATTTCGGGATTGTCGTTTGCCTGTCTGATCTGACGGGAAAAGAGCGGTTTGATTTCGAATTTAGTATCGGCAGTCGCCTTGATGGGATTGACTTTGAAAAAAAGCTCGTCTGCCGTGAGCCCCTTTAACGAATAATCGATCATAATATACCTCGTTGATGTAATTTCCCTGATTTTACCATAAGCGGGCGCGTTTGTCAATACTTTTTCCAAAATTGTTTGTCCGAGGAGAAATCCGTAAAAAAACCGCCGCGCTTTTCCGCGCGGCGGTTTGATTGCTTGTTCAGAACATTCTTCTCGAACCGAGATAGTAACTCCAACGAGTGGACGAGATCTGCTCGATCTTTGCGTAGTCGCTCGCCGTATGCAGAATATAGTTCCCGCCGAGGTAGAGGGCGACGTGTCCCACGCGTTCGATTCCCGTATTGTTCTTACGCGATTCGTTCGTAAAGAACATCAAATCTCCCCGTCTGAGTTCGCCCGTCACCTCTGTTCCCTGCGAAATCTGGGTGCGGGTCGTCATATTCAAAAGAATCCCCGCGCCCCGATAAAACATAAATTGCATAAGAGAGGAACAGTCGAATTTTTTCTCGGTAAATCCGCTGATAAAGTTTCCTTTTCCGTCGTGCAGTCTCGTCGCGCCGTAAACATAGGGCGTGCCAAGTACGTTGAGTCCTTCTTCGATGATCCGTTCCGTTTTTTCGTCGCCCTGTTCGAGAACAACGATTTTTGCGTAATTCGCATGGATATACGCCTTTCTGCCGAGGTAGCGCGTTTCATACCATGTGCCCGTTTTGTCGACGTGCTTCATCAGAATGTTTTTTTCCACCGTTCCGAGGGAAGAATAGTTTGTTCCCGCGCCCGAGCGCACATTCAGATTGTCGGTCGTCGTAATAATATATTTCGCCATGGCAGGCGCTGTGTCGTCGGGATCGTTCGGCTGCTCCTCTTCGGGAGGCGTAACTTCCGGTTCCTCTTCGACGGGATCGTTCTGCGGAGGCGCGACGGGTACCACGATTTCTTCGGGCGGCAGAACCGTCTGCGTTTCGTCCGAGGTCTTATCTCCGCACGCCGCGAACGCAGGGGTCACGAGCGCCGCGATCATGCAGGCAAGTGCAATGCGTTTTTTCATTTCTGTCTCCTTATCGTTTGTATTTGCCTTTTCGGCAATTTGATTGTATCAGAAATCACTGTGCAAAATCAAGACCTTCATGCAGGTGAGTTAGTGGTATTTAAGGGAAAGTGTGGAAAAGAGGTTGATAAATTTTTTGTTTTCGCTATAATAAGATAGAACAGGAGTGGATTATGATATTCAAAAGTTTCGACGGAAAGAAAATCTTTGTGCATGAATGGCTGGATGTGGAAAACCCCAAGGGTTTTGTTCAGATCGTGCACGGTATGACGGAGCACGGGGCAAGATACGACGGGTTTGCGAAATTTCTCAACGAGCACGGTTATCTTGCGGCGGCGGACGATCACCGCGGGCACGGCTATACCGATCCGGATACGCTCGGTTATTCCGCGGGGGAAAACATGTTCTTCGATACGGTCAAAGACGAGGGCGCGCTCACCGATTACTATAAAGCGAAATATCCCGATCTCAAATATTTTATTTTCGGGTTCTCTTACGGATCTTTTTTAACGCAGCGGTATATTTCCGATTACGGCGATAAAGTGGACGGCGCGGTGATCGGCGGGAGCAACAAGAAAAAGGATTTCGAAGTCTATCTCGGCGCGCTCGCGGCGGGAAGCGGCAATAAAAAGAAACCCGCAAAGTTTATCGAGGAGCAGTCCTTCGGCAACTATTCCAAAAAATTCCAAGACGGAGAGTGGCTTTCGAACGACGCGGAGAACAACGCCGCCTACCATGCGGACAAGTTCTGCGGGTTTACCTGCTCCAAAAAATTCTACGCCGATTTTTTCAAAGGGCTGAAATCCCTCTATACCAAAAAGTATGCGGCGGGGCTCAGAAAGGATCTGCCCGTCCTGCTCGTTTCGGGAGCGGACGACCCCGTGGGCGATATGGGCAAGGGTATGAAGAAGCTCTTTTTATATTACAAAAAAGCGGGCATGACAAAGTTGGAAATGACTCTTTTCGAAGGTTCCCGCCACGAATTTCTCAACGAAAAAAAGACCGTCCGAAAAGGACGGGAGACCATTCTCGAATTTTTGGAGAAAAATTGAGGGGAGAGTATGGGAGAAGAACAGTCCAAAGCAAAAAAGGCAGTTAAAATTACGGCGATCTCGCTTGCATCGCTTATCGGCGCGTTTTTATTTATTGTGATTGTCTATGTGATCTATGTGGCGGCGCAGTATTATCGGATTGAGGACATGCTCTCGCTCGAAGTCGGGAACGCAAAAGAGGAGCGGGTTGCGGTCAATCAAGATTATACACTTGTCTCCTATAATCTCGGGTTCGGCGCGTATTCCCCCGAATACTCCTTCTTCATGGATACCGGCGAGATGAAGAGCGGCGAAAAAGTTGCGGGAAAGTATGCAAAAGGCATGAGCAGAGAGGACGTCGAAAAAAACGTTTCGGGACAGGCGGAATTGGCGAAAAACATTGACGCGGACTTTTATTTCTTTCAGGAAGCGGACGAGAAAGCGGACAGGAGTTACGGGATCGACATGCGCGGAAGAATGGTTTCCGCGCTCCCCGATCATTCCTCCGTCTATGCCGAAAACTTTCATACGGCGAAACTCTTCTATCCGTTTAACGATCCGATCGGCACGACGAATGCGGGAATCTTAACTTTTTCGCGTTATCGGATTGAAAGCGCGGTGCGCCGTTCTTTCCCGATCACGACGAATTTTATCGACAAGCTCTTTGATCTGGACCGTTGTTTTGCGGTGCAGTATCTGCCCGTTGAGGGGAGCGATAAATTTCTTGCGCTCGTCAACCTGCACATGTCCGCTTACGACGAAGGCGGAACAATCCGCGCCGAACAGCTGAAAATGCTCAATGCCGTGCTCAAAGAGGAGCGGGACAAAGGAAATTACGTCGTTGCGGGCGGCGATTTCAATCACTGTCTGATCGCCGATCAATTCAAAAGCGACGAAGAAGCTCTCGCTGCGTTTGCGGGCGGGCAGGTCACGCCCGATTGGGTCAAGAATTCCGTGCTGCACGAGGCGGAACTCACCGAGGGATTCAGCATCGCGGCAAGCAAAGAAAAGGCGACCTGCCGCGGCGCGGATATTCCCTATACGGCGGGCGTGAACTACGAGACTGTCGTCGACGGGTTTTTATATTCCGATAATGTTGAGATGATCGCGGAAGAGACTGTCGATACGGCATACGCATTCAGCGACCACAATCCGGTCAAGCTGACCTTTCGCCTGAAATAAAAGAAAAGCGCTTGACAATTTTGCAGGGCTGTTTTACAATATAACACCGAGCCGCAGACGGGAGGGGAGAAGAAAATGTTAAGAATCGGAATGTTTGTCGATACCTATTTCCCCATGATCGACGGGGTGATCAACGTCGTGCATCATTATTCGACGCTGCTCAGCGAGGACGAAAATTTTGAGGTCGTCGTGTTCTGTCCCAAAACGCAGGATAAAAAATACAAAGACGAATTTCCCTATCGGGTAGAGCGCTGTAAAAGCGTTAAGATTTTTTTTCTCGATTACTGTCTGCCCTTTCCCAAACTCGATTGCAGATTCAAAAGGGCGTTAAAAAACAGCAAGCTCGATATTGTACATATTCATTCACCGTTCATGGTGGGAGAAGCCGGCGTGCGTTATGCAAAAAAGCACGGGATTCCCGTGATCGCCACTCTGCATTCGCAATTCGAGCAGGATTTTTACCGCGCGACCAAGAGCAAGTGTATTACAAAATCCATGCTCCGCCGCGTAATGAAAGTATTTAACCGCTGCGACGAGTGTTTTGCCGTGAATCCCGCAGTTGCAAAGATATTTTACGGCTACGGCGCTAAAAAAATGCCGAGCGTGCTTTTGAACAGCGCTGATTTGACACCCGTAGAGAATGAAAAAGAAGCGTGCGCGCGGATCGATTCCGAATACGGCTTGAATCCCGATACGCCTGTATTTCTATTTGTCGGCAGAATGACCGCGCTCAAAAATATTTATTTTCTGGCGGACGCGCTTGCCCGATTGAAAACGCAGGATTATAAAATGTTCTTTGTGGGCGAGGGGCAGGACTTTCATGCGCTGCAAAAGAAAGTTGCCGAAAACGGCATTCGGGACCGTGTGATTTTTCTCGGCAGAGTGGCGGATCGCGAAAAATTGAAAGCGCTCTATTGCAGAGCGAAACTCTTTTTGTTTCCCTCTCTTTACGATGCGAGTTCGCTTGTTCAGATCGAGGCGGCTTCGCAGAATACGCCTACGGTGTTTTTGGAGGGCGCGGCGACGGCTGCGACCGTTACAGACCGTGTAAACGGATTTATCGCGCCCCGTTCTCCCCAGGAATACGCCGCGCTTGTCGATCGGATTGTGTCTGACGACGCGCTTTATGAGAGCGTCCGAAAAAACGTTAAAGCCGATCTCTACCGTACTTGGGACGAGGCGGTCTCCGAATTGAAAAAAATATATTCGGATCTGTGCGATAAAAAAGATTAAAATACCGCTCCCGATTTACGGGAGCGGTATTTTGTTTATTGATCCTTATCATCGTTTCGATTTTCGCTCTCTGCGGGGACTTCCGCCGTTTCGTTTGTTTGCGGCAGCGATTTGTTTTTAATGCGGAACGCGCGTTCGATTTTTGCCATAACGCTGTCGTTGAATACAATAAATTTATCCCACAAAAACTCGGTGATAAAGTTAAGGATCATCATGGCGGCTGTAATCACAAGTTCGTAATTGTCCGACCATCCTTCGCCTGCGGCGGACTTCCATGCGTCTACGATTGCGTCTGCGCCGAATGTAGACAGCGGCGTGAACGCGCAGTAGTATACGATCACAAGACCCATCGCAAGCGGAACGTTGCTTGCCGATCGGAACGTAAATTTACGGTTGAACGTAAAGTTCCATATAACGGATAGCACAAGTCCGATCAGATAGGCGATCCAATAGGGAATCAGCCCCGTCCAAGTGGAGAGCGCGCCCGTAGCGACAAATTGAATAACGCCTGCCGAAATGGAGAATCCGGTAAAGACGAGAAATTGCAAAAACTGTTTTGTCTTGGTTTGCGGCGTCTTTTGCCGAACTTCGGAAGAATCGGCGTCTGAGTTGTTCTCTGTTTTTTGATTCATAAAACTATCATATCACAATAAAAAAATGATTTCAAGTTTTTTTTCGGCGATTATAGTATTTCGAATAATAAGATTCCGCTTGACATTTCTGTTAGGGTTTATTATAATAAAAAGACAATAGAAAATAATGCCGCTGTGGTGGAATAGGCAGACGCAAGGGACTTAAAATCCTTCGATGGAGACATCGTACCGGTCCGAGTCCGGTCAGCGGCACCAAAAAAGGACGGACATTTTGATACA
>CAJUOV010000020.1 GCA_910588695.1 uncultured Christensenellaceae bacterium
TATCACAAACTTTTGTTCGTTGCAAGACTTTCACCGCCCATAAACGGGCGGTGAAGAAAGTTTTTATAGAAAGTTTTGTCGAAAAGGTAATTATACCGTTTAATCTTTACCCCCTTGCAAACTCTTGATTTTTCTTTGAAAAAATGCTATATTGTTTATGCTACACATTTTAATACTATGTTTAGGGAGTACTATCGGTAAAAACGTACTCTCCCCTTAAACATAGGAAATGTGTAGCAACATTGAGAGATGCGTTTTTCGGCGTGTTTCTCAATGGAACACGCTTTTTTGATTTGAGGTGATGTTATGTACTACAACAAAGAGCTTTTCATAAACGAAGAAATCAAAGTAGATTACAACCATTTGAACAAAAAGCAAACGGTATTGCTACTATCTATTCTCCTTTCGATTGCGTTGGTCGCTTTGGCTGTTATAATCACGTTAGGCATTAAATTTTCGGAAACGTTTATGACGGGATACGCTATGGCGATATTGGGAACAGTTATGTTTGCCGTAATGTTTTCATTGGTATTGCCGTTTAGAATGAAAATCGATATACTGCGGAATAAACAAACGGAAGAATTGAAAGGACAGCCGGTTTACGAAAAGTATGTGGAACTTTTGAACTCGGGACGGGAACTGAACAAGATAACCGACTGTATAACTTTCGGCGCAGTTGCGATAAGCATAATTGCGGTTTGGGTGCTTGCGACTATATTCCCTTATGACTTTTGGTGTGCTTACGCGTTCGTTCTTCCGATATTAATCGGCAATTTAATATTATTGACGCGTAGAAATAAGATAGAGCAAATTAAGAAATCGGAAACGGAAATATTACAAGAATTACATAAGGAAAATGAAAATCAAAACGGCGAAGCCAAAGGAGTTGAATAATTATGGTTGAATTTAGGTCTAAATTAGACAGCAGTAAAAGCCGTGCGCTCAATAACAATATGTTCAAAAAGTTGTTGTGGCTGTACGCCGGTTTGACGGTTTTGCTTATCGTGTTCGGCGTTATCGGTATTGTGCTTAAAGAGGACAGTTCGGACGTTGCCGCAGGCATAGGACTTATTGTACTCGGCGTGCTGATTACTCCGCTCGGTTATTTGCTCTCACGCTTTTTGCAAAAACGCATCGATAAATCGGCGACGTATATAAGCGAAAATACGGAAGAAGTCTATACGTTCGACGAACAATACATAACTCTTACGCAAACGCGAAGCGACGTTTTTTCGTCAACTCTCAAAGCAAGGTATTCATACATCTATAAAGCGAGAGAGGACAATAACTATTTTTATCTTTACATATCCAAAATGCAAAGCCACGTTATAGACAAATCATCTATAACGCAAGGCACGTTGGAAGAAGTAACTTCGCTGTTAAAAACAAATCTCGGCGATAAGTTCAAGAGTAAGTAATAACGACTAAACGATAAACAGTAATTTAGCCTCTATCTTTATCGGCGTGGAAAGCAAGTTTTAATATAATTATTAATCCCTTGAAATTATTACTTTTCTATGATATACTTATAGTACGAAGATAAAAACACAGTCCCCGTTGAGTAGTCGTGGGCAATACCTATTTGGTATTCAGTAACCTGCCTCCTTGGTTGTCTCTTCTTCAAGTAAAAATTTTAAGGAGGTTTTTTCTTGATGGAGGCAACAAATACAACACTGACTATTTATTTTGACGGTCAATTTTATATTGGACTATTTGAACGAATAGAAAACAATAAAATATCTGTTTGCAAATATATCTTTGGTGCAGAACCAAAAGATTACGAAGTATATGAATTGGTCTTAAATAAATATTACAGTTTGCGGTTTAGTCCAACTGTCGAAATTGAACGCAAGCCTATTGATTTAAGAAACCCTAAAACAAGACAGCGCAAAATTAAAAAAACTATTGCTAATATTGAAATAGGCACAAAATCTCAACAGGCAATAAAAAAGCAAATTGAAGAGCGTAAAATTGAAAGGAAGGTCAATTCAAAAGTTCGTAAAGAGCAAATGCTTGAAGATAAATTTCAAGAGCGGCAGAAAAAGAAAAAAGAAAAGCATAAAGGACATTAACTTTATGAGAAAGCGGTTACGATTTTTTTCGTAACTGCTTTTCTATTAAAAACTCAAATAGAGAATTTAATGCAATAAATTTCAATTTAGCGTTCTAAATGTGTTAATAAAAAGTCGGAATTCCGTAAGGAGTCCCGACTTTTACTTTACATTGAATTGACTGCTTTAATTCTGATTTTAGTTTATTGTGTCCATTTGTATGCTCAAACCCGTCGGAAACCGATTCTTCTTCCGCAGTCGCTGCGGGCGCGGCTTCCTCCCTCATTTCGGGAACGGCAACCGAGGACGTTGCGGAAGGCTCCTCCGCCGCATTCGGATTGACAAGATTTTCATAGAACTCCGCTCTTGCCGCCTGATGATAGGGATCGATCCAGAACGACAAAATTCCGAATGTCATAAGGCAAAGAATCCACCAGCCGATAAAACTGAAATCGAGGCAGAACAATCTCCACTTATTTCCTTTCATGAGTTCCATCGAACGTTTGCGCGCCTGATTGGGCGTCAGTTCGGGATGGTCGTGCAAAATGAAATACCCCATCGAATAGGAATAAGTTTTAATAATACCGGGGATTACCAGCAGCAACGTCCAAAGAAAGATAAACAGTCTGTTGAGCAGGTAAAGAAGAAACGAATCTTCAAACCTCGAAAAGCCCGCAAACAACATGTTGAATTCCGTCTTTTCTTTGCGGGTCACGCTCATGGAAGCGATCGTCATGCCGTATATAAACGGACCCGACACAAGGAACAACGCGATCGCGCCGATACCGATTGTCGAAAGCGCGCTCGCTACCGAAATCAGTAAAGCATGGACGAACGTAATCAACGCCACCGTGCCCCACTTCCCGCCCAGATGATTCCAGGCGCGCCTTCTCAAAGTTTTTGCCTTCATTTTCATATCCTCCAAACAAATTTGTTTTTTTAACTCTGCAACAGACAGGCGCGCATTTTCTCCGTCGCTTCGCTGCGGTTTGCGCACTCTATCTTTTCATAAAGCGTAGAAATATAGTTTCTCGCCGTGCCGTCCGTCAGTTTGAGCGCGGCGGCGATCTGTTTGTTCGTAAAACCGTCGTACATCATCAGCGCGATCTCCACTTCCCGATCAGAGAGAGCGAACTTCTGTTTCATCTTGATCTGTCTGTCGTTCGTTACAAGCCGCGCCGCGCTCGCAATACTGCGCGCGATCTTGGCAGGGAGTATTGTGTCGCCGGCATACGCATTTTTGATCGCATCCGTGAGAGCGGTCACCGAAGTATCTTTCAAAAGATACCCGCTCGCTCCGTTATTGATCGCGCCCAGAATGTATTCGGTATCGTCAAACGTAGTAAGTACCAGAACTTTTGTTTCTGGGCGCACCCGCTTCACCTCTTTGGTTGCGATCACGCCGTTCATCTCCGGCATACGGATATCCATAAGCACCACGTCCGGACGGAGCTCCTCCGTCTTTTTAACGGCTTCCACGCCGTTCGACGCAATCCCGACCACTTCGAAATCCCCGCACGCCGAAAGCACGCTCATAAGTCCGTCGGCAAGGATCGGTTGATCGTCCGCAAGCAAAATTTTAATTTTCATACCGAATAGAGCCTCCGATAAATGATTTTGTCATTTGGGATCGCACGGAAGAGTCATGTGTATCTCGAACCCTTCGCCCGATTCCGTTTCGAACCATACGCTTCCGCCCAAACTCTCCGCGCGGCGGTGCATTCCGGAAAGTCCGAATCCCTCTTTGAACGTTCCCGTCTCCACGCCGTCGCCGTTGTCCGAGAGCAGAAACTCGATCCTTCCGTCCTTCTCTTTCAATTCGAAATAGAACGCCGATGCATTACCGTGACGGATTCCGTTTGAAATACCCTCTTTGAACGTGTTCAGGATCAGCCTCGATTTAACGTCGCAGAGCGTGATCTCGTCGATGTCGCAACGGAATACAAGATTGGTTCCGTCGGCGGATTCGTGCACAACGTTTTCGAGCTTTTCTTTCAAAGAAGTCTCTTTCTGCGTTCCCGATAAGAGATGCACGCTCTCCCGAAGTTCTTCGAGCGCATGCTTCGCCTGCAAATTCGCCGCGGCAATCCGTTTTTTTGCCTCTTCGGGATTGTTGTCAACGGCAAGTTTCGCCGCTTCCGTCTGCATAATCACGGTCGTGATCGAATGCCCCGCCGTGTCGTGAATATCCTTTGCGATGCGCTGCCGTTCTTCGAGCGCGGTGATCTCTTTAAGTTCGTCGTAAGCGACGCGCAGTTTTTCGTTACTGTTGTTGAGCTCCTCCGCCGCCTTGACAAGCTCTCTGTTTTTATGCGTCAACTGAACCGCAAAATTCATTGCGAAGAAATGCACGATAAAGAGAATTAGATCGTTGAACGCATTTGTGAACAGTCTGCCGAAGCTGAACTGCTCGGATTTGAACACGCTCGACAGCGCGAACGTTACGAGAAAGAGGATCATGCTGCTGATCCACATTACGACGCTCGTCGTGAGCCTCTTCTGGTTCAGATAGAATTCCGACAAGATGATGAGATACAAAATCGAAATCATCGTTCCGTCCGAAAAGATCGTAAGCACCATCAGGCAAAGAATATCCAGAACGTAACAGACTACCTTAACGGGATAGCGCTTCGTCGCCCAGAATTTGACCGCGTTCTCCGCAAGAAGAAAGATCGCCGCGGGAAGATTTACATACCAAGCCGTAACGCCGAAATATTTTCCCTGATTCGCAACGATGATCACGATGAGAATGGAGATGAGAAGCCCGTAGACAATCGCCTTTCCGAACTGCGGAAAAATAGACTGCTTCCCTCGGACGGTATTTTCGTTTTTTAATTCGTTTCCGTTCATATTCCGCCGTCCGTATCGGATTCGATGTCTTTACAGCTCGCCCTGATCTTGTCGAGCTTTCCCGCAGCGCGGTAGCTGTACGAACCGTCTGTTCCGACTATAATATGATCCGCAAGAGACACGTTGCTCATAAAACAGAGCATATGCAGACGTTTCGTAAAAGAGTCGTCCGCTTTCGACGGAAACCGTCTGGATTGGGGATGATTGTGCGCCGCCACAACGGAATGCGGTTTCTGGATCAGCAGAAGTTCGCTGATCTCGCGCGGATCGATTTCCACCGAATCGCTCTTGCCCAATGAAAACTTTTTGCGGAAGTACATTCTGTCCTGCTTATCGAGACAGAATAATTCAAGCTCTTCTTTCGCTTTTCCGCGATAATCCTCTTCGAGGTAATCGAAAAATGCTTTCGGATTAAAGTACTGCGGCAGACTCGCCGAAACCGGTTTGACACGTTCGTAACATAATCCGATGCAACGGATATATTCCGCCGTCCTTTTTCCTACGCCCCGAACAAGCATCAATTCGTTGATGCTTGCCTGAAACACTCCCGCCAAAGAACCGAACGAATTGATGAGCGCATGGGCGATCGGATTGGTGTTGTTTCTCGGAATGGCGTTAAAGAGCAGAACTTCCAAAATCTCATGATCATGAAAATGTTCCGCATCCGCTTCGAACCGTTTCAACATGCGCTGTCTGTGACCCGAATGAAGAGGTTTTTCTTTCCCTGCATAAACCCCGATTCCGTCATTCGCTTCCATAAATTTATTTTATCACTTTTTTACGCGTTTTGTCAAGCGGCATTTACAGTATCAATGCGATTCTCTCGCGGCTAATTAATGGAATTTCCGCAAAATATAAACGGGGATCGGCATTCCGCACCGATCCCCGTTAAATTTTTTACGAAAATCTATCTTTTATTTCGTTTCGCAATTTCATCCAAAGAAACTTTCGGCGCTCTGTCCTCAGTCAGAAGTCCGTTCACTTCCTGCTGGACGTCCGTGATCTGCGTATAGCAAAATCCGCTGATTCCCATGCCGTCGACCGCCGACACAAGCGAGCCGAACCGTTCGAGGAATTCTTCGTCGCTCCCCACGCCTTCGCCGTAACCCCAACCTTTTCCGCTATCCTTGCGATAAGACGAGCCTCCGAATTCGCTGATCATAACAGGTTGCCCGCGGTACGAATACCCGTTGGCATAGGGAAGCGGCTGACTGTTTCCCGCGCTCCCCTCCGTCAATTTCGAAAGATCGGAATATTTTTCCGAAAGTTTTTTGCCGCTCTGCTCGTAATCGTGCAAAGTCAGAATGTCGCTTTCGGCATGTTCCCAACCGTCGTTGGAGATTACGGGACGCATGGGATCGATGCTCTTCGTCAGATAATACAGTCCCGTAGCAAGATTGCTCTGAACGGAATTGCAGGATATATTTCTTACCCCCCAACTCTCGTTGAAAACAACCCACGTCACAAGACTCGGATGGTTATAATATTGTCTTACGATATTCAGCCATTCCTCCGTAAGCCGTACCGCCGTGCCGTCGCTCTGCCAATGATTGGAGGGAAGTTCGCACCATACGGTAAAACCCATCACGTCGGCATAATAGAAGAATCTTTCGTCCTCCGTCTTCTGATGTTTTCTCACTCCGTTGAATCCCATTTCTTTTGCAAGACGGATGTCCTCCGCCAATGCCTCTTCGCTCGGAGGCGTGAGCCCGCTCTTCCGCCAATATCCCTGATCGAGCAACAACCGAGAATAAAAAGGTCTGCCGTTGAGGAGAATTTTATTGCCCTGCGCCCTGTAATCGCGGAGCGCGAAATAACTTTCGACAAGATCCGTCTGTTTACCCGAACGAAAAACCTGTACTTCGAGATCATACAAATAGGGCTCCTCGACCGACCAGAGCGCCGCCTGATGAACGAGCTTTCCGCTCGACAGCGCCATCGAAAAAGTTTTTTCGGTTTCATCCGCCGTCACTGACGCGCTCTGAATCCGTTTCCCGTCGAAATACACCTGAAAACGCACTTCGGTCTCGGGCGAAGGTTCCGAAACGGAAAAATCGAATTTTACGCTGTAATCGCTCAGATCGGGCGTAATCTTCAACCCCGTCAAATGTACGGAATCTATGCGTTCCAGCCAAACGCTCTTCCAAATCCCCGTCGTCTGAACATACCAACAGCCGTAGCTCTCCGCCATCCAACGCTGTTTCCCGCGGACGCGGGCGGGAGAATTGTCGTCGTCGCAACGCACCGTCAGCACATTCTCCCCCTCAGTCAAGAAATCGGTAATATCGAATGAAATACGCGAATACGCTCCTTCGCGCTCACCCGCCGACACTCCGTTCACATAGACGCGCGTCAGATAATCCGCGCCCTCGATATGTAAAATCGTGCGTTTATCTTTGATCCCTTCGATCTTGCGCTGATACCAGACAACGGCATGCCTTGTCGTGTCGCCGATCCCGCTCATCTCCGTTTCGTAAGAAAACGGCACGCAAATCTTTCGGGTCAGATTTCCCTTTAACGCATCCTCTTCGCTCACCTCTTCGCCGAATGCAAACTTCCATACTCCGTTCAGATCCTCCCATGTTTTCCGCACAAACTGAGGTCTCGGATAATTCTTTTGATAGCACCTTGTATGTTTCATATCTGCTGCACCTTATAATTTTTCAAATGTCATCGAATGGATTCTGATTGTTCCGTTTCCCGCATATATGCCCAATCCGCCGCCGAAAAAAGCGTGATCGTCTCGGGCTCGGAGCGTAATTTTACCGTCGATCACCGCTGAAAAACTCCGATCTTCCACTTCGAGAACCAACGTGTGCGATTGCCCCGTAAGCTCCGTTACGCGCTCGGTTTCAAGCGTTCCGCGGTCGGCGTAATCAAACCGCCGCAGCGATAAAAGGGGACTTCCGAATTCAAGATAATAACCTCTCCAAGATTGCTGCGGCTGCGAGGCAAAAAACGAATAATCCGAAGCGCGCACCATAAACCCTACGCCGGAAGCAATACCCGTCTGCGTTTCAAAAACTATTTCGCAGCGGAAATTTCCGACAGCGGTGTTGCAAAAGAGCGCCGCGCTCGGCTTCTTCGATTCGCCCGTTACCGTAAGAACGCCGTTCGAGAAAGTTACGTCGCCGAACGCCCGATAGTCAGAAAGAACGGCTTCTCCGCTCTCTTTTGCGATACTTTCAAGAGATACAAGTTTGACCGCGCCGCGAGTAACTTCCACTTTCATGCCCTGCACGCCGCCCGCAAATTCCAGAGCGCCCAAACTCACTTTTACGGTTGAACCGTCAGCTTCGAATTTCGGAACCGTGCAGTCGAGCGTCCGCCCGCCCGCAGAGATTTTAAGTTTTGCGCCCGAACAATCGGATGATATTTCCGCCACGAGCAGAAATTCTCCGCCGCCCTCGGGAACGTCGATCCCGTAGCGCACCCAGTCGCCCTTTTTCAACGAAACGGCAAAATAATCGCCGATGCGTTCCGTGCTCTCTTTTTCGCCCGTGCGAACGCCGCCCTTGACTTCGGCGGCAGAAGCGATCGAAAAACCACGGTACTCCCCCTTCAGATAGTGCGTCGCGGGAAATTTTGCGGGAAAGTTTTTGAACGCTTCGAAATCGGAAGAACCGAATACTTCGTCCGTCAGAGCGGTAAAACTCACCCCCTCGCGCGTCGCATAGCCGACCGCGCCGGCGGATAAGACCGCATCGTAAGAAATTTTACGCATGCCGTTGATTGTGACGTATCCCCTTCCGTTTCCGTTTTCCACGCGCACGCAGACAAGTTTGCCTGCGGGGACAAAGCAATCCGCACGGGCAACTTCTCTGTCGGATAACCGAAGAACCGCCTGCCCGTCGCGCAGCACGAGAGAATAACCGCCGAACAGCAATGTTTGTTCCTCCGACGGAACAAAATTAAATTCCGCCGTAAAATATCCGTTCGTCTCTCCGATTGCGTATATGCCGTTTAGTTGTTGCAAATCGGCGGCGTACCCGCAAAAGTCGGCTTTGTCGGGCATCGCGACGGGGCGGTGCGTCACGCCGTTCGCCGTCAGCAATCCCCCGCTCGCAAAGTACCTGTCGAGGTTGTATGCGCGCTGAGGTCCTCTTCCGCTCACCAGACTGTGATATGCAGTATAGACGGAATCGAGATCGGGTCCCGTCACATTCGACGAATGACCGAGCCCGTTGTGCTCGTCGCTTGTATCGATAATCGTGATATTGTCCTGCGGCTGGGTAAATGCGTCACTGTCCTTTTCACGGTAAGAATACCCCACGCGATAACCCTTGGAGATCACATGATTTCCGGTATAAGTAAGATATTCAAAGCCGCTGCGGCGAAAGATACCGGGACCTTCCGTCCAGCCGTTGAGCGAAGAAAATTTCAAAACGCGCGTTCTGCCGAGCGTCGAAGGTTTGATGTTTTCCGCATCGGGGATCTCCGTATATTCCAGCCCGTTCGAAAGAGAAGTATGAAGAAGATAGAGCTTCCCTTCGTCTGAAACGTAGAACGAACCGTCGATCCCGAGACCGAGATTCCCGTAATCGATATTTTCCGCCGATAATCCCTCCGTCTTGCTGAACAGAGTAAATCCTTCGGTAGGACTTTCCGAACGGTATATGTAATGACCGTTCCCGCCGCGCGACTGACAGAGATAAAAATAACCGTTATAATACACAACTTCGGGAGCATACGCGCCATGCGTCGACGCTTCCGATTCGCTCACGGCAAACCCTTTATCTTCCCAATGTACGAGATCGTCCGACTCAAACACTTTGATGCCGTTACAGGGATCGGAAGTCGAAGGATACAGATAATATTTGCCGTCATGACGTAGCACAAAAGGGTCTCCGATCCCGTACTGTCCGTCCGTTCCGGTGTTTGCGCTTGCGCCCCATTGACCGTCAATGTCGATCTTATTGCAGTAGCGTTCCTCCGGCGGAACGGGACGGTAACCGTCGTCCCGTCCGCCCGAAGAACATCCGCCGAGCGTCATCGCTGCGGCAAGTAACGTTGTCAAAACCGTAATGCTCCTTTTCATTATATCGCATTATTTGCCGATTTTCAGATTTCTGAAAACCGCCGCCGCGCCGTCGGTATACAACCCGACCTTTCCGTTCGAAAATCCCCATCCGTCCGTAAAATCGAACACGGCTTCTTCGTTGACCCAGACGCGGATACGAGAACCGCGCATTTCCACTTTCAGCTTATGGAACTCATCGCTTGCAAATGATTTCAGAGATTCCGAATCGAGCAACTTCGTGTTTTCGTAATCGAGACGCTGTAAATTGATTCCGATATTTCTAAGCCCCAGATAGTATCCCTGAATACTGCGGACGGGGTTGACCTCGTGAGGCGACGAAGCATAATTCTTTGCATGGAATACAAGCCCCGCCGTAGAAGTACCCGTTGCGCCGTCGAACTTGATTTCCGCTTCCATCGTAAAGTCGCCGATCGAATTGTCACCGAAGTACACAAGCTGACGGGTGCCCGCTTTTGCGTAATGACCGCCGTCCTGAATTTTCCAGATAGTCTTGTAATCGGAACCGTTCAGAACATAATCTGCAAGATTATGCTCGAATACGGGAGTGACGCCGGACGCTTCCACAAAGCGGAATGCCGTATAGCCGACCGATTTGCCTGCATTTTCGAGGCGGACAATGTGCGCGCCCTCGGTCAGTTCGAATTCGCCGACCACCGCTCTGACATAGGTATCGTCGCCCTCATCCACGTCGATTTTTATTTCGGGAAGTTTGCACGCGTAAACGTCTCCCCCCTTCACTCCGTCGATTTTGACGTTGATTTTTCTACCGCCGTCCGAAGCGGGATAGATTAATTCCAATCCGTATCTGCCGCTCTGCCCGTTGTATACGAGATACGAAGCCTGATCTCCGCCCTTTTCGAGCGTCGCCTTCTTCCAACCGGCAAACTTTCTGCTCTCATCCTGCGAAATCACGGAGATCGCGTCTTCCTGAAGCTGCGCTTTTTTCGTATATTCGTTCCCGCGCAGATAATTGTCCGCGCCGATATAGCTCTTGATCTGCTTGGCTTCGAGTTCGTCGCTCATACCGAACGCGACGGATGAGAAAGCCGTGTATCCTATCTCGGCTCCGTCTATCCCTTTATAACCGATCTTACCCCCGTCTACGGCGGCGGAAACCTCATCGATCTTCGTCATATTGTCGAACGTCACGCTGACTTTTCCGTCGCGGGAAGAGACGCGCACCGTATGCAGTTTATCCGCCGAAAACTCATTCTTGAAAGTTCCCGACGCGACCTCGCTCAAAGAGCCGTCCGACGTCTTCGTAAGAGAGATCTTCTTGGCGGAAAGATCGGTTTTGACGCTGTAATAGTTGTTCGCGTCCGTATAACCGAACACGTATTCCGCTGATCCCGAACCGCTGAGATTGTACTCTGCGGTAAATGTCGAGGGAGCGGCGGTTTTGCTCAAAAGAATCCCGTCCGCGGCTTCGAACTTTTCGCTGTCGTTTCCCGTCGCATAGAACGCGGGCAGAGCGGGTTTTACGCTCTTTTCGAGATTGGGCGCAACAGACATCATCTTGCCGTTGAAAATAAGTCTGTCGATCCCGAGACTTCTGTTCGGACCGCCAGATGAATTCAGATAATGGTATACGAGATAGTACGAATCCATATCGGGACCCATAACGGTGGAAGAATGCCCGATCCCCTTTAACTCCGTCTCCGTTTCAAGCGCGATGGGATTGTTGGGCGCGGCGGTAAATGCGGAATTAAACCCGTCTTCGAAGCTGTCCGCCGTAGCATAAGCGATACGGTATGCGTCGGAAGCGACATGATTGCCCGTGTACGTAAGATAATACGTGCCCTGCCGTTTGAGAATATACGGACCTTCCGTCCAGCCGCCCAGACCGATCCCGTTCAAACGGCGCGTATTGCCGATCGTCTTCATGTCCGTCATTTCGCCCATACGGATGCCGGGATTCTCGCCCGTTCCCGAAGAAGTGAAATACATTGTTTCATCGTCGTCGATAAACACGGATCCGTCGATATTCTGTCCGAAATTATTAGTAACCGCAGTAAAAGGTCCCGCGGGAGAATCGGAAGCGAGAACAAAGTGTCCGTTTCCGCCGGGCGACGTGTACATATAGAACGTACCGTTGAAATAATACACTTCGGGCGCGTAAGCCGTCAGCGTTACGCTGTCCTGCGAAACATATCCCTCTTCGAGACCCGCGCCCGTCATGGGCGCCCAATTCACGAGGTCTGCCGAGCGATACCCGCGCACCCCGACCGCGCCGTCCAACGTCGAAACATAGAGGTAATACATGCCGTTATAACGCATCACGAAAGGATCGCCGATTCCGTAGCCGTCCCATTGGTTGGCAATCGTCGCTTCGCTGCCGAGAAGATATGCGTTATACGATTTATTGTCGTAAGTCGTTACCGCGGGCGTATCGTAATCCGCCCCGTCTTCTTCGCCGCTTTCTCCGCAGGCTGCAAACCCGCAGGCAAGCACAGCCGAAAGCGCGCACACCGTTAAACTTTTCCATGATTTTTTCATATCGCTTTTTCCTCCCTTAATTTACAGACGCATTGCTATCCGCAAGAACGAGCGTACCGTCCGCTTTCACGCGGATATATCCCGTAGTCCACGCGCCGTCTACGTGATGGGTTTCCTCAAAATAGCAATCGTACCAAGGGTCGATGAGCTTATCGTTCCTATCCCCCGACGTGTTGACATTTTTGGTTCCTTCGCGCATGGCAACGCCGAATACGTCGGTTTCGCCGATCCCGAGGCGTTCATAGGTAACTTTATAGGTAAACCGCGTCACTCCGTTCTCCCGCGTGATATTTACCGTTTCGCCCGTCTTGTCGGCGTCGACCGCTTCGAAGAAAGCCGAGCTGTCCGACCCGTTCCCTCTTCTGCCGTATACAACGCCGTCCGAGCCGATCTTGATCATATAATCGACCGCCCACGCAACTGTATTGTTTGCTCCCGTATTGAAATACAGGAATACCATTTCATTCGCTTCCCCGCGTTTTGCAAAATCCCCGAGGGTCACGAATTCGAACGTTACGCCCGTCGCGTCGCGGCTGACGACTTTGGAATAGAAGCTGTCGCCCTTTTGCGCGAAGTGAATCTGATAACCGCTCAGATCGAGTTTCTCTTTTTCGTAGTTGTAGCTGTTCTCGAACGGTTTGTTGTCGACGCCGATCCTGATATAATCCATCGTGATTTCGGGCGCGACGAATCCGCCGCCGTTAAATCCGGGCATCGCGGGATAGTTCCATCCGTCCCAGTCGCTCGCGCTGTTCGACCACTGTCCGAACGAAACGCCGATGATTTCCGCCGCCGTCACTTTCAGAAACGCATAGGGAATCGAGAATAGCACGACGGGCTCCGCCTCCGTTCCCCGGATTGCGAGCGGCGCGAACGAGCTCGTATTTTCGTTGCCGCCGCCGTTCCAGTTGACGATCGTAAATTCTCCGTTGTCGTTGAGATTGAACAAGTAATCGGTTTCGTTCCGTTTGAAATCTGCGGCTGCGCCCTGATTCACTCCTTGGCTGCTTCCCTTGGTGTCTACAAACAACTCGATCCGTCCCGAGAACGCCTTTGAACCGACGAATTTGAACTCAAACGCATTCTGCCCGCGGGTCACGTAGGGAACGAACGAAGCAAAATTTTCGTTCTTGGTTCCGAACGCAGGTCCGAGCGCTTCATAATTTCTCTTCAGGAATATATCCGCTTCGATCGCGCCTTGTTCTGCCGAGAACTGTACCTCGGTATCCATATACCCCCCCCCTTTGGAAACCGTCAGTTTACAATCCACTTTTTTGAAGTTTTCCGCCGTAAACACGCCGTTCTCGTCCGAAGTCGCAATGACTTCTTCGCCCAATTTTACGCTTGCGCCCGCAAGTCCGCCTTCGATCCCGACAACCTTTCCGTTGAGCGTGATCGTAACGACGCTTGCGCTTGCGACAAGCGCTTTATCCGCCGTATACGCCGCCTGCGTCTGATTCAAAAGCGTTTCTTGCGTAACCGCCGTCTCCGCCGTTACATAGCCGTTCAGAGCAAACGTGAGTTTAATATCCGTAAACGTCGTTACATTCGCAAACGAGTAGGCGCCGTTTGCGTCCGTAGTCGTTTTTATTACGCCGTTATCGCCGTAGGTAAGCGTGACCTCGACTCCTTCGAGTCCGGCGCCGTTCTCCTGACCGGTTACCGTACCCGATACGGTGATTCTGAATTCGTCGAGCGTTACGTTGCCGAGAGAAAGAACAAATTTCCCGTTCAGCGACAGCGCTTCCGTCTTTTTGACATAACCCGCCTTGCTGTATTCGACCGACGACTCTCTTTGAAGAACGATCATGCTCCAATCGCCCTTTGCGTCCGATTTAACCGTGTCGCTCCCAACTTTGACGGTAACGCCCGCCTGCCCCGCATTCCCGGACAGAAGCACTCTGTCTTCGTTGTTATCCGCGCGGTAGAAATTATGCGCGGGACCGAAGCGGAGATACCCCGGCGTTTTTTCCGGCGCGACGAATTCGCCCGCGTAATGCCAGCCGTCCCAATCGTTTGCCGCAACAGAAAACTGTCCGAACGAAAGACCGATCACCTCCGTCGGCGCAATCCCCAGATAGGAATAGGGAATAAAGAAAGTCGCTTTGTAACCCCCACCCTCGGAATTTTCATGAACATGATATTCAAGCCCTTTCGTGACAAAACTTCCACCGGCAAAATGCGTACCGCCGATCGCGCCGTTGTCGTTCAAATCAAAACGCCATGCGCTTGTCTCCTGATCTCTGTCGCCCGTACTCGCCTTGGTATCGAGGTACATTTCGATTCTGCCGCTGAGCGCTCTTGTTCCAGTAAACTCAAAATTGATCCCCGTTAAAGTACGGGTAATTTCCGCATTCGCGTTTACAAACATCGATTGTTTGTCGTTCTGTTTTCCCGAGCCCGTCGCAAATTTACCGGTATCTCCCGCGGGAAGACTCAGATTCACGTCGCCCGCCGATACCGCCGCGCCGTTCAATACCGCTTTGGAAATTTTCGTTTCGCTGTCCGCAAATCCTTTCTTCGTTACGACAAGCGTAATATCCGTCGCGTTCTGCGGTACGTTTTCAAGCGTAAATACGCCGTCCGATCCGGATTGTACGGCTGCAACGCCGTTCATTCCCTTGACGGAAACGGTTGCGTCGCCGATCGCGCCGAGCGCGACGTTTTTGACCGTGCCGGTAACCGTACACTTGGGCGCCGTCGCCTCGGTATAGAGCGTAATGTCCTTCGTAACCGTGCCGCCGTTCGCGGCGCGCAGTTCTTCCGAAGTGTAGGTGATCGTCGTATCGTAATATCCGCCCTCCTTCGTAATCAGAACCTCGTACGTCATGGGAGTCATATCTGCGAAAAGAAATTTTCCCGCAGAATCCGTCACTGCAGTTTGATCCATTCCCGCAACGCTGACATTCGCGCCTTCGATCGGAGCGCCCTCGCTGTCTTTGACCGTGCCCGCGATCCCCGCATTCTCGGAAGGCTCTTCCCCTCTGAAATAAAGCCGGTTATCTTTATTCAACTGAACGTATTGATCGGGTTTTTGCGGATTGACGAATTGACCGTTAAATTCCCAACCGTACCAGTTCCACGGCTCACCGCTGGGGCTGCCCGTAGGCGCGTCCGCCTCTTTGCGCTTATCGACCTGACCGAAAGAGATTCCGATCGTATCGTCTTTCTGAATCATAATATCTTTATAAGGGATCATGACTTCTACGGAATAACCTTCGTCCGTTTCGGCTTCGCCGTCGTTCAAAGTTCCTCTCAGATCGACGGCGTAATCGATCAGTCCGTTCCATCCTCCCCACGCGCTTCCCGAGCCGCGCATAATACGCGTTTTTCCGTGAATGCCCAAATTAAGCTGAATATCGTCGTTCTGCGGATCGGAACCGCCGTCCGCCTTGGTGTCGATAAACACTTCGATACTGTCGCTGTGCGTCACGGCGTCGTCGTTTGTCTCTCCCCAAGTAAGAAGCACGTTGTCCTTGACGTCGAAAAGAAAGAAAAGCGCGTTTTCCCCGCGGTAAGCCCATACGGTCACCGCATTGTTTCTTCCGAACCTTGCGATCGGCTGATCGTGAACGGCAACCCATTCCGCATCCTCGCCTTTTCCGTCCATAACGAGTTCCGGCGGCGTATAGTTCCCGCCGAAATCGAATTGATCTCCTCCCGCGGGTTTGTTGCCGTCGTAATCCTGATAGGAATCGTTTGCGTCCTGTCCGGCTCCGCATCCCGCCGCAAGCGCGAGCGAAGAGAGCGCCATGAGTCCCGCGGCAATCCATCTGATCTTTTTCATAATACCTCCTTATCATAGAAGACGGGTCGTTTTCCACATTCTTCTTCCGAATTCAAAAATTATCCTTTTACTCCCGAGATCGCCAAAGATTCGATAAAATATTTTTGGCAACTGATATATATGACGAGCATGGGAATGCTCGAAAGTACCGCGCCCGCAAGCGCCATCGGCAGATCTTTTGCGGAAGTTCCCGCATTCAATAAACCGAGTAAAACCTGTAAAGTCATCTGTTTTCTGTCCGTCAGATAGAGCGAAGGAGCGAAGTAGTCGTTCCAGATCCCCACAAACCAGAATATCACCTGAGCGGCGATCGCCGTTTTTATAAGCGGGAACATGATTCTGATAAAACAGGTAAAGTTATTCGCTCCGTCGATTTTAGCCGCTTCGAAGTAAGCGTTCGGAATTCCCCTCATATACTGCACAAGAAAGAATATCATGGACACGTTTCCGAAGAACCCCGGCAGAATGAGCGGCCAAAGAGTGTTCGTCATGTGAAGCGCAAAAAATGCGCGGTACTGCGGAAGCATGAGCGCCGCATAGGGCACCATCATTCCGCTCATGAGAAACAGCAGCCAGAAAGTTTTGAACCGCAATTTGAGTTTCGCAAAACTGAACGCCGCCATTGCCGAAACGAACGTGCCTACGATAATTACGCTCACCTCGATGAGAACGGTATTCAAAAGAGCTCTGAAAATAGGAAAATTTTCACTTTTGAAGAGCTCGGAATAATTTGTAAAAACCCATTTATCCGGTAAGAAGGTAAACGTCAATGCGACTTCGTCTCCCGTCTTGAACGAACTCAACAACATCCACACATAGGGAAACACCAGCAAAAAAGCGCCGAAGCTGATAATCGCATATACGAAAATTTTTACAATGACCGTCAGCGTCTTTTTACGAATATCGCTCCAACTTCTTTGATCGGAGTTTTTCCCGTTTTTCCCGTCTGCCCCTTCGGGAGTGAAGCCGGAATCGTTCCATTTGATTTCGTTTTCCATGTTTTCACTCCTCGTAAACCCATTTATTGGAAAATTTGAACTGAATCAGAGTTACGGACATGATCGCGATCGCAAGAAGAATAGAGGTGCACGAAGCGATTCCGTAACCCGCCGCGCCGTCTGTCCGCTCGTTCCAGATAAAGTAGACGATCGTCTCCGATCCGGGGTATCCTTTTGCAAATACTTCCGTATCTGCATAGGACTGCAACGCGCCGATCAAGCCGGTAATCAGCAAGTAAAACGTCACGGGAGTGATCATCGGCAATGTGATCGAAAAGAACTGTCTCAACTTATTTGCGCCGTCGAGAGACGATGCCTCGTACAGCTCTTTCGGCACATTGAGCATTCCCGCAAGATACAGGATCATCGCACCGCCCATGGCGTTGAGCGAGTTTTTGATGATAATTGCCAATTTGACAAGCGTTCCGTCCGTAAGCCACGGCGTCTCCGCACCGAAAATCCTGTTCAGAAGTCCGTTGCTCTGAAAGATATAACGCCAGACGATATTCAGCGCAACCGCGCTCGACACGGCGGGAAGATAATATAGAATCTGATAAATCTTACTTCCTTTCACGTCGCCGAGGCGCAGGATCGCCGCAACGCAAAGCCCCAGCATGATGCTTACGGGCAGGCTCAGCATAAGAAAGAGCGTGTTTCCCACGGAACGGATAAACGTGTTTCCCATCATGCCGGGCGTCGCCATTCCCTGAAACAGACTGATATAATGCTTGAATCCCACAAATTTCGATTCGTCCCGCCGCACGTAATAGTCCTGAAAACTGAACACAAACGTAAAGCAGATGGAAATTCCCGTAAAGATCAGAAAGCCGATAACGGGCAGAAGAATAAAGAGAAACGCCGTCAAATTCTCCCGTCTTTCAACCTTGCTGCGTTTTCTTTTCGGCTTGCGCGGAAGAGAATTCATTCTCTCTTCCGCGACCGCATTTTCGACTTTTTCCATTTTTGTCACCGATCAAAGTCCCAAATCGTCTTCCCGCATCTGCGTCAACACTTTTTGCAGCTGGGGATGATAAGCCGTGCAGATCTGCTGCGCGGTCTTTGTTCCCGTCCAAAGTCCCTCGTCGCCCAGATACTTTGTAAAGTTGCCGTACCAAGTAGAAGAATAGGTGTAGTATGTGGGACGGGTTTTACCTTTGATCTTAGGATTTGCTCCGCTGATCGTGTTCACCCACACCGAGCGGTCGGCGGGGTCTTTTCCGTTCAGCAGTCCCTCGGTGTCGTTCAGATATTCGTTCTGCGCCATAGAAACGATGTTCGGGACCTGCTGACCGAGCTCATAGAATTTACGCTGCGCCTTTTCATTAAACGAAAGATATTTGGCAAGTTTGATCGCCGCTTCCGTTTTTTTGTTGCTCGCCCCTTTTCCCACGCAGTAAGCCATCGAGCCGACCCAAGTCGTGCTTACGCCGTCGTCCGCCGTTCCGTACTGACCGTCGCCGCCGGGACCGTAAGGCACCGGTAACAGACAAATGGGAAAATTAACGGACTCAAAACTCCAAAACTGCGCGCTGTCCCAAGGCCCCATAAACGAGAATATCGCGCTTCCTCCCGAGAACCTTGTAAACCCGTCTACATCCTGTTCGTTTACGGGCGTCATCGATCCGTCAACCTTGTCGAGGTCTACGATAAACTGCAACGCATCGATAAACGCCTGATCGTTGATTTTCGAAACAGCCGCCTCTTCGTCGAAATAGTTCGCGTTATTGGAATAGACCGCTGCGTTCAGTTCATAGTGCGTAATCGAATATTTACGGTTTGCGGGCTGCGAGCCGGAATTGTCAAACATCAGATCTTTCAAAAGCTGTCTGAACTCCGCCCAGCTCATCGGACTCTGCGGATCGAGTTTTGCATAAACATCGTCTTTGTTCAAATTTTTCGCGGCAATCTGACCGTCGAGCAGCGTCTTGTTGTACACGAGCGTGAAAGGTCCCAGATCTTTGGGTAACCCGTAGAGCTTTGCGCCGTCCCCTTTTCCCAAACGCAAAGTCTTCGGATTAAAATAATATTCGTTAACAGCCTGCGGCCAGATCGTCGCAAGCTCTTCGTCCGATACGTAATCCGAAATATCTTTGAGCGTGTCATCTGCGACCCAACCGTAGAAATCCTCGTCGGGAAGCATAAAAAGATCGGGCGGAGAAGACGCTCTCCCTTCCAACGCCAGCATATAGGACTTTGCATCCTGTCCCGAATATGACACGTCAATGTCCTCGTTCCCGGGTTCCTGCATGAACTGATTGACTAGCGTCTGGTAATTATCCTGCTCCGCTTTGTCGCCCCAACCCCAGAATTCGATTTTCACCTTTCCGCCGTCGTCGCCGCCGCATCCCGCAAGACAGCCGCCGACCAGAACGCTTGCCACCGCTACCGCCAAAACACCTTTCTTCATGTTTTCCTCCTCACTGGGCTATACCCATTTTTTGTCACATTCTTTCTTATTTTGTCTTATTTTTGTTAGAAACTTACCAGTTTATGTGATAAATTTTCTGACATTATTATATCATTGTCCCAAAATCTGTCAAGGCACAAATGAAATTTAGTTAATTTTCCTGTTTTACTAACATGAAAATTGTAGTAATCGTTCTTAAATAAAAAGATCCGTCTTTATCAAAAGACGGATCTTTTTTGTAACGATCAATTATAATCTGCCGCGTATACGATCCCTTGGGCATAATCCCCGAACCGCTCGCCGAATAGATTCATTCCACCCTGATGTTTTGCATCCTCTTTGATCCCGATGCGAAATGTAATATAATCTCCCTCCTGCAATTTGAGTTTTTGAATGTTCTGCGTACTCACCGGCGTATCGTCGAGCGCAACATATTCGGGAGTGATGGTAACCGACTTCATAATACCGTACTGCGTCGAAAAATCCGACCACCAATCGGGATTGAGCCGCCCTCTCCGTCCGCCGAAATCCCCCGGGGAAACATACGTTGCAACTTCTTTTCCGTTTATCCAAAAAGTAATATCGCTCTCCCAATCGTTGCGGTAGTTAGGCGCTTCGCTGCACAATTCCATACTGAATTTGACAGAATGGAGTTGTTTATCCTTCAACATATAATTGGGCAGACGGTATTCGACATATCCCTTTGACAGCCACAGAATCTGCGCTGTATATCGTTCGGGCGAAAAAAATACGCCCGGCGTATCGTCTGCAACAATAATACCGTATTCGTTCGCCATGCCGCAACCCGCTTCCACTTTCGCATCCGTAAAACTTCCGATCGGGATTTCCATTGCAAAATGCTTATTTTCCGTCTGGTAATTATCGACCAGAAAATTCACCGTAAAACTGTCGAGCTGCCGAGAGATCAATTTCGCATTTCCCCGCGTATTCCGCTTTACCGTTACATTTACAAATCCCGCTTTCCTCAGAATATTTACATGAAAACAGACCGTCGAAATAGGAAGATTCAGTTTTTTCGCAAGATCGGCGATAGAATAAGACGCGGAAGAAAGCATCGTCATGATCTTCCTTCGCACCGGAGTTCCGATTGCCTGCGCCGCAATCGATAATCGTTCTTCTTCGTCGATTCTGTACTGGTTACCCCCAAATAAAAATGCGATAGCAAAAGCCTTTATGTTGACATACTGCCGCCCCGCCGATCTGGCGAGGGCGGTCTTTTTGCGGTCGAAAAAACCGTTTTTCTTTTAATAAAGAAAGCACTTCAAAAAAGTGCTTTCTTTGTGTTTCTGAAAATTTTCGGAAAAAGTATTGACAACTCCCCTTCCGATGATTATAATAATAAGTGAACAAGGGCGAAACCGGTGCGGCGGTTAGCCTAAGTTCTTGGTCAATGAAATAACCGCCAACTCATGGCACGAGGGCGGTTATTTTTTTATGCGTATGATTACAGTGCCTTTCGATACCGTTACCGAGCTTATCGCACCTTTTTGGATCATCTCCAACAAAAGCAGAATCAAGCCGTTACTCATATGTATCACCTCCTTTTGTAGGAAGTGCTAACCGCCACGGGTCGCCCCGTTCACTGCCGTCCTTTCGGTCGGCTCTATTATTATATCACAGCGGCGCGGAATCGTCAATCGAAAACGAAAGCCAAACTCAGAGTGCGGCGGCGCGACGCTGGGCATAATTTCCGGCGTTCCCCTCTCCCCTTCGGTAAAAGAGCGAAAAAGGAAACGAGGGAAGAAAAGCTCAAAACGGGTGACGGTCGAAAGCGATCAAGGCGGGCTTCGTAGTTAAAAGCGAAAATCGGGCGATCCTAACAAAAAAGCTATTCATACAAAAAAGTAAG
>CAJUOV010000021.1 GCA_910588695.1 uncultured Christensenellaceae bacterium
ACCAGTAGCTCTTTAAGAGCGCGCCGAACATCTGTTGGGGCGATTTGCAGGTGGAGAGGTGGGGGATCATTTCGGGGAATTTCTTCTCGATGAATTTAACCCAGCCGGGGCAACAAGAAGTGAACATGGGCATGGGTTTGCCCGTTTTGATGCGGTTGATGAGTTCGCTCGCCTCTTCCATAATGGTAAGGTCTGCGGTCACGTCCATATTAAAGACGTGCGCGGGACCCAAGCGGCGGATCGCCGCGACCATTTTGCCCTCGACATTCGTGCCTACGGGCATGTCGAACGCTTCGCCGAGCGTAGCGCGGACGGAGGGGGCGGTGAAGAACACGACCTGTTTGGAGGAATCGGAGAGCGCCGTCCATACTTCGTCGATCGTGGAACGCTCCGAAAGCGCGCCGACGGGGCAGGCGACGATACACTGTCCGCATCCTACGCAGACAGACTCCGCAAGAGGCATGTCGAACGCGCTGCCGATGTGTACGTTGAATCCTCTGCCGATGTGACCGATCGCGTTGACGTGCTGTTTTTCGCATGCCGCCACGCAGCGGGAGCAGTTGATGCACTTGTCGTTATCTCTGACGACTGCGGGAGCCGCGTCGTCAATGGGAAGAACAAAGTTCTCGCCCTGGAATCTGTCTTCGTCCACGCCGTAGCCCAAAGAGAGCTTCTGCAATTCGCAGTTGTGGTTTCTCTCGCAGGAGAGACATTTTTTCTTGTGCTTGGAGAGAAGAAGTTCCAAAGTCATCTTGCGGCTCTGGCGGCACTTCTCGGTGTTTGTTCTCACTTCCATGCCCTCCGCTACGGGATAGACGCACGCCGCGACCAGCCCGCGTGCGCCCGTCGCTTCGACAAGGCACATACGGCAGGAGCCGACGCAGGAGACGTCTTTCAGATAGCAGAGCGTGGGGATCTCGATATGAGCTTTTCTCGCCGCTTCGAGAATCGTAGATCCCTCCGGAACGGTTACGGGAATATTATTGATTTTCAGATTTACGTTTTTTGCCATGATGTTTTACCTCACTTTCTCTCGATCGCCTTAAATTTGCAGTTTGCAAGACATGCGCCGCATTTAATACATTTTGCGCTGTCGATTTCCATAGAGGGAAGTTTGTGACCTGCGGCGACGTAGTCGGTTTTGGCGATGGCGTTGACGGGGCAATTTTTTGCGCAGAGCCCGCAGCCGATACACTTCTCTTTGTCGATCGTGTAATTGAGCATCGCTTTGCAGACGCCCGCCGCACATTTCTTCTCGTTGATGTGTTCTTCGTATTCGTTACGGAAATAACGCATCGTTGAGAGAACGGGGTTGGGGGCGCTCTGTCCGAGCGCGCACAGCGACGACGACTTCATGTGAGAGGCGAGTTCTTCGATCTTACCCAGATCCTCGGTTTCGCCCTTGCCCTCCGTGATTTTCGTCAGAAGTTGCAAAAGCCGTTTGGTACCGATCCGGCAGGGGGTGCATTTTCCGCAGGACTCGTCCGCCGTGAATTCGAGATAGAATTTAGAAATATCGACCATACAGTTGCTGTCGTCGAGAATGATCATACCGCCCGATCCCATCATAGAGCCGATTGCGATGAGATTATCGTAGTCGATGGGGGTGTCGATGCACTCCGCGGGGATACAGCCGCCGGAAGGTCCGCCCGTCTGAGCGGCTTTGAATTTTCTGCCGTTGGGAATACCGCCGCCGATCTCTTCCACGATTTCGCGCAGAGTGGTGCCCATGGGAACTTCCACAAGACCCACGTTCGTGATGTTTCCGCCGAGCGCGAACACCTTCGTGCCCTTGGAAGATTCCGTACCGATCTCGGAGAACCACTTCGCGCCCTTCGTGATGATCGGGTTGATATTCGCCCACGTTTCGACGTTGTTGAGAATGGTGGGTTTTCCGAAGAGACCTTTGACCGCGGGGAAAGGGGGACGGGGACGGGGCTCGCCGCGGTGTCCCTCGATCGAGGTCATGAGCGCCGTCTCTTCGCCGCAGACGAAAGCACCCGCGCCGAGACGCACTTCGATGTCGAAGTCAAAGCCGAGACCCAAGATGTCGTTGCCGAGCAAGCCGTATTGATGCGCCTGATCGATAGCGATTTTCAGACGCTGAACCGCGATAGGGTACTCCGCGCGGACATAGATATAACCTTGATGTGCGCCGATTGCATAGCCCGCGATTGTCATTGCTTCGATCACGCAGTGGGGATCGCCTTCGAGAACCGATCTGTCCATGAACGCGCCGGGGTCGCCTTCGTCAGCGTTGCAGCATACGTATTTCACGTCGCCTTCGCTCGCCTTGGCAAACGCCCACTTTCTGCCGGTGGGGAAGCCTGCGCCCCCTCTGCCGCGAAGTCCCGATGCGAGCATTTCGTTGATTACGTCGTCGGGCGTCATGCTCGTGAGCACTTTTTGCAGCGCTTCGTAGTCGCCCGCAGCGATCGCTTCCTCGATGTCTTCGGGCGCGATGACGCCGCAGTTTCTCAGAGCGATACGCAGTTGTTTTTTATAGAAAGGAGTTTCCGCAAAGGGAATGATCGAACCGTCCGTCATGACGGTGCCCTGATACAAGAGTTCCTTTACGATTTCACCGCCTTTGACAAGGTGTTTTTCCGCGACCGTCTTGACATGTTCGGGGGTCATTTGCGAATAGAACGCGCCTTCGGGGTAGACGATCATAATGGGACCCAGCGAGCAGAGCCCGAAGCAGCCCGTTTTTACGACGAGAACGTCGTCGAGTTTCAATTCTTTAAGCGATTTTTCAAGCTGAGCGATGACTTTCATCGAGTGGGAAGAAGTGCAACCGGTACCGCCGCAGACGAGCACCTGTTTACGATAGCCCGTTTTCTTCGCAAGTTTTTCGCCCTCTTCGCGGACGATGCGTCTCACTTTGATGAGGTCGCTTTTCGCTTTCCTGATCGATTCCAATTCCTGAATGGTCATTATTTTTCCTCCCTGTAAGAATCGAGAATTCCTTTTACCATGTCGGGCGTGAGTTTTCCGTAAACCTCTTCGCCGATCATCATAACGGGCGCAAGACCGCAGGCGCCCACGCAGCGGCAGCTGTCGATAGAGAACAGCCCGTCCTCGGTGCATTCGCCGCATTTGATCCCGAGTTGTTTTTCTACTTCCGCAAGGATTTTATCGGAGCCCTTGACATAGCAAGCGGTTCCGAGGCAGACGCTGATGCGGTGCTTTCCCTTGGGTTTCAAAGAAAATTGCGAATAAAAAGTCGCCACGCCGTACACTTCCGAAAGGGAAATGCCCAAGCCCTCCGCGATCGTCTTCTGGACTTCCATGGGCAGGTAACCGTAGATGCCCTGAGCTTCCTGTAAGATGTGCATGAGACAACCGGGCGTATTTTTAGCTTCGTCGATTACGGCGTGCAATTTTTTAAGCTGTTCCGCTGTTCCGCACATTGTGCATTGTTCCATAAATAACCTCCTTTCTCTTGTGCGCCGCCTTTGTCAAGCGACGGCTTTTCAGACACTCGGTTCATTATATCATAATTTTATTTATATTTCAATCCTATTTCGTTAAATAATGAATTTTGTCGAAAAGAATTTTTTGGAAAACCCTCTTGTTTGTTCCTGAAATCCGTGTTATAATGAATTTCATGAAAAAGATTATCGAAACGGAAGGAATGTGCTGTAAAAAATGCGCCGAGCGCGCGGAAAAGAAACTGCTGCTTCTCGACGGGGTTACGGGCGCGCGCGCTAACTTCAAAAAGGAACTCATTCTCGTGGAATCCAACCTTTCGGACGAAGCGCTGTCCTCCTGCGTCGCAGAGGCGGGTTTTACGGTGAAACGCGTGCGGGAGCGAAAAGGAATTTTCGACAGATAGAAATTTTTCGTTTATTTTCGGTAAAAGCTTGACAAAAAATTATGGGGGGGGGTATAATAACGGTAGATTCCGAAATATGTGCATATGCGCATTTTAAGGGATAAAACATTTAAGGAGAAGAGGTATGAAAAAGAAAGTTTTGGCAACGCTGCTTGCGGGCGCGTTAATGGGTGCAAGCGCGGTGAGCTTTGCTTCTTGCGGCGGAGTTAGTATGCCCAAGGGCGATCAGGTGACCAAAGAAGAATGGGCGGAATTTATTGCGGCGATGGCGGAGCTTAAAAATTACACGTTGGATTACAGTGCGGACGTGAACGTTACCCTGAACGGTACGACGAAAGAGGTCAAGGATTACTCCAATCCCGATCCTGCGAAAATGAAGGAAGAAAAAGTAACGGGGGAAACGAAGACGTCGATGGCGGGAACGACCGTTTACGACTCGGTAAACAACAAGGCTTACGTCGAAGGCACGGAATCGTCGCAAATAGACATGAAGTCCGACGACGAAAAGATGAAAGCGAGCGCGGAGGAGACCGATAAAGCGTACTACGAGCTGAAGGAGGAGGGCGTCTATTGGAAAGCCGCTTACGCTTATGAAATGAGCGAATTGGACGGCACCGACATAAAGCGTTCCGAAAAATCCGAGAGCTATTGGATTGCCGGCACCACGTTCTATTTTGCAGACAACACCATCAACATAATGTTCTCCGATTCAACGTTCTACGAAACGAAGGACGGCACGGAGGAGAAGAACATTGCGGAGCTGTTCGAAAAATTCACCTATTCCGCGGGCGTATATACCGCTACGCTTTATAAGGAAGTGGAAATTTACGGTGAAATGAACGGCATGGAGGACGTCCTCGAATGCAAAGTCACGATCAGCTTTAACAAGGCTGAAAAATGCGTGACCGGCTACGGCGTCAAGACCGAGGGCGAAGGCAACTTAAAGGCGGACGAAACTTATTATTCGTACGACATGAACTACACCTATAAGGGCGAATCCGTTTACGCCGTTACTAAAATCAAGACGACCGACGTATCGGAAAAGGTCAATAAGGACATCTCCAAGGCGTTGGAGAAAGCCAAGGCGGAAGCCGCGGAGGCGAATGCATAAGACAATGCGACTGCATAGGGAATGCTTAACGCAAACGCATAAAAACAGCCTGCGGCGTTGCCGCAGGCTGTTTTTCTAAATATTATTCGGGAATTTTCGGCAGATAATTTTCGAAGATGATATTGTCGGCATATCTGCGCGCATATTCTTCGTCTTCGGGGGAACGGATCGTCCAAGCGAGCTTTGCTCCCGTGAATTTCTCGGTCGCTTTGTTGGGATAGTCGCCGAAGTTATAGCTGATAAAGTCGGGCTTGACGCTCTTATTGAAACTCATATTCCTGACGGCGCGCGCTTTGATCCGCCAAATGGGGGAGCCTGCGAAGTCGGCTTTGCTCGATTGCGCCGTAGCCAGAACGCCCGCGGGAATATCGGGGCGCAGTTCTTTGAACGCTTTGATATAGAAGGGCTGAAAGCTCTGAACGGCGTATTCGCCCTTATAATCTTTCATCTCGTCCGCAAACAGTTTAATAAAATCTTTCGTGTTGACGTTCGGCAGGTTTTTCAGTTCGATGAGCAAAGGCACTTTACCGTCGATTTCGTTCAAAAAATCGGAGAAAAGGGGAATCCGCTCCTGACTTCCCGCAAGTCGGAGAACGGATAAATCTTCGAAAGAACAGTCCTTTACAAGCAGATTTGCGTTCGTCATGCGTCCCAAACCGTCGTCGTGGAACACCACTAGCTTTCCGTCTTTGGAAATGCGCACATCCATCTCGATCGGAAATCCGCAGGCGATCGCCGCCTGGAATGCCGAAAAACTGTTTTCGGGAATGTTTTCATCATGCAGACCGCGGTGTGCGATCGGCTTTTTGAGTATAAAATCGAGTTGCATGAGTTTATTTTAGCAAATTTGCACGAAAAATGCAATAGTTGTTGCAAAAATTCCCGATATTTATTATAATAAAGCTACCTTTTTTGGAGTTAACATGGCAAAACCCAATCAAAAAATCCGAAATTTCTGCATTATCGCGCATATCGATCACGGCAAAAGCACGATCGCCGACCGTATTATGGAGCTGACGGGGCAGGTGAGCAAACGGGATATGGAAGATCAGCTTCTCGACAGTATGGATATCGAACGCGAACGGGGGATCACCATAAAGCTCACGCCCGTGAGGATGTTCTATACCGCGCTCGACGGCGAGGAATACGTTTTTAATCTCATCGACACGCCGGGGCATGTCGACTTTACTTACGAAGTCAGCCGTTCGCTTGCCGCCTGCGAAGGCGCGCTGCTTGCGGTGGACGCCACGCAGGGGATCGAAGCGCAGACGCTCGCAAACGTCTATCTTGCTCTCGACAACGATCTTGAAATCGTGCCCGTCGTCAATAAGATCGATTTGCAGTCGGCGCGCGTCGACGAGACGAAGAAAGAGATCGAAGAGGTGATCGGGCTGGATACCGAGAACTGCCCTTGCGTCTCTGCGAAAGAGGGCACGAATATCAGAGATATTCTCGAAGCGGTCGTGCATCGCGTGCCGCCCCCCGACGGAGACACGGAAGCGCCCCTCTCCGCGCTGATCTTCGACAGCTATTACGATAATTACAAAGGGGTCATTCTGTTCGTCAGAATCATGGACGGCGGCGTAAAAGTAGGGGACAAGATCAGAACGTTTCTATCCGATAAAGTTTACGAGGTGACGGAGACGGGCGTGTTTGCCCCGCGTCTGCAACCGACCGATTCTCTCACGGCGGGCGAAGTCGGATACGTCGCCGCGAGCATCAAATCCATTCAGGACGTTGCCGTGGGAGATACGCTCACGAGCGCCGTCAAACCCGCCGAAAAGCCTCTCCCCGGTTACAAGCAGGTTCAGCCTGTCGTGTTCTGCGGGATCTTTCCGCTGGACGGAAGCAAGTTTCAGGACTTGCGGGACGCCATTCAAAAATTAAAACTCAACGACGCGGCGCTCACATTCGAGCCGGACAATTCGGCGGCGCTCGGCTTCGGGTTCCGCTGCGGCTTTCTGGGGCTGCTGCACATGGAGATCATGCAGGAGCGGATCGAGCGGGAATTCAATCTCGAAATTATCACGACCGCGCCCTCCGTATCCTATCTCGTGCATAAGACGGACGGAGAAGAGTTTTTCGTGGACAATCCCTCGCACCTGCCGCCTGCTTCGGACATCGATTATATGGAAGAGCCCATTGTCAGAGCGGAAATTTTTACGCCGCCCGATTATCTGGGACCCATCATGGATTTGTGCCGCGACAAGCGGGGGATCTTCGGCGATATGACCTATCTCGATCCCCGCCGCGTAAAACTCAATTACCGTCTGCCCCTCAACGAGATCGTATACGACTTTTTTGACGAACTCAAAAGCCGCACGCGCGGCTACGCGAGTTTCGATTACGAACTCGCAGGTTACGAAAAGAGCAAACTCGTCAAGCTCGACATTCTCCTCAACGGAGAAGTATGCGACGCGCTCTCGATGATCGTGCACGAGGATCACGCATACGCGCGCGGCAGAACGCTGTGCGAAAACTTAAAAGACGCGATTCCCCGTCAGCTCTTCGAAATTCCCGTGCAGGCGGCGGTAGGAGGGAAAGTGATCGCCCGCGAAACGGTCAAGGCGGTGCGCAAAGACGTTTTGGCGAAATGCTACGGCGGAGATATCACGCGTAAGAAAAAACTTCTCGAAAAGCAGAAAGAGGGGAAAAAGCGCATGCGCAAGATCGGTTCGGTCGAAGTTCCCAGCGAAGTGTTTATGGAAATACTCAAAACGAATAAGGACAAATAACTTTTTTGCGCCCATAAACGTCGCATTTCATTGTCGCGCTGTGGCAACCCTCAGTCACTTACCGCTTAGTAAGCTCCTTCGGGTTTTCCTCGTGCTTCTTGAACTGCTTGCTTCTGAACGCAAAATTTTGTTCAATATAACAAAGTGAATCACATGACGTTTGCAAACAAGGTCTACGAATACTTAAAAAAGGTGCCCGAGGGGAAGGTGGTCACCTACGGCATGATCGCCTTTGCGATCGGGCGTCCCCGCGCAGCAAGGCAAGTCGGGAACGCGCTGCACCGCAATCCGACGCCTGTCGTCGTGCCCTGTCACAGAGTGGTCAACCGCGAAGGCAGACTCGCACCCGAGTTCGCGTTCGGCGGAATCGATATGCAGGCGTCCCTTTTGCGCGGCGAGGGAGTGGAGGTCGAGGGGGGCTTCGTCGATCTCGAAAAATATCTTTGGAGGGAATAATATGGCGGGTATTTATATCCACGTTCCGTTTTGTAAACATAAATGTACTTATTGCGATTTTACGTCTTTTCCCGATAAGCTGAATTTTGCCGAGTCCTACATGGCTTGTCTTTATAAAGAGATCGAATTAAGAAGCAAAGAACTCAAAGATTATGTGTTCGATACGGTATATTTCGGCGGCGGCACGCCTTCGCTCATCGATCCCAAATATATCTACGGGGCAATGAAACAGATCACCAGACTTTTGCGTCTTTCCAAAAATCCCGAAGTGACGATCGAAATGAACCCCGGAACGGTCAGCGAGAGCAAATTAAAGACATATTCGAGCGCGGGGATCAACCGCTATTCGGTGGGGTTACAGACGGCGATCGATTCCCAGCTCGAAAATCTCAACCGCATTCACACGGTGCGCGAGTTTATGACCTGCGCCGCTTTGTTAAAGGGAAAGAATTTTTCTGCGGACGTCATGCTCGGGCTGAAAGGGCAGACGAAAGAGGACGTTAAAAAGACGATCGAGCTCGCCGCGGGCGTGGGCGCGAAGCATATTTCGATGTACGCTTTGACCCCCGAAGACGGCACTCCCATCTACACCGACTATCTCAACGGCGAGCTGCCCGACGGCGACGAGGTGCGCGAGCTCTACGACTTCGGCTATGCTTTGTTGAAAGAGAAGGGGTACATTCGCTACGAGGTGAGCAACTTCGCGAAAAAGGGATACGAGAGCCGCCACAACCTCAATTATTGGAAGAGAGGGGAATATATCGGTTTCGGAGTTTCGGCGAGCTCGTTTATGAAGGGAAAACGCTTTACGAATACTTTTGATCTGGACGAGTACATCAAATGCGTGCTCTCGGGTTTTCCGCCCGTCATCGAGAGCGAAACGGTCGAAAAAGAAGACGCGAAATTCGAGTTCGTCATGCTGGCGTTGAGAACGTCGGAGGGAATTACTTCAACGGATTATTCGGCGGCGTTCGGGAGCGACTGGAAAGAGGATTTCAAAACGGCATATAATAAGACCTCTTCCTATTTTGAGGAAGAGGGAGACAGAACGCGGATCAAAGAGGAATATCTCTACGTTCAGAATCAGATTCTGACGGAATTTATGAACGGGTAAAAGACGAAGAAATAAGTCGTTTGGCGTAATATCGAGCCGTCGGCATAAATAATAGAAAGCGGACGCATTCCTGCGTCCGCTTTTTTTCGTAACCGTTACCACAGCGTTTCGGGATCGAAACCATATACCTGAACGACTTCGAAGAGGGGAGAACGGGCAAGATCGCGCGGGGCGACGATGAGTCCGCCGTTCGCATCGACATCGTATCCCGCGTTTTTGTATGCCTGCCATACGAGGTGGGAACAGTGGGTGCTTTTGGGAGAAGTTCCCTGATCTTTTTTCGAAAAGATGCCGACGGTCAGATTGTATGGGATAAACCGCAGATTTTTTTTCGCGTTTTCTGCGATTTCCGAGCGCTCCCGCGCTCCTGCGCCTTTCAGGCGCAGGAGAATGAAGTTAGAAGATTTTGCAAACCAGAGATGTCCGTTCGTGGTAATCGAACTGTCCTGTCCGTATTCGAACGATTCAAGCACCGTTCCGAATTCGTCCAAGACGAGCGCGGCGTGACCGTTGCGGTAGCCGAGGGTGTGCGTGGAGGAATTGACGAGTACGTCGCCCGCCTCCAGAGGAGCGACGGGCGCGGTGAAATCTTTCATAAGATCGCGCTTCGAGACGTAGGAGACAAGCTCGTGTTCTTTCTCGCCGTTGTAAAAGAGCGCGTCCTGAAATGGCTGCACCCGTTCGGAAAGAGGTACGGGTCTGCCGTTTTCGTAAACGTATTCACTCTTCATCGCAAGCAGAGCAGACTTTCCGAGCCCTGTCTGGCGAAAGAGGTAATGAAATTCTTCTTCCGTCCATTCCGCTTTTTGATCGAGAAGCGCCGAAATGTCCTCCTTTGCATAGGAGGGCGCGGCGTGCGCCGAGCGTTCGCAAACTTTGTCTGCGATAAGCAGGGAAACGAGAAGCGCGGCAAAAAAGAGGAGTATTCCGAGGAATACCGCCGATATTCGGTATAGTCTTTTTGCGCTTTGTTCCCGCATAGCCGTATTATAGACAATTTGCGGAAAAAAGTCAAATTCCCATAAAAATTCCTTTGAGAATTTTTATTTTATTCGTGCTTTGCGAGCACTTCTCCGTTCTCTCCGTCGAGCAGCAGCGAGATGATTTTACCGTTTCTGTCTACGATCCCGACGTAGTAATAATTTTTGTCGCGCCGCAAAAGGCGGACGTAAAGTTCGCCGTTGAACGCGCCCTTTTCACTCATGCCCGCGATCACCGTTTCTTCCGCTTTCAAGGCGTAGGAGAGCGCTTTTTCGGGAGTGAGCGTGTGCTCCGATCTGACAGAGGTCGCTACGATTTCGCAGCTCTCGTTTTCCCATTCCACACGGAGAGAAACGCTTCCCTTCGGAAAGGACTTCACTCCCTGCGAATAATAGAAGTCTCCGCGGGTGTTACGGAAAGACATCTCTCCGCCGATCTTTTCGTCGCCCGAAAGATACACGCTGTATTCCTCGGCGTCTCCTTCGAGGGTGATCTCCACAAGGTCGGTGAGGGGCGCCTTGATCCCGTCGCCGTTGTAGGGATATTCGCGGGAGAGGCAGGCGACCGTCAAAGAGAAGTCGTCGTTGCCGGCGGTAAACAGATCGGATCGGAGTTCCGAAACGTAGGAGAAATAATCGGGCTTGCGTTCGCAAGCCGTAAGCAGAGGAACGAGCCCTGTCAGCAGAATCAGGGCGGTATATTTTTTCATGCTATACTCTATGAAAATTGCGTTTGCGTCATGACTTTTTTCTTTGATTTTGTTGATTTTTCGCAAAGTCTGTGTTACAATAGTAAAAATATTCGTTTTACCGTATTTTGATCATGAAAAAGACGATTACAAAAACCGCGCTCATCACGTTGGGGGTTTCTCTCGTTCTTGCGATTGCCGTTTTCGGAATCGCATCCTTTTGTTTTCCCTACGCGATGATGGATTTTACGGCATCGATCGGAATGGAGACGCTGAGCGGAGATTACGCCTATCAGGAATATCGACGTTCGGGCAGCGTCGATTGTCTTGCGCGTTCCTTTGTGATCGCGGCGGAGAAAGAGAACGATCGCGCGGCAGACGAACGGTTCAGCATTCTTTACGGCGAAGAGGGGAGCGAGGCGCGCGGAGCGTTCGAAGCGTATTGCGAATCTTACGCCGTCGATACTTCGGGCGCGGGAAACGTGGAAGTTTCCATGCGTTCCTATCTTCTCGGACTTGCTTCCCGCGTGAAATACCGTCTTGCCAAAACTTCCGAAGAGAAAAAGACAGCCGTCTGCGACTTTGCGGTCGGCGCGACGGACAAGAGCTTTCCGCAGGGCAATCCCGTTGCCTATCTTGCGATGGAAGCCGCCCGCGCGCAGGACAAGACTTTCTGCGTTGCGCTGCTTGAAAAAATGCGCGCGGCGGGATTTGAAGAAAACGCACATTTTAACGATATCGAAAAAATACTGGGAGGTTTCGACCATGAGTAAAATTGTAAAAGAGGGATTGACGTTCGACGACGTGCTTCTGATTCCCGAGGCTTCTGACGTATTGCCTTCGGAAGTCGATCTTCGCACCACGCTGGCGGACGGAATCAATCTGAATATTCCGATCGTCTCCGCCGCGATGGACACGGTGACGGAGAACCGCCTTGCGATCGCTATGGCGCGCGAGGGCGGCATGGGAATTATCCATAAAAACATGACGATCGAGGAACAGGCGAAAGAGGTCGACAAGGTCAAACGTTCCGAGCACGGCGTGATTACCGATCCTTTCTTTCTTGCGCCCGATAATCTTGTGAGGGACGCTGTCTCCTTAATGGAACGTTACAGGATCAGCGGCGTGCCCATCACCGAGAACGGGAAGCTCGTGGGGATCCTTACGAACCGCGATCTTCGTTTTGAAACAAATTACGATCAGCCGATTTCCGACGTGATGACGAAAGAGAATCTTGTGACCGCGCCCGTGGGCACATCTCTCGAAGACGCGCAGAAGATTTTGGGCAAGCACCGCATCGAAAAACTGCCCATTGTCGACGCAAAAGGATTCCTTAAAGGATTAATCACGATCAAAGACATCGAAAAGAGCATTCAGTACCCCAACAGCGCGCGCGACCAGCACGGCAGACTTCTCGTCGGCGCCGCGGTCGGTACGGCGGCGAACACCATGGACAGAGTGACGGCGCTCGTTGAAGCGAAAGTCGACGTGATCGCAATCGACACCGCGCACGGGCATTCCGCCATGGTCGTGAAAAAGGTTGCGGAGATCAAAAAGAAATTTCCGAACGTGCCTCTCATTGCGGGGAACGTGGCAACGGCGGAAGCGACGAAAGCGCTTCTCGGCGCGGGCGCGGATATCGTAAAAGTCGGCATCGGTCCCGGTTCTATCTGTACGACGCGTATCGTCGCGGGAATCGGCGTGCCGCAGCTTACGGCGGTCATGGATTGCGCGGAAGAGGCGGATAAGCACGGCAAGCGGATTATTGCGGACGGCGGGATCAAGTATTCGGGCGACATTGTGAAAGCGCTCGCCGCAGGCGGCAGCGCGGTCATGATCGGATCGATGCTCGCGGGCACGCAGGAGAGTCCCGGCGAAATCGAACTGTATCAGGGCAGAAGTTTCAAAGTATACAGAGGTATGGGGTCTCTTTCCGCGATGGCGGCGGGCTCCAACGACAGATATTTTCAGGAAAATGCGAAGAAGTTCGTGCCCGAGGGGGTGGAGGGCAGAGTGCCTTACCGCGGAAGCGTATCCGAGATCATCTATCAGATGAAAGGCGGTCTGCGTTCGGGTATGGGTTACTGCGGAAAACACAATATCGACGAACTCCGCAAGAATTCGAAATTCGTTAAAATCACGAACGCAGGACTTCTCGAAAGCCACCCTCACGATATTTCCATCAGCAAGGAAGCGCCCAATTACAGCGTGCGCAACTGAACCGAAAATTCAAAACGCCCTAAGCGGGCGTTTTTGCTATTGATTTACGGAGATTACCATGCAACACCAGAGAGTGCTCGTCCTTGACTTCGGAGGGCAGTATAACCAGCTTATCGCCCGCCGCGTGCGCGACTTGGGCGTGTATTGCGATTTGATACATTGCGCGGCTACGGCGGAAGAGATTAAAAAATATGCTCCCGTCGGCATCATTTTTACGGGCGGACCCAACAGCGTTTACGACGAAAATTCCCCGCATATATCCGAAGAGATCCTCGAACTCGGCATTCCCGTGCTAGGCATTTGTTACGGCGCGCAGCTGATCGCTTACACGCTGGGCGGCAGCGTGGGACATGCGGAAAAAGGGGAGTACGGAAAGCGTGAATTTTCGTTTGTGAAGGAGAGTCCGCTCTCCGAGGGGATTCCTGAAAAAAGCGTGTGCTGGATGAGCCATACCGATCTCGTCACCGCGCTGCCCGATGGGTTTGTAACGCTTGCGGCAACGCCGACCTGCCCGTTTACGGCGTTCGGCGATATGAATAAAAAGATTTACGGCGTGCAGTTTCATCCCGAGGTCGTGCATTCGGAGTACGGCAACGAACTTCTGAAAAATTTCCTTTATCGCGTGTGCATGGCGGCGGGCGACTGGACGATGAAAAACTTTGCCGAAGAGCAAGTCCGCCTTCTGAAAGAAAAGATCGGGAATAAAAAAATTCTATGCGCCATGTCGGGCGGCGTTGATTCCGCGGTCGCCGCAACCCTCGTGCACCGCGCCGCGGGCGATAATCTTACATGCGTATTCGTCGATCACGGTCTTTTGAGAAAGGGCGAGGCGGAAGAGGTCGTGCGCGTGTTCCGCGACGGATTGAAAATGAATCTTGTCAAAGCGGACGCGGGCGAACGCTTTCTGAAAAAACTCGCAGGGGTCGCCGAACCCGAGAAAAAGCGAAAAATCATCGGCGCGGAATTTATCAAAGTATTCGAAGAAGAGGCGAAAAAGATCGGCGCGGTCGATTTTTTGGTGCAGGGTACCATTTATCCCGACGTGATCGAGAGCGGAAAGGATAAGAGCGCGGTCATTAAAAGTCATCACAATGTGGGCGGACTTCCCTCCGTCGTCGATTTCAAAGAGATCGTTGAACCTTTGCGCGATCTGTTCAAAGACGAAGTGAGAAGGGTTGGAACGGAGCTCGGACTTCCCGATTCCATCGTTCGCCGTCAGCCCTTCCCCGGTCCGGGGCTTGCAATCCGTATTATGGGCGAGATTACGGAGGAGAAGCTCGAAACATTGCGCGACGCAGATTATATTTTCCGCGAAGAAATCGCGAACGCAGGGCTCGATAAAGAGATATGGCAGTATTTTGCGGTATTGACCAACTGCATGACGGTGGGCGTTCAGGGGGATGCGAGAACTTACGAAAACGTGATCGCGCTCCGCGCCGTGACGAGCGTGGACGCTATGACGGCGGATTGGGCGCGGATTCCCTACGACGTTCTGGAAAAAATTTCAAATCGTATCACGAACGAAGTGAAACACGCCAATAAAATCGTATACGATATTACGAGCAAACCCCCTTCCACAATAGAGTGGGAGTAAAGTTCACGAAAGTTTCATTTGCAAAAAAATCAATTTTACGGAGGAATATATGGAAAACAACAAAAGACCCGATAGCATGGAACGCATTACGACGGAGGCGCTTGCCAAGGCGTTTATCGACGAGCAGATCGCGCTCGTCAAAAAACAGGTGGGGAACAAAAAGGTGCTTCTTGCTCTCAGCGGCGGAGTGGATTCGTCCGTCGTCGCCGCGCTTTTGATTAAGGCGATCGGCAAGAATCTTGTTTGCGTGCACGTCAATCACGGGCTTTTAAGAAAGGGCGAACCCGAGCAGGTCGTCGAAGTGTTCCGCAATCGTATGAACGCTAATCTCGTGTATGTAGACGCGGTAGACCGTTTCTTGGATAAACTTGCGGGCGTTGCGGAACCCGAGAAAAAGCGCAAAATCATCGGCGCGGAATTTATCCGCGTATTCGAGGAGGAGGCGAGAAAACAGGAGGGGATCGAGTTTCTGGCGCAGGGAACGATCTATCCCGATATTCTCGAAAGCGACGGGGTGAAGGCGCACCACAATGTGGGCGGACTGCCCGAGGATCTTAAATTCGAGCTTGTCGAACCCCTGAAATTCCTCTATAAAGACGAAGTGCGCGTTGTCGGAAAAGCGTTGGGACTTCCCGACGGCATGGTGTTCCGTCAGCCTTTCCCCGGACCGGGGCTCGGGGTTCGGTGCCTCGGCGCGATCACCCGCGAGCGGCTTGAAATCGTGCGCGAGTCGGATGCGATTCTGAGGGAGGAATTTGCAAAAAACGGCTTGGAGGGCAAGGTCTGGCAGTATTTTACCGCAGTGCCCGATTTTCGTTCGGTGGGCGTGAAAGACGGTAAACGCACGTTTGCCTATCCCGTCATTCTGCGCGCGGTCAACACGCAGGACGCTATGACGGCGACCGTCGAGAATGTGCCGTTCGAACTGTTGCAGCATATTACGAACCGCATAACGTCGGAGGTGGATGGGGTCAACCGCGTACTCTACGATTTAACGCCCAAGCCTTCGGGAACGATCGAATGGGAGTGAGAAAAACTGTCAGAAAAAAACCGTGCGCTTTGCGTGCGGTTTTTTTGAAAAAATTTTTGATTACCCCCTCGAAAAATTTGACGGGGGGGGGAATCGATTTAAGGGAAATGCTAAAAGAGTTATTCGATTTGTTTAACAAAGCATTGATTGAGGAGATTGATAAATTGATCAAAAAAGAATCGTAAGAAGAAGCAATGATATAAAAACTGATATTGAGAAATACTTTCTAAACACAACTAAGTCCGCTACAAATCAAGATTTCGTATTGACATTGAAAATTTTGTATGATAAAATTATGAAAATGATTGTAACATTATTGGATGGAAAAAATGAGCAAGTCGATTACTATTTGGGCGTTTGGTCCATTCGCTGAAATTGCTAAAAAAGGCGGTCAGCAATATCTTAAAGAAGGCAATTCGGATATCAGCGTGATTAATGTTCCGGATTTTGTTAATTATAATGAGATGCTTCAAGCGCTTGAAATAGCAATTCAGCATGGTTCAGACTACCTTCCCAATATAGCTTTAATGGATGTGTATCAGTTGCGAAACTTTATGGAAAAATATCCGAACAACTTTGTGTCGGTAAATTCCATATTGAATGGTGAAGATTTTATTGCAAGTGCGGTATATCAAGTATCAATTGATGGTGAAATTTATGCGATTCCATGTGCTATGGAACCCGTAGGCTTTATTATAAATTAAAGATGTTCGAGGAACAATTTGGCAATGAGATAGAAAATTTAACATGGGAGGAAGTATTCGTAATTAGTTATTGGCTTAGAGAAAATGATAAATATTTCATGCTATATAATGACAAACTGCCGGAGATCCTTTTGCAGTCCGGCGGTCATTATTTTTATGATGATAGTTTAGAGCTCAATTCCGAGGGTGCGCTAGAAGTGTTCAATTTTCTGGAAGAATTAAAAAATCACGATGTATTTTTTCCTCAACAGTACAATGAAGAAGGTATGAATTTAGATAATTTACGTAGTGACGATGTTTTTTCTGTAATTGGGCCACCGTGGTTAATCCCGTATATAAATGGTGTTGCAGAAGAGACAGGCATAGAATGGCGTATAACAGATATTCCGAAGAATGATAATTTTAAATATGACGTTTGCTTAGGGGGCTATGCATGGGTCGTATTTCCTATGGATACATTAGAAGAGCGCGATGAGGTGGAAAAATTCGTAAAAGAAGTATTTATTTCAAATACAGATTTGGATTTGATTCTTGCCGAAAATAATTTGGTTCCGGCAAAAAAAGCGGCAATAGAAAGACTATATGAATTAGAGGGTAATCCTTATTTCGGGGGACAAAATGTAATTGCGTCTTTTGCACAATTTACAAACAGCGTCGGCTTTCCTTTAACCCATTATAATGCATATACCCAAGCAGCGGCGAAAGCTCTTAATGATATAGGGAAAAGGGTCGTAAAGGGAAAGATCTTTTCCGATGATGCAATGGCGGAGTTTGAATATGAATTGGAAAGAATCAAAGAAGGAGATTTTGGGGGCGGAGGTGTCCCTGATACTGTATACTTAAATCGTATAGAGGTAATACAAAAACCCTACAAAACCTCGTATAGTCTTGGGGAGAAGTTTAATCCCAATGGCATGAAAGTAAAAGCCTTTTACAGTAACGGCGACTCCAAGACGATAACCGATTATACATATTTCCCTAAAGGAAAATTATATTTCAATGACCATATAACGATTGAATATTTAGGCGTTCAAACGATTTTACCAATTACGATTACTGCAAATGTCAAGGAGTCTAAGAAATATTTATATTTCTCAGACCGAAAATTTTTCAATGTAGAGATTGGCAATAACGTATGTAAAATTGATGCCCAATTCGGCTTGCCCAATATCGGCCGCGGATTAATTTCGCTTGGCGGGGCAAAACTGCCTTTGAGCTTGTCGCTTGTTTATGATTCACAGTTTCGGCAGGACTCCACGATTTATAACAGAGAAACCGGTCTGCCTAACGGAATCAGAATGAATTATCATCAGACCTGCATTGAGCAAGAAGGTGAGTTTTTATATACGGATAGCGATATCAATTTGCATATCTTTAAACCAACGGCTGCAATCAATGATATCTGGGTTGATTCACAAGGGACGGGGTTGCTTCTTGAAAGGGTGGGCAACGAAATCAAAATATATGATGAATTTGGGAACTTTAGTATGTTCGACCGTTATGGTCGTTTATATTTGATTCATCAAAAGATTACGGAGGAAAATAGCGCCGATCTGAGTATTGAATACGAAAGTGAAACGGAAAAAATCAAGTCTGTTACCGATGGCATGGGACGCATTGCTACATTTGAATATTTACAGAATAATGTTGAAATTAAAGTAGACGGAAACGCAAAAATTGCAATTAAGTCGTTGGAAAGCAAATTGTCTTCCGTAATCCGTTATAGCAATGATGACGGCGAACAGGGTAACGAAGCGGACGAGTATCAATTCAACGAATCAGGTTATTTGAATAATATAAAAGCAGCCAATGGTGAGGAACTATCGCTTACATACAACGACGATAATGCGATAATCCAGTATTATATCAACGCACAGCAAAAGACGTGTTTTAACAATTATGATTCAAAGAATCAGAAGACAGTTATAACGGATAATAAGGGAATAGAACAAGTCATATCGTTTAATACGGAGGATCTTTGTATTGGCAGTTATCAAGATTTGGACGGTAAACCGGTTAATATTCAATGCGTGGATCAAGAGTCCTGCGCTGCCTTTTCGAGCACTCTTGTAACAATGAATGATAAATTTTATTTTAATGAATCGCTGCAATTGTCCAATTCGCAGACTGTGACATCGAACGAATGTCAGCTGGAATTTGCCGGCAAGAAATTTTCCGTCTTTTCGGCAATGGTGAATGCTTCCCAAAATGCTGAAGCAACTGGGAGTATGACTGCAGATCTTTTGGATTTGGATAACCTTGAAGTTCTTTGCACTTTGGAATTTAATCCCGCGACCGAGGGTCTACAGATTGCCGCAAAACCTTTTATGCCTTTAAAGGACGGCGGGAATAACTATAAGGTAAGAATAAAGACAAATTGTTCAAATGGGATTTTTGCTTTTTCCGATGTTGTTATCTCGCCTTTGTTTGGCAGTACCGAAAAGTTTTGTTCGAACTTTGATATCGGAGAAGGCAGTTATTCCTATACAAACGATACAAATGACCGCGTATACATCCTGAATGGCGGGACGGGTGTTTCTTTCGACGACGGCACGAAGGACGAGAATATCGTGCTTTATGCAGAAGACTATCTTGCAAACGCGCGCAATGTGTATAAAAATTGCAGGGATGACGGGAGCTTTGTTTTTTGGTATAATAAGAAATGCAACTGTAAAACCAGAGTGAAAAAAGCGACGGTTTACTTTGGGGAGACCGGACCGACGTTGACGTTTTCTGCTAACGGAGTTCGTGTCGGGAATACAAAAGTAAGTTTTTATTCGCTTGCCGCCGAGACGAATGGTATTATAAAAATTACCGATCAAAATTATGACAGCAGTTCTTTTGCCGCCGGTTATGAGAACTATTATCTGGAAAGCGACACAATCATTTCTGACGGCGCCAAAGCCGTAAAAAATACTGCATATTACGACCAAAATTTTAATCTGCATGTTGAAATGAAGAGAAAGAATCTGACAGAGATTGTGCAGCATACGGAATATACGGTAGATAGTGCAGGGAATACGACAGCCGTATCGCAAAAAGACGAGAGCGATCCTTCAAAGTGCATTAATGAATTTTATGGATATGACGCAAACGATTATTTGATATCGGCATCGGCTTTCATTCAAGGTATGAATTCAACGTCGAAATATTCTTACGATACACTTGGAAATGTCATTGCGAGCACTGCTCCAAATAATTTCAAGCAAAACCTTATCTATGATTCCTTTGGCGACCGTCTGATTCAGTTGAATGCAGATATCGGAAATCAAGAATCGGTTAACAATATCGATTACGCGAAAGCGCAGGTTTCCAAGATGTCGGAAGAAGGGAGCGGGGCAGCATATACTTTTGAATATGAGCCGGATAACGGCAATCTTAAATCGGTAAAGATTAACGGCGATTATTATGTGGAAATTGCGCGTGATTTCAATTTTAACGGCAATGGCAATGACCGTGTTGAGATGGTCTATGCTAATGCTTATCAGCAAACAGATATCTATGATAAATACGGTCATTTGATATATAAAACAAATAGCTACAATAGTCCTGCAGAAACATTGGCAACATATATCTATGCCGACGATCAATGTTGGGATGTGGATTCGCCAAACGAAGATGGGCTTGAAGTGTCCGCGGCTGCTAAACTTTATAAAGTAATTGATAAGTGTTCAAACACAACGTTCCATTATAATTATGACAAATATAATCAATTAAGTTTGATTGTATGGTATGGTCGGCATGATGACAGGGTATGCAATTTGTTTTATACGCCGAATTTATTGGTCGAACGTGAAGAGTATTATAATTGTCCGGAGTTGCTTACAATAAAATATGTTTATCGTTCGGACCTCAATTATTTTTCGGACGTAGAAAAGACTGTATTCACCGTTGGAGAATTGGATTTCAGCGCGGAAAAATCATGGGACAATTTGAATCGCGTGACTGGTTTCAAATACTTGAATCACGACAATCGCGGACTTCAAATAGATATCGGCTATCTTCCGCGTGAAGTGAACGGTACGGGCACAACCAATTTTATCGGAGAATGGCGATACAGGCAATTTGCAGGTCAACCGTCAACCGATCGTCGCGTAGATACCTTTGAATATGACGTCAACGGGAACGTTACGTCCTATAAGATAAAGATAGAGAATAACTCTTATGACGTTCGGTATGAATATGATTCTGCCAACAGACTGGTTCGTGAGAATAATGAACACCTCAATAAGACGTATATCTATGCCTATGATTCAAACAGCAACATTACAGCGAAGAAGGAGTACGCATATACCACGGCGGCTTTGGATGCGCCCGCGCAGAACAACTATTATGATGCCGACAGATTGACGTCTTGGGATGGCGAGTCTTTTGCATACGACAAAGGCGGTAATCCTACGCTTTATAAAGGAGAGCAGAT
>CAJUOV010000022.1 GCA_910588695.1 uncultured Christensenellaceae bacterium
TGCGTTTTCCGAGTGCAATGAATTGACGGAGATTTCGATTCCGAAGAGCGTGACGCAGATCGGAGACTTTGCGTTTAAGGATTGCACGGAATTGGAAAGCATAACGGTTGCGCGCGGGAATCCGAAGTATCACAGCGCGGACGATTGTCTGATCGAGACCGAAACGAAAACCTTGATTTTGGGTTGCAAAAGCAGCGTAATTCCCTCGGACGGAAGCGTGATGAAGATCGGTAGTTACGCCTTTTACGGTTGTAAGAGTTTAACGTCGGTCAAAATTCCGAATTCGGTTACAGAAATCAAAGAGTATGCTTTTTTCAGGTCGGGCATTACGGGTATCGTAATTCCGAACAGTGTGACGAGCATCGGGATATATTCTTTTTCCGCATGCGACGATCTTGCAAGTATTACGGTGGAAAAGGGAAATCCGAAGTATTACAGCGTGGACGATTGTCTGATCGAAACGGAGACGAAAATCTTGGTTTTAGGCTGCAAAAACAGCGTGATTCCCTCGGACGGAAGCGTGAAAGAAATCGGCAATTTGGCTTTTTACGGATTAGATTCTTTGAATTTTATCGTGATACCCGATTCCGTCGAAAGAGTAAGACGCTATGCGTTTGAGAATTGTAACAATCTTACGGGGATCGAAATTTCAAACAGCGTGAAATCGATCGGTCAGTATGCTTTTTGGGACTGCTCCCGATTAACGCTGATTACGTTCCGCGGAACCAAAGCAGAATGGAAGAAAATCGAAAAAGAAAATAATTGGTGTATGGATTGCAGCGAAATTACCGTGCGGTGCTCCGACGGAACGCTCGACAAAGAGGGAAACGAGATCGAATAACAAGAGGTGCGCCGACCCGTTTTCGGGCGGCGCATTTTTTATCGTTCAAACCGAATCTTCTTGACAGAAAACTTTCGTTCGGATATAATACGAGTATGATCATTTTAGGGCTTGATCCGGGGATCGGCACAATGGGCTGGGGCGTGATCGAGAAGGATGCGCGGGGGAACTGCGCGGCGATCGATTACGGCGTGGTCAAAACGCCCAAAGACGAAAACCTCGCGGTGCGTCTTTGCATTCTCGAAGAGGGAGTGAACGCGCTGTTCGATAAATTCAAACCGGAAGAGGCGGCGTTCGAGGAACTGTTCTTCTCGAAAAACATTACAACGGGGATCGCCGTTGCGCATGCGCGCGGGGTCATGCTGCTCACTGCCAATAAACGCTGCGGAAGAATTTTCGAGTATACGCCCAATCAGATCAAGCAGGCGCTTACGGGTTACGGCAGGGCGGATAAAGGGCAGATGCAGCGGGTGGTTGCTTCGCACCTGCGGTTAAAAAGTATTCCCCGCCCCGACGACGCGGCGGACGCGTTGGGCGTAGCTCTGTGCCATGCGTTTACAAGCAGATTTGCAAATCTGTTCGGGATATAAAGGTTCATGAAATTTTGTTGCGGTCGTGGCTTAACGGCGGAAGTGAATCCCGCCTTGCCCTTTTCGGCATAAATTTTGAATCAAAAAAGAATCGGATAATAAAGTTCAAACAATAGAATTTCGAAAAAAGGCGAAGTATATTTTGAAAAGAGGAGGCGCAACGAAGCGAAGTTTCGCTCTGCAAAAACAGAGCGCATAGAGCGTAGTTTGCGATGACGGATGATCGGATATTTGAGAGGAAAAGTTGCCTATATTTCTCCCGATTACGTACTTTTGGATGTGAACGGGGTGGGGTACGAAGTCGTTTGTTCGGGCGCGGCGTTCTCGCGGTTGTCGGGCGTGAAAAAGGGAGAAGAGGGGGAAGTATACACCTTTCTTCAAGTCAAAGAAGACGGCGTGAGCTTATACGGATTTTCCGATCCCAAAGAAAAGGCGCTCTTTCTGAAGCTCACTTCCGTGCAGGGTGTGGGGGCGAAAATGGCGATCGGCGTACTTTCGACGCTTCGACCCGAAGAGCTCATGGAGGCAATCGCAACGGCGGACGTCAAGCGGCTGTGCGCCGCAAAGGGGTTGGGGAAAAAGACCGCCGAGCGCCTTGTTTTGGAGTTGCACGGAAAAATTTCGGTGGACGAGTTGTTGGGCGGCGCGGGCGAAGCCGCCGCGCCCAAGGCGACGAAGCAGGCTTCCCGCGAGGATGAGGACGCGATCTCCGCGCTTACGGGACTCGGCTTTACGCGGCAGGAGAGCGCGCGCGCCGTGGAGCGGGCGAAAGATACGGGCGCAAGAACGGTTGAAGAAATTATAGCTATGGCTTTACGCGGAATGTAATTTGTTCCGCCGCGACAGAAAATTCGTGAACGATGAGGTAACATATGTTTGACGACGAATACGGCGAAGAGCGGCTTCTGACGAGCACAAAGAGCGAGTTCGATGCGGAAGAAAATATTCTCCGTCCCAAAAACATGAGCGATTACGTGGGACAGGATAAAGTAAAAGAACTGCTTACCGTCTACATGAAAGCGGCAAAGAGCCGAAACGAAGCGCTCGATCACGTATTGCTCTATGGCCCTCCCGGGCTGGGTAAAACAACGCTTGCTCACATTATTGCAAATACTATGGGCACGCAGATCAAGCTCACTTCGGGTCCCGCGATCGAACGTTCGGGCGATCTCGCCGCGATTCTTACCAACCTCAACGAGGGAGACGTTCTGTTCATCGACGAGATACACCGCCTCAATCACACTGTGGAAGAAATTCTTTATTCCGCAATGGAGGATTACGCGCTCGACATCATTGTGGGAAAAGGTCCTTCCGCGCGGAATATCCGGTTCGCGCTCAAAAAATTTACGTTGATCGGTGCGACGACGCGTGCGGGGTTGCTCTCTTCGCCTCTTCGCGACCGTTTCGGCATTTTGTGCCGTCTTGAAATGTATACGCCCGTTGAACTGCAAAAGATCGTCGAGCGTTCCGCAGGCACCCTTGGGATTTCCATTGAAAAAGAGGGCAGTTACGAGATCGCGCGCCGTTCGCGCGGAACGCCCCGTATTGCGAACAGACTTTTGAAAAGAGTCGCCGATTTTTCCCTTGTCGCAGGGAGTAAGGCGATCACGAAAGAGGACGCTTCCCGCGCGCTCAGAAAAATGGAGATCGACGAACTCGGGCTCGACGAGACGGACAGAAATCTCCTGCGCGCGCTTATAGAAAAATTCGGCGGCGGTCCCGCGGGGCTCGAAACGCTCGCCGCCACGATCAACGAGGACGTGAATACGATCGAAGACGTGTACGAGCCCTATCTCTTGCAGCTCGGTTTTATCGCGCGCACGCCGCGGGGCAGAATGTGTCTCAAAGGCGGATACGAACATATGGGCATGAAAATGAGCGAGAGCGCCAAAAAGCAGATGTCTATTTTCGGGAGCGGCGAATGAACTTGAAAACGAATGATTTTTATTACGATCTGCCCGAAGAACTCATCGCGCAGACGCCCGTCGAGCCGCGCGATTCTTCGCGGCTCTTGGTCTATCGGAGAGATACGAAAGAGGTCGAACATAAAATTTTCCGCGAGATCGGCGACTGTCTCAAAGAAGGGGATCTACTCGTCGTTAACCGCACGCGCGTGCTTCCCGCGCGTCTTTTTGCTCACACCGAAAACGGAGGCAGGGTCGAGGTGCTCCTTCTCAAACGCCTCGATCTCGGCGAATGGGAAGTGCTGGTCCGTCCCGGAAAAAAGTGCAGGATCGGCACCCGACTGACAGTCAACGGCGAGCTTTCTTTGCAGGTGACGGAAATTACCGAATCGGGCGAGAGACATGTTAAATTCTTTTACGAGGGAACATTCGAAGACGTTTTGTCCCGTGTCGGCGTTATGCCGCTTCCGCCTTATATCCGCGAAAAGCTCAAAGACCCCGAACGCTATCAGACGGTATACAGTAAAGAAAACGGTTCGGCGGCTGCGCCCACTGCGGGTTTGCATTTTACCCCCGAACTGTTGGATCGGCTGAAAGAGAAAGGGGTAGAGATCGCCGAAGTGCTTCTGCATGTCGGGTTGGGGACCTTCCGTCCCGTCAAAGAAGAAAATATCCTCGATCACAAAATGCATTCGGAGTATTACGAGATCGGCGAAGAGGCGGCGGAAAAAATCAATCTTGCCAAAAAAGAGGGACGGCGTGTCGTCGCGGTCGGCACGACTTCGGTGCGTACTCTCGAAACGGTTGCGGACGAAAACGGGTTTGTGCGTTCCTGTAAGGGCAATACCGATATTTTTATCTATCCGCCCTATAAGTTCAAATGCGTTGACGCCCTTATTACGAATTTTCATCTGCCCGAAAGCACGCTTTTGATGCTCGTTTCGAGCCTGTGCTCCCGTGAGGAAATTTTACATGTGTATCGAACCGCAGTTGCGGAGAGGTACCGCTTTTTCTCATTCGGTGACGCGATGATGATTGTATAAGCGGCGTTTCTTTCATTCTTATCCTGCTTGCCGCGCAAATGTTGTTTTCAAATCAATAGTAAAATGAATAATCAATTTTTTTCTTTCGAACTTCAAAAAACCGATCCCGAGACGGGCGCCCGCGCGGGCGTTCTGCACACACCGCACGGCGATATTTTAACGCCTGTCTATATGCCTGTCGGAACGCAGGCGACCGTCAAAGGCATGTTGCCCAAAGACCTCGAAGAGATCGGTTCGCAGATCATTCTCTCCAATACATATCATCTGTATATGCGCCCGGGCGACGAACTCGTAAAGACTGCGGGCGGGCTTCACAAGTTCATGAATTGGCATAAGCCCATTCTCACGGACAGCGGCGGTTTTCAGGTGTTTTCGCTCTCTTCTCTCAACAATATTACGGACGAGGGAGTAAGATTTTCTTCGCATGTAGACGGAAGCAAGCATTTGTTTACGCCGGAAAAGGCAATGGAAATCCAGCATAATCTGGGCGCGGACATCATTATGGCATTCGATGAGTGCTCGGAATACGGATACACGCACGAGCAGGCGGAACATGCCATGGATCGCACCGCAAAATGGCTCGAACGTTGTTACGCCGCGCATAAAAATCCCGAACAGGCGCTCTTTCCGATCGTGCAGGGGAATATGTACAAAGACCTCAGGGAAGAGAGTTTGAAACGTTCGTTGCCTTTTGTCAAACACGGAATTGCGATCGGCGGACTTTCGGTCGGAGAGCCCAAACCGCTTATGTACGAATTGCTTGATTTTCTCAAAGAGAAACTTCCGACAGGCGTGCCTCGCTATCTCATGGGGGTGGGTTCTCCGGATTGTTTGATCGAGGGAACGCTACGCGGCGTGGATATGTTCGATTGCGTTTTGGCAACAAGGGTCGCGCGCAACGGCACCGCGCTCACTTCCCGCGGAAAAGTCGTCGTCAGGAACGGCAAGTATCGGCAAGACTTCACGCCGCTCGATCCCGACTGCAACTGCTACTGCTGCAAAAATTATTCCAAGGCGTATTTAAGACATCTCGTAAACGTGGGGGAGATGACGGGAGCAATGCTCTTGTCGCTGCATAATATCGCTTATCTGCATTCGCTTATGCGGGGTCTGCGCGAAAGCATTTTGGGGGGATATGTCAAAGATTACGTAAAAGAATTTTACGAATTGGGCGGCGGAAACTGTTAAGTCGGCTTTTATAAAGTATGAAAACTGCATGAAAGGGAAAAAATCGACTTAAAAATACTTGCTATATTTTGGAAATTAAGTTATCATAATTACAGAGAAGGAGATCAATCATGAATAGTTTGTTTTTAAGCGTCGCAAGTCTTTTGGCGGACGAAAATACGTCGGAGCCGTCTAAATTACCGCCTTGGGTGATGTGGGTGGTTCTCGGCGTTATCGTCGTTCTGCTCTTTGCGTGGTTTTTCTTTTCCGGAAGAAAGAATAAGCAAAAACAGAAAGAATATGTAGAACAGCTTGACGCGATTGCCCCCGGCAATAAAGTGAAAACGGCAGGCGGTATTTGCGGGATCGTGACCGAGGTGTGCGACGACAATACCGTGATTATCAAAACGGGCAGCGAGGAATCGGGTTATTCCTTTGTGAAAATGGAAAAAGAGCTGATCGCCCAGACGGACGCAAAGGGTCCTACGCAGATTGCCCGCGAAGAAGCGGAAGAAAAGAAACGTCTTGAAAAAGAGGCGAAAGCGCAGACGGAAGGAAATTCCGAAGACAAGAGCGTTGCGGCGGAAGAAAAATCGGAAGAAGTCAAAGAGGAGCCCGCGAAAGAGAGCGAGGCTGATAAAGACGCTCCTGCCGCGGAAGCAAAAGCCGAAGAAAAGACGGACGCCGACGAAAAAGCGGACAAGTAATCATTCATAAAAAGGACAATCTCCGCATAGTCTATTGTGACTGTGCGGAGGTTTTTTTATGGACGGAACTTTTTGGAAACGGACGGCTTGGGAACTCTTCAAAACCACTCTTCTGACGGCGGTGTTCTGCCTGTTTTTCGAAGCGATTTTTGCGGTGATCATCCGTGCCGCGTCGCCGTCGGCAGCTCTCGTCACCGCGATCAACTGGATCGTCAAATGCATTTCGGTTTTCGTATTTTCATTGATTTGTATCAGAAAGGAACGCGCGTTTTTCAAGGGGCTTGCGGCGGGGCTCGTTGCGGTATTTTTAACAATGTTCCTGTTTGCGGCGATCGGCGGAGGATTTCACCTTGATATTCTCTTTCTGCCCGAACTTGTGCTGTCAACGCTTGCGGGGGGTCTGGGCGCTCTTCTCGGAACGAAATTGAGAAAAGAGTGAAAAAACTCTTGCAAAATTGTTCCGTTCGTATTATAATAGCAGAAAAACAATCAGGAGCGCTATTATGATCAAAACGATTGCAAAACCTCAGGAAAAGAAAGTTACGGGTTGCGGCGAATGCAGAAGCACCTGTCAGTCCGCCTGCAAAACGAGCTGCACCGTGGGTAACCAGTCCTGCGAGCGCGTTACGAGAGAAGCGAAGATCGAAGAGAACAAATAAGCTATCTTTCGGCTTTTCGGGGAGCAACGATGTTGCTCCCTTATTCCGTTAAAAAGAAACACAAATAGAATTCCGAAAACGGCGGCGCGTTTTTTTCGGAAAGAGGAGGAGGGGCGAAGCAAAGCCGCGTTCCGTGCAAGCGCGGAACGCGTGAAGCGTAGCTTGCGGCAGAGATGGTACACGTTTTTCAATATCACGATCACTTTTATATCTATGATACGGGCAGCGCGTCGCTGCACGAATGCGACGAGACGACGGCGAAAGTTCTTAAAGGGGAGACGATCGGTCTCTCCGACGAAGAAGTCAAAGAGGCGATGCGCGACGTCGACGGCTTGAAACAGGAGGGGCTTCTTTATGCGGAAGAAGTCAAGACCTATCCCATAAAGAGCGACGAGGTCAAGGCGTTGTGCCTGCACGTGTCTCACGACTGTAATTTAAGGTGCCGTTACTGCTTTGCGGACGAGGGTGCCTATCACTCGGTGCGCGAAACGATGAGCTTCGATACGGCGAAAGCGGCGATCGATTTTCTGCTTGGGAATAGCGGGAAGAGAAAAGTTCTCGAAGTGGATTTTTTCGGCGGCGAGCCGCTGATGAATCTCGAAGTCGTCAAAAAAACCGTTTGTTACGCGAAGGAAGAGGGCGCAAAGCTCGGTAAAAAATTTTTGTTTACGACCACGACGAACGGGCTTTTGCTGGACGACGAAACGATCGGGTTTTTGAACGAAGAGATGGAGAACGTGGTGCTTTCTCTCGACGGGCGCAAAGATGTGCACGACGCGGTGCGAAAGACGGTATCGGGCAAAGGCAGCTTCGACGTCGTGATCGAAAAAATCAAAAAATTTGTCCGTGCGCGGGGGGATAAACACTACTACGTCCGCGGCACCTTTACGGCGAAAAATCCCGATTTTGCAAAAGACGTTTTATTTCTTGCCGACAACGGCTTCGATTCCGTTTCCATGGAGCCTGTCGTCACCGATATTTCCGATTTGCAGATCACGGAAGAAATGCTTCCCCGTATCGAACAAGAATACGAAACGCTTGCCGATGAGTTTATCAAGCGCGAAGAAGAGGGGAAAGGCTTTCTGTTTTTTCACTTTAATGTCGATCTCGAAGGGGGGCCCTGCCTGCAAAAGCGGGTATCGGCTTGCGGCGCTGGTAACGAATATTTTTCCGTCGTACCGAACGGCGACATCTATCCCTGTCATCAGTTTGCGGGCGATAAAGATTTTATCATGGGCAATGTGCTTGACGGGAAGCTGAACGGGGAGATCCGTAAGAAATTTGCCGAGAGCTGTCTGTTCAAGCGTAAAAAGTGCGGAGACTGCTTTGCAAAGTTCATCTGTTCGGGCGGGTGCAACGCAAACAATTATCACTATAACGGCGATATCGACGAGCCGTATGAAATGACCTGCGCGATGATGAAAAAGAGGATCGAATGCGCGCTACATATTCTTGCAAGGCGGAAAATGCGTCAAAAATAAGTGAAAAACATCAGAATGCGTTGCGTTTCGGCTTGACGGACGCGCGCATTTGCTATATAATGGAAAGAGTGAAATTTTCCTCTCTTTCGAAATTTGTTCGCAGGAGAGCGCTTTCTATATTATCAGGAGGGTTCCATGGGTAAGGTAAAATCGGCAATTTGTCTGACTTTGATGTCGCTTCTGATTGCCGTGATGTGTTTTTTCTGTACGGTATCGTTCCCTTTGAACGCGATCGAATCCTTTCATTCTACGGTGAAACTTACGGAAAAAGATATTACGCTCGGCAGCTGGCTCAACGAAGATACCTATATCGGCGGCGGTTATTCCGCGGTATATTATCCGGAAGGGGTGATTTCCGCAAAAGAATATGAGGACAACCTTTCCGCTTACGAAGCGGCGGGCGATACCGAGAAAGTCGAAGAGTACCGTGAAAAATATCCCGAAGCGTTAAAAACGGAAGGGCTGTATCTCGAGAGCGAAGTCGCTTCCGAGGACGGGACAACCGTTTCGCAATCATTCAAAAATAAAATCGATAAAACCATCCGTATGATGCGCGAACGGTTTGAGGCGTTGCACGTCGACGGTATGAAAATGGAAGTCGCTTCTTCCTATTCCCTGCGCGTGACCCTTCCCCAGATGTACACGTCGAGAAATTACGTTTTTCAGTGTATGTCTTATACGGGAGAGCTTACCGTAGCGATGGGCGCGGATGCGGCGAGCGCCGACACGATTTTTCCCGAAAATAAACGGAATGCGGTGATCGGCGATTATCTGACCGGATTTTCCACGCGCACGGCGGCGGACGGCACTGCATATCTCAATATTCATTTTACGCCCGCAGGCAGAGAGGTGATGAAAAACGCGACGGCGAACGCCGCAAGTTCTTCCACTACGATGTTCTTTAAGGTGGGGAACGCGACGCCCGTACAGCTTACCGTCAGCTCTCAGATCGATCAATCCTCCATGTATATCAGCGGCGGATTTACGAACGAGAGCGCTGCGGCGACTTCCGTTCTTCTGAACAGCGCGCTCGGCGACGGACTCGAAGAGGATCTTTCCCTCAGTTACGGCGATATGGTGCGTTTGAACGCGACCTACGGCGATAATGCGTTGCTCTTTGTCTATATCGCGTTTGCGGTTCTGTTCGTTGCAATGGCGGTGTTCTTCTTCGTTCGTTACGGTCTGTTGGGATTCGCGCATCTTTTCACCTATCTCATGTTCTTATTTGCAATGCTTTTATGCGTTTGGGCGATTCCTTTTCTGTATGTCGGCGTGGGGACGGCGCTTGCTCTTCTGTTCGCATCCGTTGTATTCTCCGTTTGCGAAGCGCTTGCATACGAATATGCGAGAAAGGAATTTGCGCAGGGCAGAACGATGACTTCCTCCGTGAAGTCCGCATACAAAAAGACTTTCTGGCATGTGCTCGATTTGCATATCGTGCTCGCGGCGATCGCATTCATAGTGTATGGAATTTCTCTTACGGGGCTTTCTTCGTTTGCCTTCTTGTTCGGGCTGGGAATCGGTTTCTCGGCGCTCTGTTCGCTGTTCGTGGGACGGTTCGTGTGGGCTTGCATGATGTCGTTTACCCCGAAGAAGGGCAATTTCTGCCGCTTCAAGAGAGAGGAGGTGGAAGATGATGACTAAGCGTCTGAAATCCTTAAAACTGTGGCCGTTGTACGTCGCTTTTTCTTCGGTCGTGATTCTTGCGGGAATTATTCTTTACGCGTTGTTCGGATTCAACACGGCGGCGGAGAAACCGCAGTATAAAACTTTCGAAGTACAGTACAACGTCGTTGCGGTCATCAACGACAAAGAAGGTGAAATTCAGTCCCGCTGCGAAGAGGCGTTCGGGGCGCAGAACCTTACCTATACAGCAAAACAGGTATTTAGCGAAGTTTCTTCCGCAAACAATATGGAGACGGGAAATAAGCGTCTTGTCTATGAATTTGCAGCGGACGCTTCCGACGAAGCTCTCAACCTTGCGAAGGCTGCGGCGGAAGAAAAACTCGTATTCGAAAATCTTGCCGTGGAGAGTTCGGTTTCCGTCAATACGGTAAAGGGCGAAACGTTCTACGAGGCGGGTTGGCGCGCGGCAGTCGGGATTGCGGTCGGCGCAACAGTCGCGCTTGTGTATATCGGAATCCGTTTCGGTTTGGGCTGCGCTCTTTCGGGACTGGTCGGCGTTGTTAATTCTACGTTCTTTACGCTCGGATTTTTTGCGATTACGCGCATTCCCGTATTTGCGGTCGGACCTCTGCTCTATGCGGCGATCGCGGCGCTTGCGTTCGTGTTGCTTTACATGATACACTGCATGAAAATGCGTGAAAATTTCAAAGATTCCGCTTTTGAAAAATTCGGCGCGGACGACGCCGTTTCTGAATCCTTGAAAACGTCGGATAAATTTGTCTGTTGGACTGCGGGCGCGTTGGGTGCAGTCGTGCTCGTCTTGGGCGCGGTTGCAACTGCTGGCGTCAGATTGTTGACTCTTCCCGCGTTTGTTGCCGTTGCCGCCGGATTATATTCCGCTTCTTTGCTCGCGCCTGCGATCCACGTTTACTGCAAACGCGCGTTTGATAAGATCAAGAGAAATAAAATCCGCAAGTATTCGGGCAAGAAAAAAGCGGCGAAAATCGAAGAGACGGAACAGACGAACGACTGATTTTCGTTTGAAATTTTTACGGCGGGGCTTGCCCCGCCGTTTTAATCAAAGTTACGGATATGAAAAAAATTGTCCCTGAATTTAATTTTTCTCCCGAGGAACGAGAGAGGGTAAAGGAATTCGCCGTAAGCCTTCGCATCAGCGAAACGACGGCGGGTATTCTTTTCGCGCGCGGAATGGACAGCGAAGAAAAGATGCGCGCGTTTCTCAACCCGACGGCGGACAATTTTCTTTCGCCCTTTCTGATGAGCGGCATGAAAGAAGCGAAAGAACTTATTACGCGCGCCCGAGACGAGGAGTGGCGGGTCGCAGTGTTCGGGGATTACGATGCCGACGGAATCGGCGCGCTCAGCATTCTGTACCGCGCGTTGAAAGAGTTCGGAGTCGAGCCGTATCTTCACGTTCCCGAACGCACGGACGGCTACGGACTGACCGTTTCCGCGATCGACGGAATTTTCGACGAGTTTCTGCCCGATCTTTTTATTACAGTCGACTGCGGAATTTCCTGTGCGGAAGAGGTGGAATATATCAAGGAACAGGGCGCTTACGTCATTGTTACGGACCACCACGAACTCGGAAAGACTTTGCCGGACTGCGTGGTAATCAATCCAAAAATTCAGGACGATTACCCTTACGACAATCTGGCGGGCGCAGGCGTTGCGTTCAAACTCGCAACGGCGCTCATCGGAGAAAAAGCGTATGCGCTTCTCGACTTCTGCGCGCTCTCCACGGTGGCGGACAGCGTGCCCCTGTTGGGCGAGAACCGCGACATTGTGTCGGAAGGCGTAAAACTGATCCGCCGCAATCCCCGCCCCGCGTTTTCCGCGCTGCTCGGAAACGTTTCGGAGATAAATGCGCAGACGCTTGCCTTTACGATCGCGCCGAGACTGAACGCGGCGGGCAGAATGGGAGACGCGGCTTCCGCCCTCAGACTGTTTACTTCGGACGACAAAGAAGAGATTTTTGCGCTTGCGGAAAAACTTAACGCGTACAATGCGGAGCGGCAGAAGTACTGCGAGGAACTGCATACCGAAGCGGATGCGATCGTGCGGAAAAAGGGCGCGTTCAAGCATATCGTCATGGCATGCGGCGAGCATTGGAACGCGGGATTCGTGGGAATCGTTGCGGCTCGTCTTGCAGAGGAATATTCCCGTCCCTGTTTGCTTTTCGTGAAAAACGGCAATATGTATCGCGGAAGCGCGCGAAGCGTGGAGAGCGTAAATATTTTCGAGGCGCTCAGCGCCTGTACGGAATACATCGAAGAATTCGGCGGGCACGCGCAAGCGGCGGGCGTCAATGTAAAAGAAGAGAATTTTTTACGATTGGAAGAAGCGCTCGACAAATATCTCGCCGATCGCTATACCAAAGAGGATTTTATTCCGAAAGTTTCCGTCGTGGGGGAGTTGCAGGGCGATCCCGTCAAAGTCGCAAAGGAACTCGACCGATTGGAGCCTTTCGGCGTGGGAAACCGTAAACCGCTCTTTGTTTACCGTGCGGAAGCGACGACCGCCGCGCCCATGAAGGCGCAATCGCCTCACATTTTCGTGAATGCGGGGAATATGGAATTTACCTATTTTAACGGGATCGCGCACAAGCCCGTTTTGGAGAGCGCGGTCGAAAAAAATCTTGTATTCGAACTCAATCTTTCGCGTTTCCGTGGCAAGGAGCGCGCAAAAGGTTATATCCGCGCAGTCGTTTACGATTCGCGCGATTGCGTAGAAGCGGACGGGGAAATTTTCGAAAACAATCTGCTTTCGCTCTCACGTAAATCCCTTTCTTCGAACGCGCCCGTGCGCCTTACGGAAAATGAGACGCATGCGCTTGCGGAAGAACTTATGGCGGGAAACGGGTACGGCGTCTGTTTTATCGCGCATCGGCGGGAGACGGTCAAGGCGTTTCCCGAGGTCGATTTGCTCGGCGAGATTTTCCGCCCTTATTCCGGCGGACAGAACACTCTTTTGATTTCTCCTGCCTGCGACGCGGATTTTTCGGCTTACGGAACTCTCGTATATCTCGACGAGCCCCGCTTCTTCCCTGCGGCGCAGACAAATCAGAGAGTGTATTATAACGGAGAACGCGCGGGTTATTCCGATTTTTCGGATCTGTCGGCAGACAGGGATTCGCTCTCCCGTATTTTTGTGGCGGTGCGCGCCGAATCTTTTCAGGTAAGAGGAGATACGCCCTTGAAAGCGGCGTTGAGCTGTAATGCGCTCGGATTCGATTTCAAACAGTTCGTATTCGCGCTTTCGGTGTTTTCCGAATTAGGGCTCGTAAGTCTTACGAAAGAGGGTTTATTTGTGCAGAGAGGAGTGAGAAGAGAACTGACGGAATCGGCAATTTTCGACGCGGTATTGGGAATTACGGAGTCTTGATATGGAAGCGGTCTTAATGAAAATCTACGAATTTTATACCGGAGAGAACCGAGAGGTCATTCTTCATGCTTACGACTACGCCAAAGAGGCGCACCGTAATCAGAAGCGCGCCTCCGGCGAACCCTATTTCATTCATCCGTGCGCGGTCGCGGAAATTCTCGTGGAGCTCGGATTAGACGCCGAGACGGTTGCCGCCGCTCTTCTGCACGACGTGATCGAGGATACTTCCGCAACGGAAGACGATATTCGCCGCGAATTCGGCGAGGGGGTTCTCACGTTAGTCGCAGGCGTTACCAAACTCGACAAGATCGTGTTCAAATCGCAGGAGGAGGAAGAGGCGGAAAATTTCCGTAAAATCTTTCTTGCGATGGCGCAGGATATTCGCGTCATCATCATAAAACTTGCGGACAGACTGCACAATATGCGTTCTTTGAACTATCTCTCTCAGGAGCGACAGAAAAAAATGGCGCGCGAGACTCTCGATATATACGCTCCTATTGCGGGACGGCTCGGTATCTCGCAAATCAAGTGCGAACTCGAAGATTTGTGCCTCAAATATCTGGAACCCGCGGCTTTTGAATATCTTGTGGAGAATATTCACCAGAAGTTGGAAGAACGTAACCGTTTTGTCGATTTTGTGGTGGAGGAGATCAATAGTATTCTCGAAGAGAGCGGTATCAGAGGAGAAGTATTCGGCAGACCCAAACATTTTTTCTCCATTTATAAAAAGATGAAGACAAAAGGCAAGACGCTCGATCAGATTTACGATCTGACGGCGGTGCGCGTCATCGTGGGCACGATGGACGAATGCTATGAGGTATTCGGAAAGATTCACAAAAAATGGAAGCCTGTTCCGGGGCGGATCAAGGACTACATCGCAACGCCGAAGCCCAATCTCTATCAGTCGTTGCATACGACGGTGGTCACGAACTTCGGTCAGCCCTTTGAAATCCAGATCAGAACGGAGGAGATGCACCGCACCGCCGAATTCGGTATCGCCGCCCATTGGAAGTACAAAGAGAACCGCGACAGCGAAACAAGTCTCGATCAAAGGATCGGCTGGATCCGCGAGCTCATGGAAGTGCAGGGTGGAGTGCGCGACAGCAAGGAATTTTTAGATACCGTCAAGGGCGCGCTCATCAGTAAAGAGTTATTGGTGTTTACGCCGCAGGGAAAGGTGATTTCGCTGCCTTCGGGCGCGACGCCCGTAGACTTTGCCTATGCCATTCACTCGGAAGTGGGAAACCATTGCACGGGCGCGAAAGTAAACGGCAAAATCGTTCCGCTCAATTCCAAACTGGAACTCGGCGACGTGGTGGAGATCATTACTTCTCCCGGCAGTAAGGGACCTTCCCGCGACTGGCTCAAATATGTTCAGTCTTCGTCGGCGCGCGCAAAGATCAAGTCTTTTTACCGCAAGCAGATGAAGGACGAAAATATCCGCATGGGCAAAAGCATGTTCGAAGAGGCGGCAAAGCGCAGAGGATATTCGCTTCCGCAGATTCTTACTCCCGAAAGTTTTAAGATCGTTTCGGATAAGTTTCTCTTCGACACGCAGGACGAAATGTTCGCGTCGATCGGTTGCGGATCGATGTCCGCAAATCAGGTGATCGTCAAGATCGGCGATTATCTGAGAAAGATCGCTCCGCCGACCGTCGAACTGCGTCCCTTCAAGCGGAGCGACAAAGGCGCGGTCAGGATCGAAAAGATGGAAGGGCTTCTCGTTTCGTTCGCGGGGTGCTGCTCTCCCGTTCCGGGGGATGACATCGTGGGGTTTGTCACCCGCGGCAGAGGGGTCGTTGTGCACAGAAAAGACTGCCCCAATATGCGTAATGTCGAGCAGGAACGGTTACAGCCCGCCGAGTGGATCAGAAGCGACGAAAAAGTCCGCTTTAAGGCATCGATCGTAGTGTATGCGGACGATCAGAAGTCTGCGATTTCCGCGATCGTCGGGAGCGTCGCCGAAATGAAACTTGAAATTACCTCGATCAACGGCAGATATGACAAGAACAACAGCGCGGTCGTGGACGTGAGCGTTTCGCTTACAAATAAACAGGACGTGGAAATTCTCATCAAAAAGATCAAAGCGCATTCGCCGCGCATTCTCGACGTCCGCCGCGACGCATCGTAATCAAGGAACGCAGTATGATACAAGTGATAAAAATTCATCCCGTAGGTTTTGCGGCGAACACATATTTTCTTACGGTGGACGGCAAGAGCGTCGTCTGCATCGATCCTGCTCAGCCCCGCGCTTTTCGTGAAGCGGAGAAACACGGGCTCGAAGTCAAATACGTACTTCTGACGCACGGGCACTTCGATCATATCGGCGGGTGCGCCGCTTTGCAGGAGGCAGGCGCAAAGATCGGATGTCTCTCGGGAGAAGAGCGGCTCGCCGTGCTCGATAACCTTGCGGATTCTTTTGCGGGCGGATTGGAGATCGCTCCGTTTTCGGTTGATTTTACCGTGAAAGACGGGGAGATTCTCGATATTTGCGGCATGAAGATTCGGGTGATCGCGTCCGCGGGACATACGGCGGGCGGCGCGTGTTATTTGGTAGAGGACTGTTTGTTTACGGGCGACACCCTCTTTCGAGGCAGCGTAGGAAGATGCGATCTGCCCACGGGGGACATGGAAGCGCTCGAAAGAAGCGTAAAAAAGCTGTACGCGCTCGACGGAAACTTAACGGTGTACCCGGGGCACGGCGAAGATACCAACCTCGAAGAAGAGAGAAAGAATAACGGGGTGATCCGCGCATGATTTTCTCCACGCTTTCTTATCTCGAACCCGAACTTATGGATGTTATTCGGCTCTTCCCTGAAGCGGAGGAGCTTGAAATTTATCACGAGAAGGGAGAAAAAGAAAACCGTTTCAGGATCGGATTGCACGAATATCGTTACAAAATCGTTCCCGTGCGCAAAGACGAGGAGAACGATTACGAAGAGAAGTCGCTTGTAAAGCGTTATGCCAAACTTGCTCTCTATGAGTTGCTTTCTGATATGTTTTATAAATCGCTGCCGTGGGGCGCGCTGACGGGGATCAGACCAACCAAGATCGCCTATCGGGAAGAGGAGCTCGGGCACGATTTTGTTCCCTTTTTGCGCAGAATGAAGGTTTCGGAAGAGAATATCTCTCTCGTGAGCCGCGTCGTCGAAGCGCAGAGAGGAATTTACGAAAAACGGGAGGGAAATTGCGATCTGTATGTGTCGCTCCCGTTCTGTCCTACGCGGTGTACCTACTGTTCTTTTATTACCGCGCCCGTTTCCGCAACAAAAAAATTCATGCCCGATTATCTGAAAAGTCTTGCACGGGAAATCGCTTCGGCGGGCACGCTTGTGAAAAATCTGCGATCCGTTTATGTAGGCGGCGGTACCCCTTTCGTGCTCGAAGCGGACGAGCTCGAAGAGGTGTTCAAAATGATCGCGCCTCTCCGCTCGAACGGCTGCGAGTACACGGTCGAAGCGGGACGGGCGGATGTGTTTACGACGGAAAAACTCGATCTTTGCAAGAAATACGGCGTGACGAGAATCTGTATCAACGCGCAGAGTTTTTGCGATCAGACGCTTGACAGAATCGGCAGAAAGCATACGGGGGCGGACGTCGTGCGTGCGTTTGAAATGGCGAAGCCTTACGGTTTTATCGTCAACTGCGATCTGATTGCGGGACTCACGGGAGAGAGCGCAGAGGAGTTTTTAAGGAGCGTTGAACAGGCGGTCGCATTGCAGCCGGAAAATATCACGGTGCACACGCTGTGCCTGAAAAAGGGAGCGCGGCTCAAAGAAGAGACGGCGGCTCTCTCCGACGAGGGAATGCAGGAAATGATCTCTTTCTCGCGCGAGATTCTGACAAGGGCGGGCTACGAACCCTATTATCTGTACCGCCAGAAGTACATGGCGGGCGCGCACGAAAATGTAGGCTGGACGAAAAAAGGTTTTGCTTCCGTTTACAACATCGACGTGATGGAAGAGATTGCCGATAATCTTGCGACGGGTGCTAACGCCGTTTCCAAACGCGTTGTTCTGGGCGAGGGGCGGATCGAACGGATCGCTTCTCCCAAGGATATTTCCGCATATTTGGCTAAGACGGAGAGCTTGATTTGTGAAAAAGCTGCCTTGTTTGTGTAAATTATGAAAATTTGTTAAAATATTATTAAAAAAATTTTATAAAATGTTATTTTGTCAAGCGTTTTTTAATAGGTTTTTAGTGTTTTTTAGTGTTTTTC
>CAJUOV010000023.1 GCA_910588695.1 uncultured Christensenellaceae bacterium
CAGAATTTTCTTCCCATTCCGCTTCCGTTCCTCTGTAATACACTGCTTCGAGCGGGCAATCTTCAAATGCAGGAACTTGTATATTAATATTTTTTGGCAAAACAACAGATGTTAGCGCCAAACAGCCGTCAAAACATCTTTGTGCTATCTTTTTAACTCCGTCCGATATCTCAATCGATTTCAAAGAAACGCAACCAGAAAATGCAGTATGCCCCAACCCGCCATACTTTAACTCTTCCGGAATTTGTACAGTTTTCAAAGAAATACAATTCTTAAATGCTTCCGGCTCAATCGAATCAACACTATTCGGAATATCAATCGATTTCAAAGAAACGCAACCAGAAAAAGCGGCTCCGCCGATTTTTTTCAAACTTGATGGCAAGCGTATATCTATCAAAGAAGTACATCCAATAAAGGAACCAAGCCACCCTCCATTAAGAACACCTATATAATTGATTTCTTCTACGCCCTCTTCGAGTACTGCGCTTTTCAAGGAAGTGCAATACGAAAATGCGCCGATTAATTTTTTTACATTTGAAGGAACGACAACGCTCTCCAAAGAAGCACACCCGCTAAACGTGCTATTCATTTCTTTGACGTTTGACGGTATAGTTACAGTTTTTAACGAGACGCAACCGTAAAAAGTATTATTCATATACGTTACACTGTCGGGCAGCGTTACGTTCTTTAACGAACCGCATTCATAAAATGCTTCTTTAAGATTTTGTGCTCCTTCCGGAATTGCGGCTTCCGTTAACGAACGGCACCCCCCGAATAAGTAACTCAAATCCATATTTTCGATTCGCTCGGGCAACACCGCAGTTTTTAAGTTCTTGCAACCGAAAAACACCCTAATCCCGATTTTTGTGATCTGCTTAGGCGCGATAAACGATTGAATACTCCGTCCCGCAAACGCGCTGTTTCCGATTTCCGTTACGTAATTCGGAATTTCGCATCCGATACAACCCATTACGAGCCTATTCGTTCTTTTGTCGATCAGGCAGTTCCCCTCGCTGATAAAATTTTCGTTCCCTTCGCCGAGTATGAATGTCTCTAAATTGGGGAACTGACTCATATAATTCCCTGTTTTTCCCAACGTTTTTTCCTCGATGCAGGCGGGCAAAACAAGCGTTTTAATCTGCGGAAGATCATACGTAGGCATGTAAAAATCGGTCACGGGAATACCGTCGATCGTGGCAGGCACGATACACGCGCCGTTTTCATCGGCGGAAAATTTATCAATGAAATAATGGGGGCTTCCGCCCATGTTAGACAAATGATACTCCAAGCCCTGCGTGGGAACCGCATATTTTCCCACATAGGCAATATCCGAATAAAACGACAAAATCCCTCCGTTATCGTATGCCATGACTTCGATTGCATAAATTTGCGTTTCGTCTAAACCGGTAAGATCGAACCGACATTCTTTCGTCTGATATTTTTCGCCGTTGATATATACTTCGTATCCGTCGGCATGTTTTACGTTATCCCAACACAAAATTCCGTTTTCGATCTTCAAATTCTCGGGCGCGGATAAACGATCAGGTCGACCGCACGCCGTAAAGCCTAAGCAAGCAAACAGCACGATAAGCGGAAGTAAAATTGTGATCAGTTTTTTTCTCATACAAAAATCCAATGCAACAGCTTTTTAAGCAATCGGTCTTTTTCCCCTTCCTGCATATTTTCGGTTGAAAAATACATATTCAGCCAATCGACGGTTTTAGGCACTTTCAGCCACCCGTCGGAAGAGTAAAACAACGGAATAAAAGTAATATCGCAGCGCCCGGTTCTGTTATTGTATTTCCATAATGAATCATCATTATTCAAAATAAAATCTTTCATAATAACCGACAGACAGTAGTTATAAGTATTCTGCGGATACTCCACCGTGAAATGTTGAATTTCTTTTGCAAGTTCATTTATATTATCATCTAAATTCTCATCCAATAACGTAAGAGAGTTTCCGATTACGGAAATACGGTTCGAATCTTCAAGAATTTCCCTCATCGCTTCCCATTCGACCGTCACCGTCTGTTCCCGATTAATTCCGTTCTGATCCTGTTCATAGACGTAATATCTGTTATTATTCCGATTATAAAAATACACAGATATTGCAAGCGCATCAAATAAATTCTCGCCTTCATAAATGGTTAAGTACGGATCCGCCATCATCACAAAATAGGTGACAAGCAATTGATAAATACTCCACTTTTCAGGCAGGGCATCATCAAAAATAACTATCTGCCGATCTAAAAGCTCCGTAAAAGAATTCGTCAATTCGTCGACTATTGAATAACCGTAAGTTGTAACATGATCGATATTGATATGAATGTCTACATATTGTAAAAATTCATTGAATCCCGTCAGCTCATATCTTATTTCGTCTAATCCGTCGATAAACGCGATTTTGCACCCTTGGTTTTTCCACGTGGAAAACAACTGTTCCATATAACCGAACTTTGTATTCCAATAATCAGGAATCTGCGTTTCGTTTTCGACAAACTGCAATTCGTTGCTATTTCTCACCTCGAAGATAATCAAGGCATTTTCGATTAAATAACCTTCGCTAAAATAATAGCTGTTCATCTCGTCCCAAAATCCGAGTATAGTATTGGGATAGCCCCAATAGTGCATTTCAGAAGATTCGAGATAGGGATTTTGCCTGATGTACTGTCCGATAAAGCCGTTGTTGTAATACTCTTCGCTCTCAGAATAGTCGCTAAAATAATAAAGCGAAGTAAAATTTGTATCGAGATTGAGTTCTTCGTCCGGCGTTAGTTCGGGAAAAACATAATCTGCCATTTCTTCATCGGAAACATAACTCGCATGAGCGGCGACAATTCCGAAAGAACAAAATGCGCTCAATAACATTAAGAGCGCGGCGGTGAGCGCAACGATCCGGACTTTGAATTTGGTTTTCATAGACCCCTACCTTATATTTTTATGATTATTCTAACATAAAATTTACATTATATCAACGTATAATGGCATTATTTATTAAGAAAAAATCATAAAACTAAATTTAATTTTCTGATTTCCGCCCAAAAAGTATAAAAAACGCAGGCTTTCGCCTGCGCTTTACAAAAAATCAAATTTACAAGATGTCGAGCAATTCGCCCAGAGTAGGAATATCAGTCTCCGTTACGTAAGAGAGAAAGGAGCGCAAGAGCCTAAGAGCGCGTTTGTATCCGTCGGGCGAGGGAACGCCGCGCATGCCGAGCACAAAACGCAGCGTCTGCACCGTGCTCTCCGAGACGGGCGCGCCCGCGCCGTCCCAAGAAAAAGACCCGCTTTCGAAATCGAATTTATTCACCGCGCCGTCCGCGCACAATTCGAGCGGATAACCCGAGAGCTCCAACGCCCCGCATAAAAATTCCGCCAGCGCGTACTCCTCGCCCGCGCACAGCTTTTTGAGCGCGCTCACCGCGGAAACCAACATCCCCTCCGACGGCAAATCCTCGGGCAGAAGCGCGTCGCACGTTTCGAGTACGCAGATCGCGGAATAGTACGTTTTCACATCTTCGCGGAGCGCGTAGAACCCGTCGTACAAAGAAGCGGACGTCACCGTTTTTCTGCCTGCGCGTTCCGCAAACGTGTATTCGGCAAAACAAAAAGGCTGGGCGGCAAAGTTCAGCTTCGCCCCCGCCTTTCTCACGCCCTTCATCACCGCGCCGAATTTACCCCGCCCCGCCGAAAGCAGGGTGACCATTCTGTCGCTCTCGCCGTAATTCGCCGTGCGAATGACGAGCGCGTCCTCCGTAAATTCCATATCAGTCCTTTAATTGCTTATACAACATATAGTAGCTGAAATTGCCCGTCTCTTCGAACAGTTCCCAAGCAAGTTCTTTTGCGCTTTTGTTCTCTTTCATAACAACAGTTTGCGCATTCGGTCGGGAACTATACAAAAATCATAAATCGCCGTAGCCCAGCTCTCCGATCAGATTTTCGCTGTTGCGCCAATCCTCACGCACTTTGACGTAGACGGTCAAAAATACTTTCGCATCTAAAAAGCGTTCCATCTCTTTGCGGGCGTGCATCGCGGTCTCTTTGAGCGCCGCGCCGCCTTTGCCGATGATGATTGCCTTATGATTCTTTTTTTCGCAGACAATATCGAGATTCACGGAATACACGCCGTTCTCTTTTTTTGTAAATTCGTTCACCACGATCGCCGCGCCGTGCGGAATCTCTTTTTCGTACCCGATAAGAATTTTTTCGCGCATGATCTCCGCGATCATGAACTTTTCGCTTTTATCCGAAATCACATCTTCGGTAAAGAGTTTTTCACCCTCCGGCAACAGTTTTTTGATCTCGGTTTCAAGACGTTTCAGATTTTTCCGCCGCCGAGCGGACACGGGCACAACGTCGTTCGTTATCCCCGCGTCGAAGAGCTTTTTCGCCTCTTCGGGAACATTCTTTTCGGGCATAATGTCGATCTTGGTCAGAGCGATCAGCATGGGAATCCCGAGCGCGGAATACTTTTTGATAAGCGCGACATCATCTGCCGAAATTCCCTCGTGCGCGTCTTCGACGAATAAGATTGCGTCAACCTCTTTTACGGTCTCTTCCGTGGCGTGCATCATGCGACGGGTCAGTTCGTTCCTCTGTTTGTATAGTCCGGGGGTATCGGCAAATACGATCTGACAATCCTCCCGCGTCAGAATCCCCAAAATCCGATCGCGGGTCGTCTGCGGTTTGGGGGATACGATTGCGACCTTCTCCCCCACGAGCGCATTGACAAGGGTGCTCTTGCCCGCATTGGCTTTGCCGATAACTGCTACCGTTCCGCTCTTCATATCATTCTCTGACAAGGTTCAGCCTGCGCATGACTTCCTCTTCGCGCGCCCGCATCTCCTCTTTCTCCTCTTTCGTTTCGTGATCGTAACCCAAACAATGCAATATCCCGTGTACGGCGAGATAGTAAAGCTCGCGTTCGTAAGAATGCCCGTACTCTTTCGCCTGTTCTTCCGCCCGCGACGTACAGATCGCAACGCTTCCCAGAAAGAGCCGCCCCTCCTCGTCGCGTTCAAACGGGTGTTCCGCCGCAGACAAAAATTTACCCTTGATCCCGTCCATCGACGGAAAAGACAATACGTCCGTCACCCGATCGCAATTGCGATATGTTCGGTTGAGTTCGCGAATCTGCTCTTCGTCTGCCATAGATATTTCCGCAAAAAGATCGCAGTCGCTTTCTGCTAATTCCGACAGCGCGCTCCCGAATTCTTCGGCGCGGAGTTCTTCGCAATCGATCACGAATCGGCTCATTTCTCTTCCTCGTCCTCTTCGTTCTCTTCGACCATTTTATGTTTGCGGTTGAAGTGAATGGAAGGATATTTCACTCTGTGGTGGTGCACGCCCGAAAGCGCTTCCACAAGCGTCTCTTTGATCGTTGTAAGTTCTCTCAACGTGATGTCGCAATCGGAGAACTGATCCAGATCCATTCTTTCTTCGATGATCCCGCGGACAATCCGCTCTACGTTTTCCACCGAGCGGTCGGAAAGAGCGCGCACCGCCGCCTCCGACGCGTCCGCGATCATCACGATCGCCGCGATCCGCGAGCGCGGGGTGGGTCCGAGATAGGAGTAATCTTTAATATCAAGCTCCTCGCCCGACAGTCTGACCGCCTTGTTGTAGAAATATTTGATGGGCAGCGTGCCGTGATGCTCGCGCGCAATATCCGCGATCGCCTCGGGCAGATGCGCCGACATCAAAAGATCGTACCCGTCTTTTGCGTGGGAACGGATGATGTCCGCCGAAAGCTCGGGCGTGAGTTCGTCGTGAATGTTGTACCCCGCCTGATTCTCCGTAAAGCAATCGGGTTGTTTGAGCTTGCCCACGTCGTGATAATACCCCGCGGCACGGGCGAGTTCTGCGTTCACGCCGATCGCAACGGCGCAGGTCTCGCTCAGGTGCGCCACGATCAGGCAGTGATTAAACGTTCCCGGAGCCTCCTTTTTCAGACGCACGAGAATGGGTGCGTTCGTGCTTGTGAGTTCGCTCAGACGGAACACCGTCAACACGTTGAAAATCCGCTCGAACATGGGCAGAAGCGCAAGCGTGAGCACTGCGGAAATGATACACCCGATAATCCCGTAACCCGCGACAATGAAATAACGCATCCAATCCGCTCTCGAAATTTCGGGAATGGAAAAGAGCAGAACGACGATCACAGTGGGGATTGCGCTGATCACGCCCGAAAGCATGAGCCCGCCGCGCGTCTTGTTTCCACCCGCGAGGAACACGCCCACCGATCCGCAGACAAAGGTCAGCATCAGGGAATAATACTGCTGATTCTCTCCGACGAGCACCACCGTATTATTCGAGTTTCTGTCGATGACGAACATCAGGAAAGAAAATACGAAATTCAATATGATCGCCTGTCTGCGATTGAGCAGAAATACGAACATAAAGGAGAGCATGGCGATGGGACGCAGATAAATATAACCCGATATGCGCCCGAATACATAGTTGAAAATCAATGCGAGAATAATGACCGAAAGTATGAGCATGGCATTCTTCGGCTGAGACAAAAACTCTTTATTCTCGAAATAGTAATAATAAAAGATGATCGCAAACAGCAAAAATACACAGACGCACAGAAGAATGGCGTTTGCGAAATCGTTTACGAAATAGCTTTTCCAATCCTGCGGCTGATTGATAATGACCATCAGAAAAACAAGCAAAAGCACAAATAAATAACAGAGCACAAACATCAGAGCGCTCGTCAAAAGACGTCTCTTACTGATTTTTTCTTTCATTCTTTCCTCCTTTGCTCTTCGGCGCATCTTCCCGCTCGTATGCTTTGACGATTTTTCCCACGAGCGGATGACGCACGACGTCCTTTTCGGAAAATTGACAAACCGAAATCTCGTCGATCCCTTTGAGAATGGTAACCGCCTGTTTCAGCCCGCTCGTCTTACCCTCGGGCAGATCGGTCTGCGTCAGATCGCCCGTGACGACCATTTTGCTTCCGTCGCCGAGTCGGGTCAGAAACATTTTCATCTGTTCGCGGGTGGCGTTCTGCGCTTCGTCCAAAATGACGAACGCGTTCGAAAGCGTTCTTCCGCGCATGTAAGCGAGCGGCGCAACCTCGATCGCGCCCTTTTCCATGAGCCTCTGATAGGTCTCGAACCCGAAAAGCTCCCCGAGCGCGTCGTATAAAGGGCGCAGATAAGGATCGACTTTCGTCTGCAAATCTCCGGGAAGAAACCCGAGCTTTTCTCCCGCCTCCACTGCGGGACGGGTGAGAATGATCTTTTCGACCTCTTTACTCTTGAACGAATTGACCGCCTGACACACCGCAAGATAGGTCTTGCCCGTGCCCGCGGGTCCCACTCCGAAAACGATCGTATTCTTTTTGATCGCGGAAACATAGTGCTTCTGTCCGACCGTCTTGCATTTGATCGGCTTGCCGTGAGAGTTGACGAGTACGACGCCCTGCATAACTCCCGCGATCTCGCCCGCCCTGCCTTCGCGCGCAAGTTCGATGCAATACATCAGACTGCTTTTATCGATAAAATCACCCGCCGAGACGATCCCGACAAGACTTGCAACGACTTCTCCGCCGATAAGAACGTTTTCTTCTTCTCCTTCGAGCACGACGCGCGTGTCTTCCACGCGAAAATTCAGCGAAAGCTCCCGCGAGACGATCTGTAAATTTTCGTCGAATACGCCGAGCACCTTTTGAAGGGCGTCGAGCGAACCCGTTTCCACCGTGATTGATTTAACCGTAAAATTCTCCTATCCGAGATTGAGCGAACTCTCTGCGATCGCAATGCCCTCCGCAAGCCAGCCTTCTCCCGTATCCGTAATATGTATCTCTTTGATTTTTCCGAATTCCAACTCCGCGCTCAGCCGCGCGTTTTCTTCGCCGCCGCCGTAAACCTTTGCAAAAGGAAAAGAAACCGCCACGCGCGCGATCACGATCACTTTCCGCGCCTCTTCTCCCGCAAACGTTTCATTGCTTACGATCACGCCGCCCGCCTGCACCTGATCGCCCGCTTGTACAAGCGCAGTTCCGCGGACGACGACAAGCTCCTCGACCGTACCGCCGCAGGGAGAGAGCAACGGCTCGCTTTCCAGCGTCGCATCGTCGTCGGTCACTTCTACCGTGACTGTAACGATCCCGCCGTTCTTTCCCACCGTACAGAAGCTCACGCGCGGCAGCGCGATAATGCGCGCGGTGACGGACGCGCAATCTTCCGGAAAAGAGGAAAATCCGCCGATCCCGAATTCGCCGAGAATGCGCATTACTTCGTCTTTGTAATACGCTCCGCTTCCCACGACTTCGATCTTCATGACACGTCCTTCGGAAAAGAGCACGCCAACCAGAAAAAACAAAATTCCCGCGACAAGACCGAGCGAACGAAACAATTTTTTTGCAAAAGCGGAAAACCCGCGCGAACGGACTTTTTTTATATTATAGCACGATCCGCGCAAAATTGCAAAAACTTTTTTCACATCTTTTCCGTTTACCGAAAAAACCGCCCTGTTTTTTGCGGGCATGCGAAAAGAACAGACCTCGATCCCCTCGCGCGCGAGCTTGTCCGCCACGCGGAACGCACCCAACGCCTCCACCTCGAATTCCTGTCTGCCGAAAGGCAAATTTACGATTCGCATCGTTCCACCCTCGCAATTCTGCCGCGCACCACGGCGTCGCCCAAATAATATTTTCCCAGACTGAGCCGTTCCCCTTCGACGCGCACCGACCCCCGTCTGCCCTTGAACACGATCGCGTTTTCGGAAAATTCGAGTATTTTTTTAACGTTCTGAAAATATCCGCCTCCGCCGTCGAGAACGGTATACTGCACGCGGGAAGAGTCCTCCTCTCCCCCGAGTATTTTTTCGATTTCCGAAAACAATCTCATACTTTTTATTGTATGCGATTTCCGCACAAAATAAAACTTTCGCACCCGAACACGCTTATCGGCTATCTCTTTTTACTGAAAAAGCCGTCCGTTACAAAACGGGCGGCTTTGCCGACTGTAAACGACCAATTATGCTTTTGTAAAATTTAAGATAAATCTTATCGCTTTATCCATCATCGTCTCTTCTATCACCATTTTAAAACCCTCTTCCGTCTCTGCGCCCCAAATCGCGATTTCCATATTTCCTGCGTCTGGTCCGGAAATCGCACCTTTTAACGTTTCCATATATTCTCCGCCGATGTTGTATCTGTCGCCGTCTTTTTCACAAGTCAGTTTTTGTTCCTGATCCGAAACCGTCCATTTAATGCTGCCGTTGCCGACTTCGATATAAGAGCCCTTAAACAGAGTGTTATACATCGTTACAACAGAAGACATATTCGAATCCCCTTCGACTTTTGCCTCTTTGTAATTATACTTTGTACCATTCCCGCCGCACGCGAATAACGCAAGGCACATGAACGCCGCCGTCAGCATAACGCCAAAATACTTGATTAGTTTTTTCATACATTTCTCCTTGAATTTTTTCGGATTTTCGCCCGAGCGTCGTTTTATACCGTCGGCAGGTTTCCTCTCGTGCGGAATCACTTCTATTCTAATAGATACCCCCCCCCTCCATGTCAAGTATTTTGTACGGTCTTTTTGAATATTTTAATAAAAACCGGAAATCGCGTTGCCAATATAACAAGAGAACCCGTCCGAACGGACGGGTTCTCTTATTGTGTTTTAATTAAAGCTCCGCAAAATATTTGATCGTTCTTACCATCTGAGACGTGTAAGAATTTTCGTTGTCGTACCAAGCGACGACCTGAACCTGATAGGTGTCGTCGTCGATCTTCGTAACCATCGTCTGCGTCGCGTCAAAGAGCGAACCGTAGGTGATTCCGATGATGTCGCTCGATACAAGCTGCTCTTCGGTGTAACCGAAAGAAGCGGAAGCCGCCGCTTTCATCGCCGCGTTGATACTCTCTTTCGTTACGTCCTTGCCCTTGACGACCGCCACGAGAAGAGTCGTGGAACCGGTGGGAACGGGAACGCGCTGCGCGGAACCGATGAGTTTACCGTTGAGCGCGGGAATTACAAGCCCGATCGCTTTTGCAGCGCCCGTAGAGTTGGGAACGATGTTGACTGCGGCTGCACGCGCACGGCGGAGATCCCCCTTGCGGTGAGGTCCGTCAAGCACCATCTGATCGCCGGTGAACGCGTGAACGGTGGTCATGATACCCGAAACGACGGGATAAGCGTTGTTGAGCGCGTTCGCCATGGGAGCGAGGCAGTTCGTGGTGCAGGAAGCTGCGGAAATCACTTTATCCTCTTTCGTGAGCGTTTTTTCGTTAACGCCGAACACAATCGTAGGCAAGTCTTTGCCCGCGGGTGCGGAAATAACGACTTTCTTCGCGCCGGCTTTGATGTGCGCTTCGCTCTTTTCTTTGGAGCAATAGAACCCCGTGCATTCCAGAACGACGTCTACGCCGAGGTCGCCCCAAGGAAGGTTTGCGGCATCTTTTTCTTCATAAATTTTAATGGTCTCGCCGTCAACCGTAAGCGTTCTCTTTTCGTCGTCGGCGGACACCTTGTCCGCAAGCGCGTATCTGCCCTGAGCAGAGTCGTATTTGAGAAGGTGCGCAAGCATCGAGGGCGAAGTGAGATCGTTGATCGCAACGATATCGTAACCGTCCGCCTTAAACATCTGTCTGAACGCAAGACGACCGATACGACCGAATCCGTTGATTGCAACTTTTACGTTTGCCATGTGAAAAAATCCTCCGATAAAAACTTTTATTTTGGCTCGTTTGAACCTTTTACCGTTGGATATTATATCACGCTTTGCTTCTTTCGTCAATCCTTTTTCAAATTTTTTTCCTCTTTTTGGCAAACCCCTTGATTTTTTTCTAAATTCGTTTTATAATAAGAAAAAAACAAATCGGAGGAACTTTTATGCCCTTGGTAACAACCAAAAAGATGTTCAAAGACGCTTACGACGGAGGTTATGCGGTCGGCGCGTTCAACGTGAACAATATGGAGATGATTCAGGCGATCGTGGAGGCGGCGAACGAATGCAAATCGCCCGTCATTTTGCAGGTCTCGGCAGGCGCCAGAAAATACGCGAATCCCGTCTATCTCAAACACCTTGTAGAAGCGGCGGCGGAGACGACGGACATTCCCATTGCAATGCACCTCGACCACGGCGCGGATTTCGAAATCTGCAAAGCGAGTATCGACGGAGGCTTCACTTCCGTCATGATCGACGCATCTTCGAAACCTTGGGAAGAAAATATCGAAATCACGAAAAAAGTCGTTCAATACGCGCACGACCACGGCGTGGTCGTAGAAGCGGAGCTCGGGAAACTAGCGGGAATCGAAGACGATGTAAAAGTCGAAGCGCACGACGCGCAATTCACCTCCCCCGACGAAGTGGAAGAATTCACATCGAAAACGGGAATCGACTCCCTTGCGATCGCGATCGGAACAAGTCATGGCGCATATAAATTCAAACCGGGACAGGATCCCAAATTGAGAATCGACATTCTCGAAGAGATCGGCAAACGCCTTCCCGGATTCCCGATTGTATTACACGGCGCGTCGAGCGTTCCGCAGGAGCAGGTCGCGATCATCAATCAATTCGGCGGATCCATGCCCAATGCGATCGGAATTCCCGAATCGGAACTCCGCAAGGCGGCGAAACTCGCGGTTTGCAAAATCAATATCGACTCCGATCTGAGAGTGGCTTTCACTGCGGCAATCAGAAAACATTTTACGGAAAGCCCCGATCATTTCGATCCCCGTCAGTACCTCGGCGACGCGCGCGCGAACATGAAAGAGATGGTCAAACACAAAATCGTCAACGTACTCGGCTCTGCGAATAAAGCGTAAGCGAGAATTAAAACGAACGCCGCACCGATTGGTGCGGCGTTTTTTATTTTATAACAGTAGAATATTTTCTATAAATTACCAGCTGTTAATCAATTAGCATTAAGTTTGTCTCTTCCTAAGCCAAACCCCGCCGAGGCATTTTGCCTCGGCGGGGTTTGGCGCACACAACGAATTAAAGTCCGAACAATTTATTTCATCAAGGGTAATAGTTTGCACGTCGTTTTTATAATTCAGAATGAGTTTTGCGTGGTCGTCGTAAAGGTAAATAGCGTTTACGAAGCCGTCTATTAACGCTTGCTTGCCTTCGTGCGTGGTAACGTCTAATTTTCTGAATTTGTAAATGCCGAAAGCGATTTGCTCTTGCGTGAATATCGGCGTTTTGATTTGCTCTTGAATTAAGGCGAGTTCCTGTTTCTTTTTCGTTTCTTCAAGCTCTTTCAGACGTTTCGCCGCAGATTCCGATACGAAGCCTTGTTCCGCAGCCTTTACAAGATTATCAATCCGTTTTTGCGTTTCGGCTATCTGCGCTTCGAGCTTTGGAATATAGGTATTTTCGGCAAATTGCAGTTCGTAAACGCGCTTCGTCAGTTCTTCGATAGCGTTTTCGTCTTCCAAAAACTGAATAATGCGTCTAATCACGGCGTTTTCTAATTTCTCTTTGGAAACCGGCTTTTTCTTGCAAGTCTTTCTGCGGCTGTTGGCGCACTTGTAGTAATGGTATTTTGCCGAAGTGCAGCTCGTTCCGCTTTCACCGTTCATAATTGCCCCACAACGGCCGCAAAAAAGTTTTGTAGTTAATAAATATCCGTCTTCGGCTCTGCGACGTGCCGGAGCTTTTTTATTTTTTGCAAGCAGCTTTTGAACCTTATCGAACAACTCTTTGTCCACGATGGCGGGCATTGCATCGGGTATGGTTATTTCCCCGAAGCGGTATTCGCCTATGTACTTGCGGTTAGATAACATCCGCTGAACGTTATTGAAGTTAAAATCTTTGAAACGGCTGTTAGTCAGATTGCGGGCGTTCAGAATGTCTTTAATCTCTTTCATTGTCTTTCCGTCTGCGTAGAGCTGAAAGACTTCGCGCACGATGAGTGCGGCGGGCGGGTCAATCTGGTAGTGTCTGTCGCTGTCCACCGTGTAGCCGAACGTGCGCGTTCCGCCGTTGACTTTCGCTTTTAATGCGTTTTCGGTCAGCCCGCGTTTTACCTTTTCGCCAAGTTCTATTGAATAGTATTCCGCATAGCCTTCAAGCATCGCTTCAAGCAAAATACCTTCCGCGCCTTCCGAAATGGTTTCCTTTGCCGAAAGCACTTTAACGCCGTTCTTTTTAAGAATGGTTTTATAATGCGCGCTGTCGTAACGGTTACGCGCAAAGCGATCCAGCTTCCAGACTATGACTAAATCGAATAAGCCTTTGAAGCTGTCTTTTATCATACGTTGAAATTCGGGGCGGTGGTCTGTCTTTGCGGAATAGGCGCGGTCAATATAGGAATTGACGACGTCGATTCCGTTAAACTTAGCGTACTCCATACACTCGCGGAGCTGCCCTTCGATACTTTCTTCCCGTTGGTTGTCGCTCGAATACCGGGCATAAATAACGGCTTTCATTTTATGCGTGTCAAACTCCTTTTTTCGGAATGGCGAGGTACGCAAATGGCAAGCCATTTGCCGCACACGGTGTGCGCCTCGTTAGGGGAAACTTCCCCTAAAACCCCGTAGGGCGAACGTAACTTAGCTTGCTAAGTGTAGTGAGCTACACTTTGAATTAAATCAAAGCTCTTACGCTTGCTTTTTCAAAGCCATTGCGCCGGCTGGGGAGTTCGGGTCTGTCGGATTGCCGGCAGCAGTTCGAGCAACGTTCAAAATTAATTCCTGCAATGCCGGATTAACTGAACGATAAATAGATAAAAGCTCTTGTTCGGTTGCAGTTAATTCGTTTGGTGCTGCGGACTTCATCTGAACGCCGGGCGCTTCGTCCCGTCCTAATAGGTAGTCAACCGACACGCCGAAATAATCCGCAAGTTTCAAAAGCGTTTCTGGATCGGGTTTTCTATATCCGCGTTCGTAGTTTGTAATTGTGGGATTTGAACAGCCTATAATTTCCCCTAATTCCGTTGTTGTTAACCCTTTTTCTTTTCTTAATTCACGCAAACGATTCATTTTGTTATACCTCTGTGGATAATTCTAACATTTTATTAGATTTTTTTCAAGAAATAGCGTTATAATAATTGACTTTCTTACAAATCGAATATATAATGGTGGAAATCTTATGTTTTGTAAGAATATTTTATTGTGAGGATATCGACAATGCAAAATCAGAATCACGGGCAAAAGATGACGTATTACGAAGCCGAGGACGGGAAGTTATACTATAACTTTGCGCAGGGCTTGAAAGTCGTATTACGCGAAGGCAAAGGCGAAGCCGCCGAAGAATACACGCTTGAAATAGTCGGCTGTCATTTTTCGAGCGGTACGGAGTATTACGACATAGCGCGGGACGGCGTAACGCAGCCTTACGTGCAGTCGGCAAACCGGGTTAAATTCCTGTTAAGCTGTTACGGCATTAAAACGCTTGAAAACGGCGAACGTTTGGAACTCCCGTTAACTCTGGAAGAAGTACAGCGTTACTATTCCCACCGTTACCACGTCTATTTGAAAACGAAAGCGCAAGCGGAAGCTATTCCGGAATACAAAGCGCTTACATACGAGTTGCGCGGGTTCGGATTTAAGATCGGAACGGCGCTTGCCTATGAGAGAACGGACGAAGCGGCGCGCCTGCAGAAACAACAATTTGAAGTTCAACGCCGTATCGAAGCGGTATTGAAAACACACGGAATAAACCCGGCAGACCTTAAAGAACAGACTTGCGACAAATGCGACGGCAAGGGCTATGACTATTTAGGCATTTGCGATTGTGCGTTTGCGCAAGCCGATAAAATCAAAAAGTTTTGCGCGGCCGAACGTCGGCAGCTTAAAAAACTTACGGGCGGTAACGGGGGTAACTGAAATGATTATCGAAGAATTAAGAGAGCCGACCACCGAAGAGGAAGCGCAAGAGCTTACAAACTACATATTGACGGCTTCAAAGCTATTAGGAAGATACCACGCACAAAAGGAAATTGAATTTCAAAAAAGCGTTCTTAAATTGCCAACGTTCGGGGAAAGGTTGCGCGCCTTGCGTGTGCATAACCGCTTAACGAAAGCTGAACTTGCAAGGCGTTGCAAGATAAGCGTTAAAAGCATTAACCGCTATGAGAGCGGCAAAAACGAGCCGCGCTATATTCATACGCTGTGCGCTTTCGCTTATTGGTTTAATTGTAAAGTCGATTTGCTTTTAGGACGCGATACGGAGGGGTTAAAGAGATGAGCGATAACGAGAGAACGGCGCTCCGTGAGCGTAAAACAGTTTTTGACGAAATCACAAACGAGCGCGACACTCGTCCTTTAACGCTTGAACAGCTTCGGCAACGTTTAAAGCATATTGCCGGGCTTTGTTGGGGGCTGTCAATCGACATAAACAACGAATGCGCCCGCAACGAAGCGTTGCAGAAAGAAAACAAACGCTTGCAAGACGAAATAACCGGCTTACGTGCTGAATTAAAGTTAGTGCGAAGCCGCGAGCACTGCCGGGAATACCAAAGGAAACGAACCCGCGCCGCATTGGAAGCGGAATTAAACGGCGATACTCTGCCCGCTCCTGTTCCCGCGAAGCCGAAAACGCGCACGCCTAAACCCACAAAGGAACGAAAACGCAAGCGCGATGACGAACTAACGCCGGAAGAATTAAGGAAACGCAACCAGCATCGCGAGTGGAACGCGCGTTATTATGCGAAAATGCGAGCAGAACAGAATATAGGCGCAAACGAGGACGGGGAAACGTCCACGGTTATATAATAAGGCTTGCGAGCGGGTAAACGCTCGCTGCCTATAACGAGGGGTGGCGCACGGTAGCGCGTAAGACTTTTAATCATAAGGTGCAGGTTCGACTCCTGCCCCCTCGACCACTCACACGGGTTCATATATTCCTCCTTATGTCGGAGTAGGTAGCGGCATATAATGCCGCTACCGAAACGATAGACACGACGGAAAGAAAGAGAGCAATAGTTTGCGCCGCGTACCCACGCGGTAAGGCGTAGCCCCTTTATCAGCAAAAAAGAACCGCGCGAACGAACGGGAGCGCGGGAAAGTAAACACGGCGTAGAGCGCGTTCGCCTCGTCAAATCTTCGTCCCGTAGCCGTAGGGTGCGTGGGCGCGAGCAAAGGTGCTGCGCCACACACGCACGGGCGAAGATTGCGGGCGCGCGTCCGTGTTTGCGTTGCGTCCCGTTCCGCGCGGGTCGCTGATAAAGGCACGGGGCAAGCTGTTTAAAATAATACGGGGTAAGGGGTGAAACCCCTTCCGAATAAAAAAAATAAGCGCAAAAAAATGCGCTGATAAATAAGCAGGGGGTACACAATGAAGCTAAAATTCAAGGTTTACGAATGCGACGATTGCCATAAACGCGCAGGAGAGTTCGCAGACGATAAGGAAGCGCGTGCGGCGGGTTGGGTTATTTCTCACGATAGAAAAAAATTTTACTGCCCGCGCTGTGCACCTAATCACAAGCACACCGGGCGCGGCGGGGCGAAACCGTATAAAGCTGGTTAGTCATATATCGAAGTCGGGGAACATGGTCAGGCTTCGAGGTCAAATAACGTAGTCAACGTCCGGGGCTACCGCTCTGGGCGGTTGAATGTAGTCAATTACATATCAGCGCGTCGCCCTTTAAGCGCTTTATAAGCAGGTCAGGTTTTCGGAGTATAAGCCGCCGCATTAAAGTTACGCTCCGTCCACGTCGTCAACGTGGTTAAATAATAGACGGCTGGAAGCCTACGGAAGTTTAGCCGCTATGGGGCGTAGGGTATAGCAACGGCGCAAGCCGCTATGGCGAAAACTTCGGGAGCAAAGCTCTTTCCGTATAGGGGGAGCAGTGCGCCCATCAGGCGCGATAAGGTGAAAATTCAAAAAACAGCTCTTGCAAAGTTCTTGCCGCTTGCGTTCTTCCGTGCAACGTTCTTAAATCCTACGCTTTAAACCGCAGTTTAAGGCAAAGTGCGCCCTTTTGCTGTTTAAGTGGTGCAGAGTATCAGAAAAGCCGCTTGCGCGGCTTGGAGCTGATAAAGTGAGGTTATACGGTAGCTCGGCTTGCCCGCTTTTTCCGAACGTTCGGAATATTTACCGCATATGCGGAATACTGCCGGCTACAAGATAACAAATAATCCGAACGCTTTTCCGATTAAAACCGGTTTAACGTTCGGATTATATTCGTTTGGCGC
>CAJUOV010000024.1 GCA_910588695.1 uncultured Christensenellaceae bacterium
GAAAAATGGTTCAGAGCAGTTCCTTTACTGTTCTAAACCATTATAAAACTTTACGCGGAAAAACTCCGTGCCGTTTTTTTTGCAAGGACGTTTGACATTCCCGTTTCTTTTCGTTATAATAGAAAAGAACATAAGAGGAGAAAGACCATGAAGAGTCCCGCGGAGATCGCACAAGGTTATATCAAAATCGCACAGGGGAAGACTACGCAAAAGTGGTATAAACTTTTGATTCTCGCAGTGCTTGCAGGCGCGTTTATCGCGTTCGGCGCGGCAACAGCCACGGCTGCAAGCGCCGGTACGGGAGCGTATTCTACGCTGATCAAGGGTTTGGTTTTTCCTGTCGGGCTTGTGCTCGTTGTGGTGTGCGGAGCGGAGCTTTTTACGGGTAACTGTTTAATGATTTCCCCTTTGATCGGAAGGGACGTGAAAGTCGGCGGTTTTTTCAAGAACCTCGGAATCGTCTATGCGGGGAACTTTCTCGGCGGACTTCTGATCGCTGTTCTCGTGGTGTATAGTCACGCTCAAAGCCAAACGGTTGCCGAAGCGTGTGTCGCCGCGGCGGCGGCGAAGAGCAATATGGGATTCGGCGACGCGTTGCTTCGCGGAATTCTGTGCAATATGCTCGTTTGTCTTGCGGTATGGGCTTCGATGGCGGGCACATCCGCTGCGGGAAAGATTGTTGCGCTGTATTTGCCTGTTCTTGCGTTTGTCGTGTGCGGATTTGAGCACAGCGTGGCAAATATGTATTATCTGTCGGCGGGGCTGATGGCGGGCGTAGAATACGGCATTACGGCGGCAGGATTGAGCGTTGGGAACGCGCTTTTGTATTGTCTGCTTCCTTCTACGCTCGGTAACGTGATAGGCGGGTGTCTCATAGGAATCGGATACCATACGGTTTACCGTACGAAGATGCCGAAATCAGAGCAGTAAAATACCAAGGATTTTGCGACGGGCTTCCTTAGTTAAATGGATATAACAGCCCCCTCCTAAGGGGCCGTTGTGGGTTCGATTCCCGCAGGGAGTACCAAAAAAAGCAACCGAGAATCACTCGGTTGCTTTTTTTGCTGCTGTTGCAGTTGTGAGAACGCGCGTGGGTTCGCGCGAGCGTAGCGACGCTCAACCGAGGGGACCCCTATGGGGTTTCGGTTGATTCCCGCAGGGAGTACCAAAAAGACGGAGCATTTTTACTCCGTCTTTTCATATTGAAATTTTTTATTTTTCTGCTTCGTTTTGATCGGGCGGATTGGAGTTTGTATCTTCGTTTAAAGGTTCCGCACCTTTTTCGTTTGAGGCAGAGGCGGCCGGTTCCGCCGCTTTTTTCCGTTTGAATATTTTATCTCGGAACAGCACTAAATTCAGGATAACAAACGCAACTCCTACAATGATACAGGTGATCAGGGCATTCAGATCGCTTTTCGGCGCAAAATTCGCGAGGAACATCAGAGGGATTCCGAATACCATCGCAGGAAGATTCTGGAACACGAGGTTTTCGCTGGCGGGCGTGCGGTATGTACCGTCGATTTCGCGAAGCAGAATCATACCCGTGCTTGCGGTTCCCGTCAGCATGCCGAAGAACGCCAGAAATTGTTCGTGTCTGTAACCCGAAAACTTCCGTTTACAGACAAAGTTTACATAGAACCATGTTACGAACGCGCCTACGACTGCTAAAATCAGCAACACGCCCCAATAGGATACCAAGAGAGGAATTTGAATGGCTGCTACGCCGGCGACGATCATCAGGTCGAATGCAAAGCCGCCGATTCTGTCCATCATAAAATTATTTATGATTTGCTTTTTAATAAGTTTTTTATCGTAAAGTTTGTTTAAGACGGCTTTTACGGGAAGGGTCAGCAGCACGCCGATAAAAAAGTTAAAACCGAACAGCGTTGTCGCCAACGAAGGAATCAGGCGGGAAAGACCGTACATAATGCCGAACGAGGCTGCGTAGACCGCGAGAACGATGGCGACCTGCACGGTGAATTTATCCATGGAGGAGACGACGGAAATTTCGTTTTCATCTTCGTAGTCGGCAAGGCTGTTGAGCTTTTCTTTTTCTACAATTTTGATTTGCCCCTTATGGCGCATGACATTGATATAGATTACGCCGACGATACACGCAACCAAAAAGCCGAGCGCGGCAATCGTCAAACCGAAATTGCTTCCGCCCGTGAACCCGTATTCTTCGAAGTTTTTTCCGAAGTTCATAGCTTGTCCCGTGCCCTGACCGAATCCGAATGCGAGCAATATTCCCGCCGCCGAGATCATGCCGTCCGTGTGCAGCAGATATGCCGCGATAAGAGATACGATGAGCCCGACAAAGGCTTGGATCAGGTATCCGTTCACCGTCGTCAGTCCCGAATCGAACACCTCGGCGGCGCGCGTTTTATTGAATTTCTTTTTGGATGTGCGCATGCCTGAAGCGACGAATCCGATTCCCAGAGTGTGATAAGTGATCAGTTCGAGAACGCCCATTCCGCTCATACTTCCGTTATCGCCGTTTCCGCCGAACAGAGAAAGATTGAAAAAATAATTGCCTGCGCAATAATATGTGATCGTGGAAACGATCAAGAGCATAACGCCGCCCAAAACCGAAACGGGGATCAGCGTTTTTTTCAATCCGGGTATAAACATGCGAAGAATATTCCCAAGAAGCATACTGATAAGCAGTACGGCTATGATCATTAAAAACGCCCAAACGTTCAAATTGGAATATATCATTTAATTTTCTCCTTCTGTGCCGCGGGTCAACTCTTTCAGTCCGTCAAAAATATGTACGTATTTGATTGCGCAAAATCGTTTGTTGCCCTTTACTTGCAATATTTTGCCGCCGTAATAGAAATTGAATTTCTTTTTTCCGACCATAGTCAGCGCGGTAACGTCTTTCAAGGGGAAAACCGCGCCGCCGATCATAAGATTTTCTTTATCGATTGAAACGCTGTTCCCTGAAAGTTTTTTCTTTTTCTTGCATTTAACGCTTTCTCGGAAGAGAATATTATCGTCGCTGACCGTCATTCCGTCCAAGACGTTTTTTACAATCTGTTTCCGTTCCCATTCGTACCATTCGAAAATCCGATCGAATCCGGTTGCGGGGGGGGGTGGGGTCAGAGCCAGCTTTTCCGTATAGGTTGAAGCGGTATCGCAGTATTTGCATTTGAATCTGTATTTTTGAGAGACGATTCCCGAAACGCCGTTGCATACGGGACAAAGATAGAGGGCTCGCTCGATATACTCCGCGCGTTTTTTGCTGCGAAAGCGAATGCCCGAAAGGGTATCGTCTACTAAAAGATTCTCTTTGATCGTGTCGAACAGTTCCCCTACGCTCATTGCGCTCATTTCCTCTGCGGAGAGCACTTTGCGCACGCTGCCTTTCGCCTTGCCCTTTCTGACAGAGTGACCCCAGCGCGGATCGGTGCCGTAACCGCCTTGGATGTTGTAGAGCACAAGGGGAACTTTCAATGATTTTGCGAGTTTTGCGATCGCGTCTGTCATTTCCCATTGACCGCCCGAAAGAGTGCGGTTGCCCTCTGGAAAAATTCCCACTGCGCCGCCCTCTTTCACAATGCGGAAAATATTTTTGACCGCCGTAACGTCTTGCAGAGATTTGCTCTTTGGAATGGGCGCTACAAGATAGCGGATAAGCGGGGAAATTTTAAGGTTGAAGATATCGTCCGAAGCGATAAAATAAACGGGAAACCGAAATGAGAGGGAGAGTAAAAAAGGATCCATTGTCATCTGATGGTTTGCAATGATCAGATAGGCGCCTTTCGGAAGCCCGCTTCGTTTTGCGGTATAACGATAGCGCAGTTTGCAGTATAAACGCATAACGGGGCGTAAAAAAGCAAATACGAATGCGTGTCTGCGTTTCGTCCAAGTTTTCCGTTTCTTTTTCACAATCGCCTCGCAATCTTCTGATTTAATTATTTTAACATTTTTTTGTCGGATAGTCAATCTAAATAAAATTGATTCGTAACCGTAGATTGTGAAAATTTGTGAAGAAATGCGCGTAGCGCCTTATATTTTTGAACGACGCAAGAATAAAAAAGGGTGTTGACTTTTCGCGGAGGGCATAATATAATAAAAACATTATCAGGAGGTGATTATGGGCAATTTCAAAGACGTCAGGATCGTAGATAATTTTTATCAGACTTCTTCATTTTTTCCGATGCCTACGACATTGGTTTCCACACTGTCGGAAGAAGGAAAGACCAATCTCGGGGCTTATTCCCTGTGTTTTCCCTATTACATCGCGGGTAAAGATTATTATGCGATGATTCTCGAATGCCGCAATTCGTCCAATACGGCGCAGAATCTTTTGCGCGATAAAAAATGCGCGCTTAACTTTATTCCCGACAAGAAAAAATATTTCAAAGAGGCGGTGCGTCTCGGTTTCCCTGGAGAAACGACGGAAGAGAAGATGAAAAACTGTATTTTTACGTTGGAAGAGAGCGCGGTCTCCGCCGATCGTCCAAAGATCGTGGGCGAGAGCTTTCAGGTGTTCGAATGCAGTTGGGACGATACCTTGGAGAACGCCTATCTCGATAAGGCAGGCTGTCTCGAAGGCTACGAACCGCCTTATCGGAACTTCAACGGGATCACGAGCAAATTCGGTGCGCACTTTATTCTGAAAATCGATAAAATTCTGATGAAGGAAAGACATTACGACGGCATTGTCAACGGGATAAAAGCAAGTTCTTTTCCCGCCGTGCCCGTCGATTACGGTTATCGCGACAGTACGAATTTCTGGTGCAGCTCGTTTAAGAAACCGTATGCGGAAAAAATTCAGGCGAAGGAGGGCGACGTTTCAACCGTCATTTACGCCGCGAAACGGATCGATCCCGAGGTGACCTTTACCGACGAGGCTTGCGCAAGGCTCACGAAGATTCCGAGAATATTCCTGAAAGCCGCATTGACGCAGATGGTCAAAATCGCAAAGGAGGAGGGGATCGGCAAGATCGACGAGGCGGCGCTCGATCTTATCAATGACAAACGCCGCGAAGAAAAAAAGAAAAAATAACCGTAAATTTTTATCCGATAGGGTTGACAAAACATAAAATCATAGTATAATAGGGCTGAAAAAAGAGGGGAAACTCTCGTAAAGAAAAGGAGATATTACTATGGCACGTTTTACATTGCCGCGCGATCTCTATCACGGCAAAGGCGCTCTCGAAGCATTGAAAAGTTTTAAGGGCAAGCGGGCGATCGTCTGCGTCGGCGGCGGTTCCATGAAAAAATTCGGTTTTCTCGATAAGGCGGTGTCTTATCTGAAAGAAGCGGGCATGGAAGTGGAGCTTTTCGAGGGGATCGAACCCGATCCTTCCGTCGAGACGGTGATGAAGGGCGCGGAAGCGATGCTCGAATTCAAGCCCGATTGGATCGTTGCGATGGGCGGCGGTTCTCCCATCGACGCCGCGAAGGCAATGTGGATCAAATACGAATATCCCGAAATTACGTTTGAAGAAATGTGTAAAGTGTTCGGGATTCCCGAACTCCGTAAAAAAGCAAGATTCTGCGCGATTTCCTCCACGTCGGGCACGGCGACGGAAGTTACGGCATTTTCGATCATCACCGATTACAAGAAGGGAATCAAATATCCGATCGCGGACTTTGAAATCACGCCCGATGTTGCGATCGTCGATCCCGATCTTGCGGAGACGATGCCCAAGAAGCTCGTGGCGCATACGGGAATGGACGCGATGACGCATTCGGTTGAAGCATACGTCTCTACCGCGCATTGCGACTATACCGATCCGCTTGCGATTTTTGCGATCAAGATGATCCAAGGCGATCTTGTCGATTCCTACAACGGCGATATGAAAAAGCGCGACAGCATGCACAACGCGCAGTGCCTTGCGGGTATGGCGTTCTCGAACGCGCTTCTCGGAATCGTTCATTCCATGGCGCATAAGACGGGCGCTGCGTTTGCGGACTACGGCGCGCACATCATTCACGGCGCGGCGAACGCCATGTATCTGCCCAAGGTCATCGCCTTCAACGCCAAAAATCCCGAAGCGAAAAAACGCTACGGCATGATCGCAGATTATATGGGACTGGGCGGAAACAGCGACGACGAAAAAGTAAAACTTCTGATCGAATATCTGAGAAAGATGAACGACGATCTGAATATTCCGCACTGTATCAAGAATTACGGCGCGGACAGTTATCCCTGCGAACAGGGTTTCGTGCCCGAAAACGTGTTCCTCGAAAGACTTCCCGAAATCGCGAAGAATGCGATCGGAGACGCCTGTACGGGAAGCAATCCCCGTCAGCCTTCACAAAAAGAGATGGAAGAGCTTTTGAAGTGTTGTTATTACGATACGGAAGTTGATTTTTGATCGGATTGACAAATTGACTGAATATGCGGTTGACAAGACCGCATATTTTGTCATATTCTTAAAGGGTGGCAGCTATGTATCAAATCATCGAAAAAAAGAGTCTGAATCCGACCGTTACGCAAATGCAAATCAAAGCGCCTCTTGTTGCGAAGAAGGCGCGCGCCGGTCAGTTCGTTATTCTGCGCGTAGACGAAGAGGGGGAGCGCATTCCTCTCACCGTCGCGGGCGTCGATCCCGAGAGAGGTACGGTCAAAATCATCTTTCAGATCGTGGGCGCTACGACCGAGAAGCTCAACCGCAAGCAGGCGGGCGGATATTTGCATGATTTTGTCGGACCTTTGGGAATGCCCACCCGTATCGACGGACTCAAAAAAGTGTGCGTCGTAGGCGGCGGCGTTGGCTGCGCGATCGCTCTGCCTGTCGCCGAGGCGCTAAAAAAGGCGGGGGCTTCCGTTACGAGCGTGATCGGCTTCCGCAATCGGGAGCTTCTGATTCTCGAAGACGAGTTCGGCGCGTGTTCCGAAAAGCTCGTCGTCATGACGGACGACGGCAGTTACGGACGGCAGGGCAACGTGACTCTCCCTTTGCAGGAAATGCTTAACGGGGGCGAAACGTTCGACGAAATCATTGCGATCGGTCCGCTTATCATGATGAAGTTCGTCGTGCAGACGGTAAAGCCGTTCGGCGTGCCCGTTACCGTCTCGATGAATCCCATTATGATCGACGGCACGGGAATGTGCGGCGGTTGCAGACTGAGCTTGAACCGCGACGGGAAGAGAATCACGAAATTCGCATGCGTCGACGGTCCCGATTTCAACGGTTACGAGGTGGATTTCGACGAGGCGATGTCGCGCGGAAGAATGTACTCTGCGTTCGAACGGCGTGCGCACGAAGCGGCGTGCAATTTATTGAAGCAGGCAGGGGAGGGAACCCATCATGGCGATTGAACCCAGAAAACATGCCATGCCCGTGCAGAATCCCCAAGCGCGGGCGCGCAATTTCGGCGAAGTCGCGCTCGGATATTCGGAGGAGCTTGCGCTCGCCGAGGCGAACCGTTGTCTCAACTGCAAAAATCAACCGTGCGTAAACGGCTGTCCCGTCAACGTGCGTATTCCGGATTTTATTTCCAAGATCAAAAATAAAGATTACGAGGGCGCGTATCAGGTTATTTCCGCGACTTCCACTCTGCCCGCAGTGTGCGGCAGAGTGTGTCCGCAGGAGACCCAGTGTGAAAGCAAATGCACCCTCGGAATTAAATTCGAACCCGTCGGCATCGGCAGGCTGGAACGTTTCGTTGCGGACTGGCACAACGCACATTCGTCCGGGGGCGGGGAGATTCCCGCAAAGAACGGGCACAGAGTTGCCGTCGTCGGGTCGGGTCCCGCAGGGCTGACCTGCGCGGGAGATCTGGCGCGCAAGGGTTATTCCGTGACGGTGTACGAGGCTTTGCATACGGCGGGCGGCGTGCTCGTCTACGGTATTCCCGAATTCCGTCTTCCCAAGGCGATCGTGCAGAAGGAGATAGAAATTCTGCAATCGCTCGGCGTGAGCGTTGAAACGAACGTCGTCGTCGGAAAAACGCTCACGGTCGACGAGCTGTTCGACGCGGGCTTCGAAGCGGTGTTTATCGGATCGGGCGCGGGGCTGCCCAATTTTATGGGGATCGAGGGTGAGTCGTTCAACGGCGTATATTCCGCAAACGAGTTTTTAACGCGGAGCAATCTGATGAAATCTTACCGCGATGATCCCGAAACCCCTGTTATGAAAGGCGGAAGGGTCGCCGTCGTGGGCGGCGGAAACGTTGCAATGGACGCCGCGAGAACGGCGCTTCGGCTTGGCGCGGAAAAAGTTTATATCGTCTACCGTCGTTCCATGGAGGAGTTGCCGGCAAGACGGGAAGAGGTGGAACACGCCGAGGAAGAGGGGATCGAGTTTCTGCTTCTCACGAATCCGGTGGAAATTCTCGGCTACCGCAACAAAGAGAATCCGAAAGACGAAAAGAACGGTTTCGTGACCGGCATGAAGTGCGTAAGAATGCAGCTCGGAGAACCCGACGAGCGGGGCAGACGCCGCCCCGTGGAAATTGCGGATTCCGAGTTTGTGCTCGACGTCGACACCGTCGTCATGGCGATCGGAACTTCGCCGAACCCTCTCATCAAAGACACTACCGAAGGGCTTACGGTCAACGCGCGCGGCGGGATCATTGTCAACGAAGAAGGGCTCACTTCGCGCGAGGGAGTCTATGCGGGCGGCGACGCAGTGACGGGCGCCGCGACCGTGATCTCGGCGATGGGCGCGGGCAAGACCGCCGCCAAAGCGATCGACGATTATTTGAGCAGAAAGTAAGTTTTGATGTAAACAGCCTGCACGTTTTTGTGCAGGCTGTTTGTATAGTGAAGAGAGGTATTTCGATTTGATCTTGTCGTATTCGTCCTGGGTGATCGCGCCCTCGTCCAACAGCTCTTTATAGCGCTTCAAGCCCTCTGCGATCGTGACCGAATCTGTGACCGTTACGCGCGTCTCCTTTTTGCCGTGTTCTTGTTCCGAATATTTGTTGAGCGCCCATTGCATCAGAAGGGGCGGGGCGACGGGGAAAATAAAACAAAGCATAAGACAAATCGCAGCGATTTGGGATCTTTCTATTTGTTGCAGTCCGTCGATTTCCCGAGCCGCCTTGTACGTCCAATAAACCGTGTAAAAGGGAACGAATATAGCGAGAAGCAGAGTAACGGTCGTATCGCGGTTGAATTTCGTTTTCGCATTCAGAAACCGTGTGACCTTGTAAATCCATACGAATTTCCAGATAAAGCCGAAAAACAGCATGCACAGCACGTGCAGAGGAAAGGAGAGATAGCCGTCCTCCGCTTGCGCGGAATCCGCGGGAAGAGTCGTCGGCTCCGGCTCGCCTTCTGCAGCCGTGCTCTGTGTTTGCGCGAGCGTCGCGCGGGGGAATTTTGCATTGCAGACGAGGTACGCCGCGAGGAAAGCGACGGTCAGGATCAGTTCGGCGAACGAAAGGGCGGGAAACCGAAAATACCCGAGGATCAAGGGGAAGATCAGATCGACCGAGAAAACTGCGAACGCCGCGACGGTCGATATGATCACCGTGATTAAACCGAATATGCGCTCGTCCTGCGGTTTTCGCAGTGCCAACGCATTCAAAACGATTGCCGCAAGCGAAAACAGAAAGGATAGCGCGCTGAGAACAAAGGGGACGATCTGATAGACGGACGTGCCGCCGCGGGTCATTGTTGCAATGCCTTGCGCTACGTCGATCGTTGAAAAAAGAAACAATATTGCCGCGGACGCGATCGCTAAAATCGCCGTGATTGTTTTTCCCGAAAAGTTTTTTTCCATAATTCCTCCGATAAATACAGTTTACTACACCAATCGGTGAAATGTCAAATAAATTACACCGATTGGCGTAAAATATTTTCATGGATCAGAAAAAAGATTATATGGGGCTGTTCGCCGAGAATTTAAGACTTTTGATCGGAGATATGTCCGTGAACGAATTTGCGGGTAGGGTGGGGATTCCGCAGCAGACGCTCTCGCGTTATTTGCACTGTCAACGGCAGATTACGTTGGAATATCTTTGTAAAATCGCCGACTATTTCGGCGAAGAGGTGGACGTGTTGATCGGGCGGAAGCAGTTTTGACGGGGGCGGAGCGGAAACTTTTGAAAATTTTAAAATTCTCCGTAAAATTAAGTTGACATTTCACCGATAAAGCGAGAAAATAAACGGGAATCTACATCGGCGAAAAGAGACGGAGTTATTTTGGATTATCTTGCAATTATTGTCATCACATTGATATCGGGCGTTGTAGGAACGGGGCTCGGCGGCGTAATCGGCGCGGTATTGAAACGCGATTCGAATAAAATCGTCAGCCTTTTGCTTTCGTTTGCGGCGGGGATCATGCTCGCCGTAGTGTGTTTCGATCTGATGAACGAACCGATTCAGATGATGAACGAGGGCAGAATGCCGAACTATACGCCGTTCATCGTCGTTGCCGCCGTCGCCGCAGGATACGGAATCGTATACTTGCTCAACTATTTCATCGATAAACGCACCAACCGCGAAGTGGCGCATATCGACGCGAATCATCCTTCGACCGCCGACGATCTCGACGAGTTGATTCATGCCGACCATTTCAAAAAACATGAAGAGAGCAATTCGAAACTGTTCGTGGCGGGGCTCGTGATGATGTCTGCGATTGCGTTGCATAATTTACCCGAGGGCATGGTGATCGGTGCGTCGTATGCGGCGGAAGAGAATCTTGTCAAAACGCTGTTCACGTCGTCCGGTTTTATCATGTCGATTGTGATCGGACTGCATAATATTCCTGAGGGAATGGCGGTTTCCGTGCCGCTCATTTCGGGCGGAATGGGCAAGGCGAAGGCGTCGTTTCTCACCGCATTGAGCGGCTTTCCCACCGTAATCGGCGCCCTCATCGGGTATGCGCTCGGCGGGATCAACGATATTATGCTCGTATTGTCGCTGGGCTTTGCGAGCGGAGCGATGCTGTACGTTGTATTCGGAGAACTTTTGCCGGAGTCAATTTTGATGTGGAAGAGCAAACTCCCCGCTTTGTCGCTGTTTGTCGGAGTGTTGGCAGGCTTTCTGTTGGTTCTGTTCTGAAAATCAATTTATAAAACTCCTGCGCGGTTTACGCGCAGGAGTTTTTGCAACTGATAAAAATATGAAAAATTCCGAAAAGAAGGGATAAGGTAATGAGGGGGACATTCAGAAGAAGGATTCCGTCGAATAGGAAGATAACCGTAGGCAGAATCGAAAGAGACAGCGCTTTCAACAAGCCGTTTTGTTTTCGGCACACGATCCAGAAGAGAAGATAAACCAAACAGAGAGCGCCGTTCACCGATAAATAGACTGTCAGCGCGTGATCGATCCAAAAATTGAAATAAGTGTAAGGGACGTTAAAGATCATAAATATAAAGCAACCGTATCTTCCGATCTGTTCCGCAGTTTCAACTGCTCGGTTGCGGTATTCCGCACCGTCGTTCTTATGCTTAACGGCGTAAATGATGTTCGGAATCATGATAATTGCCATGACGATAAGTCCGTAATAATTGAACCAGCCCATATTCAGCAGTCAACGGTCAATGTCATATCCAGATCCTGACTTGCGAGCGCGACGAGTTTTAATTTGTTTCTGCCGCTCTTTAAGGAAAGAGTTTGCGTAGCATCGTTTTCCGTTGAAACTTCGGTGCATTCGATCAGCGTCGTGATACTGCCGTTTGCGGCGATTAAAACGATTTTTGCCTTGCCCGCCGTAATCGCCAACGAAACCGTTACGGTGATTTCGGCGTCTTCCGACAGACTTTTAGACCAGACCGTGTCCCAGCCCTCGAATTTTTTTGCGGTATAAGCGCATGAATTTCCATGAGTGTTTTTTACGGAAAGAACAGATGCTTTCATGTCGCCGCCCGCGATCTTTGCGGCGGAATTGTAATCCGCTTCCGAAATATTCAGACCGCATGCCGTGAATGCGAAGCAAACGCAGGCGATCAAAGATGCAAACAGAATTTTTAAGCGTTTCATTTATTTTCTCCCGAATCGAAAGTTGACTGTATTTCATGAGCGGGGTCGGTTTCTTTTTGCTCTGTTTTATTTTCGGGTCGATATTTTCCCTTTTTCAGAAGATAAAACGGTAAAATAATTACGGTTCCCACGATGAGCCCCAATATCATTGATACATTGTGACAGACGGTCGTCCATCCGAAGCTGGCGATGTAAGTCGTTAAAACCCCGTAAATTGCCGATGCGATGAGCGTAGGTTTTCCGATTTTTTTGAAAGACTTTATATCAAAAAACAGAGCGGCGAGAGAAACGCCTATCAAACCGAAGATTCCGCCCGATGCTCCCATGCTGACTTGTGCAAGTGTTGATTCTTTCTGAGCGGGAGCTATGGCAAAAAAGAGCGGATCGGTAATAAATCCCTCTGTAAATCCCACCACAAAGAACAGAATATAAGTCAGCCACCAGCCGAAACGTTTCTCGGTATAGTTCCCGATAAAATACAGCCCGACCAAATTTGCGATCAGGTGCAAAATGTGTCCGTGTAAAAAGATACAGGTAAAGTGGCGATATGCCGACGTGCCGCAAGGTACCAGAAAATTGCCGATTGCCATATAGTTTGACAACAGTCCGCCGCAGTTGCCGAAAAGATAATTGACGGCGGGAGGACTATCGGGATTCCATGCGTTGTAGCCCGTATAATCGGAAGGGAAGGGTAAAAAGCGATCTAAAATATAAAAAAGGATCAGTATTCCGATCAACACGTTTGTTGCCGTTAAATATTTTCGGATATTTTTCATAATAAGATTTGATTGCACAGAGGCGCCGCTGCAAAACGGATTTTATTTCGCAGACAATTTTTCGACGGCGGCTCCCAAACTGTCGACCAAAAATATGTCATGTCTGTACAATTCGCGAAGCGTGAGTATACCGCTCGCCGTACTTTCACTTTATATTTTATATACAACAAAAATGTGGAATTGTCAAGTGAATTTTTGGGGAAACAGACTGTTGATCTATGCGCGTCGCTGTCAATGAAAATTCGGAAAAGCACACAATTTGTGCAGTCATGATTTATGATACCTTCGAAATGACGAAGCATACAAAAAAGCACAAGGCCGTTTGCCCTGAGCTTTTTTCTTATTGATATGCGATAAAGCCCGCGACACCATTATGTCGAAAGCTGCATGCTTTTTGTCTAAATAACCGTTCCAAAATGAATATATAAGAAAATTGTTCGGAAAAATTTTCAATCGCCTTTTGCGTAACATAGTTTGTTCTACCTAAAAAGAAAAACCATTTTTCTTGCATTAGACCGTGCAGGTTGTTGATTTTGAGTATTTCGCCTTGAAAATCGTTTTCGCAAATCATAAAATGTATTTCAAGGACTTGAAAAGGTTTGTGATATGTTATATTGCTTTTGTAAAAACGTTGGAGAATATGCTTGCAGAAGTAACGATGACGGCGATTTTACGGCAAAAACAGCCTACAATTTTTAGGGAAAGCAAAACCATTGCGCGTGAAGGCGGTCAAGTTGGTCTGCGGCGGCGAAGCCGCCGCGCTTGTATCAAGACTTTTACTTTTGACGATAAAAAGCATACCGAGCAAAGTTTTAGAAAGTCATTGAGTAACACGTTGAAACACCTTGTGCAGCGTAAAGGTTGGAAATATATCGGCGTATGGGAGCGGTCGAAAAACGAGCGATTGCATTTTCACGGTATATTCGTCATACCGCAAATGATAGGCAAACTCGAAACAGTTACGGACTATGACACCCGAAAACACCGCAAGCAAACGATATTACAAAACACGCATTTTGCGGAGCGTTACGGGCGAAACGATTTCAAAGAGATATGTCCGTTTAATTTGGAAGTTACGGTTAAGTACGTTGTTAAATACATAGAAAAAAGCGGCGAAAAACTTGTGTACGGTGGCGATTTACCCGAATACATAGACTGCAATGTACTTGCCGAAGATGTAGTTTGTACTATGGGCAAGGAAGATAGAAAAATACTGTTATTCGACGATTTCACTTGCATAGACAAAGACGGCGTGGTAAGGGGCAAAGCCACGTCCGAAGTATTAGCGCAAATGCCCAAAGCGAATTGATGTATTTTGTCTTTCGCCGTGCGGAGCGTAAACGAAAATGCACTTGCTGTCAAGGGTAAAGTGCATTGCCTTGCGGCAACCCTTGACCGGCAAGGAAGCCAAATGCTTCACCGAATTATGGCTTACTGCTAATAACAAGTATATCGGCTAATCAATCAATGCGTTTTCGTTTGTTCGCCCCTTGTCGAAAGACAAAAATACAATTCAAAAGGAGTTTTGAAAACTATGAAAACAGCAGTTGCGGTTTCCATTTATAAAAAGACAGAAAAAGGAATAATGATATGAAGATCAAAATTACATCGGACTCAACCTGCGATTTAAGCAATGAACAAATCGAACAAAACAAGATCGGCATATTTCGCCTCTCGGTCGTTTTCGGGGAAAAAAGTTATAAAGACGGCGAACTTTCTCCGCAGGATATTTTCGACTTCGTGAAAGATTCGGGAACGCTTCCGAAGACCGCCGCGGGATCGCAGACGGAATATTTTGAATTTTTTACCGAGAACGTTTCCGACTGCGACGCTTTGATCCACTTTAATATTTCCGCGCAGGCTTCGTCGTCTTATTCTGCGGCGAGCAAAGCGGCGGAAGAATTCGGCGGAAAAGTATTCGTGGTCGACAGCAGGGCGCTCTCTACGGGGCAGGGGCTATTGGTCCTTAAAGCGTGCGGCATGGCGGAAGAAGGCTATTCGGTGGCGGAAATCGTGGAAACTGTCAACAGCTTGCGTGTAAAAGTAAATACGTCGTTCGTGCCCGACGCGTTGGACTATCCGCATAAAGGCGGCAGGAATACGCTCGGCGTTCTGTTTATCAGCGAATAAACACGATTCATGTTGCAAAAATTATCCGTATAAGAAATAAAAAAACAGAAAAAATTTTTTTTAAAGTATTGACAAACATAAAAAAGCGTGTTATATTGTCAATAAATAAAGAAGTTTGAAAGTTTTTAACATTATCCTTTTTTGGGAATTTGTCGGAAAATTGCCCAAAATACAAGGATAATTAAATTTTCGGGACTGATTAAACAGTTAACCTAATTTTGGTCGGGAAATCGGACGGTTGTGTGTTCGATTAAAATAAAAAAATTATAAGTGAGGAAAAAGTATGACGAAGACAAAGACAAAGATCTTATTGACCACACTGACTGTGGCAACGCTGGCGATCGGCTGCGGCGCGTTTGTTGCGTGCGGCGGTGGCGATCCGGAAGACCCCGCGGGCAAAACGTATGAAATTACGTTCAACGCGAACGGCGGTTCGTATGCAGAGGGTGCGGAAAGCGTGAAGCTTACGACGGATAAAGACGGAAGGCTTGCCGCGGCTCCGACCGCAGATCCTACGAGAGCGGAGTACTCGTTTGCAACTTACAATACGACGGCGGACGGCTCCGGCAGCGATGTTACTTACGGCGTGAGTGGGTATCAGTTCAAGTCCGATGCCACCGTCTATGCGCAGTGGGTGGAAGCGGGGCTCTATACCTCGGACGGGAAGTTTGTTGCGGAACTCGAAGAGAGCACTCCCGGCGATTCGGCGCAAAAACAGTACGGCGCGGCGGGCGTGGAACTTGCTCCCGGGCAAGCGTTGCAAATCAAAGTGAAGGGCGAAACGTTAACGCACAACGCAGGCACGCTGGAACTTTGGCTGGACGGCGGTTGCCACGGCGTTGCGCTCGATCAGTCGCAGGCAACGATCACCGTTAAACCCGGCAACGAAAGAGCGTTTGATATTTATGCCAAGTATTATACGGATAACACGCCCTGCTGGTCGATCTATATTTCGGACGGCTTGAAGGATGAGGTGATTCCCGGCGGCGCGTATCTGGTAGGCTCCGGTTGGGAGACTGCGAACTGGCAGATCGGCGCTGAGAACTATATCGATCCCGAAAACGGTTTGACCGTGACCTTAAATGCGGACGCAATGTTCAAAATTACCGACTGTTTGGACGTAGCGGAAGGAGTCGAAAATCGCGGCTGGGCTTACAACAGTCCCTCGTTCTATAAAATGGCTGAGGGAAAAGAAGAGGGTTATCTGAACCTCGGCTCTATCGGTGCTTCTGACAACGGCAGCGTATTGGCTCCCGGCGAGTATACCATTACAATCGAAGGTACGGGCGAGAATATCAAATTCGTATTTACTCCCGCAGCGGATTTGAAGCCTGCGGAACTTCCCGATAAATTCGTGAAAGACGGATTTTATCTGGCTGGCTCCGGCTTTAACGGCGCAGGATGGGACGTGAAAGAGGGATTTTACATCGATCCCGAAAACGGTCTGGAAGTAACGTTTGAAAAGAATGCGCAGTTCCAGGTCGTATCCTGTAAGAGCGCAACGACGGGGGGGGCAAACTGGAACTACGGTGCGGCTTCCTATTATAGAATGGCGGAAGGCGCCGAAACGGGATACATTGTACTTCCCAGCGGCGGAAACGGAACCGTCAAGACGGCGGGGACTTATACGTTCACGATCGATAACAGCGGCGAAACCCCCGTATTCGTCATCACGCCTGCGGAAGGATTAGAACCCGACCAGACGGTAGAAATTTTGCATTACTATATCAAGGGCAGTATGCATGACAGCTGGAATACGCCTATTGCCGACGAGTACGAATTAAAGCCTGTTGAGGGGCAGGACGGCGTCTATCAACTGACGATCGATCTTGCAGCGGGCGTCGAGTTTGGTTTCCGTTCCTGTGCGGAAGGCGCTGATGGAAATGTGATACCCGAGCAAATCAATTGGTTCGCCGGTAATCTGACGCTTGCGGAAGGGGTTACGGAAATTACGAAAGGCAATAATCTTACGACGGTAGGCGCGGGAACCTATACGTTCACGCTCGATCCTGCAAACAAAACGTTGGGCGTTACGTTCGTTGCCGCAAGTACGCCGGATCCCGAACCTGAACCCACCGAACCTGATACGGAAAACCCCGCTGAATAATTCAGGCGGATGAAAACAAAAAAACTCTATCTTCGGATAGAGTTTTTTTGTTGGATAAATTCATAATTTTTTTTCGGATA
>CAJUOV010000025.1 GCA_910588695.1 uncultured Christensenellaceae bacterium
AACCCTGGGCCCAATGATTAAGAGTCATTTGCTCTACCAACTGAGCTAAAGGTGCGTATGGTGGTCCATTGGAGATTCGAACTCCAGACACCTTGATTAAAAGTCAAGTGCTCTACCGTCTGAGCTAATGGGCCGTTATGGCTGGGGTGGCTGGATTTGAACCAACGAATGCCGGAATCAAAATCCGGTGCCTTAACCTCTTGGCGACACCCCATTATAAATAAGAGTGGGGCGGGCGACGAGAATCGAACTCACGACCTCCAGGGCCACAATCTGGCGCTCTAACCAACTGAGCTACACCCGCCATATAAATTGGTGCGCCTGAAGAGACTCGAACTCCTGACACACGGCTTAGAAGGCCGTTGCTCTATCCACCTGAGCTACAGGCGCATTTACGCGCGGAAGGGGCTAAACCTCTTTCATTTGCAAAAAAAATGGAGCGGGTGATGGGAATCGGACCCACGCGGCCAGCTTGGAAGGCTGGAATTCTACCATTGAACTACACCCGCATTTCCTAATGCGCTTGTCTATTCTATCAAAGTTTACAAAATCTGTCAACCGATTTCACGGGATTCGCGCAATTTTCTTGAAATTTTTATCGAAGAAAAACGCACAAACGAACGACGCGTTCACTCTCCGCTATGATCGAAAAGCACCATGTACGCGCCTTTGAAAATAATCTTCGTATCCAGCCAAAGACTCTGATTTTTAATATATTCCACGTCGAAACGAACCCAGTCTTCGAATTTAACTTCGTTGCGATTCTTCTGAATCTGCCAAAGGCACAACAACCCGCCTTTCACGTCGAGACGGTGTCTCTGATCCGCCGTGTACTCTTCCACTTCGCGCGGAAGCGGCGGACGAGGACCGACAACGCTCATGTTCCCGATAAATACGTTAAAGAGCTGCAACAGCTCGTCGATTGCGAATTTTCTGTAAAACTTCCCGACCCTTGTTATTCTCGGATCGTTCTTCATTTTGAATGCGGGCGGGTCAGCCTCGTTGAGCCCCGCGTCGATGAGCGCTTGTTTCATCTCCTCCGCATTCGGCACCATCGTGCGGATTTTTAAGATTTTGAACACCTTGCCGTCTTTTCCGACCCGTTTGGACACATAGACGGGATTATGCCTGTCCTCCGCCCACTTTACAAAAAGAAAAACGAGTAGAAGCCAACCGATCAAAAGAATCATCGTACCCGAAGAAAGAATGTCGAACGTGCGCTTTACGAATAAATAGCAACCGTAACGGAATCCCCTCTTGCGAATGGGAACATATGCTTCCGCGGTTTCGCCGAGTTTCCCGTCCGTCGGCGCAATTTCTTCTTCGGCAAGCGCGGAAAGACTTTCCTGCTCCGAATGAGCAGAACCGTCCGCATCCGTATATTCTTTATCCGTTACACGATTCGGTTCGTCCAAAACCGTCTGCATTCCGATTCACCGTCTCCGATTTTTTCTTTCGCGCTTTCTCCGAAATGAAAGCAACCTCATTGTAACATAAAACCGAAAAAAATGCAATGATTTTGCCGAAACTCCTATCGAATATGTTAACCGAGCAAACTAACGTCATAAAATAAAATGAAAAAATTTCTTGACAACGGAATATAAAAGGCATATAATAAAGTAAACTGACAAAAAGGAGAAATTCAGATGTTTTGCCCTAAATGCGGAAAAGAAATTGACGCAGAGAGCGCGTTTTGTCCTCACTGCGGCGCAAAGGTAAGCGAGGCGGCCGCAGCGCAGAAACCCGCGCAGAAAGACGAGTTCTTCGAAGATGTACGCACGGCGAACAATGTACCCCCCCCCTCGCCGAAACCCGCGCAAACCCAACAACCCGCGCGTCCCGCGCAGCCCCAGCAGCCTGCTAAAAACGAAGGAACGAATACGCTTGCCGTCGTCGGCTTTATCCTTTCTTTCTTCTTTGCTCTCGCCGGTCTTATTTGCTCGATTATCGGACTTCGCCAGTGTAAGCAGTACAAAGACGACAACGGCAAAGGTCTTGCGATCGCAGGAATCGTGATCAGTGCGCTCTCGCTCTTCCTCTCTTTTATCTTGGGTTGTATTTACGGCGTTTTTCTGTTCGAATACATATTTGACAACGTCGGCGTTTACTATTGATTGAGAGCGAAAATTTTAACAATAAAAAAATTCCCGAAAAAGTTTTCGGGAATTTTTTTATTTCGTCCGGTTACCGCGTTTCCTTTTTCTCGTCTCTTGCACCTGCTTTTCGAAACCGTGATCGGAGGGCGAATAATAAACTCTGTCTTTGAGGGAATCGGGGAGATACTGCTGCTCCACCCACCCGCCGTAGCTGTGCGGATATTTGTATTTCGCGCTCTGCGCTTTCATATCTTTACTTCCGAAAGAGCTGTCCCTGAGATAGGCGGGAACATTATCGTCGCGGTTTTTGATCGCGTCTTCCCGCGCCGCGTCTTTCGCCATGACGACGGTATTGCTCTTTTCCGCTTCGCAAACATAAATAATCGCTTCCGTAAGCGGCAAGAGCCCTTCGGGATAGCCCATGTTCTGGAACGCCGTTAAAGCGCTCGTAGCGACAACGAGCGCGTTCGGATCGCTCATCCCCACGTCTTCGGCGGAATGCGCGATCAGACGGCGGAACACCAGCAGCGGATCACAACCGCCCTCGATGAGCCGCATGGCGTAATAGAGCGCCGCGTTTGCATCGCTCCCGCGCAGAGATTTGCAAAACGCCGATAACAGATCGTAATATAAATCTTCGTTATAGGAGAGAGCCTTGCGCTGGATCGACTGTTCCGCATCCGACAGCGCGATATGAATATTTCCCTCCCCGTCGGGCGGAGTCGTGAGCGCCGCAAGCTCCAATGCATTGTACGCCGTTCGCAAATCACCCGCCGCCGTATCGGCAATGTGAGCGAGCGCCTCGGGCGAAATTTCGATTCTGTAATTACCGAGCCCCTTTCTCTTATCTTTGAGCGCGCGCAGAAGCGCTCCGCGGATTTCCGACGATGTAAGAGACTTAAACTCGAAAACGCGGCAACGGGAGACGATCGCGGGCGTCATGGAAGCATAGGGATTTTCCGTCGTGGAACCGATAAAAATGACCGTGCCCTGCTCGATGGCAGGCAACAGCGAATCGGACTGCGTTTTATTGAAACGGTGGCATTCGTCGAGCATTAAGTAAGTGCGTCTGTTGTAAAGTTTCAGATTCTCCCGCGCTTTCTCCACTGCTTTTTTCACGTCTGCCACGCCCGAATTGACGGCGTTGAGCTTAACGAATTCGGCGTTCGTCGTGGCGGCGATCACGTTGGCGAGCGTGGTCTTTCCGCACCCCGGAGGTCCCCAGAAGATACAGCTGCCGAGGCGGTCGAGCATGACGGCGCGGCGAAGCAGCGAGCCCTCCGCAACGATATGGCTCTGCCCCACAAATTCATCGAGCGTATTCGCCCGCATCCGCTCGGCAAGCGGCTTTGCCTTTTCTTCGTTTCCGTTCCAATCAAATAAATCCATGACTCACCAAACTCCGTTACAGTGAACGCGGCATATTTGTCCGACGCCCAGCGTATTTTGAACTATGCAAAAGGTCAAAAAGCGAAAAATAAAATTGTTTCCCTTTCTTACGATCCTGCCGATCGCAGGCGCAATGGCGTGTTTTCTGCTGTTTCCCGCCCGTTACTCCGCTCTCATTCTGGAGGGCGCCACCCTCTTCGCCGTCTGCGTAATGCCCGCAACCCTTCCCTGTCTCTTTCTGACCGCCCTGCTTACCCGCCAAAAAATCTTTCGCGGAGCGGCGGAAAAAATCGCGCCCGCCGCAAAAAACATCTTTCGCGTTTCGGGAGCGGGCGGACTGTGCGCCTTGCTCTCCGCGCTTTCGGGCTACCCCGTCGGCGCAAGAACGACGCTTGATCTGTACGAGCGCGGCGCGATTCCAAAAGGAGAACTCTTCCGCGTCGCCTGCCTCGCTTCCACATCCGGTCCCATGTTTTTGGTGGGCGCGGTGGGCGCGGGCATGTTTGAAAACGCAACGATCGGATGGATCATCTTCTGCGCGCACCTCTCGGGCAACTATCTCGTCTGTTTTCTTCTGCGCTTTGCCGCCAAAAAATCCAACGGCACCAACGCTCCTCTGCCCACGCTGCAAAACGGCGGTGCGAACGTCATTGCGGATTCCGTTCTCTCCGTGCTCACCGTCGGAGGCGCGATCGCGCTGTTTTACGCTTTTTCGGGTATTCTGCGCGATACGCTCGTTCTGGCGGGAATAGAAAACGGATACATTGCCGCAATCGTCACGGGCGCGGTCGAGATGACCTCCGGCTGTAAATTGCTTTCCGAAATCGGAAGCGGTCTCTCCGTCGCCCTGACCGCTTTTCTCGTGACCTTCGGCGGCGGCTGCGTGATCGCGCAGCAGTTGAGCTTTCTCTCCCGCGCGGGCGTTAAGACGCTTCCCTTTCTCGGGGTTAAATTATTGCAGGGAGCTTTCGCCGCCCTCTTCGCGTTCGGTTTCCACGCTCTTTTATGATTGACCGTAAGCGCCGAGAAGCCGATAGCCTTCGCTGATCTTTTTCGCCTCTTCCAGCGCGGATTTTACAATCGGGGAACCGATGTCCCCTGAAAACTCGATAAAAAACCGGTAATTCCCAAAGCTGTCGCGGACGGGTCTGCTTTCCAGACGGGTCACGTTGACCCCGTGACGGTTAAATACTTCGAGAAGGCGACACAGCCCGCCCGTCGTCTCCTGTTTGAACACGACGGAAAAATATACGAACTCGCTGTGTTCGGGCGGCGTATCGCCCCGCACAAAGAGGAGAAAACGGGTGAAGTTGTTCTTCGCGTCCGCAATGTTCCCCTCCGAAAAGACGAGTCCCTTCTTCGATCCCTTGACGTGCACGCCCACGATTCCCGCAGTGTGCTCGTCGAGAAGCGACAGGCTCTCCGCCGTGGAATAGGTGTAAACAAGTTTGGCAAACGGAAAGTGCTTTCCGATAAATTCGGAACACTGGCTGATCGCCTGCACGTGCGAACAGACTTTTTGAATATTCGAATAGGGTATCTTTCCCTTTGTTACAAGGCGGTGTTCGACGGGCATGACGTACTCCCCTACGCCCATAACGTGTTCGGCGTTCGAGATGAGATCGAGATTCTGCACGACGCTTCCCATGATCCAGTTCTCCACGGGCAGCACAGCGGCGTCGACGATTCCCTCCGTCAACAAATTCAAAGTGGCGGAAAAACTCGAACAGTAAAGTCTTTCCGCATCTTCGCACAGTCTTTCCACGGCAAGCGCGGAATAACTCTCTTTCGGACCCAGACAGGAAACTTTCATTACGCTTTCTCCGCAATGTCAAGAATGAGCCGCTCCGTATCTTCCCAACCCAGACAGGCATCCGTGATCGACTGCCCGAATACGACGTTGTGCTTCTGACAGCCCTCCACAAGAAAACTTTCGATCATAAAACCTTTGACGATTTTTTTGAAAAATTTATCGTACGCTCTGTTTTGCAGAACTTCTTCTACGATACGGATCTGCTGACGGAACTTTTTTCCCGAATTGGAATGGTTTGCGTCGATCACGACGGCGGGATTTTTCAGCCTGTCCGAACTCTTATAGTCCTCTAAAACACGCATGACCGTCTCGTAGTGATAATTGGGCACGTCGTTTCCGTATGAATCCACCATTCCACGCAGAACGGCGTGTGCGTATTCGTTTCCCTGCGTCGCAACCTGCCATTCGCCGTATTTGAACACTTGCGGACACTGCGCCGCAAACACGGAATTGAGCAGCACGGGAATGCTTCCGCTCATCGGATTCTTGATGCCGACGGGTACTTCCGCGCCGCTCGAAACGAGGCGGTGCATCTGATTTTCGCTCGACCGCGCGCCGACGGCAACATAAGAAAGCACGTCTTCGAAATAAGAATAGTTTTCGGGATAGAGCATCTCGTCCGCCGCGGTGAGCCCCGACTCGTCCATGACGTGCAAATGCAGTTCGCGGATCGTCTGTATGCCTTTGAGAATATCTTCTTTATTCTCCGGATCTGGCTGAAAGAACATCCCCTTATATCCGATCCCCCTCGTGCGGGGTTTATTGGTATAGATCCGCGGAACGAGCACGAGCCTGTCTTTGACCTTTTCGTTGAGTTTTCCGAGCCGCTTTACATATTCGAGCACAGGCGCGCTCTCATGCGCGGAACAGGGACCGATTATCATAAGCAGTTTCTCGCTCCTACCCGCGATAACGTCCTTTACAAGCCCGTCCCGCTCCTCTTTCAATTTTTTCAGCGAATGCGGAAGAGGCTGCGCAGCGTGAATCTCCTGCGCGGACGGAATTAAAATCTGCCGTTCAAACATTGCATTTTCTCCGTAATATATTCGTACACCGCGCGGGGCAGATAATCCCGAAACGGTTTTTCAAAAGCGATACTGTTCTTGACAAGCGTCGAACTGACGTGCAAATACTCCTGTTCCGCAGGCATGTACAGCGTGATCATATTTTTATCGAGCTTACGGCTCGCATAAAAATCCGCCGTCTCGTATTCGAAATCCGCGCCGTTGCGGATTCCGCGGACATAAAAGGGAGTATTTTCCTTTTGCAAAAGATCGACGATAGCCCTGTTCCATACGAGTACACGCACCCGTTTCTCGTTCTCGAATACAGCCGCGATCATCTCTCTGCGCTCTTCGGAAGAGAAGAGGCAGCGTTTATTCTTATTCTCCGCCACCGCGACGACCACTTCGTCGAAGAGCGAAAGGCATTTTTTTACCGTATCGTCATGACCCACGGTGAAAGGATCGAACGAACCCGCAAATACGCATTTTTTCATAATTTCCACATCGAAACGGCAGTTCTGCCGTATTTTCTCGAATCTGCCCGCGTCCATCCTTCCGCGCCCGTCTCCTCCCGTTCGCTTTCATAGATCACAAGTCCGTTTTCACGGAGTAATCCGCGTTCTTTGACAATAGACAGAATTTCCGCTAAATATTCCTCACGATAGGGCGGATCGCAGAAGATCAGATCAAACGTTCCCTCCGCCCCTTTCAGGCATGCGCGGAAATCGAGACAAGTCGCGCGCGCCCGCTCCCCCGTGAGCCGAAGATTCTTTTCGAGCACGGCAAGGCTTTCGCGCGAGCCGTCGTTAAACAGCACTTCGCCCGCGCCCCGCGAAATACATTCGATCCCGAGCGCGCCGCTGCCCGCAAACAAATCGAGAACACGCGCGCCCGCAAGCCGATCGGAAAGAATCTGAAAGAGCGATTCTTTCACTCTGTCGGGCGTGGGACGTATCCCGTCGCTTCGGATCGCGGAAAGAATTCTTCCGCGATGTTTTCCCGCTATGATCCTCATAAATTACTTTTTCTTTTTCTTTGACTGCAATGTTTTGCGCCTCTGCTCTTCGGTCTGTTCGCGGTGCAACCGTTCCTCTCTCGCCGCCTCCGCCGCTTCGAGAACGGCTTGCGCCCGTTCTTCCTTTATACGTTTATTACGTTTTTCCACAACCGCGCCCACGATATAAAAGATCCCCGTCACGAGCACGGGCAAGATCACGAGCAGCATGGAATAGGCGTAATAGCCCGCGGGCACCGTGCCGAAATCCCCCACGATCCAGCTCACGGGTATGAGCGCAAACCCCGCAAACATTACAAGCATGAATCTGCCGAACTGGTTCACGCCGACTCCGGGGATACAGGCGAGACCCGCAAACAGAATAACGGGTAATCCGATCAAAAATCCGATATAGAAACCTTTCCAAGGCGAATACTCCCGCTCGGGGCGGTGATCCCCGCCCGACATGATCCCCTGTTCTCTGTTTCTGCGGTGAATGCAACCCGTCATATAAGCGTCGAAATGAGTGACTCCCGTATTGAAAGCGAGATGCGCGTTGAACGCCGCGCCGATCAGAATGCAGAGAGTTCCGAGAAAATATTTCAGCCACGGAATATTGATCAGCTGCGTTGCAAGCAGCAGCATACTCATAAAGAGATACATGATGTAGGGCGTGACCATTCTCTTCCAGCATTCGCCCTGCGTTCTCCAAAAATGCTTGCTCTTGGAAACGTTCATTCTGTTTTCGCCGAACTTGATTGCCATAGACGACCTCGTAAAATAATTATAAATGCAATCGCTTTTCCTGTCAAGTAAAATATCGGACGCCCGCCTCCGTAACGACCGCGTCGAGCGGCACGTCGTATTGATCCCGAGGCAAAGTTTTTACAGCCTGTCCCTCATAAGCAAGCCCAACTCTGATCCCGTTACAGCGGGCAAAATATTGATCGTAATATCCGCCGCCGTAACCGAGACGGTACCCCTCTTCGTCAAATGCGACGAGCGGCGCAAGAATCACATCCGCCCCTTCCTCTTCGCCCGAAACAGGCTGCGGAATTCCCATATAAAGCTCGGTCTTTGCGGAATAGGGCACGGAATACATTCTGTTCCGTTCGATCCTCGGCACAAGCACCCGCTTGTCCGCCGATAATAATAAATCGATGATCCGGCGCGTATCAGCTTCCGAACCGATTGAAAGATAGACAAAAAAACGGTTCCGCACAAAAAAGGGCGACTTGACAAGGCGATCCAGAATCGCCTTGTCTTTTTCGGAGCTTTTCAGCTCTGCCCGAATCGTTTTGAACCGCGTTCTCAGTTGTGCTTTTTCATCAACCGTCATACCGTTTTTCCGCCCGCTTCGTCACGTTGACGAGCGCCTCGTACTCCGTCGTACCGTGAAGCCGCGCATACGCCGAAGCGTCTTTGAAAACGAGCTTTCTTCTGCCCGCTTTCGCCGCTCCCGCCTCTACGCTCGCATCCATACAGAGCTTTCCGCCGCGGAAGAATCCGTCGCCGTAGCCGTAACGGAGCGTATGCGCTTTCTCCGCCTGTTCTTTGTTGACTCCGTAACCGAATCCGCGCCCCGTGGTTCTGCCGTTCTGCGCGACGGTGGCGTACACCTTTAACGCGGGCTTCACGCCGAGGGTGTTTTCAAAGCCGTCTGGCAAATATCCGTAGAGAGAAATTCCCGCCCGCGCCATGTCCGCTCTGATCCCCGCTAGCACTCCGCCCGTTGCCGCAAGGTGGGAAACAGCGTATGGGTAGATCTCTTTTACGGCGCAAACCGCTCTTTCGAACAGTTCTTTCTGTTCGCAAAGACAAGCCTCCGACGAGGGCAAATAGAGATGGGAATATACGCCCTCCACCCGCATGCCGTCCGTCTTTTTAAGAACTTCGGCGAGCTTTTCGGGCAAAAAGCCGTATCGGTTCATACCCGTATTGACGACGAGGTGCGCCCTCAGCGCGAGCTTTTCCGCCCGCACCGCCGCAAGCGCCCGTTTCAGAACATAGAACGAAGAAATCGAAGCGATCAGATCGTAATAAGCTATGCGGATCGCCTCTTCTTCGCAGAGAGGCGGCGTCAGCACGAGAATATCCTCCCGCACGCCCGCCAGACGGAGCGCGGCGCCCTCGTCTACGGTAGAGACCGCGAACGCGTCCGCGATTCCGAAGAGCGCGTGCGCAACCCGTTCCGCGCCGTGTCCGTAAGCGTCGTCTTTTACAACGGCAATGAGCGGCGTACCCGCCGCCCGTTTCATGATCGAGGCATTCTCCCGAATGCGCTTTAACGAAATGACCGCCAAAGTGTTCTGCACACGCCATTGTATGCAAAACGCAAATATGTTGTGCCGCCCCGCTTTCTGTAAACGAGCAGCCTTATTTATTGTAGACGAATCTGTGGCAGTGCTCGCACTCGATGACGTTCCCGCCCGAAAGCGTCGACCGCTGGGCGAGCGGAAAATTCATGCCGCACACGCAGCTTCCGTTCGTCAGCGGCACCAAGATGGGAAAAATGCGCTCCTTGCTCTTCGCCGCATATTTTTCGAGAATGTTTGCGGGAATATTTTTTGCGATCGCTTCGAGATTTTTTTTGATCTTGTCCGCGTCGCCCGCGCGCGCGGCGCGGATCTCTTCGTATTTTTCTTTATACTCTTTGCGCTGTTTCTGCATGGCGATCGTCTGTTCGCGGAATTTCTTGTACTCCTCGCCCGCCGCCCTGATCTCGGAAGTAAGTTTATTGAGCTCCCCTTTGAGCGCGCGCAAACGGTCGGAAAGAGCGCGCACCGTCTTTTCGTAATAAGAAATATCGCCGCCGTCTTTGATCAGCTCTTCAAGCCCGTTGTAGTCGGCGATTTCGTTCGTAATCTCCTCGTCGCGGCGGTTGATCTCTTCAAGTAGCGCTTTCAGCTCGCCCGCTCGGCGGTCGATCGATTCGAGCTTCTCCTGCGCGCCGCCCATAAAGCGGTTTGCCTGCGCATACTTTTTGTACTCGTCGCTCGATTTGATCTCCTCTTCGATTTTACGAAGTTTCGTGTCCTCGGTCTGGTACTCCAATAATTTTTCAAGATTCATAATTCACTCCTTTCAGATCAGCTTTTCGTCCGTAAAAAATTCGGCACGGACTCCTTCAAGCCTCTCTTTGATATTCTGATAAAATTTATGAAAACCGTAATTCTCAGCCGCATAATGCGTCAAAATCACGACGTTCATTCCCTTTTCGACCGCCGAAGCGATCAAATGATGTTTGGGATCGGAAGAAACGAACGTATCCGCCCCGCTTTCAAAAGCAAACCGAACGGTCTCTTCATCCATACCCGCGCCGCAAAAGCTCGCGATTTTTTCCGCGGGACGATCTCCGTATAAGACGATCCGCTCCGTGTTCAATACTCTTTTGACGCGATCGGAAAATTCCGCAAGCGGAATCCCGCCGATCCCGAATACGCTGCCGTAGCCGCCGCCCGAGAGAGTGTGCATTCTCGCAATCCTCTCCCTTGCGCCGAGAGCTTCGGCAAGAGAATCGTCGATCCCTCCCGCCGCGCAATCGAGATTAAGGTGCGCGGAGATCACGGAGATCCCCGCTTTCAGACACTCCGTAAGGGGATTCTCCGACGAGAGTTCTTTGAGAGGTACATAGATCGCGGGGTGATGGGTAAAAAGAAGTTCCGCGCCGATCCTTTTCGCCGCTTCGACCGCCCGTGCAGAGCAATCGAGAGAGAAGAGCGCGCAGGATATTTCGCTTGCGCAATCGGCAAGAATCCCGCTGTTGTCGTATGCGCCGTACTTTTCGCAATACTCGCGGCTCAATGAAAAAGGCGCGAGCGTATCCGCTTCACGGTAAATTTCCGTCAATTTCATCTATCAGTTCCTCCCTTTCTTTCAGCCGCCGCATAAGTTTTTCCCGTTCCTCTTCCGCAGGGTCGGCGCCGAGATATTCTTTCAATTTACCGATCTCGCGCCCGAGCATTTTCCGGAATGCAGTCTGCGGATTTTTTAGATTATCCCGACCGAAAACATATTCGCGTTCAGTATACCCGTCGCCACCCGTACTTTCGCCCGCAATCAGATTGTAAAATTTTCCGTCTTCAAACGTATAATCGAGCGTAATTTTACAACCTCTCCCCACGAGAAAACGCCGAAGTTTTTCCGCATTCTTCATAGGCTGCAACAAAAAAATAGGAGGCATTTTTTCCGAAAGAATTTTAATGATCTCTTCTCCGCCCATTCCCGCGATCAATGTGGTACACGGTTCGGGCAGAATCGAAATCCCGTCCCCGACGAGCGCAATGCATCTGCCCTCGTCGATCTCTTTCATCATCAGTCTCTTTGCCTTATCGAGGCATTTTTCGCTGATGTCCGTAATATAGACGCGCTCGGCAAGCCCTTTATCCAACGCGTAACGGGCGCAATAGCCGTGATCGCAACCCACATCCGCAAACGCTTCCGATCTTGGAATGTGCGAACAGATGATTTCGAGCCGCCCAGTCATCAGTCGAGAAAGTCTTTGAGTTTTTTACTGCGGCTGGGATGACGGAGTTTACGGAGCGCCTTTGCTTCGATCTGACGGATTCTCTCTCTCGTCACGTTGAATTCTTTACCCACCTCTTCGAGCGTTCTGGGCTTGCCGTCGTCGATTCCGTATCTTAAGCGCAATACTTTTTCTTCGCGGGGCGTGAGCGTGTCGAGAACGCCCAAAAGCTGTTCTTTGAGCATGATGAACGAAACGCTGTCGCTCGGAGTCTGCGTTTTATCGTCCTCGATAAAATCGCCGAGATGGGAATCCTCTTCTTCGCCGATGGGCGTTTCAAGGGATACGGGGTCCTGCGCGATCTTCTGTATCTCCCTGACGCGGGCGACTTCGATGTCCATCGCCGTTGCGATTTCTTCGGGCGTCGGCTCTCTGCCGTTCTCCTGCAAAAGCATACGCGAAACGCGGGTCAGTCGGTTGATCGTCTCGACCATGTGCACGGGAATGCGGATCGTTCTCGCCTGATCGGCGATCGCGCGGGTGATCGACTGACGGATCCACCAAGTTGCATAAGTCGAAAATTTGAACCCTTTCTGATAGTCGAACTTCTCGACCGCCTTCATAAGTCCCAAATTGCCCTCCTGAATCAGATCGAGAAAGAGCATTCCGCGCCCGACGTACCGCTTGGCAATGGAGACGACAAGCCTCAGATTCGCTTCCGAGAGCCGCTGCTTCGCCGCCTCGTCCCCCTCCTGCATTCTGCGCGCAAGCTCGATCTCTTCCTCGCCCGAAAGAAGAGGCACCCGCCCGATGTCTTTGAGATACATCTTGACGGGATCGTCGAGCCCGATGTCGGAGAGCGCCTGTTCGAAGAGCTCTTTATCGCGCTGATCCTCGTCGTAGATGGCAACGCCAGCTTCGGGCAAATCCTTATAAATTTTTTCGATTTCGTTTGGGTTCAAATCGTACTTATCGAGCACGTCGCAGAGGGCGTTCGTCGAAATACTCCCCTTCATCTTATATTCCGAGGCAAGCCCCGCAATAATTTCTTCCAGCTTTTGTTCGGTCACACTCATAAATTTTTCAGCTCCTTCGCAATTTGGTTGATTTCTTTTGTTATTTTCATCAGCTCCGCCGTACTCTCCGCCCGCTTTCCGCGTCCCTTCGCCTCGGATAGTTTTCGGTTGAGTTCCTTACGCTTCAAGACTTTCACACAGTCGGCAAAATACCGTTCCGCGCCCTCGCCGTCAAGATTATCGCCGTAATCGAGATTGAGCACGCCCGACAGCACTTCGCTGTCCGAACCGAGCACGTCGAAAATTCCGCTCGGCTGCACTCTGCCCTTTTTTCTGCATTCGCAGATATATTCCGCAATCTTCGCGCGGTCGCCCTCGAATGTGAAACCGCTCAGATCGAATTCTTTCGTATACGGTTTTGAAAAGAGGGAAGCGCAGAGAATAAAGTCCGCAGCCTTTTCTTCTTTGTCCGCGTCCTTCACGGTCGGCGCGACCGCGGGCTCTTTCTCTTCGGGGATACGGACGTTTTCGAGATCGGAGGCAAGCGCGCTTATACTGATCCCCGATGTTTCGGAAATCCGTTTTAAGAGTTCCTCTTTCTCCGTCGCGCTCTCCGCCTCTTTTACTATGGGCAGCGCGTCTTTCACAAACTCCCGCCTCTCTTCCGTTCTGCTCATGTCGTACTTCCGCAGCGCGCACAAAATACGGAAATCGATGAGCGGCATCGCCTTGTCGAGACATTCCCGATATCCGTCCGCGCCCTTTTTCCGCACCACGTCGTCGGGATCGAGCCCTTCGGGAAGAGGCACGACGCGCACCTTCAAGCCCTCTTTTTTGAGAATATCGAGCCCGCGAAGATTGGCGTTCTGCCCCGCGGAATCCCCGTCGTAACTGATGAGGATATTTTCGGAAAAACGCTTCAAAAGCCGCGCCTGACTCTTGGTGAGCGAGGTGCCCATGCTCGCGCCGACGCATCGGAATCCCGCCTGATACAGCGAGATCACGTCCATATATCCCTCGACGAGAACGATATACGGAATCCCGCCCGCGCGTTTTTCTTTTTTTATGAGATTGATATTGAATACGTTGTTGCTCTTCTCGAATATTTCGGTGTCGCGGGTATTCTTGTACTTCGCGCGGTCGCTCTTTTTGAGAAGCCTGCCGCCGAACGCCACAACGTCGCCGATCGAATCGATAATGGGAATGATGAGCCTGCCTCCCATCGCGTCGATCGTTTTACCCTCCTCCGTTTTTGCGCATGCGCCGCTCTCGACGCACTCCTCGGCGGAATATCCGTTCGCTCTGAGATAGGCGGGCAGAGAATGAAAGTCGAGCGAAGCTCCCAGCCCGAATTTTTTCATTGTGGAAACTTCGATCCCGCGGCGTGAGAGATATTCGAGATGAGCGGTAGCGTTTCCCGAATAGAGATTGTTGAGATAGAATCGCGCCGTATCTTTCATTAACGCGCGAAGCCTGTCTTTCTTTTGTTTTTTAAGCGCAATCTCTTCTTGCGCGCGGTCGTCGAACACGGGCACTTCCAGCCCCGCGCGGTCGGCGAGGATACGCACCGCCTGCATAAATTCGACGTTTTCGTATTCTTTGACAAAACTGATCACGTCGCCGGACGCTCCGCACCCGAAGCAGTGATAGTACCGATCCCCCGCGTTGACGGAAAAAGAAGGCGTCTTTTCGTGATGAAACGGGCAGCACGCCCAATAATTATAGCCCTTGCGTTCGAGTCGGATGTAAGATCCGATCACATCTGTAATTTCGTTCTTTTCTTTGACAAGCCCCAAAAATTCGGAAAACCCCTCTTTCATACCGCCCCCTCTCTCGGCTCGTAGAGACTGCGGAACAGCGAGATCGCATAGTGGTCGGTCATAGACGACAAATAGTCCGCCGCCGCCCGCGGCACGTCCGTTCTGTCGTAGGGCGCGGGGATCTCTTCCGGATGCGCCGTAAAATAGGCATAAAGCGTTTCCAACATGCGCTTTGCATTATCCTGAATCAGTTTGTTCGCCCTCTCGTAAACATGCTCGAACATAAACACGCGCAATTCGTTGAGCGCCTCCGATTTCTCGTCGGACATTCTTACAAAAGACTGCCCTTCGCTCACGGCGACAATATCGGAAACCGCCGTATTGATCCGCTTGCTCGTATCCCGCCCGAACACCTTGACCGCCTCCTTGGGCAGCTCGTCCGCGCTCAAAAGTCCCGCGCGGATCGCGTCTTCGATGTCGTGATTGATATATGCGATGCGATCGGCGTAAGAGACGACCACCCCTTCCAGCGTGGCGGGATTTCCCTTCGAAGTGTGATTAAAAATACCGTCGCGCACTTCGAAAGTCAGATTGAGTCCCTTTCCGTCCTTTTCAAGCGCGTCCACGACGCGCAGAGACTGCTCCGAATGACGGAATCCGTAGGGACAGAGCTCGTCCAACACCCTCTCGCCGACATGTCCGAACGGCGTATGCCCCAAATCGTGACCGAGCGCGATCGCCTCTGCCAAATCTTCGTTGAGGCACAGGCACCCCGCGATCGAACGGGCGATCTGACAAACATCCAAAGTGTGCGTCAGGCGCGACATATAATGATCGCCGTCCGGCGCAAAAAATACCTGCGTCTTGTTTTTCAGGCGGCGGAAAGATTTAGAATAGATAATGCGGTCTCTGTCGCGCTGAAAATCGGTGCGCATGGGACAGGGTTCTTCCTCTTTGAGCCTGCCCGCGCTCTCCCATGATTTTTTTGCATAAGGCGACAAAAACTCCCGCTCTTTTTCATAAGTCTTTTCTTTCATTAAGAGTTATTTCGTACTTTTCGGCATTTATTCCTTTTTTTGACGAAAAATTTTTTCATTTTGCAATATAATGTCCGAAAAAACAATAATAATCCACCCGCATAGCGGGTGGTATTTCATTTTCGGGCATAGCCCT
>CAJUOV010000026.1 GCA_910588695.1 uncultured Christensenellaceae bacterium
CACAAAAGTGCTTTACAGCACGAACATTTCGGGCGTTGAAATCAACGGCGGAAACATCGTAACCTAAGCATTAAGGCGGTGAGCCATGAAAGAGATAAAACATAACAAAATCTTTGCGGCGATCGTCATGCTATTGACGTTGATCGCCGCGATGATCGGCGGGCAAATGACATTGCCCGCCCTTGCCGCAACAAACGCTTCAAACGTTTTAGAGGACTTAAAAAAGGATTCAACTTTTGATGCGGGCAAATACCCGAGCAATCCAAAAGATTATACCGTGCAGGTTATCCAAATCGCCGAAACAACTGAGGGCGGATTGTGCATATACACCTATCAGCCCTCACAGCTTTCACATTACCTTGTTGCGACGGATATTAACATGTCGCTTTCGGAGAGCGCAGACGGTACGCAGCTGTACGGATTAACTTTATTGAGTTGCCGCGGAACGCTCGCGAAGTATCAGGTCAATGATTTCAAGGTGAGCGAAGCGGAAAAGCGGTACTATAACATTTCGAGCATTTACCGTGAATTTGACCGATACATAGACGATTCTGCACAACTTGACAACGTAACAAAGAAAGTCGCGCAAGTCGTCGGCAAGCTCTTTATCGCCGAAACGGTAGACGGCGCGCCCGTCTACCTCGAACGAAAACAAGAAACGATCGAGATCACGGATAAATATGTGGGCAATGTTTTGTACGAAGGGAATCTGAATATCGGCTGGGGACTGTCTAAGACCGCGCTCAATGCCTTTTACGTTGCTTTTGATACGGACCGCAGGATAGAAAAACTCTTTGAGGCGGACGTGACTTATTCTACGCAAGAATTACAGTACAAGGTCAAATCGAACGTTTTGCAATTCTGGATCAATCACAAGCTCGGCTCGGCTTATGACGTTCAACACGGGGATAAGATCCCGCACAATCCCGTCACATTGAGCTACAACCGCAAAAACTCGGCGGGTAATTATTCTTGGGACCAGATACAGAGTGTAGACGAGTTCAAAGCAAATTTAAGCAAAAACGGCATGGAATTGACGACGGACGCGGAAGAAGGCTTGCGTGGCAAAAAATGGGTCTTAAATTTCGCTTCTGAAAGCTGCGAAGTGAACAGCGGAAACGGCTGGATCGGAATTTCAACAGGACTTGTCGGAATGATGTTTACAAAGGACCCGACAGTCAGAACGACACAAGTCAGCGACGTTTCAATTCTGCGGCTCAAATTTGAAACAGACGGAAAACTTTATAATCTCGGCGCGGTGGACGGCATGACGACGGGAAGCGGAAAGCCCTCCAACCGTCTCCCCGGCTACGACGAGAACAACGAGAATTTCAGCGTTAGCAGGTTCTTAAAAGACAAGACGGGAGTGTCCCTCGGCGGGTGGATCGGAATCGCATGCGCGGTGATCGTCGTCGTAGTGGTGATCGTTTTAGCCGCGGTCTATCCGCAGTTTGCCGCGGCGTTAGGTAAGTTCTTCGGGGCGATCGGCACGGGGCTATTATACGTGCTTTCGGGCGTCTGGTGGGTTATCTGTTTACCCTTCAAGGGAATCGTTGCTCTTGCCGAGAAGAATAAGGCGAAGAAAGAGCGAGAAGAGCAAATCGAACAGATTGAGGAGAAAAAGTCGGAAGCAAAAAAGCGTGTAAAAAAGCAACCGCGAAAAAATACGGCAAGGAGTAAAGCGTAACAAAGATGATCTTCAAGTTATTGGGGATACTCATGCTGCTGTTCGGGGTGCGGATTTTGTTCGGGTGGCTGGCAGAGCAATATGCATATTTTGAACAGTGGCTGATCTATCTGGACATAGCGGTAGGGCTAATCGCGGCGGTGATCGTGCTGATAATCGTCATCTGCGTCATGAAGCAGTACAAAGAGATGAAGCGAGCGGCGCCGAAGGAGGAGCGGATAGCGGAGGAGCCAAAGATCGAAGTTCTGCGAGCCGTTGCGCCGCCGAAAGAACGTGAGAAAAAGAAAACAAAGAAGGACCGGAAGAGCAAGAGGTCGGAGCGGAAGAAGCGGCGAGCAATGAGAAGAGCGGAACGGCGCGAAGAGCGCGAAAAAATAAAACAAATCGAAGCGTACGAAAAAAGGAGGATCGGCAAGTGACAAAGAATCAGAACTGCAAGGGGCGGACGGCGTGCAGCACCGCCGTAAAGAGCGCCAAGAAGCCCGAAGCGAACAAGAGGAAGTCTGCACCCATGACGAAGCACGTCGCGGGGAAAGCGGCAAATACGGGGCGGAAAAACCTTGTTAAAAAGCCCGCGGCGGGAATGTTTGAGGGTGCGACGGAAGTTTCCATGACCGAAAACAAGATCGCGGTGACGCGGAGTACTTCAAAGAGTACAAACGGGAAATATAGCGAGCGTACGACGCGGGAGTATTACGACCGCACGCCCGCCAATATGAAAGCGTTTAACGACGTTTTGAACAATCGCGCCTTGAAAAAAGTTACGGTAAAACTGAAATAAGGAGAAAGGTATATGAATAAACAGACAGCAAAAAAAGATGAGCGCTATATAGCGTGTATCGAATTGCAGACGGGCGAACGTTTATCGGTAGGCGAAACAGGTTTGAAAAAGACGAAAAGATATCCAACTGCCGACGAATTGTATTTTGCATCTAAAATCGATGCAGAGCAGGTGGCAAAAAATATTGCAAATGCTTATGAAAAAAATCATGGATGTAAAGTCAAGCCGCTTTCTATGAAACGGCGTAACATACCCACCTCAATTCCAAACCGTATTGTAAGCAAGCCCACCGTGAAGAAGCCGACGGCGAAGAGAACGCCCGTCAAGAAAACGGCGAAAAAGAAGTAATCAGACGCCCGCGCGCGTCTCATCGGCGCGGGCGGGAACGCCGAACAGGTGAATTATGGCAAACAAAAAAGGAAAATCGCAAGTCGGGAGAACGGTTCAGACACGCGATGAGTATTTAGAGGGGCAGGGAGATTATCGCAAGCCCGGTTATCAAAATAAAGGTAATTACCGTAAAGCGGTTGTTGTGGCGCAGAAGGGCAAAAACCGCGCCATTGTAAAATTGACCAAAGAAAGTCCCAAAGGGGAATCGCTTACCGATGAAAAGGTTTCAAAATATCGTCCTTATGTGCAAACGAAAGACGATGAGGGAAATCCCATTACATACGGTAAAAAATTTGTACCGAACAAGCGAAAAAAAGATTTAACCATGCGCGACGTTACGCAGATAGCCATAGATTGTTTTCAAGGCAATAGCGAACGCGCCAGAGAAAACCGTAATAAAGTGCGGGAAATGAAAGGAAAGGGGAAAAAGAAATAAAAATACGGATTAGATTACTCTAACCCGTACAATCTCTAACCCGACAAGCGGGACACCCATAAGGGATATTTACATTATATGCGATATTCGGAGAAAAGTCAAGGTTTTTCCGAAAAAACATGAGAAAGTATGATAACGTTTATCGTCGGAGAAAACGGTGCGGGAAAAAACGCGCTTGCAACCTACTTTTTGAAAGAGAAGTATCTGAGAGAGGGGCAAGATATCTTAGAGAAGAGCCGCAGTTTGATCAGATCGCTGAACGAGAAGTTCGGCAGGAACTTATCGCTGCCGGAAAAGGTACCGTTTTACACGTCGAATTTTCGCGTTATGCTGCATGTGGGATACAACGAATACTACGAACCGTATTTTCTGAACGGCTATTATTTCGGCTTGGAAAACGAGAAAATGGACACGGAATTCGTCCCGCCGGGGAGCGTGATCGTCTTTGACGAAGCGCAGAGGATCTTCAACAGCAGAGAAAGCGCGTCGTTTCCGGACTTCGTGAGCTATGCGTTCGAGATTCACCGTCATGCGCGATTAGATATTACCTTGCTTGCGCAGCGCGGAATGCTGTTGGATTGCAATATACGAGAGGTCGGGGTGCACGTGATCGAGGTCCTCGGCATGGAGAACAAAAAAGACCTTGCGGGAAACATTGTGCGTTCGATATGGCATTGCCGCGAATTCAACAATTGGTTCGATGCAGAAAAATGTTTCAAGAACGGCGAGAAAACGTATCGAGAGAAAGTATACGAGAATCAGTGGGATATCTTCGAGAGCTACGACAGCTTTGATAAAATCAAAGAGTTTATGCCGTCGGAAGGGAAAGATTACAGCTATCTGCCGCACGATCTGCCGGACGACGTCTCGGCGCGGGAGAAGAAATTTTATCAATCGAGCAAGCCGAAAGGCTTTCGTGGCAAATAAGTCAAAGCGGGAAGGGAGAAAACAATGGACGACGAGATGAAATATTGGGAAGAAGCCGACAAGTTAAATAAGAGAATCTATGAGGCGATGCAGGAGCTGAAAAACGCGCGTCCGGCATTGGCGGGTTGCGACGAAGTATTCCTGAGTATTTCCGAAAAAATATTGAATCAATTCGAAAATCAATATCAACTGTTGGAAGCGAAATATGAAGGAGAAGTCACACGCGAGCTCATGCTGCGGAAGGAACGGAACGCGATCATTATTCCGAGAAGCTGGAAGACGAAGTGGCTCCGTCGCCACAGGCAGAATCAAGCGGCGGATTTGTTGGACATGGAAGTAGACGGGATTGTAAAAAAAGAGTTTGAGGCGCTCGCAGAGCAGATCGTAAAAAAATATTACGCGCAGGAGCAAGAAGAGGAAAGCGGGGAGTGGGAGATCGTAGAAGAGGACGCGTCACCCGCAGAATCCGCGGAAAGCCCGCAGAACACGCCTGAGAGCGAAAAGACGGTAGAGGACAAGCAAGACAGCGCGGCGGAGGCATTGCCCGCAGAGGGTGAAATTAAAAGCAAAAAGAAAGGGAGAAAGGGGAAGAAGGAGGGAAATAAAGATGTGCGTGAAAGCGATCAGACTTGATAAAACGGACGAGCTGCATTATAAAATTCTTTCCGCCATGTTCGACGAAGAAAAGAAGAGCGCGCGGGTCAAGTTCGCCGAACTCGCCAAGAGATTGGGCGTTTCGGAGGAAGTGATCCGCTACAATGTGAAAAAGCTATTAAAGCTCGGCTATATCCGCGCGAAAGAAGATAGATATGAACCTACCGAGAAAGTAATCTTTATTCGGAAGGCATGAAAGGCAATGAACGCGATTTTGAAATATGCGGGCGGGAAGTGGCGGATCGCGCCTTGGATCATCTCGCATTTTCCGCCGCATAAAGTCTACTGCGAACCGTTCTTCGGGAGCGGCGCGGTGTTCTTCACTAAAACCGCGTGCCGGATCGAAACGGTCAACGACATTGACGGGAACATCGTGAATCTGTTTCGGGTGTGCCGGGAAGCGCCGGAAGATCTCGCGCGGGCGTTGGAGTTTACGCCGTGGTCGCGGGAAGAGTTCATGAATTGCTTAGAAGCGACGGACGATCCCGTAGAACGGGCGCGGCGGACGGTCGTAAGATATCATCAATCTTATGCGACGTGCAATCACTCTCTCAAAAGTTGGCGGAACGCTCAGACGCCAAGCGGCCCGCGCTGTGCAGATGTGTGGAATCGTATTCCGGAGATCGTTCTGAATGTGTGCGGTCGCTTAAAGCAAGCGCAGATCGAGAATATCGATGCGATCGAGCTTATCAAACGATACGACAGTACGGAAGCGCTTTTATACCTCGATCCGCCTTATCCGCTCAAATTGCGCGAAAAAAACATGTATAAGCATGAAATGACGGATGCACGGCATGAGGAACTTTTGCGGGCCGTCCTGAAAAGTAAAGCAAAGATCGTTCTTTCGAGTTATGACAACGAACTCTATAATGAAACTCTGAAAGATTGGTATACGGCGGAAAAGCGGACGATCGCGCAAGCGGGGCAGAGGAGAACGGAAAAAATATATATGAATTACTCTCCGCCGCTGCTCTTCACCATGGGGGGGGGTACACTTAATTGTTGACGCACTTATCGTTATGCAGCGGGATTGGCGGGCTTGATCTTGCTGCGGAGTGGGCGGGGTTCAGAACGGTAGCGCAATGCGAAATAGACGGGTACGCAAGCAAGGTGCTTGCAAAGAACTTTAAGGGAGTACCGAATCTGCATGACATACGAACAGTTACAAATGGACGGCTTAGAGAGCATGGGATCGATCCCGGAGAGATTACGGTTATTTCCGCAGGCTTCCCGTGTCAGCCTTACAGCCTTGCGGGAAAGGGTCGCGGCGATCGTGACGAGCGTGACCTGTGGGGAGAAGTTGCAAGGGTTCTCGGAGAGGTTCGCCCGCGTTGGTTCGTCGGTGAAAATACGCCCGGTTTGTTTTCAAGAGAAAATCAACGGTATTTTCGACGAATCCTTTCCGACCTTGCCGCGTTGGGGTATAACGTCGGGTGGGGAATATGGGGCGCTTGCGACGTCGGAGCGCCGCACAAGCGGGAGCGGGTGTTCCTTGTGGCGCACGCCGACGGCGAGCGACGGGGAGTTTTCGGGGCGGTCAAACGAACGGCTTGCGGATCGTTGGGAAAATCAGAAGCAGAAGCACCTTTCGGAGCAGGTAGTGTATGCGGAACTGCAAGGGGGGGGGTATTATCGGGAGACGTTCGTCACGCCCACGGCGTCGGACGGAAAACGGACGAGCATGACGAACAATATGCTTGCGGCACATTGTATCAAGAAAGGTGGGAAGACAAATCTTGCAGAACAGATCGCGGTGCAAACGATTTTTCCGACGCCTACGGTATACGGGAACAACAACCGGGCGGGAAGCAGCAAAAAGGCAGGAAACGGGCTTGCGACGTTCGTCAATCTCTATCCAACGCCGCAGGCGACGAGCTGGGGGTGTTCGGGAGCGCGATCGAAACTCCAAAAATTGCAGGATACGAGCGCGATCAGCGAAGAAGAGCGCCGCGGAATGCAGGCGGGGAATGGTGGGAAGCTGAACCCGACGTGGGTCGAGTGGCTCATGGGGTTCCCGCTCGGGTGGACAGACTTAGAGGGCTCGGAAATGCAGTAGTACCGCAGCAGGCATACCCGATCTTCGAGGCGATCGCAGAATGGGAATTGCAGGGCGCATAGTCCAAAGAATCAAACAATCGGAAACTTTACAAAGTATTATGTTTGACATAATAACAGGACGATAAAGGTTAAAGGCATGGCGGAAACAGCGAAAAAACTGAATCGATCGGGGCGTTCGCATAGCGGATACTTTTACGTGTCCGATGTAATCTTGCGCAAAAAGACCATGCGGGCAGGAAAGGAGCGGAAGCTCACGCCTACGGCAAGAATTATAACGGCGGCGATCAGCGGGTTTTCAAAAGGCGAAAACACTGCGGATTTTACGTATAAGGAAATATCCGAAAGATACAGTATATCCGAGAAGTCGGCGGCGCGAGGGATTAAAACGGGACTGGAAAGCAAAATCATCGAGCGCGCGGGAAAAGTATCGAAATACAAATTCAAAGACGCGACAGAGGAGAAGAGCTCGTTTGAGGTAGAGGATTGGCTCACAAGCGTGTACTTTGATTTCGGAGAATATACGGACAGACTTAACCCGAATGAAGTGTTAATTTTATCATTGATCCGGTCTTATTGCCGCGCGCAAAAAGGCACGGCGATCTGGAAGAGCTCAAACAGCTTTATAGCAAAAAGTCTTGAAATAGTGACGTCGACCGTATCCGCCGCGCTCGAACGTCTGAAAGCGGCAAAACTGATATACATAAAAGGACGAGCAAAAAATAAGTTCATTCGCGCAACGTTCAGCGTCAATGAGAAAGCTCTTACCGAGGCGAAAAAGAATACCGTAAAACGCGCGAAGGGAATCAGCGAAGAAGCGAAAGCGGCGGAGCTGCGAGCGGAAAGAGACCGCTTTTACGCCCACCGCCAAAAGGCTGTGCTCGATCGCGTGGAGAAGCTCAGAGCGAGAGCGCGCGCCGATGAGGCGTTCCGAGAGGCGGAGGACGCGCTCAGAGCTCTCGAGCTCGATATAGCAAAAGCGGAATATCATCACCTGCCGACGTTGCCCGATCTTCTCGAACAAAAGCGCGGGAACGAAGCGCAGAGAGCTGCAAGGCTCGCAGCATTGGGCATGATGGAAGAGGATTTGATTCCGCGGTATTATTGCGAGAAATGCTCCGATAAAGGCTTTCTCCCGGACGGCAGAATGTGCGACTGCTATCAAAGGGGGCGACGATGAGGAGCGCGGGATCGGTAACTTGTAGGCGAACTGAATAGGAAAAAGAAAAGCGCGGAGC
>CAJUOV010000027.1 GCA_910588695.1 uncultured Christensenellaceae bacterium
CAGAATTTTCTTCCCATTCCGCTTCCGTTCCTCTGTAATACACTGCTTCGAGCGGACAGCTTTTAAACGCATAGTTTTGTACTTTCGTCCGTTTCGGCAATACAACCGATTTCAACGCTGTACAACCCTCGAAGGCATTACCGATGATACTCACTTCCGTACTGCAAATATCAATCGACTGCAACGACGTACAGTTGGCAAAAGCTCTTACAGATATCACCGACGCGTTTTCCGAAAGCGTTACGCTCTGCAAGGAGCTGCAATCTCTGAACGTGCTTGCATTAATTTTATTAACACTGTTCGGAATCCGAATGGACCGTAACGCAGTACAGCCTGCAAAAGCGCCGTCGATCGTTGTTAAAGACTCCGGCAATTCTATCTCTTTCAAAGAAATGCAATTCTTGAAAGCACCCGACTCGATCGTAGTCAGTTTCTCGGGAAGCGTAACCAAAGCAAGTGAAGCGCAATTTCCAAACGCCACTCTCCCGATTTGCGTCACATTCTCGGGAATCGAGATTGATTCCAATTTGATACAATCTTTGAATACGCAGTTCCCTATTTTCGTCAATGATCGCGGTAATTTCACATCACTCAACGCGACACAGCCCTCGAACGACGAAATCCCCCGCGAATAAGGCGACGCCAAAGAAGTATCTAAAACTTCGACTCCCTCTTCAAAGGCTACGCTTTGCAGAGAAGTGCATCCGCCGAACGCGCCCTGCAATTCTTTTACATGCTTTGGAACTGTAAACGCCTTTAAGGAAGTACAGTCCACAAACGTTTGATCCAACATCACTACGTTTGCAGGAATCCGAACGCCCCGCAACGAAGAACAACCTATAAACGTGCCCCACAATGATTGGGCGCTCTCAAGCAAAGTCACTTCTTTTAACGAGGTGCAATTCTTAAAGGTTCCCGCAAACTTTATCGCTCCCTCTGGAATATCAACCTCCACCAACGACGCGCAATCTATGAATGCTTTCATTAAATCTTCGACCCCGTCGGGAACTTTCGCTTTTTTCAGGGAGTCGCAACCGCCGAAAACAGATACAAAGTTACTTTGTTCCAACCGCTCCGGCAATTCGATCTCTTCCAACTGCCGACAACGGAAAAACGCGGAAGAACCGATCTGTTTAATATTTTCGGGAACGGTAAACGACTTTATGTTGCGACCCCAAAAAGCGTAGTCGCCTATCGCAGTCACATATTCGGGAATAACGCTGCCGATACAGCCGATGATAAGCGTATTTGTCTCTTTATCGATAAGGCAGTTATCTTCTGTCACGAATTTTTCATGCTCTCCGCGAAGCACCAGATTTTCCAAATTCGAAAAAGAATAGGTCAACGAAGGTTTGATTTCTCGGATACTGCTCGGCAGATACAAACTTTTGATTTGTGAACTGATTTCCGTGTCCGAAGATCTATCCGGCTGTGAAAAGCCGGTTACCGTGTAGCCGTTCCAACTTGCGGGGATCGCACAGAGTCCGTCTTCCTCCACGGCAAGCTGTCTCACTCGCGCCGAAGTATCGTTATAGCTTTGAAAAACCATGCCCTCCGTTGCATATTCCCTGCCTACGTACCGAATGAACGCGCCCTCCGAATGAGCGATTCCCGCATCGCTGTACGCCATCACCTCGACCGTATACTTCTTTTCCTGAGCCAATTCACTTAAATCGTAACTGCACCCTTCGGCAACGTATTCCCTGTCTTCGATATATACGCAATATCCGTCGGCACAGTCTACTTCGTTCCACGTTAAAAGTTCGCCCCTGATTTTCAGATTCTGCGGAGTCGCAAGTTTTTCGGGCAGTCCTTTTTCGCATGCCGCAAAGCCTAAGCAGGCAAACAGCACAATTAGCGGAAGTAAAATTGTGATCAGTTTTTTTCTCATACGATTTTCCGATTTTTAACTTTATAATTTTATAATATCACAATAAATTATATTTTACAAGAAATATAAACTAAGTTAACTATTTGATTTTTTAAGGTAAATCGATATAATTATAAGTTTTACTTATATTTCTACCAGACTTATAAAAAAGCACAGGCAAATTGCCTGTGCTTACAAATCAGTATTATTTATGCCTGATATTCCCACACTGTGGGGACGCCGTTTTCGTACCGCCAGAAGTTGCCTTCGTAAGCGGTGCCCTCGGCGTTCAGCGCGGGCGCGGTTTCGGAATAATAATACCGCGTTGCAGAGAGCAATTCGCTGCTTCCCTTTACGTTTGCGGCAACGCTCTCCCATTCCGCTTCCGATCCGTTGTAAAACACCGTTTCTAGCGGACAATTTTCAAACGCATCAGCTGCAATTAATTTGAACTGTTTGGGCAAAACCACCGATTCGAGCACAGTACAATTCTTAAATGCTCCCATTATTGTATTCACACTATCAGGAATTACGATTGTCTGCAACGAGGAGCAATTTTGAAACATACTGTCGATAGAATCGATCCCGTTCGGCAACTTCACTTCTTTAAGCGCCGTGCAATTCCTAAATACAAAACCGATCCCATATTCACCTTCCCCAAACTCTGTCACCGAATCGGGCACCGTAACTTTTTCTAACGAGGTACAATTCGAAAACGCACCTAAACCGACCGAAACCAATCCCTGCGGCAACGAAATTTCTTTTAACGAACTGCAAAAGGCAAAAGAATCTTCTCCGATCGTAAATAAAGCGGAGCCGAATTTAACGTCTTTCAGAGAATCGCACATATAAAACGTCGGAATTATCCTAAAGCCGCCGGAGTACGTAATTAATTCTACCACTCCGCTGATGTCTACGAATTCCAACGAAGTACATCTTTCAAAAGTTCCCTCTAACTTTTTTACACTTTGCGGAACGACGCAAGTCTTCAACGAAGTGCATCCTCGGAAAGCCAAATCAAGATTTGTAACACTGTCGGGAATGGTAACTTCGGTCAGAGAGGTACAGCCAACAAACGCCTCGCTTAAATTTGTAACTCCTTGGGGAATTTTAATCTGCTTCAACGAAGAACATCCGTTTACAAGATTAAATTTATCCATTTGCAGATTTTCGGGCAAGCCGAGCGTCTCTAATTTTTTACAATTATTAAACGCACCAAAACCGATCTCGGTAATCTGTTCGGGCACCGTAAAACTTTCGAGATTCCGTCCCGCAAAAGCCTGGTCTCCGATTTTGGTCACGGTTTCGGGTATAATGCTGCCGACGCAGCCGAGCTTAACCGAGTTTTCCTTTCGGTCAATAATACAGTTCCCCTCGACAACATAGCGGTCTGGTTCTTTACAACCGAACGAATCACCCAACGCAATCACTTTCAAATTCGTAAAATTTTGAAATTGCGCTGCGGAAAAGGACGCAAATTGATACGGAAGATAGAGATATTTGATTTGGGAACAAACTACTTGCGGTTGCGTAGTTGAAACGCCCGGATTTACACTACCCGCTTTTTCCGTATCAGAAAATGACGTTTTGGGTTCCATCGTATAAAAATATTCTACTTTATAACCTCTGTAAACCGCGGGAATCACACAGACGCCGTTCTCGTCTACCGCAAACTTTGTTACTCCGAGCTTTCCCCACCCATTAAACGAAAATTCCAATCCCTCTGTAGGCAACGTAGATCTGCCCGCAAATATAAATTCAACTTCGTCGGAATTGGCGCTCCCGCGATCGCTGTACGCCATCAGTTTAATCAGATATACTTTCTTCTCATTCAGATCGAAAAAATCACATTTATTTTCCGTAACGATTCGTTCGGAGAGCTCTCCTCCCACCAATAGCGAGTATCCATCGGCATAATCCACTGCATCCCAAACGAGCGTATTTCCCACTCTCCGCAGATTCTGCGGCGTTGCAAGCTTTTCGGGCAATCCTCCGTTGTCACATGCCGTAAAGCCTAAGCAGGCAAACAGCACAATTAGCGGAAGTAAAATTGTGATCAGTTTTTTTCTCATACGATTTTCCGATTTTTAAC
>CAJUOV010000028.1 GCA_910588695.1 uncultured Christensenellaceae bacterium
CCATTTCGTCGTTCGTCACCTCGTCCGCGCCCGCTTCGATCATGAGGATCGCGTCTTTCGTGCCTGCAAGATTCAAATGAATGGTGCTCTTTTCGCGTTCTTCCGCATTGGGGTTGATCACATAATTGCCGTCGACGAGACCGACAACGACGGAGCCCGTGGGACCCGCCCAAGGAATATCCGAAATCGAGAGCGCAACGGAAGAGCCGATCATGGCGAGAGGCTCGGGGCTTACGTCGGGTTCGACGGAAATCGCGGTCGCAATGACGACAACGTCGTTGAAAAGCCCTTTCGGGAAGAGGGGACGCAACGGTCTGTCGATGAGCCGGGAAGTAAGAATCGCCTTATCGCTCGCCCTGCCCTCTCTGCGTTTGAACCCGCCGGGAATTTTGCCGACGGAATACATTTTTTCTTCATAGTCTACTTGCAGAGGGAAGAAGTCCATGCCCTCTCTGGGGGTTGCGGACATACATACGGTTACGAGGACGGCGGTCTCGCCGCAACGCACGACGCACGCGCCGTTCGCCTGTTCCGCGTACTTGCCCGTTTCGATAACGACTTCTTTTCCGCCGATCGTGGTTTTGAATTCTCTGTAATTTTGTGTCATTTGTCTTGTAAACTCCTTGTTCTATATTCTTTGCCGTTACACCCCTTGATGCAACAGCGACTGACCGTATTGTTTTTCACAAAAAAGAGCGGTCGAAAAAACCGCCCTTTCAAGTTTGTTACTTTCTGAGTTCCAATGCCGCAACGATTGCTCTGTAACGCTCGATGTCTTTCGCTTTGAGATAGTCGAGAAGCCCGCGGCGTTTACCGACCATTTTCAAAAGCCCGCGGCGGGAGTGGTTGTCCTGCTTGTGCATTTTGAGGTGCTCGTTGAGGTGGTTGATCCGCTCGGTGAGGAGCGCGATCTGAACTTCGGGCGAACCGGTGTCCCCTTCATGCTGCGCGTACTTCTGAATGATCTCTTTCTTTTCCATTTGTTTACCCTCCTGAGGAAAATTCGCGGTAAGCAAAGTACAACGCGGAGAACCGTTTGCCCTTGCAGACCGTACTTCGTAAGGATAGCACAATTTTATCTGCTTGTCAAAGATTTTTATGCCCGCGGAGGAAATATTTTGTAATTTATATTTTTGAAAATCACCCCCGAAACAGTTTACATTTTTTTATTTAGTCACTATAATCTTAGTCGCTATTAAAAACGAGGAATTGCTTCATGAAAAGCGCAAAGAAGAAAAAGGGGTTCAAATTCTTCAAACAAACCGATCTGACGAGCGGCTCGATCTGGAAAAAAATTCTCCTGTTCAGTCTGCCTATCTTTGTTTCCTATCTGCTTCAAAACCTCTACGGCATGGCGGACGCGGCAATCTGCGGACACACGCTCAGCGCTAGCGAGGTTTCGGGCGTAGGAGATACGGGACCGATCACATTTATCTTTTTACAGTTCGCGTTCGGCTGCACGGCGGGAATGAGTACGGTCATCGCAAACCATACGGGAAAAAAGGATTCCGAAGGAGCGAGAAAAGCGTTTGCAACGCAGATTGTGTTAAGTATACTCATTATTGCCGTATTGACGGCGGTCAGTCTTGCAACGATCAAACCGCTTCTCAAACTCATCGGGATCGCGCCCTCCGAAAACAACGTGGATAACGCGGTCTATCAAGCCGCGCATCTGTATCTTATGATCATCTGCGGAGGTATGGCGGGACAGTTTTTTTACAACGTCATATGCTGTATATTAAGAAGTATCGGCGATTCCGTCACTCCTTTGATCTTTCTTGCGATCTCGACCTCGCTCAATATCGCCCTCGATCTCTTGTTTATTCTTGCGTTCGGCTGGGGCGTGGCGGGAGCCGCGGCGGCAACCGTTCTATCACAATCCCTCTCGGCAATCGGTTGTTTCGTCTACACCTTTATCAAATATAAAGAGTTGCGCCCGCGCGCATGCGATTTCCGCGCCTTCTCCTTCCGCAACGCCATGCACACGCTATGGCAGGGAGTTCCGCTCGGATTACAGTTTTCCGTTCTTGCATTCGGGCTCATCACTATGCAGAACGGGGTGATTTCCTTTGATAAACTCCCTTCGGGCGGCATGGTGGAAGGCACGCCCGCACAGATCGGTTACGGAGCGGCTTGCAGGCTCGACAACATCTTTTTTGCGCCCTTTACCGCACTCGGCACATGTATGATCTCTTTCACCGCGCAAAATCTCGGCGCGGGAAACCGCGAAAGAATCAAAAAAGGCACGGTGCAATGTTTTTATATCATGGTGATCCTTGCCGCCGTCGTCATTTCGATCGGTCTGGGTCTGAGCGTAAACGGCACCTATCAACGCATTTTTCTCGCCGAAGATAAAATCAACTCCGAAACGATCCGTTTCGGCAATACCTATCTCTATTCTGCTCTTCCCGCAGTGCTCTTTCTGGGCACGCTGGTACTTATGAGAAACGTCGTACAGGGGCTTGAAAAACCTCTCTTTCCCTTTCTCGCGGGTATCGGAGAGCTTGCTGCAAGAATTGTGATCTGCCTTGTTCTGCCCCGTCTCGTCAACGGCGCGCCGATCGATTCGACCGCCTCTACCGATTCTTTCTTCTGGCTCGGTTTTGCCGACGCGGGCGCGTGGATCCTTGCCGACATTGTTCTGTTGTTTCCGATTATCCGCTACGTCTTTCTGATGAAACCGCTCGCGAAACAACGCGCCGAAACCGCCGAACCGCAAAATACGGAAGCGCCCTCCGCGGAAGAGACTCTTCCGACGGAAGAAGTTCGGGAAATCGCCGCCGCAAATACGGAAGAGCCTGCTCCGCAACCCGAAACGGAACCCTGTGAAAAAATGTAATAAATCAAAATAAAAATCCCGCAGTCGATTCTGCGGGATTTTATTTTATTCGAAAAATTACTCTTCGTCAGCGGCGGGAGCTTCCTCTGCAGGAGCTTCTGCCGCCGCGGGAGCAGCTTCTTCTGCGGGAACCGCAGCAGCCGCTTCGAGCTGAGCGTTGTAGATCTCATTGACGGCGTTCGCCTGATGAATGAGCTTATAAAGCGCGATCATGGGTCCGACGATGATCATCGAACCAAGCCAAGTCCAAAGGAAAAAGCCCACTCCGCTGATGCGCGCACTCTTGCCGTTTGCTTCGAGGAACGCTTTCGTTCTCTCTGCGAACTTCCAGTGCCATACGATAACATAGATACCGAGCGTAAGTACGCCGAAGAGCCACAAAAGTAAAAGCCCCGTCGTCTTCTTTCCGTCGCCGTTACAAGCGATGTTCGTTTCTTTTGCCCACGCATGACGCAAGTACAGCTGGTAAATGCCGAACGTTACGATGGTAAGCAAAATCGTTTTGAAGAGCCCTCTGTTGGTCTTCAACTTGTTTGCGTTCTCTGCCATAATTCCTCTCCTCCGTGTTTATTATATTGTTTAACACTTTCATTTATTCTAACTGAAATTTTGAATTATGTCAATAATTTTTATAAAATTTTTTTGCTGATTTACAATAGGTTTGTTAAAAAAACAAGCCTATTTTTTATTTTTAAG
>CAJUOV010000029.1 GCA_910588695.1 uncultured Christensenellaceae bacterium
AGCAAATGACTCTTAATCATTGGGCCCAGGGTTCGAGTCCCTGAAGGTGCACCAGAAACGCCCGTTTTTTCGGTTTTTTGCCCGAAAAACGGGCTTTTTTCATGTAATTTTGCCGTCTTTTTACCCGTTTTTTCTCTGATTTCCCTCTAAAAAAGTGTCAAACAAGTGTCAAATCTCTTCCTCGTCGAGCTTTTTAGCCTCTTCCAAGAACCATGAATCCGGCAAATCGGTATAAGCCTTCGTAAGTCGGTCGATCCCGTGTCCCATCCACGTTTTGCGGGCATAATCGTCCACATGCGCCTCCATGCAACGGCTGTTGAATGTCGTCCGCAGATCGTAGAGCTTATGATCCTGGCACGCCGCAATCAGATGATCGCGCAAATATTTCTTGTTGGGGAAGTAAAGCGTCTGCGTGTCGCCGAGTATGTCTTTGAGCTTTTTGCAGATCGGAATGCGTTTCCACTCAATTTCTTTCGAGTGCCGTTTACGGTTGCGCGCCCGGATAAAATCACCCTCGATCGTAGCTGTACGGTATTCGCACGGGCGCAACCCGCAATACAGCGCGACGGATAGGGGAATCAGATACTTCGGATTGTCCGCTAAACTCCGCAAAAGGTTTTGCTCTTCCTCCCGCGTAAGTGCCACGCCGTGTTCGCTTTCATACGGTTCTACGATCACGAGTTTGCAGGGATTGACTTCAACGATCTTTTTGAGTACCGCAAAATCAAACATTCCGCTGATGAGTGAATTGCATTCTTTCGCCGTTTTTAAGCTGTCCACAGACTTGTCGTCGACGAAATTCTGCAATAGGTCATCTGTAATCTGTTCCAACGCCATGGATCCGAACGCCGGAAGAATGTGATTCTTATAGCGATATTTATCGTTCGTCAGCGTGCTTTCGGCAACCTTGCGCACACGGTATCGCTCAAAATAGTACTGCATAAATTCGTGGAACGTAAGGGGAATGCCCGAAGCGGTCGTCTTTTTTTGTTCTGCCTGTTCCCGCTCTTCGAGTTCTTTCTGCGCTTTTAATCGGATAAGTTCTTTCTCAATTTCTTTTTGTCGTTTCTTTTCCTCCTTTTGCCGTTCGTTCCAATACTGCGTTACCTTTTGTACCGTTTCGTCGTAGGTTGATCCGTATATGTATTTTTTGATCCCTCCGACGATTGCGTAACCCTGATAACGTCCGTCTTTGCGCGGTGTTCTTGTAACAGAAACACCTTTCGCGTCAATAAGCATTTGCCCCTCCTTTTTTGAGGTGGTCAAAGCATTGCCTTTTTTGTTGTCTACTATTCCCGCGAATGTGCGCGGGAACGGCGAGTTTTCTTGCAGTTGAAAATCTGAATCCCACACGAGCCGAAGCTGCGGGGCGGGCGGAGCAGGGGACGGCATTAAAACCAAAACTTCGAACAGCAAATTGGCTGCCGCTTGCACCTTCTCTGAGATGAGTGTTTCATTCGTCATAAAAATTCCCCCTAAAAATTTTATAAGTGAATTATACAATTTTTTGAGGAAAAAATTCAGTCAACTTTTTACAGGGTAAAAAGCTGACTGTGGGTTAAAAGCATGTAAACTATTCTTTTACTTCGTCATTTTCATCTGTTTCCAAATCGACTATTTCCCATTCTTCCACTTCATCATCTTTCTTTTTAGATAACTTTATAGAGTTATTGAAGAAATTTGCGATTTCGTCGAGTTGTGAAATAACGAATTGTTGAGCCGCAGTAGAGTATCGGGTGCAATGATAAGTTTTTCCATTCGAGCTTGTTTGAACAAAAGTTTTTATTCCGATCTTTTCGCCTTTTGGTGTGGCAAATTTTTTGTTGCTATTATGATCTAAGTTATCGGGCTTGACTTCCAAATAACCAAAATAGACTAAGTAATCTTGTATCACTCTTATAAGTCTTGTTTTGGAGAAATTCGATGTAGACGAAATAAATTCCGCCAAGAGGCCAATTGTTTTTTCTTCATCAGAGATTTCAATTTCCTTAACGGCAAACCGATCAAATTGCAACATTACTTTATTCTTTTTTGCGAGATCGATAAAGGATAAAATTACTTCATGAATCCCGTCTACAATTTTCGGATCGCGTAACATATCAGTTCTTCTGCATTCCGATCTGGTGTATGGGTTAATGCCTTTCGCCAAGGCTCTTAAAAAGCTAATGGATTCTTCTTGATTTAGTGTTCTCAAAATTTTCCTCCGTAGTGGTTATGCTTTTTTCTTTTGGGTGTTCCCTGCGATTTCGTCGGGAGTTTTTGCGAGGGTTTCCGACATGGTTATAAGAGAGGGGCGCAGATCGAGGCGAGTAGCGCGATAATTGTTTAATAGCTTTTGTTCATCAGCCGAGAGGGAAGATGAAACGGGGTATTTGTTATCGGAATGTCCTAACAAGTAATCAGTCGTGCAATTAAAATATTCAGCGATTTTAATAAGTTTTTTTGAAGGGGGAATTCGATCTGTGCTTTCCCACATTCCAATACTTCCAATTCCGACTCCTAATTCTTTTGCAAGCTCTGCCTGTGATAATTCCAAGTCTTCCCTAAGCCCTTTTAACCTTAATGAAAATGACATAATTTACCTCTTTGGGATAGCGTATCACAAAAAGTGGGGAATTGAAATATTTTTATCTTTTTACTCTTTTTTTGTGATAAACTCTTGACATACACTCATTTAATGTGATAACATTATCACAAAAAGAGAGCGGTTCAATCTATCGTCCGAGGGCAAAAATCCGTTAGAACGCAAATTAGGGGGCTTAAACGCGATGTATTTTTTCGCAAAATAAAAAACCGCCCTCGAAAGAGCGGAGAAATTGAGCAAAAGAAAGAGCCGTTCGGGAGTGGACGGCTGAAAGAAAAGATCAGTTAAAGTAGATCAATCGTTATCGTCGATGTTTTCGGGTTCGAACAGATCGCAGTCGAAAAGAGTGACGAGTTTGATATTAAATCCTTTGCAAATATCGTTGATGGTAGAAAGATTGCAGGATTTACAGCTGCAAGCCATAATGTTTGAGAGCGTAGAGGTGGGAACGGCAGATTTGCAAGAAAGTCTGTAATAAGTCAGTTCATTTTCTGCGAGCAGCTGAGAGATGCGGTATGCAATTGCTTTGGAAAGTGTCATAAAATAAAAACTCCTTGGTAAAAAGATATAAATATTTTAACATTCCCAAAATCTGAATTATTCCTAAAATTGGGAAGTGTTTGGAAAAAATGGAAAAAATTGTAAAAAAACAGTGAAAAAACAATATTCAAAGTCGAAAAAAGGAGAAAGTTATGGCAGCGATTGAGAGAAAGCGAGAGCTGACGGTAGACGGGAACGTCGTCATCACAAAGGACGAGCTCAGGGAGTACGAGGAACTCAAAGCAAAGCGGGACCGGAGCGAAGGATCGCTTCGGGCGCAAATGCGCTTGCAGAATCAAGCGGCGCTCAAACTTGCAAGCATGATTT
>CAJUOV010000030.1 GCA_910588695.1 uncultured Christensenellaceae bacterium
ACTGTAAATCTGACGTAATTCGGATGTCAAAGCAACTGTAAATCTGACGTAATTCGGATGTCAAAGCAACTGTAAATCTGACGTCTACGACTTCGGTGGTTCGAATCCACCTCTTCCCACCAAAAAACGGGGTAAAATAGCAAATTTTGCCCCGTTTTTGCACCAAAGTATAGATTTTTCTCCCTGTTTTTTACTTTTTCCCCCAAATTACCCCCAAAAAATTAAAGAAAAAAAGCTCGTCAATGGAATGTGACGCGCTTATTTGAAAATTTTCGGAAAAAGTATTGACAAATACCTTTCCGATGATTATAATGTTAAGTGAACGGAGGCGAAACCGGTACGGCGGTTAGCCTAAGTTACAAATTACAAAATAACCGCAAACCTTTGCTCGGGGGCGGTTATTTTTTTATGCGAATGGTCACGGTGCCTTTCGTTACCGTAACCGAGCTAATTGCGCCTTTCTGGATCATCTCCAACAAAAACAAAATCAAGCTGTTACTCATATTTCGGCACCTCCTATGTAGAAGTGCTAACCGCCACGGGTCGCCCCGTCCACTGCCGCCCTTTCGGTCGGCTCGTTTATTATAGCACAGCTGCGTAGAGCCGTCAATCGAATTTGTGGAGCAATCTCTAAACGTTCGCCGGGTTCGGTGGTCGTCGAACTCCGCTCTCCACCGAGAAAAAAAAGCAAGAAAGGAAACGAGGGAAGGAAAGCTCAAAACGGGTGACGGTCGCGAGCGATCAAGGCGGGCTTCGTGGCTAAAAGCGAAAATCGGGCGATCCTAACAAAAAAGCTATTCATACAAAAAAGTAAGCCGCAGCTTGTCTGCGGCTTTTTGTATCGAAAAGGTTTTAGGATCGCCCGATTTAGAATTTTTTAATGGGGCAAGGGGGAACCCCTTCCGCATAGACGAGCTTCCCCGACGTCAGGGAAGAACGAGGCAAAACGGGTGACACCCCGCCGTTCTGATCGCGCCGAACCGCTTCCTTTCATCAAGCGATCCGCGCCCCCGTGCGGATTGCGTCCTATACTTTCAAAATAGTAAATACTATACTTATACTGTCCATTTTTGAATATTTTTTTGCGGTTTACCGTCCATTCAAGCGCGTTTTCCGTCCGCCCCTGCACCCGTCAAAGTACTCATTTTTGTACGGTAAATTTTCGCATATGAAAAGACGCCCCGGATCGGGACGCCTCTCTCACGCTTATAAGCGCGGACGCTCCGCGCTTTTCTTTTTCCTATTCAGTTCGCCACAAAGTTACCGAACCCGCGCTCCTCATCGTCGCCCCCTTTGGTAGCAATCGCACATTCTACCGTCGGGAAGATTGCCCGTATCGGAGCATTTCTCGCAATAATACCGCGGGAGGAAGTCCTCTTCCGTCATGCCCAACGCCGCGAGCCTTGCAGCTCTCTGCGCTTCGTTCCCGCGCTTCCGATCGAGAAGATCGGGCAACGTCGGCAGGTGATAATATTCCGCTTTCGCTATATCGAGCTCGATCGCTCTGAGCTCGTTCTCCGCCTCTCTGTACGCTTCATCGGCGCGCGCTCTCGCTCTGAGCTTCTCCACGCGATCGAGCACAGCCTTTTGACGGTGGGCGTAAAAGCGTTCTCTTTCCGCCCGCAGCTCCGCCGCTTTCGCTTCGTCGCTGATTCCCTTCGCCCGCGTTACGATTCCTTTCTGAGCGGCTTTCAGGGCGTTCTCGTCGACGCTGAACGTCGTTTTCGTGTATTTGTTCAATGCCTGCCCGCTCTTGATCAATACCCGCGCCTCTGTCAGACGTTCTACCGCTTTTCCTACCGTCGTGGGCGACAGATTCAAACGACGGGCGATATGACGCTCCGACGCTTTCCAGATCGCCGCGCCTTTCCTGTTCCGGCATTGCGAGATGATATAAAATAGAATCGTCACTTCGTTATGCGTCAAATATCCGATCGAATCGAATTGAGCGAAGTACGCCCATTCCTTGATATGTAAATATCCTTCGCCGCCTTCCTCGCCGACGAATTTATATTGCGATCGCTTTTCTTCGCGCTCGATCAGCTTACCGTCGAGCGCGTCACGGATCGCCCGCCGCGTTGTACTCTTGGAGAAACGGTACCGTTCCGCCGCTTCGCGGCTCGTAAAGTCTGCCTTATTCTCTTCTTGAGAAAAGCCGTGAATCGCCGACACCGTGATAAGCTGCCGCGCGCTGAGCTTACGCTCCTTTCCGTCGCGCACGGTTTTCAAGGACATGAGAAAATACGGGATATTGATATACCCGCCATGCGAACGTCCCGATCGATTCAGTTTTTTCGCTGTTTCCGCCATAACTTTAACCTTTATCGCTTCCCCCGCGCGGGGGTTTTCCCCCGGAACGTTCCCGGGCGCAAATCCCCGAAAACGGGGATTCAGACGTCGCTGCATTGCGCCGATCGGATCTTCTGCGTCACCGAAAACGGGGATTTCGGCGACGTCGCCCTCATTTTAACCGCCGTTGCGCTTGCGCTCTTCCGCCGTGCAGCTTCCTTTGCAGAGCTTTACGGGGAGCCGACACGTCAGACAATAGTCTTTCGGCTGCGCGCCCCGCTTCTCGCCGCTTGACTTCATCTCGGATTGTTTTTTTAAAAACGCTTGACAAATTCTCATTTTTCGCATATACTATAAGAGCCTTTAAGCAGGTGCGTATCCATGGAACGCACCACCCCGCGTCTTGCTTCACCGCCGGCGCGGTTTTTTTATGTCTTGAAGTGTCTGTGCCACTTTTTCATTTTTGCCTTGTATTTTGTTTTCTGCGCGGCGGTGTTCCCGCGGATTCCCTTCTTGACTTTGGAATATTCTTTGCGCGTCAGTTTGTCTTTCGTCGGTTTCAGGTCTCGTTCAAAAATCGGCGCGTGTCCGTCTTTCATTTTCTTCCCGAGCCGAACCGAATTTTCAACGATTGAATCTTCCGTCAACGCCTTATGCTTCGAGGGCTTTAAGACAACCCCCTCAACGTAAATACCCGATTTCTTTCCCTTCTGTTTATGTAACTTCACAAGCGCGAGCGCGCCGTCGTCCCTTCGCTGGTCTACCACCGCAACGGGGCGCGGTTTTTTTATGTCGTCCCGCCCGCTGAATAATCCGTCCGTTGTTTTATAGATTTTTTTGACGTCCCTTTTTCTTCCGAACATGTCCCGCCCCTCAAAGATCGAAAAACTCGTTCAGACTCCTGCCGACGTCGTCCAACGTTTCGGACTTGAAGTTTATGATTCTTCTGTCGT
>CAJUOV010000031.1 GCA_910588695.1 uncultured Christensenellaceae bacterium
TGAGACAGGGGGAATGCAGCTACATTATCCGCCCGAACAACGGCGAGGGGAATCCCCCGACCACGAATCCCGAGGATCCCGACGATTCCAATCCCGAAAAACCTGCCGACGGAACTGTTCGGTATCCGATTATTCAGCTTGTGATCGGCGGAGTGGGTGCGATTTTGCTCATCTTCTCCTTAGCTAAGACATTCAACTATACGTCGGCGACACGCGACGCCAAGAAAAAGACGAGAGAACTTGCGCAGATATCCTATTCGTTTGCGCCCGTCGGCTTGCTGGCGATTATGCTCGGCATGGAAGAGAGCGTATGGTGGGCGGTTTCGGTCAGCGTGCTTGCTCTCGGAATCATATCGCTTGCAGTGATGTTTGTTTGCCGTTCCAAGTACAAAAAAGCGCTTGTTGCGCTTTCCGAAGAACAGGCACGCGTAGACGACGAAAAAGAAGCGGCGAAAGAAGCGCAGCAGGCGGCGCGCGATGCGCAGGCGAGAGCGGAACAGCAGCGCCGCGACGACGAGTTCAGAATGATGTTTGCCGCGATGCAGCAGAACTATCAGCAGCCGCAGGTCGGTTATGACGAAATGCAGAACATGATCAGTTCGGCGGTAGCGGGGTTATTGCCCACGATGCAGCAGCAAATGCAGGCGTTGCCGCCCGCGCAGTCGGAAAACGACGAACTGCGTCAGCTTGTAGCGCAGCAGCAGGAGATGCTCAATCAGATCATGCAGAACCAGCAGGCGCAGAACGATTACTTCGCGCACGCGCAAGATTACGCAGATGATGTTCCCGTGAAAACTGTCTTTGATAAGCAGCCGGAGACGGAAGTGGTAACGCTCGAAGAATCCTACGGAAAACTGAGCGACGAGGAGAAGCGTTACTATTACGAGATCGGCGGGTATATCATGAGCAAACCCGAGACGGTGCAGAACGACGGAAAGTATGCGGTGCTGTTCAAATACCGCGGAAGAACGCTGTTCAAACTCTGTATCAAAGAGAACGTACCTGTGCTGTATTACAGCCTTGAAAACGACGGACAGGGAGAAGTGCCGATTACGAGCGTTGCTTCCCTCGAAGACGCGAAAGACGTGGTAGATATTCGCATGAAACGCGTTGACCGTGAGTTGAACGGCTAAAAGTTCAGTTAAAAAACGCCCCGAATTCGGGGCGTTTTTTGTTTTGTGCTTTACCAATTATTTGCAAAAAAGATAAAAAAAGGCTTTAATGGTGTCGATTTCGGTGAAAATGTCGAAAAATTTACGATAAAATACTTGCAAACCGATTTTTTTGATTATATAATAGAATAGTACACTTATAAATTAAATTGAGCGTGTAATACATAATAAACAAAAAATCATTGTAAGCGAGGGCAAGCGATGAAAAAGAAATTGAATTTCAAAAAAGTATTCGGGGTCGGGGCGAGCGCGGTAATGGCGTTGTCGCTCGTGTTCGGAATGTGTTTTTCCGATTTTTCGAGCGGGACAAAGACAGAGCTCGATAACCCGAATTCCTCTGAGAACGTCGAGGGGGGGGGTACTGACGGCAGTCAAAACGATAAGGTGGCTCCCACGTTTGCAAGCGGCAACACGCTGATAGTGGACAGCGCGTCTAAGTTGTATACCTTTACCACGGGCGACACTTATTGGTATACGGATTATGCAACGGGTATCAAATTAGGAAACAAGGAGCAAGGAGTAGAAACAGATAGAGTAATTGTCAGAGTAGATAACACCAAGACAAAAGGCACGAAAGAGAATCCCTATGTTATCAACAGCAATGCGGATTGGGATAATTTCGTAACTTTTACGGCTACGGCGGCGAATCGATCCAAAACTTATGTTTTGAACACAGATTTGGATTATAAGCAAACAAACGGCGCGAAAGGCGTAATTAAAAGCGTAAAACAGTTCAGCGGCACCTTTTACGGAAACGGTCACAGGATTTCCAACGTCCAATACTCCGTTGCGAATGCCTATAATAATGTTTTGGGGCTTTTTTGTGCAATTTCCGGAACATCTTATTTTTCCGACGTTATTATTGAAAATCTCTCCGTTACAACCTCGGGAAATTGCTCCAACGTAGGCGGTTTCGTCGGTCATTCAGACGGCAATACGAAGTTTGCCAATATTACGGTCACGGGTAGCTATAGCGGAACAAGTTTGATAAATCAATATTGTCCCCTTGGTGGTAATTGTGCTATTTATCCCGGTTTCGGCGGCATTCTCCATTCGGCGGGGCAGTCCGGTAAGTCGACGGAAATGTATAAATGCGCTACCGACGTAGAATGTACCTTTACAAGCTGTTCCTGTACTTACGTTTCCTCGGGCGGATTGATTTGCATTTACGACGGTTATTATTCAAATATGGCGTCATTATATATTACCGATTGCTATTCTGCAATCTCGTCGAAGCACGTCAACGCCACAAATGGTCAAACTTGGGGCGGCATGGTAGGTTTTTTGCGCGGCGTTAACAATAACTATTTCACGAGATGTTTTTCCGTTTTTAATTTAGTATCGAGTTCTAGTAGTTTTAGCGTTACGCCCGGTATTATGGCGACCATGGGTCAGGGCAATAAATATACCGGAAATTACTATTTCAGAAACTGCTTCGGCTACGGTTCTTTTAAGATGTCAAACACTGTTGCAAAAGGGATTCCTTTTCTTGGGAAATATTCTGCAACAGGGACGCTCAAAGAATCCACAAATACCTATACCTTTACCGAAAATGCAAGCAGCGGATCTATTGCAGCCAGTGAAATGAGCACCAAAGCGGCAAAAACCGCAAGCAGCTTAGCTGCGTTAAAGACGGAAGCAAAAAAGGCGCTCAACAATCCCGCGATTTGGGCGACGGATAACATTGATAAAATTACGAGCACGACCAACACGCCCGACCTTTTGTCGTCGCCTATATTGGCAAGCAAGACGCGCGTTACATTTACGGATATGAATGGGACGGCGATGACGCTTGCGGGAGGAGTGCATAATCCTCAGGAATATGAGCTTTCGGAAGCGGGCAAGACGGTGTTGCCTGTGCCTGCAACTGTGCCTGCGGGCAAGAAATTTACGGGATGGACGCTGGATAAAACGA
>CAJUOV010000032.1 GCA_910588695.1 uncultured Christensenellaceae bacterium
AGCGATTGATTCGTAATCAATAGGTCGCCGGTTCAAGTCCGGCCAGAAGCTCCAAAATGCCCCGTTTTACGGCAAAAATGCCGTAAAACGGGCTTTTTCTTTTCCGAAAACGGCGTAATTTTCCTTGAAAAAAGTCAAAATTTAAGTCAAACCGTCGTTTTTCGGGTCGAAAACAGACCGTACGAGATCCGAAACGCTCTCTAAATACCGTTTTTGCGTGTCCGTGTAGACGTTTTCGGTCATTTCAAGCGACGCATGCCCCATAAGGTACTGCTTTACCTTCGGCGGAACGTCCGCCTCCGACAGCCGCGTCGCGTACGTGTGCCGAAGGATATGCGGCGTAACGTTGACGCCGATTGATTTGCGCAGGCGCTTCATAAAGCTCCGCACCGCTTCGGCGTGGTGGGGGAAGATCAGATCCGTCTGCACGTCGCGGATCCGTTCGCTAAGGTTCACGGGAACGGGGACGGTTCTGTTTCCCGCCTCCGATTTCGGCGTGTCCTGCTCGATCCGCTCGCCCTTGATGTACACGACGTTCTTGCTCACCGTTACCGTGTGCTTCTCGAAGTCGAAGTCCGAGCGCCGCAACGCCAAGGCTTCGCCGATCCTGAGACCCGTCGCCAACAGGAAGAGGCAGAACAGCTCGTACTCCGTTCCCGCGATCGCCGCGCAGAACAGCTCCTGTTCGTCCACCGTCAGAGCGTTCTTGTGTTCGCTCTTATGCTTTCGGATCTCCACGGCGGCGCAGGGGTTGCGTTTCAGATCTCCTTTATCGACGGCTTTCTGAAAGGCTTCGTTCAGATAGATCTTGCACATATCGCGCATACGCTCCGCCTTCATGCCGACGAGCAGCTCCTGTATCTCGTCCGACGCGATGAGGCGGAGCTTTTTGTTTTCGAACGCCTCCATGGCGGGGCGGAGCGCGGCAATCATCGACTGAAAAGAGGACGGCTTCAAGTTTGGTTTTTTGTAAATTTCAATCCATTTTCGGATATAATCCCCGAATTTCGGGGATGCATCGACAAGTCTTTTTCTCTCGATTTCACCTTCCTGTACGAATTTTGAAATTTTCCGTATCAATTCCTCGTAGGATCTGCCGTAAAAGAAGTGCTTTTTGCCTTCCCTCACGGCGTAACCCTGATAGCGTCCGTCTTTGCGCTTTTTGTCGCTGACGGAGACGCCGGGGATATAGATAGGTATTAACATTTGACTCTCCTTCGGAGTGGTCAAAACATCGCCGTTGGGTCGTGCCTTTTGTTCCCGTTCTCGCTTTTCTGCGAGAGCAGCCATAAAGTTTCCTGTTAAAATTTCTTCCCTTCGCGCCTCGTATCTTTGCGCTCGTCCCTCCGCCCGCCCGATAAGAGCATAGATTTCGTCTATGTGCATAATCAGTTGGACGCTTTCTTCGTCTGTAAACTCTAAGCCCATAATATCCCTCCATGATAGTGGAGGGATATTATATCATGAGGGAAAAACAAAAATAAGCGATTAAGTATGGAAAAGGGAAAGCAGTTATTTCGATAATTTTGCAAGCAGATTTCCGAACGCTTTCGTGTAACGGTTGCAAATATCGTCGGCAATGCGGTCGGCAGTCTCTTCGTCGTAGATATGGCTCATCAGATTTCTATCTTCGAGAATGCCGATCCAGATTTCTTCATCTTCGATATATCCGACGGAATAGGCAGATTTAAATACGGATTTCGGCGAAATTATATCGAGTATAATTCCATTTTCCCGTAATATTTCCGTCGCGCTTTTCCATGCGAGTTCGAAAGTAAACTCAAACCGTTGTATCAAAGCGTCGCGGTAAAGTTTATTATCCGATTCGTTTTTATATGCCGTAACCGCTTCACGCAGCCGTTTGATTGCATGGCTTAAATTCTCTAATTTCGTTTCAGATTTTTTCGTCATAAATTACAATTCCTTCCTTTTCGATATTTTCGGTAAACTTTGAAGGCGTGATTGCCTGTATAAAAATTAGGTCGATTTTATGGAGGGTGGGGAGTTCTTCGCCGAATCGGTGTCGGATTGCATTCTGTTCCGTATCCGAGAGCGATCCGTAAACGGCTACGTCGTAATCGCTCCGATCCGTGTTATCTCCGCGCGCGCGGGAACCGAAGAGCAAGGCTTTTTCCACGGAGGAATATTTTTTAAATTCGGCGATCATTGCGTCGAGTAGAGTTTTATCTGCGTTCATCTTAATTTCCTTATTCCCAAACTTTTCCGCCTGTAACTTCGGCTTTGCAATAGTTGATCTTTAACAATTCAGTTAGTGAAAATTCAGATAAGCTGACAGTTACTAAGTAGGTTTGTCCCGACTTTACATTTCCCACGGTTTTTTCTTTGGTAGAGATTACTCTATTTTGCGAATCGTAATATGTAAAAGTGATTTCTAAATTATCAATACTTCGATTCGGTTTAACTTCATATTCATTGTTTAAAGTAAACTCTTGACTGAGTTCAATAGATATATCGAAATCCTTTGCGCTTCTGCTTCTTGGTATTTTTATAAAACTTCCAATTGCAGTTACGGCACAAGCGACGGAGAATACCAAAAAAAGAATGGCAAAAATCGGGTGTCGCTTTTTTTTAAAAACAATGCAGATAATTAAAAAAATTAAAAATAGAACGGAAGTTATAATCCCTAACGTCAATAAAGATGAAGGGCTTTCGTTTTTCATTGAAGGGGGAGGTGTTAATGCCATAAGGGAAAATATCATAGTTTGATTTCCTTAAATATCTTTACTGATTTTTCTTGCTACTCGAAACCGATTCCGTTAAACCTTCGCCGAAGGCAAGGAAACGAATTTTCTGCGGGTGGCTCATATTACGGAACATATTTATAAGTCGGCGTTCTTCTTCCGATTGAGATACCGCTGTCGATTGAAAATAGGTTTCAGATTCTTCACGTCCCAGAAGATAATCAACACTGACGCTGTAAAAATCAGCCAAAGCAGAAAGAGTACTCCCTGTTGGATTCCGTGTTCCAGCTTCCAAAGAACTAATACATTGCGTACTGACTTTACAAGCCCTTGCAACCTCAGTTTGAGTTAATTCTCTATCCGATCTTAAAT
>CAJUOV010000033.1 GCA_910588695.1 uncultured Christensenellaceae bacterium
TGTTATGATATGGCTATCAGTATTAGTGTAATTCTTTTAAATATATTGAAAAATTGCATTTTAAGTTTACGGCTTTTAAAATATAAGCTAAGGAAATTTACTTATGATTATTACAAAGACGCCTTTTAGAATGAGTTTCTTTGGTGGGGGAACGGATATCCCGGAATTTTTTAGAGAGAATAGAGGAGCGGTTCTTTCAACCACATTTGATAAATACGTATATGTAACGGTTCGGCATTTGCCGCGTTTTTTCGATTATTCGACAGAATTGATTTATGCGAAAACGGAGCGCGTTAACAGAATAGATGAAATAGAACATCCCATGGTTCGTAATGCCATGAAAATGCTGGACATGAAAGAATTGCATATTTCTTACGATGCGGATTTACCAGCAAGAACGGGTTTGGGAACTTCGAGCACTTTTGCCGTTGGTCTTTTAAACGCATTTTATTGTTTAAAAGGTGAATACCGTTCAAAAAAAGAGTTGGCTGATGATGCTATTTATCTTGAAAGAACACTCTGCAATGAAGCGGGCGGTTGGCAAGATCAAATTGCCGCTTCGTTTGGAAGTTTAAACAGAATTGATTTTGATAATCGCGGGTATCATGTGCATCCTGTTATTATCAATCCGGAACGAAAAAAACAATTGAATGAAAATTTCATGTTGTTTTTTACGGGTTTTACGCGCAACTCTTCTGAAATTCAGAAATCCACGATAGTTTCGATACAGGAGAAGAAAAAACAGTTGTTGCGAATGCTCGATTTGGTTGATGCCGCTCAAAAAGTTTTAGAAAACAATGAGTGCGATTTGGATCAATTCGGAGTACTGTTGGATGAAGAGTGGAAATTAAAAAGGCAAACCGGCGGAAGCATTTCCACCGATTTTATTGATGATTTTTATACAAGGGGAATAAATTCGGGCGCGCTCGGCGGGAAACTGCTTGGTGCGGGCGGGGGCGGTTTTCTGTTATTTTACGTTCGTCCCGAAAAACAGGATAAGGTGCGGGAAGCGCTTTCCGATTTAATGGAAGTGCCTTTTAAATTTGAAAGACAGGGGACGCGAGTAATTTATTATACGCCAGAAGCGTTTGACAAGTGCACTTGCCGAGAGGAATAATAATGAAAGCAGTGATTATGGCGGGCGGTAAGGGTACGCGCATCAGAAATGTGAATGCGGAAGTTCCGAAACCGATGATTCCCGTTCTCGGGAAGCCCATTTTACAATATCAGATTGAGGCGCTTGCAAGGCAAGGTTTTAAAGAAATTGTTTTAGTAATTGGTTATCTTGGTAATATTATAAAAGAATATTTTTCCGATGGAAGTCAATTCGGGGTAAATATTAAATATATCGAAGAAGACGAGCCGCTTGGGACGGCAGGTGCGTTATATTTATTAAAAAATGAAATTTCTGAAGATTTTCTTCTTATTTGCGGAGATTTGATTTTTGATGTTGATATACAAAAATTTTATTCGGCTCATAAAAAATGCGGTGGGGAAGTTACGCTCTTTACTCATCCTAATTCTCATCCCTATGACAGCGGTATAATCGTTGCCGATAAGAACAATCGGGTGCAGAATTGGTTGCATAAAGAGGACAAGCGTCTTTGGTACAGGAATCGCGTGAATGCGGGCTTGCATTTTATTGCTCCTACCATTTTCAGTCGCTTTACGGAATTAAAAAAAAGGGATTTGGATAGAGACGTTCTTAAACCTTTGATTCAGGAAGGAAAATTGTTTGTTTATGATTCGCCTGAATATGTAAAAGATATGGGAACGCCCGATCGCTATTTTTCGGTGATATCCGATATTCGGTCCAGTAAAGTTTATGCGAAAAATTTGTCGCATAAACAGCGAGCGATTTTTTTGGATCGGGACGGAACGATAAATAAGTATGTGGGTTTTTTAACGGATATTAATCAATTTGATTTAATTGACGGTGCGTCTAAGGCAATTCAAAAAATAAATGAGAGCGGATATTTAGCTATCGTTGTGTCTAATCAGCCTGTGATCGCGCGCGGGGAAGTTAGTGTTGACGAGCTTCAGGAAATTCACAATAAAATGGAGACTTTATTGGGTATCGACGGAGCTTATCTCGATGCGATTTATTATTGTCCTCATCATCCCGATAAAGGCTTTGCGGGTGAGCGTATAGAATACAAGATGAATTGTGATTGCCGTAAACCCAAGCACGGGATGTTAATAAAAGCTGCGAATGACTTTCATAT
>CAJUOV010000034.1 GCA_910588695.1 uncultured Christensenellaceae bacterium
GTTAAAAATCGGAAAATCGTATGAGAAAAAAACTGATCACAATTTTACTTCCGCTTATCGTGCTGTTTGCTTGCTTAGGCTTTACGGCATGCGAAAAAGGACTGCCCGAAAAACTTGCGACCCCGAAGAATTTGCGGATTGAAGGGGATGTGCTTGTGTGGGATGAGGTAGATTATGCCGACGGATATTCTGTTCTCGTCGAAAACGAGTACACCGAACGGGAAACTAGAGAGACTAGTTGTGATCTTGCCGATTTGAAAGGGGATGAAGAATATTTGATCAAACTGATGGCGTACAGCGATAAAGGGATTGCGTGCTCCGACGATGCAGAAATTTTGTTTACGGGCAGAGCTCTCCGCTATACGAAGGGAATGGAATTTTTGTTCAATTCAAAAGGTCAGCTCTATGTTTCGAAATTTGCGGTTGACGAAAATGGCGTTTGCATGATTCCCGCAATTTACAGGGGCTATAAAGTCGAATATATTAACCTTTTATCTTCGGGGGCAATGACAACGGAGGGCGAGTCTGTTTACCCGCTGATTAAATACCTCAGTCTTCCCTATCACTTGGCGGATCTTGCGCCGCTCGATAAGCGGCGTCTCACGAATTTGAAGGGGATTGCCTTGGGCGATTCTTCGGATTCCGAAGAACCGGACCGTTACATCGTAGAGGGGAACTGCATTATCGATAAAAAGGAGAATGCGGTGGCGCTCGGCTGTATCGACAGTACGATACCGGAGACCGTGACAAAGATCGGGGAGAGTGCGTTTGCGGGACGGAATATACAATCGTTTACGGTACCCGAATGGATCAAAGAGATCGGATACGGAGCGTTTGAAAATTGCAGAATGTTGGAAATGCTGAATTTGCCCGAAAATCTTTGTATGGATTCCTTCAATATCGTAGCGGGCTGTTCCTCGCTGAAAGAAGTTAAAATTCCTTATGGAGTGAAACATTTGGTGGAGGCGTTTGTTGGCTGTGCCTCTTTGACCGAAGTTGCCATTCCCGATAGCGTTACAAATCTTGATTTGGCTTTCCGAGGATGCACTTCATTAAAATCGATCGTTGTGCCGAAGGGCGTGAAAACGTTAGAAGGAACTTTTTATGGTTGTACGGCATTGGAATCGGTAGATATAAGCGGCGTAGAAGAATTGGCAACGGAATTCAATGTCTTTTTAGGTGTTCTCTCGACCTTTTACAAATGCACTTCTCTAAAAGAGATCAAATTCGGATCGTGCTTAAATACGATTGAAGAAGAAACTTTTTACGGTTGTACGTCGTTGCAATCAATTGAATTACCCGATGGGGTAAAGGTTATCGGAAACAGCGCATTTGCCCGTTGCAGTTCGTTAAAAGAGATATCGTTGCCGCAGAGTTTAATTAAAATCGGAAAGGGTGCGTTTTCACAGTGTACTGCGTTGCAGTCGATATCAATTCCCGATACGGTGACATCGTTGGGGAAAGACGAATACAGCTCCGGAACTGTATTCAGCGGTTGCACGGCGCTTAAAAAAGTGAAGCTGCCGAACGGAGTCACATATCTTGCCGATATGTTTAAGGGGTGTACGGCGCTCGAATCGATTGAAATTCCCGAGAGCGTTTTAACGCTTATAAATGTATTTAGCGGTTGTACTTCTCTTAAATCGGCGGTATTGCCCAAACAGTTCAAACTGATATCCGCCGGTGCGTTTGAACGCTGTCCGCTCGAAGCGGTGTATTACAACGGATCGGAAGCGGAATGGGAGAGCGTTGCCGCAAACGTAAAGGGAAGCAACGAATTGCTCTCTGCAACGCGGTACTATTATTCCGAAACCGCGCCCGCGCTGAACGCCGAGGGCACCGCTTACGCAGGCAACTTCTGGCGCTACGAAAACGGCGTTCCCACAGTGTGGGAATATCAGGCATAAAAAAACGATCCGTGTTTTTGCACGGATCGTTTTTTAATAGCAATTTAATTTTGATTATAAAATTTTTTCCGAATTTTCCGAAAAAAACTGAAAAAAGTCTGATAAAATCGCTTGACTATATTGTTCTTGCGTGATATGATAACTAAGCTGTCTTTCAAGACGGCTTGCTTTTTCGCTTGAAAGAGCCCCTCTGTCGAGGGAAATCCGAAGATTGACAACTGCATAGAGTGAAGAAAGTGAAGAAAAGAGAAAGTAAGG